>CAYTBN010000041.1:0-60462 GCA_964436045.1 uncultured Rickettsiales bacterium | reverse complement strand
CTTGGCCTGCGACCAGCCATCGGGATTCGTGGCCAACGACGAGGACTGCGACGACAACGATCCGGACGTTGCCCCCGGTCTCAGCGAGGTGTTCGACGGCAAGGACAACGACTGCAACGGCCTGTACGACGACGGCGTCCTGATCGAGGGCGACGTGATCATCACCGAGATCCTGCACAACCCCGACGTGGTCGACGATGCCGATGGCGAGTGGTTCGAGGTGTACAACACCACCCACCTGGCGCTGAACCTGGTGGGCATGACCGTCTCCGACCTGGGCGCCGACTCGATCGTGATCGAAGGCGACCTGGTCGTGGCCGCGGGCGGCTACGTGGTCCTGGGCCTCAACGGCGACCAGGGAGTCAACGGCGGCGCGCCCGTCGACTACGTCTACGAGGACTTCTTCCTGGCCAACGGCGACGACGAGATCGTGCTCGAGCACGGCGGAGTGGAGCTGGACGGCGTCGAGTACGACGGCGGCGCGACCTGGCCCGATCCCACCGGTGCTTCCATGTCCCTCGATCCGGTCAGCTACGACGCCGCGCTCAACGATGACGGCGGGGCCTGGTGCGAGGGTGTGGGAGTGTTCGGCGCCGGCGACCTGGGCACCCCGGGATCCGACAATCCGGCCTGCGGCCAGGCCTGCGCCGATGACGACGGCGACGGCTTCCTGGACGCCGCCTGCGGCGGCGACGACTGCGACGACAGCGACCCGGACAACTACCCGGGCAACATCGAGGACTGTGACGACGGGATCGACAACGACTGTGATCAGCTCGTGGACGACGACGACGAGGACTGCGACATCCCGCTGGCCGACGTCCAGGACGAGGTGTTCACGCCCAGCTGCGCAAGCTGCCACGTGCCGGGGCACAACAGCGGACTGGCCCTGGACGACGGCAACACCTACGGCGACACCGTCGACGTGCCCGCGAGCCAGCTCCCGACCATGGATCGGGTGGAGCCGGGGGACACGAGCCTCAGCTACCTGTGGCACAAGGTCGACGGCACCCATCTGGGCGTGGGCGGCAGTGGCTCCCAGATGCCCCTGATCGGCAGCCTGACCCAGCAGCAGATCGACGATATCGCCGAGTGGATCAACGACGGCGCCGATCCCTGAGTTCCGCCAGCGCACCCTCGGCGACCGCCGGGGATCCGCACCTCGAAAAAAAATGTCCCCCTTCGGGCTGACCTCGCGTCCGTGATGGGGTGATACTGAGGCACTGGGGGATCGAGGCCGAGTGCGACTGCGGGCGGCTCGGGGATCGCAGCACTCCGCGGCGAATTGCCTGTCGATCGTCCGCAGGAGCATTGTCATCGAATGACCATCTCACTAACATAGTCGTCGGCCGAGGAGGCTGACGATGGGTAATGAAACCGAGGCTGCACACCCGAACAATCGAATCTTGCTGGTGGCGATCACCCTGTGCGCGTTGCTGATCCTCTGCGTTCTCGTCCTGCTGGCCGTCGGTCAGATTCGCTCGTGGAACCGGCTTGCCGCACTCGAGGAGATACCGACCGTCGGGCTGCCCAACGCGGGCCTCCCGCCGACGGGCGAGATGGGTCTACCCGTCGGCGAGATGGTTCCCCCCGGCGGAGCGGATCCCGTCGCCGGCGACGGCGCTGCCCTGCCCACCGGAGTCGAGGTCCCCGAGGAGTACCGATCCCTGGTCGGCGAGGATCTGCCCGATGTGATGTACAGGGTCGGCGACGTGGAGATCATCGCGGCCATCGTGCGGATGGAGGGCACGGCGCGGGCCCTGGACGACGCCTCCCTGACCACCGCCCTGGAGCTCTACGAAAAACAGCTCGAGCAACGTTTCGTACCGGGGCAGGCCGACGCGCGGCTGGGTCTGGAGGCCTCGCTCCTCGAGCTGCTCGACGACGATCAGAAGCAGTTCCTGTACAAGAACCTGACCGACCTCAAGAGCGCCGTCGTCCAGCCCGAGGTCATCCTGGCCGAACTGCGGACAGCGGTCGCCGGACGAGGTTGACCCCACCCCGCCCGCGTAGGGGCGGTACCATGGCGGGATGGAACCCGGAACCCGGCCGCAAGGGGGGCGGACCGCCCGCGCACGCCTCGGCGCCGTGCGCGCCCTGGGCGTCGGGGTCTGGCGACGATTCTTCCCGTCGCCGGACCGCTCGCCGGCCAGCGTGCTGCGTCCTCCCGTCGTTCTGCCCCGGCTAGGATCGCCGGGCCCCGGCGGTGTGTGGGTTCCGATCCTCCTGGCGGTGACCGCGGTGTTCGTGCTCTGGCCCGCCAGCATCACACCCTGGGAACTCTACGCCGGGGGAACGCCCGACCTGCCAGGCAACGTCGCCCACCACTGGATGATCCAGTCCCGCGGGCTGGCGGCGGCGACCCACAACCGGATGCAGATGTATCCCTGCAGCATCGACTTCGTGGTGTTGCTGGGCTTTCCGCTGGACGTCTACACCGCCTGGCCCTTCGTCGCGGTCTTCGGCCGGTCCGCCGGTTTCACCATCTGGCAGGTCGCCACCCTGTGGGCAGCGGGCTGCGCCATGGCGTGGCTGGCAGCCCGCTGGTGGCGTTCGCATCCGGCGGGGCTGGTGGCGGGCGTGGCCTACCAGTGCGCGCCGGTGATCACCTGGGGTATGGACGAGGGCCGGTTCATGGAGGTGGTCGGCGCGGCCTTCATCCCGCTCTCGCTGGGCCTCTTCGCCCGCTCGCTGGTCAGCGGCCGGCGGTGGGAGGCTGTGGTGGGCGGGGCCTGCCTGGGGTTCTCCGCGCTGTCCTACTGGTTCTTCGGCTTCTTCGTGACCCTCGCGCTGGGTGTCCTGCTGGTGCTGGCCAGGGTGGAACGGAAGCCCGTCCTGCGCCCGGCGAGCCTGGCACTCGTCGGGATCCTCCTGGTGGCAGGTCTCCCGCTGGCCTACACCTTGCTCGGCGCGTCGATCCTCCCGGCCATCGACCTGTCGAGCGGCTCGAAGATCCAGATCGCCGGCCAGATGGCCCGGGTCGCGGACGTGATCGAGCTGCGGGCGCTGACGTTCAGCTCGATGATCATGGGCCACTTCCGGCCCGCCCCCCTCGCCATGGGGCTGGCGCTGCTGGGCGTCGTCGGGATGCGCGCCCGCCGCTGGGCCGCACCCCTGTGCTGGATCGGGCTGGCGGTCTGGCTGGCGACCGGTCTGTGGATCAAGTTGCCCGGTGAACTGCCGCTGCCCGGAGCCTTCCACCTGTTCGACCACCTGCCGATGCTCAAGCGCTACTGGTGGCCCAATCGGATCCTCTACATCGCCTCACCGGCCATCGCGTTGCTCATCGCGGGCGGCGCGGTCCGCCTTCCACGGGCTTCCCACGTCCCCCTCGTCGCGGTCATCCTGGCGTCACTCCTGCTGGCCGAGGCGTTCGTGGTGCAGAGGCAGCTGCCGTTGACCACGTCGAGCAACCAGACGACGGCGGTGGCCAGGGTGCTGTCGGAGAGGGAGGGACCGGTCCTCCTGCTCCCGATCCCCTCGGGGGAGCTGCGGCGGAACATGGCCTCGCTCCTGGACCAGCCCGTCCACGGCCGGCCGATGGTCTCCAGCATGATGCCCCCCACCGAAGCCATGGCACCGGCACCCTACCAGCAGCTCTTCAAGCGTCCCGGCCTGGCCCACCTGGTGGCATGCGAGCAGGACGCCGACATCACCCTGCCGGTCAGTCAGCAGGAGGCCCACGGCGATCTTCGCGATATCGGCGTGGAGGAAGTGTACGTCGAGGAGGATTTCCTGGTCGGCCAGCACGACCAGGCGCTGCTGGACCGGTCCGAGGTCGACGCCTACTTCGCGTGTATCGAGCGGATGCTGGGCGGGGACTACGAGCTGCGGGGGCCGCTGCGGATCTACCCGGTCTCGGCTGGCTGACCTCGCCGACGGCGGGCCATCACTCCTGGCCCGGCGACCACTGCGTCCAGGCCTGGGGGCCCCCGACGACCCACAGGGGGAACCGGCCGCCGACCTCTCGTGCCAGGTCGACCACGGGATCCCCCGGCCCGGGGCGGTCGAGCAGATCCGGGGCGGTCAACAGCAGGGCGACCGGCGGACCCGGCTCCACGGCGAGGCGCTCCACCGCCCGGACGAGCTCGATGGGGAGGGGCGCCTGCTCCACGCACGGGATGGCGTTCTCCGGCGGCCAGCGCAGCGTTCCGAGCACCGCCAGCCGGGTCCCCGCCAGCGGCCCCTCCAGGGCGGCAGCCAGGTCGGCGGGCTCGATCCGTCTCGGCGCCTCGTGCTGGGCCCGGACACCTGCGAGGGGACTGGCCGCCGTCGGCCGGCGGCCGAGCCGCACCACCGCGATCCCCACGCCGACGCCGACCCCGAGGAAGAGGAAACCCCAGAGCCAGACTCCGATCCCCGGGTCCACGCCCGGAGGCGGCGGCGCATCGCTCTGGTCTCCCATCGACACCGGGGAAAGTTCCAGGTCGGACTCGAAGGTCTCCGCCACGCCCCCCGCCCGCAGCCGCAGGTGGATCTCCGGCTTGTCGCTCTCGAGGTCGAGTTCGGCGGTCCCCTCCCACCGGGAATCGCCTCCGGTGATGACGGCGGTCACGGGCGACCCGAGGCGCTCGGAGACGGACGCCGAGTAGGCCCGGTCACCGGCGATGGCGTCCGGCATCGTGCCATCGTCACGGACGATGACCGTCGTGTTCCCGTCGGGGCCGGTGAGGACCACCTCCGCCTCGTCGCCGAGGAATGCCGAGGGGTCCTGGATCTTGAGCAGGAATCCGTACGCCTGGGCGTTGGCGACCCCGGGCAGGCTCAGCAACAGCAACAGCAACAGCAACGGCAACAGGACACTCCGGATCATCGCCCCTCCTCCACCGGCCCAGCCGGAACGCCCTCGGGCTCCGGCGGCGTGGCGGCCGTGTCGTAGAGCACCACGTATTCGCCCGCGTCCCGGCTGCGGGCCGTCGGCGCTCCGAAGGCCGCCGCCATCCCGTCCAGCACGTCTTCGCGGCTGCCCGCGGGCAGGAGGTCCGGGCGGACCGCGATGTAGGCGACGTCGAGCCCCAAGGCCAGGGATCGGATCTCCTGCGGGTCCGGCTCGAAGGCCAGCAACTCATGCTCCAGTTCACCCACCAACGGGTGATCCGAGCCACTGAACTGACTGCGCAGGAGGCAGCCATTGACCAGCGGCGCGCCATGGGAGCGCTGGTGGTAGCAGACCAGGTTATGGGTGTAGATCTGCTCGTCCCAGGCGCGCCCGTGGAAGTCGGGGAGCAGCTCGAGCAGGGCTCCGGGGCGGGTCATGCCCTGGTAGGCCGACGGGCTCGCCGCCGGGATCTCCTCCGTGCGGAACGGCGCACCCCCGATCACGACGGCATCCGCGGTGGCGAAGGCGAGCAGGGGTAATACCCAGGCCCAGCGACGACGCGCAAGCTGGCTCGCCACCGCGGCCGCCGCCATGCCCAAGCCCAGGCCCGACAGCCACATCAGCCGCGACGGGAAGCGGAACCAGGTCGTGATCTCGTCGGTCGCCAGCGGCCGCAGCAGCCCCGGCATGTCGACGGCACCAAGCTGGAAGGTGCTCCCCAGCGCCAGCAGCGTGGCACCCCCGCCCAGCACGAGGCACTCGACCCACCACCCCCGGGCGGCGAGCACCTTGGGGGCGAACAGACACAGCGCTAGGGCCGTCAGGGCGAGGCTCGGCGTGTTGGAGTGCATGGACAGATCGGAAGACGGCGACCAAGCCAGCAGCTTCGCCAGGTCGGTCGATCCCGCCCGCCAGATCGAGTCCGGTGTGATGGCCTCCACCACCGGAAAAGGAGCGCCGTGGGGTGACGAGAGCACGGTGGCGACGTACGCGATCGCCACCGGGACGGCGACCGCGGCCGCGGCCACGAGGGGCCCCACCGTCAGGGTGCGGCGACGCGCCCCGCCGACGAACCAGATCAGCACCAGGAGCGCGGCACAGATCCCGGCGTAGGCGCTCGTGCTCAGGGCGAGGGCGAAGCAGAGGCCGGACGCGGCACCGTGATACCAGCGCCCTTGCCCGCCCACCGCCCGGAACCACGCCCAGGCCAGCAGGGGCAGCCAGGGATTGAACAGGAAGTAGACGTGCCCCTCCAGCAACGCGGTGGTGGCGATGCCGGAGAACCCGTACGCCAGCCCGGCGATCAGGCTCCAGGGCCAGCGGGCTCCCAGGCAGTGGAACGCCGCCCGCTCCGCGGCCCAGGCAGACAGCACCGGCCCGATCAGGGTGCAGGCCGACACAAACCAGACCGGATCCACCGCCCGCCCGGCCAGGCGCGCCAGTCCGAACAGCAGGCTGCTGTCCAGGAGCATCAGGCTCTCGCCCACGGGCCACGAGGACAGCGACGTCGTCCCCGCGGCCGAGACCGTGGGCGCCGCACCGAACAGCCACACCATGGTGTACACGTCGAAGTGCCGCGACAGCAGCAGGGCGTGGGGCGCGGTGGCCAGCGGCCAGGTGAACCACAGCGCGACGACCGCGAAGAACCCGACCGTCAGGAGGGAGCGTTGGACGGAGGACATCCCGCGCGTTCCTTCCTTCGCAGCCAGACCAGACGGCTCACGTAGTACAGCAGGAACACCGCCCAGCCCGCGCTGGCCACGAGCTGGGCCACATCCTGGTGCCACACTCGATTGCCGGGGTACGCGGTCGCGGCGCGCATCGCCTTGAGGGACCCATTCTGGCCGGTCATCACGATCCAGCCCAGCTCCGCCCGGTGCCGGTCACCGGTGCGCACGACGCCGGAGTAGATCTCGGGCGAGGTGCCATCCTGCAGGTTTGCCCGGATGCGGACCGATATATACCGGCTGTATTCGCCCTGGTGGCGCCCCAGATACACGCCATCGTTGGCGAGATCGACCCAGTCGCGGCCGTCGTCGGCCAGGACGACCTCGATCTCCTCACCGAGCCGATCGAAGACGACGACGACGTCTTCGAACACGACGCCCGACGGTGCAGAGACCTGGAACTCGAGGATCTGCTGGAGCTCCTCCGCCGCGGCGGGGCTCGAGAGCAGGAGTGCGGCGATCAGCGCGGCGATCGGGGCGGCCCGGGGAGTCCGTGCGCGGCGCCCCACACCGTGGGTCGAGGTACGGGCCCGGGCAGTCGGCAACACCCCTCCGTCGCGCGCGGACCAGCGCACGTTCCCCCCCCGCGACACCCCACGATACCAGCCCGTGACGGGGCCTCCAAGACAGCTAGTCCGGCGGCGGTGGCGTGCTGCTCAGGAGGCAGGGCTCCATGTCGAGGTTGAGGGAGAGGGAGCCCGAACCCTTGGGGTGGTACAACTTCATGCCGTCGGCGTCCACGTGCAGCACATCCCCGGCGGCTCCGCTGACGGTGGCCTCCCCCTCCTGAAGCCCCCAGAACTCCTGGTCACGCCAGATGTCGACATCGGTCGCGTCGGTCAGTGCGACCCAATCGTCCCAGCTCTCGATCTGCGTACAATCCCCGAGGGCGGTGAGCACATCGTCCATCAGGGAATCCCCGGCGACCGCGACGGTACCCCAGGCGATGAGGTTCTCCTCCGGCTTGGCATAGGTCGTATAGGTCCCGTCCCCGTTGTAGGTGGGAATCTCGATGTTGATCGTGCAGCTGTCGGCCGGGGCCAGCCCCTCGAAGCTCGTCTGGTACGCCTCGAGGAATGCCTTCAGGTTGCCGCAGGCGCTGGCGCCGTCCTCCTCGGTCACGGCCAGCAGGTAGGCCTCGTAGTCCACGAAACTGACGGAAAAGATCTCCCAGTCGGCGGCGAAGAGCTCGCAGTAGTTCGGAATGCTCGACAACCGCATCGTCACCGAGGGCGGCCCGCCCTTGGCCCAGTAGGTGTAGATCAGCGATTCCGCCGCGCCACACGACTCGGGCCCCGTCAACGTGATCCCCTCGGCGACGTCGTCGTCGTCGCCGGTGTCGTCGTCGCCGGTGTCGTCGTCGCCGGTGATGTCGTCGTCGTCCGAGCTGTCGTCGTCGCCCGAGGTGTCGTCGTCATCGCCCGGACAACCCATGGAGACGAGTCCGAGGAAAAGCACCAACACGAGCATGCGCGGCATGAAAACCCCTCCTGTGTGTGACGGTGGGTCGATGCTAGCACATCGTCGACGGGGTGCCCCGGGCCGATCTGGGCGGTGATCGCGGGCGTGGGCCGAGACCGAGACCGAGTCCGAGGCCGGCTCCTTCCCACCTCCTCGCCTCCACCCGACGCCTGACGCCTGACGCCTGACGCCTCTCCCCTCCCCATCTACCGGTTGACCCCATCCCCCCCCATTGGCATGGTGCGTGGACGACTTTCGGAGGATGCCCATGCGACGCAGGGTCGTGATCACGGGGGCGGGGGTGGCGGCGCCCCACGCGCCCAGCCCCGAGGGCCTGTTCGACCAGCTGGTCGAGGGGGTCAGCGCGGTGGACCGGATCCGAAACTTCGAGCCCATCGACCACCCGACCCAGATGGCGGCGGAGATCCACTACGACGTGGACGTGCCCGACAGGATCGGTCCCTACCCGATCGTCAACCGCTCGATGCGTTTTGCGGCCCACGCCGGGCAACAGGCGATGGCGTCCGCGGGGCTCGACGGCTCGCCGGCGGATCCGCGACGGCGAGCTGTGTTGCTGGCCACCGGCATCGGCTCGGCCTCGCTCAAGCTGTTCGGGCCGCTGGCGCTGGAGCGCTTCGGCGACGAGGCCGACGGGGACAAACAAGACGTGTCCGCGTACTACGAGCAGCTGGCGACCCGCGGCGACGTGGAGATGTTCGACGACTACTACCTGGACCTGGCAGCGCCCGTGATCGCGACCCTGACCGGTGCGGGGCAAGTGGCCAACCCGGCGTCGGCCTGCGCCAGCGGCAGCCACGTGATCGCCGACGGGCTGAGGATGATCCTGCGGGGCGAGGCGGACCAGGTGTTCGCAGGCGGCGCGGGTACCCCCACCACCCGTACGATGATCCCCGGCTTCGCGCTGCTCAAGGCGCTCAGCCGCCGCAACCACGATCCCAAGGGCGCCAGCCGCCCCTTCGACGCGGAGCGGGACGGCTTCGTGATGGGCGAGGGCGCCGCGCTCGTGGTGCTCGAAGAACTGGAACACGCGCGACGACGCAACGCACCGATCCTGGGCGAGCTGCTGGGGGCCGGGCTGGCCACAGACTCCTACCGGCTCACGGATCCGGACCCGTCGGGGGACGGCATGCGCCGGGCGATCCAGGGGGCCCTGGACGACGCCGGCGTGGACCGGGACGAGGTAGACTACATCAACGCCCACGGCACGTCGACGCCGATGAACGACGCCGCCGAGACCCAGGCCATCAAGCTGGTGTTCGGCGAGCGGGCCTACCGGATTCCGGTCAGCTCGACCAAGTCGATGTTCGGCCACATGATCCACGCCGCCGGGGCCACGGAGGCCACCGTCTGCCTCGAGAGCATCCGCCGCGGCGCGGTGCACCCGACCATCAACCAGACCACGCCGGATCCGAAGTGCGACCTGGACTACGTGCCCAACGAGGGACGCGACCACGGCTGCCGCACCGTGGTCAGCAACTCGTTCGGCTTCGGCGGCCAGAACGTCAGCCTCGTCTTCCGCCGGTTCGAGGGGTGAACGACATGACCGAGACACCGACCGTCGTCATCACCGGGACCGGATCCTGCACGGGCGCGGGTCCGGACAACGACAACTTCGTCGCCGCGCTCGCCGCCGGTGGGGGCGCGTTCCAGCCCTTCCCCGCCCCCCTGGACCTGTTGCCGCCGGGCTTCGGCGGCGTGGCCACCAGCGATCGCACCCTGCCCCGCAAGCTGCCGGGGGGGCGCGCCCTGCGGCCGTCGACCATGACGCGGTACACCTTCCTGTCCACCATCGGGCTGGGGCTGGCGCTGCTGGATTCGGGGCTCGACCCGGAGCCGGCCGACGCCGAGGCCATCCGCCGCTCCCTGTTCCTGGGCTCGTACGTGAACCTGCCGGAGATGGCCAAGTACGTGGGCATGTCCCACCTCGCCCGCGAGCGAGCCGCGTCGGCGGAGGGCCGCTACGAGGTGGACGACAGCAAGGTGATGCAGGGCATGAAGCGCTTCACCGGCTTCGAGTTCCTGCGGCTGATGAACAACATGCCGGTGGCCCACGGAGCGATCCAGGCCCGCTGCAAGGGACCGTGCAACACCTACATGGGCTTCTGCCAGGCCGGCTTGCAGGCGGTGGGCGCCGGGCTGCGCCACATCCAGGACGGGCTGACCGACACGGCCCTGTGCGGGGGCGCCGGCTCGGCGGTGATCGAGCATGCGCTGATGTACAAGGCCTACCGCGGGCTGCTCTCGCGGGTCGAGGATCCGGATGCGGCCTGTCGCCCCTTCGACCGCGCTGCCAGTGGACTGGTGCCAGGCGAGGGCGCCGGCATGGTGGTCCTGGAGACCGCCGACAGTGCAGCGGCGCGGGACGCCCGCGTACTGGGCACCCTGCGGGGGTACGCCAGCGGCTTCACCCCACCGACCGAGCGCCGGGGCCTGCCCGCG
This sequence comes from uncultured Rickettsiales bacterium, assembly GCA_964436045.1. Lineage (GTDB taxonomy): Bacteria > Myxococcota_A > UBA796 > UBA9615 > CAYRNR01 > CAYTBN01. Next base: position 49,995 of record CAYTBN010000041.1, on the reverse strand, counting down.
AGCCCCGACGGCCTGGTCTCCACCCTCGAGGCGGCCCTGTCCGACGCCGGGGTGACAGCTGGCGAGGTGGATCTGCTGGTCCCCACGGGCCACGGTGTGCCCGCCCTCGACGCCCTCGAGCTGGCCGCGTACCGCCGGGTCTTCGGCGACCACCTGGACCGGATGCAGGTCCTGATCCACACCCCGGTCACCGGCTTCGCCGAGGCCGCCCACGGGGCACTCGGCCTGACCAGCGCGATCACCGCGCTGAACGCGGCCACGCCGTTGATCGGCTGGCAACCCGCGGACGCCATCGACGGCTTCCCGGCGGGCGGTCCGCCGACCGGGCGCCCTCGCCGCGCCCTGGTCGTCGCCTTCGCCATGGAGGGCAGCTCGGCCGCCGTCGTGGTGGACGGCACCGCCTGAACCCGATCCCGCAGGAGGAGACGAGCCGTGCAGATCGTCGAGTGCGTACCCAACTTCAGCGAGGGACGGAATCCTGACGTGGTCGAGGGCATCGCCGCGGCCATGCGAGCCGTGGCCGGTGCCCAGCTGCTGGATGTGGATCCCGGGAAAGCCACCAACCGCACGGTCTACACCCTGATCGGCACCCCCGACGCGGTGGTCGACGCGGCCTTCGCTGGCATCGCGGCTGCCAAGGAGCTGATCGACATGCGGCGGCACGAGGGCGAGCACGCCCGCCAAGGCGCCTGTGACGTGTGCCCCTTCGTACCGGTCTCCGGGATGACGATGGACGACTGCGTCCAGCTGGCCCACCGGCTGGCCAAGCGGGTCGGTGACGATCTCGGTCTGCCGGTCTATCTCTATGCCAAGGCCGCCCAGAAGCCCGAGCGGGTGCGGTTGCCGGACATCCGGGTCGGCGAGTACGAGGCGCTCGAGGAGAAGCTCAAGAAACCCGAGTGGGCCCCCGACTACGGCCCGGCCGAGTTCGTGCCCAGCTTCGGCGTGCTGACCACCGGCGCCCGGCCCTTCCTGATCGCCTACAACGTCAACCTCAACACGCCGTCGAAGCCCAAGGCCCACTACATCGCCGCGCGGGTCCGGGAGAAGGGTTACGCCAAGCGCGACGCGGACTTCCAGTTCATCCGCGACGCGAAGGGCAAGGTCGAGCTGATCCCCGGCCGCTTCCCCGGCGTCCAGGGGGTGGGCTGGGTGATCGAGGAGTACGGCCGCGCCCAGTGCTCGTTCAACCTCACAGATGCCAGCCAGACCGGGCTGCACGAGGTGTTCGAGGCCTGCCGGGAGTTCGCGACCGGTCAGCCCGGGGTGCGGGTCACGGGCAGCGAGGTCGTGGGGCTGGTCCCCAGACAATCATTGCTCGATGCAGGCCGGTATTACCTGCAACAGCAGGGGCTGTGCTCCGGCGTCACGGAGCGGCGGCTCGTCGAGGTGGCGATCCAGTCGATGGGACTGGCCGAACTGACGCCGTTCGATCCGGACGAGCGGGTGATCGAGTACCGGGTGGCCCAGGATGGACCGCTGGTGGGCATGACCGTCCGCGAGTTCGTCGACACCACGTCGTCGGACGCGCCGGCCCCGGGCGGCGGCTCGGTGGCGGCCCTGTGTGGGTCGCTGGCGTCGGGGCTGGCGGCGATGGTCGGCGCCCTGACTGTGGGGCGGGACGGATTCGAGGACGCCTGGGACGAGCTGAACGAGGTCGCCGAGGCGGGACAGGCCCACAAGGAGGCCTTCCTGTTCGCCATCGACGCGGACACCGCCGCGTTCAACGACATGATGGGCGCCCGCCGGCTGCCGAAGAAGACCGGGGAGCAGAAGCGGGCGCGCCAGGCAGCGATGATCGCCGCCCGGCGGGGCGCGACGGAGGTTCCGCTCGGCGTGCTGGAGCGCTGTCCCGACGTGGTGCGGCTGGCTGGTGTCGTCGCGGAAAAAGGGCTGCCCGCGACCGCCAGCGACGCGGGAACGGCCGCGGCCGCAACCGCCGCCGCGGCCCGGGGTGCCTACCTCAACGTGCTGATCAACCTGGATGGGATGGCCGACGGCGATTATGTCGCCGGAGCCCGCGAGCGTGCCGACCGCGCGCTCGCCCGGACCCTGGCCGACGCTGATCAGGTGTTCGAGGGCATCCGGGAAAGGCTGGAAAAGGTCTTGAACGACTAGGGAGCGCGGGATCAGGCGAAGCGGAAGACCGCCCGGTTGCGGCCCTTCTGTTTGGCCTCGTAGAGCGCTTTGTCGGCGCGCTGCACCAGGGTCTCGGTGGATTCCCCCTCGCGCTGGATCGCGTTGGCCACGCCGACGCTGGCCGTGACCGAGGCGTCGGCCAGATCCGGGAGGCCCCCCTCGCGCTCGACCGCGTCGCGTACCCGTTCGGCCAGCCGCATCATCCCCTCGGAGGCGATGCCCCGCACCAGCACGCAGAACTCGTCCCCGCCGTAGCGGAAGACGGCGTTCTCGAGTCGCACGGTGTCCTTGAGCACCTTGCCAACCCGCCGCAACAGCCGGTCGCCCGCCTGGTGGCCATGCAGATCGTTGACTGCCTTGAAGTTGTCCAGGTCGATCAGGACCAGCCCCAGGGGTGTTCCATGTCGCAGGGAGAAGCTCAGCTCCTCGATCAGCCGCTGATCCAGGTGGCTGCGGTTCCCGGTACCGGTCACCCGATCCACCACCAGCGAGTCGGCGATGCGCTTGGTGGCCTCCGCCTGCTGCTGGTCCACCGCGAGGAACTGCACCACGGTGGATCGTCCCAACCGGATCCGGCACAGGTCGGGAAGCGGGTAGCTGCCCCGTACCCGGTCGGTGTCGACATGGGTCCCGTTGTTGGACTTCAGGTCCTCGAGTACGAACACGTTGTCCTGGAGTTCGAGGCGGGCGTGGAGCCGCGAGACGGTCAGGTCGGCGAACGAGGTATCCGCACCCTCCCCCCGACCGAGAAGGTGGCCGTCCGGTCCCACCAGGAAGAACCTGCCCGCGTCGGGCCCGCTGAGCACGGTCAGCGCCGCGCCCACGATGGGCAGGTCCTCGGCAACCTCCGCGTCCACGTCGAGGGATGGGTGGGTGTCCACCCCCAGCATGAACGCTTGCATCGACGGATCGTCGGCCGCGATGGCTTCGGCGTGGAACGCCTGGGCCTCCAGCGTGGCGGCCAGGTCGACGGCGTTGTACTCGACGGTATCGTCGGCGCCGTGTCCGTTTCCATTGCCGTTGGTACCCAAGTTCATTCCGCTCGCTTCCCTGAGCCGATCCCGTGATTCGTGCCCCTCCTCCCGAAGATCATCGACCAGTTTCGTGGACTCTTGAATCCCACTACCAGTCCCCATCAGGACCGCCGTAGCAACCCATGTCAGCGTCGCTTCCGTCCGGATCGGTGAGGGCCGGGTTGCCCGTGTCGACACACGCGGAGCCCGGGTCCAGGTGGAAGTCATCGTTGTCGGGGTCGCCGTCGGGGGAGTAGGCCAGGAACAGCGGGTCGACGGCAAGGTTGCCGTCGTTACCCACCGGATCCGTCAGGCCCGGGGCGTAGTCCACCGGGAGGTTGCTGTAGACGTCGCTGTACGACGCGTCTGGCTGGTCCGGCGGATCGTCGGCGCCGATCCCGGCGGTTCCCTGGTTGAACGCGACAATGTCGCCGTCGAGTATGACGCCGCCGTCCAGGTCCGCGTGGATCCCGGCGCCGTCGGTCAGCGCGGAGTTGTAGACCACGGTGTTGTTGCGCAGGGTGACCGCGAACGCGGTGTCCTTGAAGAGCAGGCCCCCGCCACGGTCGTCCGAGGCGTTGCCGGTCACCAGGTTGTTGACGAGCTCCAGGTCGGGGCCGACCACCAGGATGCCCCCCCCGCCGTGGAGGGTGCCCGCGCCGGGGGTTGCGTCGTCGGCCTCGTTGTCTGCCACCAGGTTGTGGCGCAACAGGCCCGTGCAGGTGTGAAGGGCCAGCCCACCGCCGTCGCCTGCCTGGTTGTCCAGCCACCGGTTGTCCTCGATGGCCACCACCGAGGTCTCGGCCCACAGCCCGCCACCGTCGGATCCGTCGGGCGTGCCACCCGCGTCGCAGATGTTGTCCTGAACCACGGTTTTGCGGATCCACAACGGGTCGACATCGCGGGCGTAGATTGCCGCCCCCAGGCCATCCGGGGCGCAGAGGTTGTCGGAGAACACGCAGTGCACGATCTCCGCCGAACCACCGACCAGCTCCAGCCCACCGCCGGTGGCACCCCTCCCCAGCCGGACGGTGAAGCCGTCCAGAACCAGGTCGACCCCGTCGAAGGTCATGCAGGGATCGAACAGGTTGCGGTGGATCTCGGTGGCCCCGGGGCCGCCGATCGACCGCAACACCAGCGGTTGGCCCGAGAGGGTCAGCTCATCGGTGTAGGTGCCCGGCAGCACGTGGATCTCGTGACAGGCCGGGCCCACCGCCCCGAGGGCGTCGGCGATGGAGGCGAAGGGATCGTCCCAGGCCCCAGGCTGCGATCCGGGTAGCGCGTTCGCGTCCACGTACATGGGACAGTCGCAGCCCTCGTCCACCTCGGTGTCGCAGTCGTTGTCGATCCCGAACCCGCACAGCTCGGGCGCCCCCGGATAGACGGTGCCATCCTGGTCCGCGCAGTCGCCGTCGCAGGTGGAGTGCAGGTCCCCGTCCGCGTCCTCGGGGGTCAGGGCGGAATCGGCGTCGTCACAGTCCCCGTCGCAGGTGGAGAACCCGTCCGCGTCCAGGTCGAGGGGGTTGAGCAGCGGATCCTGATCGTCGCAGTCCGGTGTCCCGGAGGGGTGACCGCAGGCGCTGACGCCGTCGCCATCGCCGTCGACCTCGTCCGCGGGCACCGCGCCGTCACAGTCGTCATCCACTCCGTTGCACTGCTCGGGCGCTCCCGGATACACGAGGGCGTCGCCGTCGTCACAATCGCCGTCGGCCACGCTCCAGCCGTCGCCGTCCAGGTCGTCGGGGGTCGTGTCGTCGTCCCCGGTGCTGTCGTCGTCCCCGGCCGTATCGTCGTCCAGGGTCGGATCACCCTCGCTCCAAAGGCCGATCCAGTCCTCCCCGTCCCGGTCACCGCAACCGCCCAGGAAAAGCGCCAGGCCAAGGAACATGATCCAGCACGAACGGACCATCTCAGTGTCTCCCCGGACCGAGCTGCAACCCGATCGACAACTCGCCACCGAGGGTCGGCCGCACCAACCAGCCGCCCAGGAACGACGCACCGAACACCAGCCGCGAACCCGGTGGAGAGAGCCGCATGCCGAATTCGCCGAGTATCCCCACGTCGGCCCGCGTGTGCTCTCCGTAGCGGCTCACCAGGACGCCGGCCAGCGGACCGGCCACGATCCGGCCCCGGCCGACGGGGATCGAGGCGGCCACGCCTCCGTGGAATTCGGGCACCTGCACCACCCCCGACTGCTGGGGATGGGGCCCCAGCCCGAAACGGCCCCTCACGGCGATCTCCACGAATCGCCAGGGCAGGATCCGGACGCCCAGCGCCGGTCCGCCCACGGTCAGGCCGATCGAGTTGTCGAAGGTCGCCACACCGCCGCCCAGCTCGACGCGGACGGCGGACCATTCGGCCGCGGTCGGCGGGGTGATCACCAGGGGTAGGTAGGCGTCGGGATCCGCACCCCCGTCGACGAGGATCTGCCGCACCCGCTCGACCTCGACGGCCGCCTCGCCGGCCTCCAGGTAGCGCTCCACCTCCTCCACCGCCCGGGCTTCCATCCCCAGCGAGAGGCAGCACTCGGCGATGTACAGGTGGGACTGCACCAGGGTCGGGTCCCGGGCGACGGCCAGCTCGAAGCGGGCGATGGCGCCCTCACAGTCCCCGGCTTCACGCAGGTCGAGGGCGGCGAAGAACGCGGCCTGACCGTCCGTCGCGGTCGGGTCGGAGGGCTTCTCCTGGCCCAGCGCCGTCGCAGCGACCAGCAGCACGAACCCGCACAGCACGATTCTCGGCCACATCTCGATGATCCCGCTCCGTGAGGGACCATGTTACCGCGTTGCCCCTCGAAAGGAACGAGGTGAGCGCGGTACACTCGACGTTCACCCTTCGTCGCGGAGCCCCAGGATGGTCGACGGACCGAGCGGTGCTGACAGCCTGACCGGCGCCCCCGACCTGTTTGGCACCTACGCCATCCAGTCGTTGATCGGCCGGGGCTCGTTCTCCTCGGTCTTCCGGGCCCAGCTCCAGGGCCAGTACGGATTCCGCAAGCAGGTGGCGCTCAAGGTCCTGCGCCACCGGCTGAAGAACGCCGACGAGAACGTGTCCGCCGACTTCCTCAACGAGGCCCGGCTGGGCGCCTCGATCCGCCACCCCAACCTGGTGGAGTTCTACGAATGTGGCCGGGTCGGCGACCGGCTGTACATCGCGATGGAGCTGGTGGATGGTCCTGATCTGGGCCAGCTGCTGCAGCTGGCCCCCGATCCGCTGCCGCGCCTGTCCGACGAGCTGGTGATCACCCTGGCGATGCAGCTCGCCCGCGGCCTGAAGGCGCTGCACCACGCAACCCACGACGGCAAGCCGATCTTCGCGATCCACCGGGACTTCAAGCCCGGCAACATCCTGCTCTCACCCCACGGTCTGGCCAAGATCACCGACTATGGCATCGTTCGCTTCGCGGCCGACTTCTACGAGCCGGACCAGACCGAGGGGCTGCGCGGTTCCCCGCTCTACATGTCGCCCGAGCAGGCGCGCGGCGAGGCGCTGACCCAGGCCTCGGACATCTTCTCGTTCGGGGTCACCGTACTGGAGATGATCACCGGCGCACCCGTGTTCCACGAGGACACGGTCAGCCGAATCGTGGACCGGGTGCAGCACGCGGACGCGGGCGCTGCGTTACTGGTCGCCCGCGCCCAGTTCCCCCAGCTGGTGGCCGTGCTCGAGGACTGCCTGCTCCCGGATCCGGCAAGCCGCATCCCCCACGGTGGCGCGCTGGTCGAGTCGCTCAAGGACATCGAACCCCCGCCCTTCGGCGAGGAGCTGATCACCGACCTGGCGGTGGAGACCTACGGCCTCCTCGAGATCCAGCAGGCGTCGATGTGGAACCGGCCGGTGGCCAAATTCTGGGCCACCCTGGCGGACGACGAGGAGGAGAGCGTCTCGATCCAGCTGGTGGGTTTTGGCGGGGCCCGAGAAGACCGGGTCGCCGACCTGGAACAGGTGCTGGCCGAGGCCGACGCGGCCGAGAACGCCCGCGTCGGCGCCGAGGAGTCGTCCAGCGGTTCGACGGCGATCCCGGCGGTGGTCTCTCCGGCGGCCACCGCCGACGCCCCCGCGGCCGAACGGCGCCCGTCCCGCGCGCTGCTGCCGTGGATCGTGGCGGGGGTCGCCGTGGCGCTGGTGCTGATCCTGGCGGTTCTCCCGCGGTTGCTGCCCGTTCCCGGCGACGAGGAGGAGTCGACCCGCGCGGTGGAGGCGCGACCGGCGGAGCCCGCGTCCCCGACCCCGGGCGTGGCCGACGGCGATGCCGCGGCGGCAGCCGGCGAGGGCGGGGCGCCCGCAGAGCCGGCCGGCGAACCGGTCCGGACGTCGCCAGAGGAGCCGTGGGCCGAACCCGCCAATCCACCAGCCGCGGACCCACCCATAGCCGCCGTGGCCGACGGTGACCCGCCCACGCCCGAGGTCCAAGCCGAGGACGTCGTGGAGACGCCCGCGGAACCGACGGCGGGACAGGGGCCTCCGCGGCTGAACCACACCCCGGTGACACGGGGTATCCGCGGCAAGGACATCCGATTCTCCGTCGGCGTGGATCCGGCGGGAAGTTACCGCTCGACGGTATGGTTCCGGGGTGTCCCGGGCGGATCGTGGCAGACCCGCAGGATCGACGGCGGCGAGGCCGGAACGCTGACGGTGATGATCCCTGCCGGTGTCTGGCTGGACCAGACCTCCACCGAGGTGGAGTACTTCATCGAAGTCGCCGGTCCCGGCGGGCTGGCCCGCTCGGGTTCGGCGGTCGACCCCTACAGTTTCCGGTTGTACTAAATCCGTTCAGCGCTTGAGCAGATAGCCGAAGCGGCCATCGTCCAGCTCGCTGATGTCCAGCACGCAGAACAGCCGGCCCTCGAAGGAGACCACGCTGCGTACGTCCGCGTCGATGCGGGCCGGAAAGCGGACGAGCAGCTCATCTTCCTTCAACCGATCCACGTCCTCGCTGTAGAGGTCGTCACGGATCGAGGCCGGCTGGATCACGGCCAGCGCGATCTTCTCGGCCTGCTCGCTGCCCAGCTCGGGGTAGTCCATCAGCAACAGGTCCGCGATGCCGCCGAGGCTGACCTCCCGGTGCCGCTTCAGGAAGCTCCGGACCGAGGTCTCGTAGTCGCGGATCGACAGCTCGGCGAATACGGTCGACGCGCCGATCTGTCCAGCCCGCAGCAGATGGCGGTCGCGGATGATCTTGACGAAGCTGGCAGCACACAGCGGATCGAGCTGGGTGCCGGCGGCGGCGCGGATGCGGTCGAGCGCCTCGCCGACCTCCATCGCGCGGCGGTAGGGCCGGGTGCTCGCCATCGCGTCGTAGGCGTCGGCGACTGCCAGGATTCGCGACAACAGCGGGATCGCCCCGCCGGCCACATCGTCCGGGTAGCCGAAGCCGTCATATCGTTCGTGGTGATGGCGCGCGATCCGGGCCACGTCCGCGAACGCCGGGATCCGCGAGAGTACCTCGTAGGCGCGTCCCGGGTGCCGCTTGATGGTGTCGAACTCCTCGTCGGTCAGCTTGCCAGGCTTCTTGAGGATCTCTGCTGGCACCTCGACCTTGCCCAGGTCGTGGACCAGCGCCGAACGGCGCAGGAGATCGAGCTGGGCGTCGTCCAGCGCCATCTCCCGGCCCAGGGCCAGGGCGTACTGGCAGACCCGCTCCGAGTGTCCGTAGGTGTACAGGTCGACCCGGTCGATCCGGCGGGCGAGCTCGTGGAGAGTGTCGTCGGTCGCCTCGCCCAGCTCCGCGGTCAGTCGTTCCAGATCGATACGCTGATCAGCCAAAGCCCCTCCCTCGGCGGTTCGGGATCCTAACAACTCCGGGCGACGGCGTCATGGAGGGGCGATCCGCAGATCGTCGGGCGGCCAGGGCAGCGCGACCCCCGGCCGCCGCAGCGGCGGGACGAACCGCGCCACGAACAGGTAGGCGAACAGCAACGAGATCCGCGCGTTGTCCACCAGCGGGTGGAAATGGCTGAGGCGCTGGCCCGGCTGGTCGTAGTGGACCGTTATCGGCACCGAGCGGCGCGGGATCCCGGCCCAGGCGGCGCGGATGATGACCTCCATCTCGAACTCGAACCGCCCTCCCTGCAGCCGTAGCCCGAGGACCTCGGGGATCGGATAGCAGCGAAAGCCACTCTGGGCGTCTCCCACCTCACCGCCGCCGTCGATCCAGACCCAGAGGTTGGTGAACCAGCGGCCGAAGCGGCTCGACCTGGGCACCGTGGGCCCGCTCATGTCCCGGGTCCCGGTCACCAGCGCCCCCGGGGCGGCGACGGCGGCGGCCATCAGGCCGGGGATGTCGCCCGGAGCGTGCTGGCCATCCGCATCGAGGGTGATGGCGTCCCGGTGACCTCGCCGATAGGCGTGGCGCAGGCCGGTCCGCAGGGCCTGGCCTTTGCCCAGGTTGACCGGGTGGTCCACCACCCGCGCCCCCGCCGCGCGGGCGGCGTCACCCGTTCCGTCCAGGGAGCCGTCGTTGACCACGATCACGTCGTCCACGTGGGCCGACGCTCCCCGCACGACCTCGCCGATGGTCCGGGCCGCCTGGAAGGCAGGGATCACCGCGCAGAACGGCCCAGCCTGGCGTGGTTCGGACGGAGGGGCGGCGGACACGCACCGAAGCTACCACGCCGGTTGCACACCCGCGACCGGTCTGATAGTCAGCGCAGCCGATGAAGCAGGGACTCCGCGAGCAGATCCGAAACGCACGGGCCGAACTCGCCGACGAGGGGGTGACCCTCAACCCGATCACCGCTGCCCGCGTGCTCTGGCGCGCCCTGCGGCGGGAGCACGCCTCGCCGGGGCGGCTTGCGGCGGCGGTGGCGGTCGGGGTGTTCATCGGCAGCCTGCCGATCTACCCCCACTGGCTGCTCAGCATCGTGGTGGCGATCCCGCTGCGGCTCAACAAGCTGGTCGTCGTACTGACCAACAACGTCTCCAACCCATTCTTCGCGCCGTTGCTCTACTACTCCGAGTTCCAGCTGGGACACGTGATCTGGACGGGGAGGATGTCGCCGCTGACCTTCGTCGACCTGCAGAGGATGACACCCGTCGAGGCGCTGAAGACCTTCTTCCTGACGATGTTGATCGGCGCGCTTGTGTTGGGGGTCGTGCTGGCGGCGGGATCGTCGTTGCTGACCTACCTGGCGCTGGCCCTGCGCGCCCGTCGCCGGGCTGCTCGCGGCGGCTGACCCGGCTCAGCCGGTGGTGTCGTCATCGTCGGCGACGTCGTCGTCCGCCGAATCGGCGCTGTCGTCGTCATCCACCGGCCAATCGCTGGGACAGGCGACCAGCATCAGCGCCAGCGCCAGCAGGGCCAGCAGCCCCAGCAACACCGTCCACCCTCGACCCCACGCTCTCATCCGGCACCTCCATCACTTCGAGGCGATCCACCGCCACCGAGGCCACACCCCGATCCTCGCACACCCGGCCCGTGATCCAGAAGGGCCCCGCCTCCAGCAAGGCCCTGGCGGCCCGGGCGTGCGCAGCCGGAAACACCGCTGCCTCGTACAGGGCGGTCTCGTCCTCGAAACTCAGCAGCTCCATCGACCGCCCACCGCGGGTGCGAAGGGGTTTGTGGGCGACCCGCCAGCCTGCCAGCCGCACCTGCTGGCCCACCCGCCCTGGCAGTTCGACGGCGAGGTCCCGGGGCCCCCGCTGCAGGGGCAGGAAGATGTCCAGCGGGTGGCCGCACACGCCAAAACCGAGGATCTCCAGCTCGGCCAGCAGGCGCCCCGGGCCGTGGCGCTCGAGGCCCGCGGCGCGGCATGCGTCCAGGGCGCCGCAGCGCTCCAGGGTGTCCAGCTCCCGTCGTCGGATCGGAACCCGCGCGGCCAGATCGGCGCGGGCCAGATACGGTCCACGCCGCTGCCGCTCGGCAACGATCGCAGCGGCGGTGGCCGGCCGGGCCCCCCTCACCTGCATCAGCCCCACCCGGACCGCACCCCCCTCGGCCACGAAGGGGACCTGGCTGCGGTTCACGCAGGGGCCCAGCACGGCCAGTTTCATCCGCTTGCACTCGGACACGTAGGCCGCCTGCCCGTAGTAGCCGCCGCGCTGGCTGAGCACGGCGGCCATCAACTCCGCGGGGTGGTGGGCGCGCAGGTAGGCGGCCCGGAAGCTCAGGGAGGCGAAGCTCGCCGAGTGCGCCTTGCAGAAGGCATACCCCGCGAAGGACGCGATCTGTCGCCAGATCTCCCGGGCCTCCTCGGCCCCGAGGCCCTGGCGGCGGGCGCCGCCCAGAAAGGCCTTGCGCAGCGCGGGCAACCGGTGGCGAAACGCACGCCGTGTCAACGCCCGGCGCAACTCGTCGGCCCGGGCCAGGTCCATTCCGGCCACCTCGCTGGCCACCCGCATGACGTCCTCCTGGTGGACCATCACGCCGTGGGTCCGCGCCAGCACGCGGCGGAGCGATGCCGGCCCCGACGGTGCGCCCTCTCCCACCGCGTCCCGCCGCGCCAGGAACTGGCCCAGCATCCCCGAGGCTGCGACGCCCGGGCGGACCAGCGAGCTGGCGGTGATCAGGTCGTCCCGGTCACGGCAGCCCATCTTGCGGATCAGGCCCCGGATGGCCGGCGACTCGACATGGAAGCAGGCCAGGGTCTCGCCCCGCTGGATCAAGGCTCGAGTCTGCGGGTCGGTGGACGGGTCCACGTGATCGGGATCCGCACCGCCCAGCCCGATCACCGCGGACCGGGCCTCCTGGAGAGCGGCCAGCGCCCGGTTGCCCAGCAGGTCGATCTTCACCAGCCCGGCCCGAGCGACCGCGTCCATCGACCACTGGGTGGCGACGGCACCGCGTGCGCTGCGGAACAGGGGGATCCACGTCCCCAGCGGCCGGGAGGCGACGACGACTCCGGTGGGATGCAGGCTCAGGTGGCGGGGATAGGACTGGATCGCCACGGCGGTGTCGAGCACCCAGCGCAGCCGGCTCCCGGCGATTGCGAGCCCGGCAAGCCGCACCGCCCCCTCGAGGGCTTCGGGGGTCAAGGGGGCGGATCCCGGCGGAAGTGCCCTGGTCAACCGGGACAGCTGCCGCGGCGGGATCCCCGCGGACGCCCCCAACTCCCGGACTGCCCCGCGGGCACCGTGGGTGACCACGCTCCCCTGACGGGCCACCCTCTCGCAGCCGTGACGCCGGGCCAGGTGGTCGATCACCTCGTCCCGTCGGCGCCAGTCCAGGTCCAGGTCCACGTCCGGTGGGTCCTGGCGGGCCGGGTTGAGGAAGCGCTCGAACAGCAGGCCGTGGGCCAGGGGATCGACGGGCGCCAGTCCCAGGGCGAAGGCGACCAGCGATCCGGCCGCGGAGCCCCTACCCCAGTGAGCGATACCCCGGCGACGCGCGTAGTCGATCAGATCGGCCAGCACCAGGAAGTAGGGCGCGTATCCCAGCCGGACGATCACGGCCAGCTCCAGGGAGAGGCGGCCGCGGTGGGCACCATCCACCCCGCCGAGGCGGCGCCGCAGGCCGGCTCGGCAGCGGGCGGCGAGCTGGCGCGGCGGATCCCCCGCCACCTGCGGGAAGCGGCGGCGGCCGAACCCCAGGTCGCGGGGCAGGTCCAGCTGGCAGGCAGCGGCGATCGATCCCGCCTCGTCGACGGCCTCGGGATGAGACGCGAATCGCCTCCGCAGCTCGGCTTCCCCGGCCAGCCAGGCGGCCTCCGGGGCCAGCTCTGCCGTGGGCACCCCGTCGAGGGATGTGCGCAGGGCGATGGCCCGCAGCGACCGGTGCCGGGCCCGTCGGCCAGGGGAGGCAAAGTGCACGTCTCCCACGGCGACCGGGCGTATTCCCAGCTGGTGCCCCAGGGGCGCGAGGGAACGAAGCCGCTCCATTGACTCCGTCGCGATCCGGATCCGGTCGCGGGGGAGGGCGCGCGCCACTGCGGGCAGGATGGCCGGGTCGCGGCAGAGCACGAACAGACCACCCGAGCGTTCCTCCAGCTCGCTCACCAGGTCACGGCCTGGGTCCAGGGCCAGGGCGCTGGCCACGGCGCTGAGCGATGCCCAGCCCTCCCGGTCCTGGGCCAGCAGGATCGCTGTCCCGTCGGCACCGCTGAGCTCGGCGCCGACGATGGGGCGCACTCCGGCTGCGACCAGGGCATCCCAGGCGGGGACGATCCCGGCCAGGGTACCGCGGTCGACCACGGCCACCGCCCCGACCCCGCGGCGGGCGGCGGCCGCGGCGAGTTCTTCGACGGTGGAGGCGCCGCGGCCGAAGGACCACGGCGTCCGGACGACCAGCTGGGCGAAGGGGGGAGTCACTGGCGGGCGACTGGGGAGCCACCGACGACCCCCCGCCGGGGAGCGGCCGCGGCGTATCCGATCACATGAGCGCCGTGGGTTTCGCGGATGCCGTCCACGGCCCGCAGCAGCTCCCGGCGCCGGTCACGCTGACGGTCCTCGGCCACCAGGGCCAGCTGGTGGTATCCCTCCACCAGGTTGGAGAACCGCACGCCGATGCGGCGCATGGGCTGTCGGCGGCCGTGGAGCTCCTGGAGCATGGTCTCGGCCAGGTGCCAGACCTCCAGGTCGATGTCGGTGGCCTGGGGCAGGGTGCGGTGCAGGCTACGCTCGCTGAAGTCCGCGTAGCGGACCGCCACCTCGACCGTGCGGCAGGACATGCCCATCCCCCGTAGCCGCCACATCCCCTCCTCGAGCAGGGCCCGAGCCCGGGCCCGCAGCACCGGATAGTCGGCAGGATCGTTGCCGAAGGTGCGCTGGTGGCCCACGGACACCCGCTTGGTAGCGGACAGGACCCGTGTCCCGTCCTCCCCCCGGGCCCTCCGCCACAGCGCGCGCCCCGACCGGCCCAACGCCAGGGTCATACCCTCATCGCCCCGGCGCTGGATGTCGCCGAGGGTCATCAGCCCCAGGTCCTCCAGCCGTCGCCGGGAGACCGGCCCCACCCCGGGAAGACGACCGACCGGCAGGGGCGCCATGAAGGCCGCCTCTCGCCCGGGGGCCACGGCCAGCAGCCCCCGGGGCTTCACCAGCCCGGCAGCCACCTTGGCGACCACTTTGCTGCTCCCGAGCCCGATGGTCACGTCCAGGCGGAATTCGTCGCGGATGGCACGCTGCAGCCGGTCGGCGGCGTCCACCGGGGATCCCAGCAGCCGGTCGGTGCCGCTCAGATCCAGGTAGGCCTCGTCCACCGACACCTGCTGGACGGTGGGGGTCACCTCGCGGATGCGGCGGAACACGGCGTTGCTGGCTCGCTGGTAGAGACGGTGGCGCGGCGTGACGGTCAGCAACCGGGGACAGCGGCGGCGGGCCTCGATCAGAGGCATCCCCGACTTGACCCCTGCCAATCGCGCCTCGTAGGAGGCCGACAGGACCACTCCGCCGTTGCCCGAGCCACCGCCGCCCACCGCCGCCGGTTTCCCGCGTAGCGAGGGATCACAGACCATCTCGACGCCCAGGTAGAAGGCGTCCAGGTCCAGCAGGCCGATGCTCGCGTCGGGCGGGTTCATGCTGAACAAATGTACAGTTCAGCAGAAAGCAGGGCAAGGAGGGAACTCGGTCTCGGTCTCGGGCCCGACGCTACTGCCTACGCCGTACTCCGAGCGAGAGGCCGAGCAGCAGCAGCATCGCGGCGGTGGCGGCGAAGGTATCGTCGTCGGTCTCCTTGCCGCAGTCGCAGGTTTTCCCCGGGGGGATGGGGTCGGAGCTATCGTCGTCGTCGTCGTCGCCGACGCCGCAGTCCTCGTCCACACTCCCGTCGCAGTTGTTGTCGATCAGGTCGTCGCAGACCTCGTCGGCGTCGGGGCTGATCTCGGCGTCCTCGTCGTCGCAGTCCTCGCCACAGGCCAGGTAGTCGTCGCCGTCGTCGTCGACCTCGTCGAACAGCAGCAAGGTGTCGCAGTTGTTGTCCAGGCCGTCGCAGATCTCGGTCTCTCCCGGGTTGACCGTGGCCTCGGCGTCGTCGCAGTCGCCGTTGCAGGTCGTCCAGGTGTCGGTGTCGGCGTCGTCCAGGTTGAGCGAGGCGTCGGCGTCGTCGCAGTCCCCGTCGCAGACCATCCAGCCGTCGGCGTCGTTGTCCTGCTCCAGGGGGCCGGCCAGGCCGCTGCAGTCGTTGTCCAGCCCGTCACACAGCTCGAGCGCGCCCGGATAGACGGTCGCGTCGCTGTCGTCGCAGTCGCCGTTGCAAACGGTCCAGCCGTCGCCGTCCTCGTCGTCGAGCACCCCTTCGTCGACGATACCGTCGCAGTCGTTGTCCTGTCCGTCGCACAGCTCGTCGGCACCGGTATAGATTTCGGGGTCCTGGTCGTTGCAGTCGTCGTCGCACAGCAGGTGTTCGTCGCCGTCCAGATCCGCCTCGTCCACCGGCAACGCGCCGTCGCAGTCGTTGTCGAAGCCGTCGCAGACCTCGGTGGCGCCCGGATAGACGGTCACTTCGTCGTCGTTGCAGTCCCCGTCGCAGTCGCTGAGTCCGTCGCCGTCGTCGTCCACGTTCTCGTCGGTGTTGGGGTCGCAGTCGTTGTCCACGCCGTCGCACTGCTCGACCGCGCCGCTGTAGATCCCGGCGTCGTAGTCGTCGCAGTCCCCGCCGCACTCCGTCTCGCCGTCGCCGTCGTCGTCGACGAGCTCGTCCGTGCCCGCGTCACAGTCGTTGTCGACGCCGTCGCAGAGTTCCTGCGCACCGGGGTAGGTGTCCACGTCGGTGTCGTCGCAGTCCCCGTCACAGCCGGTCCAGCCATCCCCGTCCTGGTCGTTGGCGTCGACGAGGGGATCGTAGTCGTCGCAGTCGCCGTCGCAGGTCGACGATCCGTCGCCGTCCACGTCGTCGATGTTCAGCGCCGCGTCGCTGTCGTTGCAGTCGCCGTCGCAGGTGGAGGCGCCGTCCAGGTCGTTGTCCGCGAGGTTCAGCGAGTAGTCGGTGTCGTCGCAGTCCCCGTCGCACATCGAGTAGCCGTCGCCGTCGCCGTCGTAGGTCTCGTTGGTGCTCGGGTTGCAGTCGTCGTCGATGCCGCCGTTGCAGATCTCGATTTGGCCCGGGTTGACGGTGGGATCGGCGTCGTCGCAGTCCGTGTTGTCCTGGCCGTACCCGGCGGGTGCGTTGCACGCGATCTCGGGCGTGCCCGGGCTGCCGTAGCCGTCCAGGTCCCCGTCCGGGTACCACCACAGGGCGTCGGCTGCGTCGTCCTCGTCCGTATCGCCGTCGCAGTCGTCGTCGTAGCCGTTGCAGTACTCGGTGGCGGCCGGGCTGACCGCGGCGTCGAAGTCGTTGCAGTCGCCGCCGCACAGGGTGTAGCCGTCGGCGTCGTAGTCGTAGCCCTCGTCGATCACGCCGTCGCAGTTGTTGTCGAAGCTGTCGCAGGCCTCGAAGGCGCCGGGGTTGACCTGGGACAGGGTGTCTTCGCAATCCCCGTCGAGCAGGGCGTCGAAGGGGTAGACCGGTGTACACAGGCAAGCGCCGGTGTTGGCCAGGCCGTACCCGTCGCTGTCCTCGTCGTAGTAGTAGGTCGAACAGCCGTCGGCGTCCTGTTCGTCCACGACCAGATCGCAGTTGTCGTCGATACCGTTGCAGGTCTCGGTCATGCCGGGGTTGGCGGAGGGATCCAGGTCGTCGCAGTCCCCCAGGCAGGTGGTCCAGCCGTCCCCGTCCAGGTCGAAGCCCTCGTCGTACTGACCGTCACAGTTGTTGTCGAGCCCGTCGCAAATCTCCGCCGTCCCCGGGTTGACGGCCGCGTTGGTGTCGTCGCAGTCGTCGCCGGAACACGACACGTTGTAGTAGCCGTCACCGTCGGCGTCGTCGCAGCAGATGGGGTTGACGTCGTTGGGGGTGCCCAGGTCGCCGATACCGTAGGGATCCCGCCCGGCGCACCAGTACGAGCCGTCGTTGTTGGTGCCGGTGTCGTAACCCGAGGGGTCCAGCGACAGGGTCGCGCCGGTGGGATCGGGGAAGTTGACGCCGCCGTCGTACTCGACCCTGTCGAGTTCGTAGCCGGCGTGGGTGACGATCACCTCGTCGTCGGTGTTGTCGAGCTGGAAGTTGGTGTACACGAACGACGCGGTCACGCCGCCGTTGTAGGCCGGATCGCCGTTGCGGGCGAACACGGTGTGGGCGCCAGGGGCGACCCAGACGTCCACGTCGATCTCGAAGGAGTTGGTGCCGTTGTCCGTCCCCTCGAGGCCGATCAGGTTCATGTCGTAGGCGGTGTTGTTGTAGACCTCGAACCACTCGCCGAGGGTGTCCCCGACCAGCGACGGATCCTTCATGATCTCGGTGATGATCAGCGCGTTGCCCGGCAGGACTCCGTTGTCGTAGAGGCCGTCGCAGTCGTTGTCCAGCCCGTCGTACCACTCCGACTGCCCGGGGTTGACGTTGGCTTCGAAGTCGTCGCAGTCCACCGTGGCCCCGTTGGGACACTCGCTGGTATCGGATATCGCGTTGCCATAGCCGTCGCCGTCGTAGTCGGTGCAGTTGTCGCACTCGTCGCCGACCCCGTCCCCGTCCGTGTCGGTCTGGAAGGGGTTGAAGTCGTCTGGACAGTTGTCCGAGCAGTCGGCGAACAGGTCACCGTCCAGGTCCCAGCCGGCGAATCCCAGCAGGTAGTCGAGGATCGCCGGCGCCATCGGGGCGATGTCCCAGCCGTAGCCATCCGCGATCTCCAGACCGAGGGTCGTGGCCACCATCGTGCCCTGGCCGGCGTGCAACTCGAAGGTCGAGGCCTCGGCGTTGCCCGACTGGGTCGTGATGATGGTGGCGTCCCCGGGGAGCGTGGTCAGGTACCCCTCCGAGGTATTGACGTTGGGCCCCAGGGGCCCCGCCAGCCCGGCCATCACCGGGTGGTCCGGCAGGCCCACCTGGTCGGTCAGGCTGGCCTCGAAGCCGAAGACGACGCCGTAGGGCAGATCCGGGTAGGGTGTGGCGTTCTGATCGGACCCGGCGCCGAAGTACACCCGCCCGCCGTCCTCCACGTAGTCCTCGAACTGGGTCAGGTTGACGTTGACGTTGCCGTGGAAGGTGCCGTCCTGGCGTCCGCTGACGATCACCAGGTCGTACTCCTCCAGGTTCACCAACGGGATCTCGTTGGAGAAGATCTCGTCGTAGAAGATCGCGTCGGCGTCCAGCGCGTCCTGCCATGCGCTCTGCCCGTCGGGCAGCGCGTCCTGGATCAGCAGCACCCGCGGCGAGTCGTGGTCCACCTGGGCGGTGGGCAGAGCCTGTTCGTCGGCCGCGAACCAGCCGGCCGGGGTGTAGCTGTCGTTGCTTCCCGGGTAGTGCGGTGGGTTGCCCTGCTGGGACGCATCGGCCCAGTACCACGAGACGTTCGCCGGGCCGGACGCGAAGCCGGATTCGGCGGTCACACAGTAGGAGGTCCAGCAGTGGTCCAGGTACCCCTGGTTACGCTGGTGGGTGATCTGCACCTCCCAGGTGTTGCCCGCATGATAGGCCCACGAGAACGAGCCCCAGGTCGACGATGGCTCGTCGCACTCGTCGGGGCCGTTGTCCCACACGTCGTGGATCAGCCAGTCGTCCGGGAAGCGCAACCACAGGAACTGCACCACCTCGCCGTCGTCGGTGAACGAGTGGGCGTCGAAACAGAAGGTCTGTGTATCGCCCTCGATGTAGCTGTTCCCACAATCGTGCTGGACGTAGGAACCGCTCAGGCTGGCCTGCACGGGCAGCGCCGTCGCCGCCAGCAAGCACGCCGCCAGCCAGGGCAACAGCCGATGGGCGGCCTTCATGGCCAGGTCTCCGCGGGGTCCTTTGAACTTTCGCATATGGATCGCTCCACCTCTGCGTGGCCTCCCCGCGCCCGTTCCGGGCCGCGGGTATTCGACTTCAGCGGATAGATTACCATCAAGGGAATCCATGGACCAACGTACACGCGCGTACGCTCCCCCTGTCCCCGGGCCGGTTAGGCAGTGGGAATTCGTCGCGGGTCGCACTAGGATTGCCGCGCCACGGAGTCTGCGCACTGGAGTCCAGCATGTCTGTTCGACGCCCACTTTGCTCGCGGTCGATCCCATCCCTCGCCCTCGCCCTGGTCATCCTCGCAGGCTGCGGCAAGGCGGCCGAAGAGCTGGAGGCTGCCCAGTCGCTGGAGGCCACCGGTGACCTGTCGGCTGCCATCTCTGCCTACGACGCGGTGGCCGAAGCCCACCCCCACAGCCGGCACGGAGACGAAGCCCGGGACGCCGCCCAGGCAGCCCGCAAGGCGCTGGCGGACGCTGCGGTCGCAGGGGGCGCGCCCGGGTTCGAACTCCCCGAAGGGTGCGAGCTCGGAGCCATCGACTCGGTCGAGCAGGCTCCGGCCGGGGCGCTGGTCACGATCTCGCTGGAGTGCGGCGGCCAGATCGCCACCACCAGCGGTCGGGTCATCACCGCCGAAAAGGTATGGGATCTGACCCCCGTCGGCGGAGTCCTCGCCAAGGAGGGCTACTGCGTGTTCATCAGCCACGGCAATCCCCTCGGCGACTGGGCGCTCCAGGTCCAGGAGAAGGAATGTCAGGCCCAGAAGAACCTGCGCCAGGGCACCCTCGACCGATTGGGAACGGAGACGAAGGCCAGCTTCGAGTGCGATTGCCGGCTGGGCGAGGCGCGGTTCGAGATCCCCCGCGGCGACCCCGGCTGGCGCAAGCCGCCCATGATCTACACGGACAAGGAGGGCAAGATCGTCGATCCGCCCCTCTGATCTCGCCGAGTTTGCGAGACTCAAGATCCGACACCATACTGAAGGGTGGGTCAGCGACCCGGCGGCGGAGCAAGCCGGGTTCAGGGAAGTACTTGTCCAGCATCGAGGATATCGCGCAAATCCGGGTGTTCCGGGGCGTGCCGAGGGGCGAACTGCGCGCCCTGCAACAGATGGCATCCACCACCCGCTTCCCCGCCGATTCGGTGGTACTCTGCGAAGGGGACCTGGCCGATCACGCCCTGCTGCTGCTCAGCGGGCGACTGCGGGCTTCCGTCCGCGCCGGGCACCGGGTGCGCCAGCTGGGCAGCGTGCGGCCCGGGGAGGTGATCGGCTAGAGCGCGCTGTTCATGGGGCGGTCGCGGCGCAACGCGACGGTGACAGCCACCGAACCCAGCGAGTGCCTGCTGATCACCCGCGACCTGTTGACTCGCGGCGCGACCAACGTCGGCGTGGTTGCCATCGAGAAGCACCTGCTACGGGTCATGTCCCGGCGGATCAGGCGCACCAACAAGGAGATCCGCGAGATGTGGCATGGCGCCCAGCGCGACCAGGACCAGGGGCGATCGGGGCCGCGGCTGCGGGACCGGATCCGCGGGCTGTTCAAGGAGCCGGTCTGATGGAGCGCCGACAGCTGGAACAGGCCGCCGTCGCCCTGCTGCGGCACCACGAGTTTGCCGGCGCAAACGCGCGCGCGGTGGCGGACCTGCTGGAACGCGGCACGGCCTTCCGGCAGCCGGGGGGGACCGTCCTCTACCGGGAGGGCGAGCGAGCGGACGCGCTGTTCTTCCTGCTGGAGGGGAGGCTCCAGATCACGGTGGCCGACAGCCGCGGTGAGCAACGGGAACTGGCGCTGATCGAAGCGCCTGCCATCGTGGGTCACGTGTCGATGGTCGACCAGGCGGCGCGCAACGCCACCTGCGGTGTGTTGCAGCAGGCCAGCCTGGTGGCCATGGATGCCTCGACGTACCGGGCGATCATGGACCAGCCGTTGGCCGCCGGCACCGCGCTGCGACGGATCCTGCTGTCGAGCCTGGTCCAGCAACAGACAGCGGGCAACGACCGCCTGCGCTCGTTGCTGGTCGGGATCCGAAAACGGGAGGAGCGGCGGCAGCGACGGCGGCCGACGCCCTCGCAGCCCGCACCCCAGGTAACCGACCCGGGCAAGCTGGTGGGCGAGGAGACCGAGGTGGACCTGATGGATCTGGCGGGGGTGGCCGAGGGCTGGAGGGTCGACACCGACGGGATGGACGATCTGGAGCTGGCCGAGGACGAGGAGATGCGCCGATCGCGGCTGCGCCGCAAGCGCTGAAGGGCCGTGGGGAGCCGAGGGTTCCCCGGGGAGGATTCAAGATGGGTGACGTGGACGCGATGTCCGCACTGGACGTGTTCGCCGGGGTCCCGCGCCGGGACCTGCACGAACTGGCGGCGCTGGCGGCGCCGACCCGCTTTCCTGCGGGTGCAGCCCTGTTCAGCGAGGGCGAGAAGGCACAGATGGCGCTGCTGAACCTCGAGGGGCGGGTCGATGCCTCGATCGGGGACGGCGCGAGCGCCCGGGTGGTGGGCCAGGCCGGTCCCGGCGAGATCATCGGCGAACAGGGCCTGCTGGGCGGCGGCGCCAGCCGGAACGCCACCGTGCGCGCCATCGATCCCTGCGCGTGCGCGATCCTCTCGGCCGATGTGCTGCGGCGCGCGCGGGACAACCAGGCGCTGGTCGCCCTGGAGGGCCGGCTGTTGACCACACTGGCGAGCCGGATCCGTCACTCCAACGCGGTGGTCCAGGACACATGGAGGGACTCGGTCGCGACCGGTGGCGACAAGGTATCCATCCGCGACAGGCTGCGGTCGCTGTGGGGGCGCCGATGAGCGAGGACACTCGACTCCAGCGGCGGGCGGCCGAGCTGGTCTCGCGCCACCTCTACCCGGGGGCGGACGCTGCCGACGTGGCCGCCGTCCTCGAGCGCGGGCGACGGGCGCAGTTCCAGCCGGGAACCCGGCTCTGCCGCGAGGGTGATCCCGGCGACACGATGTTCGTGGTGATCCAGGGCCGCGTTCAGGTGTTGTTGAAGGACGGTGAGGGCAAGGACCGCCAGCTGGCGGTGGTGGAACCGCCGGCTTTGCTCGGTCACGTGACCCTGGTGGTCCGCTCCCCGCGCAGCGCCTCCTGTGTGGCGCTGGACACCGTGGACGTGGTCACCCTGGACGGAGCCACCTACGACGCCGCGATCCGCGAGCCATCACGCATCGGCTCGGCCCTTCGCCGACTGCTGATCGCCAGCCTGGTGGGCCAGCTCAGCTCCGGCAACGCCCGGATTCGCGACGTGATCGAGGGGCGGGATCGCGACGTCACCCCCGCCCCACCCCCGGAGCAGGTGGCTCCCCCGGTGAGCCGGGCGCCATCGAAGCCGGTCCCACGCCCGCAATCCCGTCGCAAGCCGACGACAAGACGTCCCCCGCGCCCGCCCAAGGCACCGGCGGTCCAGCCGCGCGCCCGGGCGCGTGCTGGCGGGGACGTGGCAGACGACGAATTGCTGAAGATCGCCGGGTTACTCTCCGGCTGGCAGGTCGACACCCGCGGTCTGGACCGGATGAAGGTCGTCCAGGACGAGGACGCGCGCCGCAGCGGACGGCGGCGTCCGAACTACTGAGCGTTCACCCGTCGCAGCCGCCCGGATGTGGCTCCGGGCACTCGCCCCCCTCGTCCACGTCCACCACCGGCGTGCCCCCGGGTGTCGTCGTGTTGGCGGCGACGAACAGGCTCTCCCAGTCCGGTTCCACCTCCTGGTCGCAGAGGCAGACATCGCCGAAGCCGGCGTCGAAGCCGACCCCTGTGGAGGTCAGGCTACTGTCGCCCACCAACCGCACACCGCAGCGGTCCACGGTCGTCAGCTCGCCGCCGTCCACGACCAGGGTCGTGTCGCCGACCACCAGCGCGTCCCCCCCCAGGTCGTTGGCACCGGGGATCACCCCGCCGACCGTGGTGTCGAACAACGAGACCTCCTCCGAGCAACGGGCGAACAGCGCCGCGCCAGTGGAGCCAGCCAGCCGGCTGTCCCGGAGTTGGGCGGTGGTCTCGACCAGCCGCACGGCCGTGCCCAGATCATCGGCACCGGGTGTCGTGTCGGTCACGCCCAGGTCGAGGGCCGTCAGGGTGCTCCGGTCGGACCACAGGCCCGTGGTGCACGCATCGCGGGCCTCGACGTCCTCCAGCACGGCGTCGACGGCGGTCAGCGCGATGGCGGTGCCGGCAAATCCGCGGTCGCAGGACGTGGCACCGCTGATCTCGACGCCGGTCAGCTCCGCAGTCCCTCCTCCAGCGACCAGGCCCGCCTCGGCGTAGCCCTCGATCCGGGTGTTCACCAGCGAGACACCCGGCGTACCGCCCCCCTCGCTGCCGGTCCCGGTCTCGATGGCCCGGCCGACCACGCCGTCCGCGTCGAATACCGCGTCGTTGAAGACCGAATCGATGACCTCGAGGGTCGAGCCGATGGCCCACAAGCCCACCCCGGCGTTGCCGGAGAACTCGACGTCGGTGAACCGCCCCTGTGCACTGCCGGCCAGCTGCACACCGCCGGATGTCTCGGCCACGACCCCCGGGCCGTTGTCGGCGACGCGGACATCGAGGTACTCCACCTCGCCGCCGCTGGCGTAGGCGCCGAAGCGGCGGTTCGCCACCAGCTCGACGTTGGCCAGGCTGACCCGGGCCAGACCCGAGGTCCACACGCCGATGTCGGCGCCGGACACCGTCAGGTCCTGCAGATCCAGGGTGTCCGCGTCGCGAACCGAGATGCCCGCCGACTCCCCCTCGATGATCGTCTGGCCCGTGCCCGAACCGATGACGGTCAGATCGGCCGTGGTAGAGGTGCCGCCCAGGTAGGTGCCGGGGGCGGCGATGACGGTGCCGGCCTTGTCCATGATGTAGACCGCCAGCCAGATCTCGGAGACGGGATCGGTGCACAGGCCGGTGGCCGAGTCGGCGCCGTACTCGGCGTCCACGTACATCACGGCACCGTCCACCTCCACCTCCGGGTAGCGCCCTTCGGGACAGGGCGAGTCGTAACAACCCGGGAGCGTACACAGCGCCAGAGCCGCGGCCAGCGCGGTGATCCGGGGGGCGGCGATCGCGAAGAACGAAGACGGATTCCAGACATTCGTCATGGGTATCAACCTAAGCCAGAGCCCCCCGGGTGCAAGCGTCGATTCCATTGTACTACGCCCCAGCCGTCCGGCTTGACACCGCCGACATTCACGGACCAAATATGCCTACGCGGATCGGGGTCTCTCCGGTTGCAGCGGGGTGGGTGGGAGCGAATCAACCCGCATTGTCCGGGTTCATCGCACGCTGCGCATGACCCGGGCAAGGAGAGACCATGACCGTCACGCTCACCGGCTCCGATCTCACCGTCGACCGTGTCGTCCGGGTCGCCCGCTTCGGCGAGGCCGTCGAGCTCCACGACGACGTCCGTCCCCGGATCGATCATTGCCGGGCGTTCCTCGAACGGCGCATCGAGGCCGGTGAGATCATGTACGGGGTCAATACGGGCATCGGCGAGTTCTCCGAGGTGATGCTCGACGACACGCAGGTCAAGCAGTTCCAGCGATATCTGATCTACAACCATGCCGCCGGCATCGGCGAGCCGGCTCCCATCGAGCACGTGCGGGCAGCGATGGTGTCCCGGATCAACGTGCTGTCCAAGGGCTTTTCCGGCTGCCGCTTCGAGGTGCCCGAGACCTTCCTGCGGATGCTCAACGAGGGGGTCACGCCCGTCGTGTGCGAGAAGGGAAGCGTGGGCGCCTGCGGGGATCTGTCGCCCATGGCCCAGCTCTGTCTCGCCGCGATGGGCATGAGCGAGGCGTTCTACCGGGGCGAGAAGCTTCCCAGCGACGAGGCGATGACCGCGGCCGGCATCCCCGTGCTCGAGCTGCAGGCCCGGGACGGGCTGGCCGCGATCAACGGCAGTAACCTGATCGCGGGCATGGCCGCGCTGGAGATCTACGACACCGAGCGGTGGCTGAAGCAGGCCGAGATCGCCACGGCGATGACCCTCGAGGCGTTGATGGCCAACATGAAGCCCTACGACGCCAGGCTGCACCAGCTCCGCGGCTTCCAGGGCGCGGTGACGTCGGCGTCCAACATCCGTCGTTGCATCGAGGGCTCCGACCTGCTCGGCGGGGTCAAGACCAGGGTCCAGGACGCCTACAGCATGCGCAGTACGCCCCAGGTCATCGGCGGGGCCCGGGATCAGCTACGCTGGGCCCGCAGCCAGCTGGAGATCGAACTCAACGGCGTGGGGGACAACCCGATCTTCCTGCCGGACGACGATGTGGTGCTGACCGGCGCCAACTTCCAGGCGACCCCGGTGGCCATGCCCCTGGACATGGTCGGTGCGGCCATCGCGATGGTCAGCGTGCTGTCCGAACGGCGGCTCAACCGGCTGCTCAATCCGGCGCTCAGCGTCGGGCTGCCGGCCTTCCTGACCAAGGGCGCTGGCATGTACTCGGGTCACATGCTCAGCCAGTACACCGCCGGCATGTTGATCGTCGAGCAACGGATCCTGTCGACCCCGGCCAGCACCCAGTCGATCCCGGCCGCGGCGGACCAGGAGGACTTCGTCTCGATGGGGATGAACACGGCGCTGAAGACTCGCCAGATCCTGGACAACGCGATGGGGATCCTGGGCATCGAGTTCATCGCCGCCGCCCAGGGGCTGGACTTCCGCGAGTACACGCCGGGCCACGGCACCCGGGCAGCCCACGGGGCGGTCCGCGAGGTGGTCGAACACCTGGACGAGGACCGGCCCCTGTTCCGCGACCACAACGCGATGAGGGCCGCCGTGGAGCGGCTGGACGTGCTCGAGGCCGTCGAGGCCACCGTGGGTGGGCTGGACGCCTACTGATGCCGGGTGGCGAGACACAGCTGACGTTGCCGTCTCCCTACTCGCTGGATCTCACGGTCCGGTCCCATGGCTGGTACCAGTGCCCTCCATTCCGCTGGACCGACGACGGGGGGCTGATCCGGGGCGAACGGCTCGGTGACGACGACTACCTGATCCACGCCCGGCAGCGAGGGGACAAGCTGCACCTGTCGGTGGAGGGACCCGCCGCCAGCGGCGAGGCCGGTACGCAGATGATCAGCCGCGCGGTGCGGATGTTGCGGCTCGACGAGGACCTGTCGGGATTCCAGGGGATGGCGGCGGACAAGGCGAAGATCGCCGGCGCCGTCGGGCGCGGCTGGGGCCGCATCCTGCGGGGCAGCTCCCTGTGGGAGGACGTCATCAAGGCGTTGATGGGCACCAACGTGGCCTGGCGGCAGGCGGTGCGGATGATCGACAACCTCTGCCGCCTGGGCCCCTCGTCCACCCTCGCCGACGACCTGCCGCTGGTACCCACCCCCGCCGAGGTGCTGGCCCACGACGAGGACACCATCCGCGGGCGAGTCCGCTGCGGCTACCGGGCCGGGTACCTGCTGGCCATCGCCCGCGGTGTCGACGACGGCAGCTTCGACCTCGCCGGCCTGGACGCGGATGCCCGCGACATGACCGGTGAGGAGGTGTTCCGCCGCCTCAAGGAGCTACCCGGGATCGGCCCGGCCACCGCCGCCTACCTGATGACCTTCCTGGGGCACTACGACCGGGCAACGATCGACAGCGCCACCGTGGCGTTCGCCGCCGAGCACTACTTCGGCGGCGAGAAACGCTCGCCGACGGAGGTTGCCGCCCTGTTCGAGCACTACCGCCCCTACCGGGCGCTGGGGGCCTGGGCCGAGGTGTGGTCGACGTGGGTGGGGGCGAAGGAGGAACGAGACAGGGGGTAGCTCGGACTCGGACTCGGACTCGGAATCACCCCCGCCGACGGATCAGGACGATGCCGATCAGCCCCAGCAGCGCCAGCCCGGCGCCGGCTGACGGATCCGCCGTCTGGCTGCACTTGCAGTCACCGGGCGCGTCATCGTCGTCGTCGTCATCGTCGTCGTCGTCGCCAGCGCTGTCGTCGTCGCCGGTCGCGTCGTCGTCGTCGCCGGACTCGCAGTCGCTGTCGTCGGCGTCGGTGTCCCCGTCGCAGTCGTTGTCGACGCCGTCCTCGCAGTCCTCGGGGTTGCCGGGCATGGCGGTGGGGTCGCTGTCGTCGCAGTCGCCGTCGCAGGTCGACACGCCATCGCCGTCGGCGTCATCGCCGTTCAGGCTGGCGTCGCCGTCGTCACAATCGCCCTCGCAGGGGGTTTCGCCATCGCCATCCAGGTCCTCGGGGTACATCCCGGAGTCCCCGTCGTCGCAGTCGCCCTCGTCGCAGGTCTCCGGGGCTCCGGGGAAGCTGCTCGCGTCGCCGTCGTCGCAATCGCCGTCACAGGCGCTGAGTCCGTCGCCGTCCAGGTCCAGGTTCTCGTCGGTCCCCCAGTCGCAGTCGTTGTCCACGCCGCCGTCGCAGATGTCGAGCATGCCCGGGTTGACCTGCGCGTCGGCGTCGTCGCAGTCCCCACCACAGGTGGTCCAGCCGTCACCGTCGTCGTCCACACAGCACAGTCCCGCCGGGTTGTCCGCCGCCGGGGTGCCGTAGTCGCCCGGGCCTCCGCCGAAGTCGTAGGCCACGTCCTCCGGGGTGGTGCACCACGCCGCGATCTCGTCGTTGGCGGTCATGTCGTAGAAGTCGGGATCCAGGTAGGCCGAGAAGCCCTCGTCGTACGCCCAGTCGGTGGAGTACACGACCCGGTCGATCTCGACCCCGTCCGCACTCAGCACGATGGCGTCGGCGCTGAACACGTAGAGGTTGAAGCCGGCGTAGGCCCAGTCCACCGCCGGAAGGCCGCCGTTGACCGCCGGATCGTCCTCGGCCGCCAGCAAGGCGAATGCCCCGGCGGGCAAAATCACGTCGTCGTCGATCACGTCGGCCTCGCCCCCGGTGTCCGCCACGACCCAGCCCCGCAGGTTGATGTCGAACGGCGCCAGGTTCAGCACCTCGAACCACTCCCCGGCGTCGTCCGACGTGGCGGCCGGGTCGTTCATGAACTCCGTGACCACCACATCGCCGGGCAGGAGGAAGTCCTCGTCCGCCACGCCGTCACAGTCGTTGTCCACCAGGTCCTGGAGCTCCGGGTTGCCCGGGAACAGGTCCGGGTCGCTCTCGTCGCAGTCACCGTCACAGATCGAGGCACCGTCACCGTCGATATCGGCCTCCTCGTCGGTGCCGGGGTCGCAGTCGTTGTCGATCCCGTCGCAGACTTCGTCGGCCCCCGGGTAGGCGGCCGGGTCCTCGTCGTCGCAGTCGCCGTCACAGACACCGACCCCATCCCCGTCCACGTCCGCCTCGTCGATGGGCAGCTGCCCGTCGCAGTCGTTGTCCTGGGTGTCACAGAGCTCGGGCGCCCCCGGGAAGGTGTCGGCGTCGGCGTCGTCGCAGTCGCCGTCGCACGACGACAGGCCGTCCCCGTCCAGGTCGATGAACGAGGTGTCCTCGAACCGGATCGCCAGCTGGTCGTGGAGGGCGGAGCCGTCGTTGCACGCGTAGGAGATCCCGTCCGTGGCCGACGCCTGGACGCCCACACTGGCGCTGGCACCCATCCCGTAAGTGGGATCCGCCGCATCGAGGGACAGGTACTGGAACAGGACGTCGCTGCTGCCCTCGCTGAGGACCACCTGGAAGGTGAAGAACGCCTGCGTGCCGTAGCGCGGGATGTCCTGATACTGGATGACCAGCTGGCGGTCGGGGGCCGCGCCGATCACCTCGTGGAACACACCGCCCGCCGCGCCGTCTCCGGGGTCCAGGTCGTCCCACAGCGGCGCCAGCAGGACATCGCCGCCGCTGGTGTTGTCGCCGGGCAGGCAGGGATTGGTGAAGCTCAGCCCCTGGTTGCCCTCCAGCAGGATCGCCCCGTTGGCGCCGACCGTCAGCTCGTCCACTACGGATCCGTAGAACTCGAAGGGGAAGGGCACCGCGACGTTGGCCTCGCCCTCGTCGGTGAGGCCGGCGTCGGTACCGGTCGCGCTGATGTCGATCCAGCCGAACACCGGGCCGTTGGGCTCGTCCGAATCGGTGGCCGAGTAGGAGCGCAGGCCGTCATCCACGCCCCCCTGGCAATCGTTGTCCACCCCATCGCAGATCTCGACGGCCCCCGGGAGGACCGCCGGATCGCCGTCATCGCAGTCACCATCGCAGGTGGTGACCCCGTCGCCATCCAGATCCGTGCAGTCCTGCCAGAAGCGGATCGCGTAGTCCGACGTCAGCGCGGTGCCGTTGCACGACACCTCGAGCCCCGTGGACGAGTCGCCCTGGATGCCCACGGTGGCCGACGCCCCGAAACCGTAGTTGGGGTCCACCTCGTCGACGGATCCGTACTGGAGCTGGATCTCGTCCAGCCCCTCGAACAGGACGATCTGCGCGTCGTAGAACGACGTCGTGTTCCAGTGCGGGACGTTGATGAACGACACGACGAAGCGCAGGTTCCCGGGCTGACCGAGGGTCGCGTAGTAGACCCCGACAGCACCCGCCCCCTCGGGGTCCAGATCGTCCCAGACCGCCGCGATGAACGCGTTGTCGCCGGTGTAGTTGTCGTAGGGCAGGCAGCCGTTGGAGAACGAGAGGCTCGAGGTGGCGCCCAGCAGCAGCACCCCGTCGTCGTCGATGGTCACCTCGTCGTACTGGACGCCGTAGTAGGTGAACGTGAACGGCAGCGGGACCACCAGGCTGTCCCCGTCGCCGATCGCCGCGTCGCTGCCGATGCCGACGATGTCGATCCAGTTGGGCGCCGGCCCCCCGGGCTCGTCCGAGTCCTCGAACTGGTAGCCGCCGCCGTCCGGACCGCCGGTGAGGGCGAGGGCGAGGGAAGGCGACGCGAGGAATGCGGCGGTCAGCAGGTACGGCGAGAGGATGGACGTGGCGATGCTCTTCATGGGGCCTCCGGGGCTGAGGATGGCTACGGTGCGTTCTTTCAAGATGGCCCGCGTGTGTCAAGGTGGGCTGGTAGACTCCGGCCCGACGGGAGGGATCGATGGGGTGGGGAGCGAGGGTCGGGCTGGCGGCGCTGCTGGGGTTCGCCGGTTCGCCGGGATGTACGCCGTCGCTCCACGACGACGACGGGGACGACGACGTGGCCGACGACGACGCGGGCGATGACGACGTGGGCGACGACGACGCGACGGGCGACGACGACACGGGCGACGACGACGTGGTCCACGACTACACCTGCGCGGCGGTTGGCAGCGGCTACTCCGACGGGTTCTTCGCGCTGCGGGGGTTCGGCGGCGCGCTGTACGCCGGCCAGTTCGGCTACGGCCACGAGGACGAGTCGATGTTGTACCGGTACCCGCCCTGGGAGCTGGTTCAGCCCGGGCTCACCGGGATCAGCGAATCGGTGTGCGCCCTGCTGGAGTTCGACGGCCAGCTGTACGCCAACACCGAGAGCAGCGGGGACATCTTCCGCACGGCCGACGGGGTGAACTGGACCCGGGTCCACGACGGCAGTAGCCACACCATCGGCTGCGGGCTGGAGGTGTTCGGCGGCAGGCTGTACGCGATCAACTATGACAACGGTGACAAGGAGCACGGCAGGATCCTGCGGTCGGGGAACGGCAGCGACTGGGAGACGGTCTACGACAGCGGCGGCACCAGCATGTACATCCGCGAAATCGTGGCCCACGACGGGGTGCTCCACGCCTTCGCCGTCGACGAGGACACGAGCCAGGGGTACCGGATCTCGTCGTCCGACGGCACCTCGTGGACCCCGGTCGAGACCCCGTCGCGCTTCTTCCGGGGGTACTCGTGGGACGGGTACCTGTGGATCGCCAGCACCGACCGCAGCTCGAACGGAGCGGCCGGCGTGTGGCGCTTCGACGGCTCGAACCCGGTGCAGGTCCACGGCGAGGTCAAGCACTACGTCACCGAGCTGGTCGAGTTCGACGGCGCGCTGTTCGCCGGCACTTCCGACGGCTGGAAGGACGACGTCGGCACCTCGTCCCTGCTGATGTCCAGGGACGGCGACAGCTGGGAGACGGTCTGCGATTTTCCCGAGCTGGCGGCCTGGTCCATCGCCACGTCCGGCGACCACCTGTACGTGGGCACCTGGCAATACGGCGGCGGCGGGCTGGTGTACGAGGTGTCCTTCGTCGAGGTCCAGTCCGACGACGACGACGACGACGACGACGATACCGGTACGGGCGTCGACTGCGCGCTGATCTCGGCCGCCAATCCCGCCTGGGAGGTCTGCGAGACCGGGCCAGACACCTGCGCCGGGGTCTTCACCGACGGCGCCGGTTGCGCCGCCTACTGTGCCCCTGCCGGGCTTGCTTGCACGGCCCGCTACGGTGGCGAGCCGGGCTGCATCAAGGAGCCCCAGAACGTCCTGGACTGCCACGAGGACAACGGCCACCAGTCCGACTGGTGCGAGTGCGGCTGAGCGTCCAACCGATCTACACTGCCGCCCCATGGCACCCGTCGTCGGTCTCGCTCGCTACACCACACCCCGAACCTCGGTGCGCCAGGTCATCGAACTGGCCGGTGGGCTGGGGCGCATCCGGCCGTCGGAGAGGGTGTTCGTCAAACCCAACCTGGTGTACTGGTCCCGCGGCGCCCCCTTCCCCAAGTGGGGCTGCCTGACGACCTCACGCGTGGTCCACGACATCGTCGCGCTGCTCGCCGAACACGGCGTCTCCGACATCGTCCTGGGTGAGGGCACCGTGATGTTCGATCCCCGCGATCACCAGACCCAGCTGCGCGCCTTCGAAGCCCTGGGTTACGGGGAGCTGGAGCGGCGCTACGGCGTGAGGCTGGTGCCCGTGTTGCAACGGCGCTTCGACAAGGTCGACCTGGGCGACGGCCTCCACGCCCGCCTGAACCGGGACGCGCTCGAGGCCGACGTCGTCGTGGACCTCCCGGTGCTCAAGACCCATGCCCAGGCTGTGGTCAGCCTGGGCATCAAGAACCTCAAGGGCCTGCTCAACCCCAAGGGCCGCCGGGACTTCCACCGGGTCGATCCCGACGGAGATCTCCACGACCGTGTCGCCCGGTTGGCCGACGTCTTCCCCCGCGTCTTGACGGTCATCGACGGCATCTACTCGCTGGAGCGGGGCCCCGGCCCCGACGGCAAGGCCCACCGGGCCAACGCGCTGGCAGCGTCGTGGGATCCGCTGTCCGCGGACCAGGTGGGCGCGCGGCTGCTCGGGCACCCCCCCGAGACGGTGCCCCACCTGGCCCGGGTGGCCGCGCGCTGGCAGCGGCCGGCCGACGGGTCCGACGTGGAGGTCCGCGGCGAGCCGGTCGAGACGCTGGCCCGGCCCCACAAGCACCAGTTCGCGTACGACGACGAGGCCCAGCTCCCGGCTCCGATGGCCCGGATGGGCCTCGTGGGCCTCACCTTGCCCCAGGTGGACCTGAGCCTCTGCACCTACTGCTCGCTGGTGGTCAGCCCGATGCTCGGCTCCATCGCCTTCGCCTGGCGGGGCAAGGCCTGGGACGACGTCGAGGTGCTGACCGGCAAGTCCCAGCGTGCCACCCCGGGCAAACGCACCGTGCTCCTCGGCCAGTGCCTGGTCCGCTCCCACCGGGACCACCCCGACCTCGCCGACATGCTCCCCGTCGACGGCTGCCCCCCCGCCCCCGAGGCCATCGTCCAGGCCCTCCACACCGCCGGCATCGCCGTCGACCCCTCGATCCTCACCCACCTCGACCAGGCCGCCTCCCTCCAGCTCCACCGCTACCGGGGCAAACCCGAGTTCGACGAGGCTTTTTTCCGGATCGAGCCCGAAACCGGCTAGCGGCCACAGTTGGGCGCTAGCTAGTAGATCGCGGCGTCGGTCTCGGGGTCGAAGAAGTAGAGGTCGTCGTCGGTCACCGACAGGCCGAAGGATTCGCCCTTGATGGGCTGGTCGTCGGGGTCGAGGCGGCCGGCGGCGGTGACGTCGCCCAGGCGGATCCTGATGTAGGTCTCGGTGCCGTAGGGTTCGACGACCTCGACGGGACCGGAGAACATGGCGCTGTCGACGACCGCGGCAGCCACCGCCTGGGGGCGGAAGCCGAGGACCAGGGGCTTGGAGCGGTAGCCTTCCAGTCGCCGGGCCCAGCGCCCGGGCAACAGCACGTCGGTTCCCTCGGCGCGGGCGCGCCAGCCGCCCTCCCCTTCGACCAGCTCCACGCCGACGAAGTTCATGCTCGGGCTACCGATGAAGCCCGCCACGAAGCGGTTCACCGGCCGCCGGAAGACGTCCATCGGCGCGCCGAGCTGCTGGATCAGCCCGTCGTGGATCACCACGATCCGGTCGGCCATGGTCATCGCCTCGACCTGATCGTGGGTCACGTAGATCGTGGTGATGCCCAGCTCCTCCTGGATCCGGGCGATCTCGGCCCGCATCTCGCCGCGGAGCTTGGCGTCCAGGTTGCTCAGCGGCTCGTCCATCAGCAGCACCTTCGAGCGGCGCACGATGGCGCGGCCGATGGCGACGCGCTGACACCGACCGGAACGTCGCCAAGGGTATCGGGATCGCCCCCGAGGCGCCCACCGAGGCGGTCGCCGAACAGCGCGACGTGTACGTCGAGGACCGGATCACGGTTCGCACGCACACGCCCGCGCGCGCGTGCCGGGTGGCTGGACGCCACCTCACCAAGATCATCCGGCCCGCCGGCCCCTCCGGCTACGCGACCTTCGCCGTCCCCGACGGCGTGAGCCGGGATGTCTTCGTCGGCCGGTTGCTGTCCGATGACGACGTCCTGGACGCCGATCGCATCGGGCGCATCTACGGGGCGCAGGCGATCGGTGGCTCGGGGGCTCTGTCCTCGTCCAACGACATCCTCGAATACCAGTGGCACATCGACGCCTCCGCCCGTCCAGCGGCCGGAGCCGTGGACGACGCGGCCCTGGCGGCGGTCAAGGTGGCGGTGCTCGACACCGGCCTGGCCTACGAGGACCACGACGAAGGGGTCGGCCTCCCGTCGTTCAACCAGGTGGGCATCTCGGATCCCTGGGACTTCGTCAACGGCGACGACAAGCCCTACGATGACCACCAGCACGGCTCCCACATCGCCTCGGTCATCGCCTCGTTCACCGAGGACGGCGACGATGGAGCCGTGGGCGTGGCCCCCGGCGTGACCGTGATGCCGGTCAAGGTCCTGGACGGGGACAACGCCGGCTACGAGACCGACCTGCTCGACGCCCTGGCGTGGGCCACCGAGAAGAACGCCGACGTCATCAACATGTCCCTGAGCTTCGGCGAGGGGTACGTGATGTCGGCTGCCCTCGACCAGGCCCTGGCGGACTCCGCCGACGCGGGCCAGGTGTTGGTGGCCGCGGCGGGCAACGACGGCGCCTCGTTCGTGAGCTACCCCGCCGCCCACCGGGACGTGATCGCGGTCGCGGCGGGTCGGCTCGCCAACAAAAGCAAGATGAAGGTCCCGGACTACAGCAACGTCCACCCGCGGGTGGACCTGCTGGGGGCCGGCGGCGACATCACCCTGGACAAGAACAAAGACGGCGTGGTCGACGGCGTGCTCGCCGAGACCATCGCGCTGCAGGATGCGGACACGGCCCAGTACGTGCTGTACGCTGGCACCTCCCAGGCCACGGCCGTGGTCAGCGCAGCCGCGGCCTGGCTGCTGGCCGACGACGTCCACCCGGACGCGGTCCGCCACGTGCTGCAGCGGACAGCGCGCCCGGCCAAGAACGGCAAGGACCTGAGCAAGGGTGCCGGCAGCGGCTGCATCCGCATCGACGAGGCCCTGGCCTCGGTGACCGCCGCGGACCGGGCCGGTGGCCCGGACGACGACGTCTTCGTGGCGATCCTCCCCTACATCGAGTGGACCGACGACGACGAGATCAAGCCCAAGGCCGAGGTGACGGTCCTGGACGGCGACGGCACCCCGATCGACGGCGCGGAGGTGGTGGCGTCGTTCACCGGCAGCACTTCGAAGTTCCACGCCTGCACCACCGGCGCCGACGGGATCTGCACCCTCCGCGGGCGCGGGCTGGAGGGCTACAGCGAGGCCGACGATCCCGGCGACCTGGCCTGGGCCATCGAGGTCCCGACGGTGGTGATCGACGACATCGTCCACCACCCGCGGACCGCCTTCTTCGCCAGCGACGCGCTGGAGATCCTGCTGGACGCCATCGAGAACGAGCCCGAACTCGCCGGCGGCCTGATCGGCTTCCACTGGCCCGGAGAGAGCAACGAGTACGGCGACCTGCTGGAGTCCTACTTCCTGGTCGACCTGGGCGTGGGCCTGGGCGGCACGCCGCTGGGCATCATCGTGCCGCGGGCGACCTTCGGCAGCGCCGACGCCACCATCGACATCGACCTGGACGGCACCGGCCTGGGCGGCACCCCGCTGGGCATCGTGCCCATCCCCCGCTTCGACTTCGACGGCACCGGCCTGGGCGGCACGCCGCTGGGCGGCCGGATCATCATCCTGGGCGGCGGCCTCGGCGGCACCCCGCTGGGCTTCCGTCCCCCGGGCATCCTGGGCGGCGGCGGCCTGGGCGGCACCCCGCTGGGCTTCCACGACAGCCCCTACCTGAACCTGGACGGCCACAGCGTGCGGCTGGGCACCACCGCGGTGTGCGGTACGGGCCTGGGCGGCACCGCCCTGGGTACCATCCTCGATCGCGGCGGCTGGATGCAGGACGGCTTCGGCGGCGCGTCGGCGCTGATCGGGTCCGGCGACGTGCCCATCACCGCGTCGTCCATCGAATCCATGATCGGCGCTGGCACCCTCGACGCCCCGGAATTCGAGGGGATCGAGGTCTGCGAAGGCGACGACTGCGAAGTGGACGACTAGCCGGAATCCAGCGGCAACCGCACCGTGAACTCTGCGCCCCCGTCGGGGTGATTCCCCGCCTCGATCGTCCCCCCGTGCTCGGTGACCAGCCGCAGGGCAATGGCCAGGCCGAGGCCGTAGCCCTCCTTGGCGCCCTCGGCCTGCGAACCCCGCTGGAACACCCGGGTCAGATCGGCCTCGGGGATACCCTCGCCGCGATCGCGAACCCGTAGCACCACCCAGCTCGTCTCGGCGGTGGCAGACAGGGTCACGGTGCCCCCGTCCGGGGAGTACTTGACCGCGTTGGTCACCAGGTTCGTGACCACCCGCGACAGGCCGTTGCGGTCGCCGCGGATATGCAGCCCCGGCTCCGCCTGCAACTGGAGGGTGATCCCCTTGCCCTGGGCTTCGTAGCTCAGCAAGGCCGCCACGTCCCGCAGGTGGGCGGAGAGATCCATCGGGCGCATGGCGGGTCCGCGCTCGCGCAGGAACTCGCCCGCCAGGTCCTGGATCCGCTGGGAGGCCTCCAGCACCCGCACCAGCCGGTCGCGGCGGGGGTCGGCGGAGCCGGCCAGCCCGAGCAGCTCGGACGCGGCCAGGTGGATCGAGGACGCCGGGCAGCGCAGATCGTGGGCGATCTCCGCCGCCTGCCGGGCCCTGCCGCGGGCTTCCTCCAGGTGGCGTGCGTTGTGTACCGCGACCGCGGCGTAGGAGCCCAGCGCCCGCAGCAGCGTCGCCGCCCGGGTCAGCTCCTCCTCGCTGGCGGCGCGAGAGTCCACATACAGGGCTCCAACCCGCAGCTCGCCATCGAGCATCGGCACGCACATGGCCGAGCGCAGCTCCATGGCCTGGACGCTGGCGGCGGCCCGAAGATCCGCGCGCTCGCCCAGATCGGCGGCGATCACCTCGCGGCCATCGGTGATCGCCCGTTTGACCACCGACATGCTCGGCGCACCCGTTTCGACGCCAGGCCGCGCCGCCGAGGCGACCACCGAGGGCTCGCCGCCGATCTCCACCAGCACGAACGACCGCTCGCCCTCGAGCAGGTCCAGCGCCGCCACCGCGATGGCGTGCAGCACGCGGCGCACATCCTGCTCGCGGGCCACGGCCACGGCCAGCTCCAGCACCCGATCCAGCCGCGTGGAGCGGGCGCTGGCGCCCTGCACCCGCCGGACCCGTTCGACCACCGCATCGGCCCGCTTGCGCAGCTGGGTGTGCTCCACCTCGTCGGCGTAGACCAGGGCGCGGGTCGCCTGCTGCAGGGCATCCACCACCCGGCCGGAGATCAACAGCGCCTGGGCCGCCCACAGCCGGACCTCGGCCAGCTCGCCACTGGCGCCGGCTTCGCGCAGGGGTTCGACGGCCTCGGCCAGCCGCTCCTCCATCCGCCGCAGCTCGCCAGCGCGGGCGTGGGTCAGGGCCAGCAGGGCAGCCGCCTTGCACGCCTCGACCGTCGACGCGGCGTTCTGCGCCTGTTCGAGCGCCTGCTCGGCAAGGGCCGCGGCGTTGGGGTCATTCCGCAGGACGGCGAGTTCCGCCCGTCGGCGGGCGAGCTCCACCAGCTCGCCGTCCAGCCCGTGCTCCTTGGCCACAGCCAGGGAGACGCGGAAGTGCTCGTCGGCGTCGTCGAGGCGATCCTGGGCGATCGCGAGGTCGCCCAGGTTGCCGGCGACCATCGCCACACCCTCGTGGTCGTCGATCTCCCGGGCCCGAGCCAGGGCCCACTCACCCGCTTCCCGGGCTCGCTCCCACTGGCCAGCCTCCCGGTATCCCACGCACAGGTTGTTGCGGATCCGCACCTGGTCGACGGGGAAGTCGATCTGCTCGAACAGGACGCCGGCCTGCTCCCAGAGCTTGAGCGACCCCGGACGATCGCCGACGCCGTAGCGGGCCATGCCAGCCGTGTTGAGCAGCCGCGCCCGGTTCTGTGTCGACAGGCCACTCTCGCCATCGGCGGCGCGGGTGATCACGTCGGCCGCCTCCCGCACCCTGCCGGCGAACCACAACATCCGCCCCAGGTCCGCGTCCAGATCGGCCCGCGCCGGCCGCCCGCGCCCCAGCTCCGCGGGCACGCCCTCCAGTAGCGCGATCCCCTCGTGGAGCCGCTCGTCCCTCTGCAGGCACTGGGCCCAGACCATCCGCATCCGTAGCCAACGATCGACCCCGTCGGTGTCCTCCGGCGGTGCCCGCTCGGCCAGCGGACGCGCCGACTCGATGGCCTCGTGGGTGCGATCGGCCCGGTAGTGAGCCTGGGCCTTGATCTCCACCAGCGGCGGCGGCAGCGGCGCGCCCTCCAGGGCGATCCGGGCCCGCTCCAGGTAGTCCAGCGCCGCCTCGTCGTCACCGTGCAACGAGGCACGGAGCCGGGCCAGCATGCCCAGCAACTCCACATCGTCGCGGCCCGCGTCACGATCCCCCAGTGTCTCGATGCCCAGCGCCTCGGCCTCGTCGACCCGGCCCACGGCCAGCAGGGCGCACATCCGCGGGACCACCAGCGATGGAGTCGGGCCGAGGGACCACAGCGCGTCCGCCAGCCGGGCCGCCTCCACCCCGTCCAGGGCGACGGCGGCGGTCACCGAGCGCGCCCCCTCCTGCTCCGCCAGCGCCTGATCACTGGCGCCGACGATGTGCCAGCCCAGCCGCACGGGATCGGAACGGGTCTGCAGCAGATGGTCGACCAGCACCCGGTGGACCGCGGCCGGCCGCGGCTCGAGGGCGGACAGGGCCTGGGCGGAGGCCTCGCTGCGACAGCGGACCAGCCCCTGCTCGACCCGCACCTGGCGAACGTCGATCAGCTCCCCGAGCGCGGCGCGCCCCGCTTGCTCGTCCATCTCGGCCAGATGGAAGAGCAGGTCCAGGGGACCGGGCACCTGATGGATCGCGATCAGCGCGCCCAACCGGCGGGCGTCGGCCCCGAGCGTGTCGTCGAGCTGGCTGTTCGGATCGGCGGGAGCCTCCAGCCCCGCCAGCCGCAGCGGATCCACCTGCCAGGCGCGGGCCCGCCACACCAGCGCGCCCTCCCTGACCGCGTGGAGGATGAACGAGACCGCCAGCCCGGGGGTCCCGCCCGTGACCCGCCGCAGCCGGTCGCCGAGTTCGTCGGCACCGCCCACATCGCCCAGCAGCCCCTCGACCAGCTCCGCCAGCTGTCCGTGATCGAGCGGGCGCAGGCGCACTCGAGCGTCGGCCCAGTCCGGTGCGTGGGGGGCTGCGGAACAGATGGAGACACTTTTCTCGCCCGCCAGCACGCGCATCACCAGCCGCGCGGGCTCATCGAGGCTCTGAAGATCGTCGGCCAACACCGAGAACCCGGTGGGGCAGCGCTTGCGCAGCAGTTGTGCCGCCGTGCGCGCCCTGGCTTCGGCCTCTGGCTGGTCCGGCAGCACGGCGGCGGGCCCGGGCAGACTCGGCGACGCCAGCGCCTGCTCGACCGCCGCCCAGGATCGCGCCGCGGCGTCCAGCCGGACCCAGGGCCGTCCGCTGACCCGCAGCTCGTTGACCACATGATCCAGGACATGGGAGCGGCCGCTCCCGCTGGGACCGACCAGCGCCAGTCGTCCGCCGTCTGCCAGCCAGCCCGCGACGGCCTCTCGCAGGGAATCGGACAGCACCCACAGGGACCTGGCCCTCCGGGTGAGGAGCTTGACATCCGGAGGGTCGATGCGAGCGCCGCGCTGGATCAGGCGGTCGGCCAGATCGCCGGCCGAGGGACGGTGGCTCGGCTCGATGGCCAGCAGATCGGTCAGCAGTTCACGCAGCCATCGCGGGCCCGCCTGGGCCTCGGGCACCTGCTTCTGCCGCCGCAGCAGCGCGGTCGACAGTCCGACCTCGGCGAAGGGCAGGGATCCGTGCAGCATCTCCCACAACAGCAGGCCCAGTGAGTAGACGTCCGCTTCCACGGAGCTCGAGCCGCCCCGCATTCGCTCGGGCGCGGCGTAGTTCAGCGTGCCCCCCTTGCGGTACTCGGCCAGACCGAAGTCGATGATCTGCAGCCGCTGCTCTTTCATCGACTCGACCATCACGTTGTCGGGCTTCAGATCGCCGTGGACGACTCCGGCTCGGTGGACCACGTCCAACGCGTCCGCCAACCGGGCCACGACCGCCAGCGCTCGCTCCTCGGGGGCCGGACCGGAGCGCAGAAACGCGGTCAGCGGCTTGCCGACCACGTACTCCATGACCAGGTGGGGGACCGGGGTGCCGCCGCCACCGAGCACGCCGACCACCGAAGGGTGGACGATCCGCGCCAGGGTGAGCAGATCGCCCCCCGGCGGTTGGGTCAGGAGCTTGACAGCGGCCGGTTGGCCACCGTCGTCCTCGGCCAGCCAGGTGGCGCCGAACTCGCCCTGCCCCAGCACACGTCGCAGCTGCCACGCACCGATACGCATGCCCGGTTGTGCGCTGATTGCTCGCCGTTCGACCAACGGCCAACCCCTCCGCAGACGCTCAGGCCCAGGTCTCGTCTTCCTCGAGCCACTCCGAGTAGGTGGTCAGGATCGTGACCACGTCCGGCTGTCGCTGCAGGAACATCGACACCAGATGGGGATCCAGCTGGCTCCCGGCCGCGTCCCGCATGATGTGGACCGCCTTGTCGATGGTGAACGACGGCTTGTAGCAGCGCCGGGTGACCAGCGCGTCGAAAACATCGGCCACCGACACGATGCGCGCCTCCAGCGGGATCTCGTCGCCCTTGAGGCTGTGAGGATACCCGCTGCCATCCCATCGTTCGTGGTGGTAGAACGCGACGTTGACCGCCGTCGAAGGGAGTCCCGCCGCCCGCAGGAGCTCGCCCCCGATCAGGGTGTGGGTCTTCATCTCGTCGAACTCGTCGACGGTCAGCTTGCCGGGCTTCTTGAGGATCTTGTCCGGGATGCCCACCTTGCCCACGTCGTGCAGACCGGCCAAGCGGAACACCTTCTCGCAGAATTCTTGATCGCAGCCGCTACCCCGGGCCAACAGCTCCGCGTAGCGGCAGACCCGCTGGATGTGGTTACCGGTGTCCGTGTCGTTGAGGCTCGAAGCGCGCTCGAGGGAGGCCACCAGCCCCAGGGTGAGCCGCGAGAGCTCGTGCGCCCGCTCCTCCAGGTCCCGGTACGCCTGATCTCGCTCGGCGGTGACGTTCTCGAGGTTGATCACCAGCGCCGACTTGCGAGCCAGCGAGGCCAGCCGCGCGTTGAACTCCGCCGGGTCGAGGGGCTTGCGGATGAAGTCGTCGGCGCCCAGCTCGAGCAGCTCGATCTTGGTCTGCCGTGAGCCATCGGCGGTGACGATCATGATCGGCGTATCGGCGCCCATGGCGTGGTTGCGCAGCCGCTGGATCAGTTCGCGGCCGTGCATGCCGGGCAGGTGGTAGTCCAGCACGACGATCTCGGGGCTGCTGATGTCGAACAGCTCGTAGGCGTCGAGGCCGTTGGCCGCCTTGATGACCGAAAAACCGACGCGGCTCGCCCAGCCGGCCATCTGGTCCAGCTGGTAGGAGTCGTCCTCGGCGATCAACAGGAGTGGCCCCGCCATCACACGCCCCGTCGTGAGCAAAGCCCGTCCCACCCCATGTGGGTCGAGCGACCGCGTCCATGAGTACCATCGGCCGGCATAGATTCCCTTTGAGGGAGGTACCTCACCGACTGTCACCGAATATTCCGCGTCTGACCCCGACCGATCTTACTCGAAAACGGCCGGATGTGCCGCGACGACCCCCAGCGCAAACGCGCGCGGGTTCCTGGTAGCATGGGCGGCCGCGGCACCCTGCCGCGCGAGAGGGACCGATGCAACCGATCCGCATCCTGATCGCCAAGCCCGGCCTGGACGGGCACGATCGAGGGGCCAAGGTGGTGGTCCGCGCCCTGCGGGACGCCGGCTTCGAGGTCATCTACACGGGGCTCAAGCAGACCGTCGAGCAGATCGTCCGGGCCGTGGTCCAGGAGGACCCGGACATCGTCGGCCTGTCCGTGCTCTCCGGCGCCCACCAGCCGATCTGCGACCGCCTGCTGCCCGCCCTGGCCGCGGCCAGCGCCGGGGACGTGCCGGTGGTGGTCGGCGGCAACATCCCACGGGCCGACGTACCAGCCCTGCTGGGCGCGGGTGTGAAGGCGGTGTTCCCGTTCGGTAGCTCGCTGGACGAGATGCCCGACCGGTTGAGGGAGCTGGTGCGATGAACGAGCAGAACAGGCCGCGGCGCCGCGGACCCCCGCCCCTGCGCGAGGTGGAGCTGGAGTCCGGCATTCGCCCGAAGCCGATCTACGGCCCCGACGATCTGGAAGGGCGCGACTGGGGCGCGGACATCGGCGAGCCGGGCTCCTACCCCTTCACCCGCGGCATCCACCGGGAGATGTACCGGCGCCGGGTGTGGACCATGCGTCAGTACGCCGGCTTCGGCAACGCGACGGAGACCAACGAGCGCTTCCGCTGGCTGATCGACAACGGCCAGACCGGGCTCAACGTGGCCTTCGACCTGCCGACCCAGCTCGGGCTGGACAGCGACGACCCACGGGCCGAGGGGGAGGTCGGCCGGGTGGGCATGGCCATCGACACCCTCGACGACTTCGAGGAGGCCTTCCGCGACATCCCGATGGACCGTATCAGCGTGTCGCTGACCATCAACTCGATGGCCCCCGTGGCCATCGCGATGGTGGCGGCGCTGGTGGAGAAGCGGGGCTTCGACGTGGCCCGGATGCCGGGCAATGCGCAGAACGACATCCTCAAGGAGTTCGTCGGCCGCGGCACCTGGATCTACCCCGTGGAACCCTCCGTCCGGCTGGTGGGCGACACCATCGAGTGGTGCGCGGAGAACATGCCCCGCTACAACCCGGTCAGCGTCTGCGGCTACCACATCCGCGAGTCGGGGGCGAACCCCCAGCAGGAGATGGGCTACGCCTTCGAGATCGCCCGGGCCTACATCGACCACGTGATGGAGCGGGGCCTGCCGGTGGACGAGGTGGCGTCCCGGCTGTCGTTCAACTTCGACATCCACGGCAACCTGTGGGAGCAGGTGGCCAAGTTCCGCGCCGGCCGCCGGGTCTGGGCACGGATGATCAAGGAGGAGTACGGCGCCACCAACCCGCGGTCGATGTGGATGCGGATGATCGCCGGGGGCGGCGGCGGCGGGCTGACCATCGAGCAGCCCGAGAACAACATCGTCCGCGGCGCCTACTACGCGCTGATCTCGGCCCTCTCGGGCACCCAGACCATGGCCCTGTGCTCCTACGACGAGGCGTACACCATCCCGAGCCAGAAGGCGGCCCAGATCTCCCTGCGGACCATGCAGATCCTGGCGGACGAGATGGGGTTGGCCGATGTGGTCGACCCCCTGGCCGGGTCCTACTACGTCGAGAGTCTGACCAACGAGCTGGACGACCTGATCCGCGGGGTGATGGCCGAGGTCCGGGCCGACGGCGGGATCGTCGACGGCATCGCCAGCGGCAGGATCCAGAACGCGGTCAGCCGCCAGGCCTACGACACCGAGCTGCGCACCCAGCGCGGTGAGATCCGCAAGGTCGGCGTCAACTGCTACCAGGTCGACGAGGAGGATCACGCCGTCGAGATGCACCCCTACGAGACGGACAAGGTGGCCGGGCAGGTCGGCCGGCTCGAGCGGGTGCGGGCCCGCCGGGACGGAGACGCGGTCGGCCGTGCCCTCGAGCGGCTGGCCGGGGACGCCGCCGCCGGCCGCAACGTGATGCCCGCGCTGGTCGAGGCGGTCAAGACCTACGCCAGCGTCGGCGAGCTGGCGGGCGTGTTGCGGGACGTTTTCGGCGAATTCCAGGAACCGGAGGTCGTCTGACCGTGGCAAAACGCAAGCTACCCGGCGTCAGCACGGTCGAGGAGATGTCGGTCCACATGGACGGCGAAGGGGTGGAGGCCGAACTCCGCGCCCGGTTCCTCAATCCCTCGTACCGCCCCCCGGTGCTCCCGCGCGTGGCGATCGAACTGCTGGAGCTGTCCCGGCGGGAGGATGTGGGCATCGGTGACGTGGTCGGCCTGCTGCAGAAGGACGCGATGCTGGTGGGCCGCGTGCTCCACATCGCCTCCTCGCCGATGTACCTGCCCACGCCGCGGGCGACGGAGTCATCGCTGCAAGACGCGATCGTCCGGCTGGGAATGGGCAATCCGCGGGACGTGGTGGTCGAGGTAGTCCTCCAGATGCGCGTCTTCCAGGCCAAACAATACGCCCGCGAGATGAGCCGGGTCGCGCGTCACACCAGCGCCACAGCCCACCTGGCCCGCCTGCTGGG
Source organism: uncultured Rickettsiales bacterium (assembly GCA_964436045.1). Taxonomy (GTDB): domain Bacteria; phylum Myxococcota_A; class UBA796; order UBA9615; family CAYRNR01; genus CAYTBN01. The sequence goes on along the minus strand of CAYTBN010000041.1, from coordinate 6,261 downwards.
CCGGCGCTCCGGCGCGGGTGGCGACCTGGCCTTCCTGGCGGGGCTGTTCCACGACGTCGGCGTGGCCGGCGCGCTCGTCGCCCTCGGGGACGTGCCCGAGGGGCAGCCCGTGCCGCGGCTGGCCGACGTCTGGACGGCCATCGACGCGGTTCATCCCGAACTGTCCGGCGTGATGATCGACCTCTGGGGCCTGCCCGGGGAGCTGCGCCGGGCCGCGACCGACCACCGCGGGCTGGCCGAGCTGGAGACGGTCGAACCGCTGGCGGCGGTGGCCTGCGTCGCCGAGCACCTGGCCAACCGGCTGGGCTGGTCGGTCCACTGGTTGACCGGAACGGAGCCCGCGAAGATCGGCCTCGACCGGGTGCGGCCCGAGGATCTGGACCGCGCCGCGAGGGAGCTGAGCCTCTCGGACCGCCACATGGCCAGCCTGGAGAACGCCGGCGGGATCGTCCTGAAGCAGCTCGCGGGAACCCTCTGAACCGGACGGGAACGGAGAACGATCCCATGTTGAGCGGTGTGCGCGTGCTGGACCTGACCCGGATGCTGTCGGGTCCCTACGCCGGCATGCTGCTGCAGGATCTGGGCGCGGATGTGGTCAAGGTGGAGCCGCCGGGCGGTGACCCCATGCGGGAGCTGCCCCCGGAAGCATACCCGGGAATGGGAGCCTACTTCCTGTCGATCAACCGGGGCAAGCGCTCGCTGGTGATCGACCTCGAGCGGCCCGAGGGACGGGCGCTGGTGCACCGCCTGGCCGAGCGGGCGGACGTGGTGCTGTACAACTACCGGCCCGACGTCCCCCCCCGGCTCGGCGTGGACCCCGGCACACTCCACCGGATCAACCCCCGGCTGATCGTGTGCTCGCTCACGGGATTCGGCGAGACCGGCCCCTGGGCAGACCGGCCGAGCTACGACCTGGTGATCCAGGCCCTGTCCGGGGCGATGAGCCTGACCGGTGAGCCCGGCCGCCCGCCCGTGCGGATGGGCATCCCGCTGGGAGACCTGGCCGGGGGCAGCAACTGCGTGACCGCCATTGCCGCCGCCCTGTTCCGGCGGGAGCGGACCGGCGAGGGCTGCTACGTGTGCGTGTCACTGCTGGACAGCCTGGTGGGGATGCTGACCTACGTGGCCCAGATGTACGTGGCCAACGGCAACATCCCGCCCCCCGCCGGCTCGGGCCATCAGTCGGTCTTCCCCTACATGATCGTGGACACCGCCGACCAGCCGCTGGTGCTGGCGATCTTCGTCGAGAAGTTCTGGGTCGCCCTCTGCCGGGCCATCGACCGGCCGGAGTGGATCACCGACCCCCGATTCGCCCGCAACGTGGCCCGGCTGGAGAACCGGGACCGGCTGGAGCCGATGCTGCGGGAGGTGTTCCGCACCCGCACGGCGGGCGAGTGGATGCTCCGGATGGAGGTCGAGGAGGTGCCCGCGGCTCCCGTCCAGGATCTGGCGCAGGTGATGTCCACCCCCCAGATCCACCACCAGGGCATGATCCAGTCGATACCCGACGGACTCGGCGGCAGCCTGGAGACCCTCGGCTGTCCGATCCGCACGCCCGATCTGGAGCGCCGACCAACCGGCCCTTGCCCGCGGCTGGATCAACACGGCGACCAGGTCGTCGCCGAGTGGCTGGAGCTGGACGCCGAGGAGGTCCGGGCCGTTCGCTCCGGTGGCGGCGGGTCGTGAACCGGTCCGATCCTCCGCTGGTGATCGTCCGGGGGGGGGGCGATCTGGGGACCGGGGCGGCGCGACGGCTATTCCTGGCCGGGCTCGCGGTCCTCGTCACCGAACGGTCCGATCCGTGGTGTGTCCGGCGACGCACCGCCTTCGCCGCTGCCCTCGCCGAGGAACAGGTGAGCGTCGACGGCGTGGATGCCCGGCGATTTGTCGTGGATCACCTGGATCGCTGGCGACGCGACGACTGCGTCGCGGTGGTCGCCCACCCCGATACCCCCTTCCCCCCTTCCCTGCCGCCCGACCTGCTGGTGGACGCCCGTGTACTCAAGCACGGACACGACACCCGCATCGAGGACGCGCGGTGGGTGGTGGGCGTCGGGCCGGGGTTCCGGCCGGGACGGGACTGCCATGCCGCCGTCGAGACGGTGCGGGGCCACGATCTGGGCCGGGTCCTGCACGACGGCGAGACCCTCCCCTTCGACGGGGAGCCCGGCGAGCTGGGCGGCGCGCGATCGGCCCGGGTCCTGCGCGCGCCGGGGCCCGGCCGTTTTGCCGCGGTCGTCGCGATCGGCGACCGGATCGCGGCGGGGGCACGGGTCGGCACGGTCGGCGGCTGGGCGGTCCGCTCCCCCATCGGAGGCGTCGTCCGGGGCCTGATCGCCGAGGGCTGCCAGGTGCGCCAGGATCAAAAAGTTGGGGATGTCGATCCCCGGGACGACCCCTCCCTGTGCGAGTCGCTCTCCGACAAGGCCAATGCAGTCGGCGGCGGTGTCGTGGAGGCGGTCCTGGCCCTGCTCGCGGGGCGCGCGACTCTCCGAATCCCGTGACCAGGGGCCCCGAACTCCCCAAATCGCACCAAAATCGCACCAAAATCGGGCAGGTTCGAACCTGGCGGTTGAGCTATTGCACGCGCTCGTGGAGAATAGGCGGTCAAGTAGGGCTGGAGGGGTGTCAGAACACCCGCCCCAGCCCGTTCGAAACGAGGGTCCTGCTCAGCCAAAGAGTCAAAGTGAAGGGGAGATGATGCATATCCGCTATCTCGCATTGCTGATGAGCCTCCTGTTTGTCCTCGTCGGTTGTCCTACCGCCGACGACGACGACACCACGGGCGACGACGACACCACAGGTGCGCCGGACGCCGACGGTGACGGATGGGACAACACCGAGGACTGCGACGACAACGACGCAGCCCTCAACCTGGACGACGCGGACGGCGACGGGGTGAACACCTGCGACGGCGACTGCGACGACGACGATTCCGATGCCTATCCCGGCAATGACGAGGTCGTCTGCGACGACGTCGACAACGACTGCGACCAGGCCACCGACGACGAGCCCGACGAGGACGGCGACGGATTCTCGGTCTGCGACGACTGCGACGACGAGGATGACGCCATCCACCCCGACGCGGACGAGGTCGTCTGCGACGACATCGACAACGACTGCGACGAGGACTCGTCGGACACGCCGGACGAGGACGGCGACGGCTTCACCGTCTGCGACGAGTGCGACGACGAGGACGCCACCGTCAATCCCGACGCCGACGAGATCACATGCGACGAGATCGACAACGACTGCGACGAGACGACCGTCGACAATCCCGACAACGACGGTGACGGGTACGACGAGTGCGACGACTGCGACGACGCGGACGCCGAGGTGAACCCGGGCGTGACCGAGGTTCCCTGCGACGCCCTGGACAACGACTGCGACCCCTCCACCGAGGACGGTCCGGACTTCGACGGTGACGGCTGGGCCGAGTGCGTCGAGTGCGACGACACCGACGCGACCCTCAACCTGGACGACGTCGATGGCGACGGCGACACCACCTGCGACGGCGACTGCGACGACAGCGACGCTTCGCTCAACGTCGGTGACGCGGACGGCGACGGCGACACCACCTGCGACGGCGACTGCGACGACGGCGACGCCGCCGCCAACCTCGACGACGTGGACGGCGACGGCGTCGACACCTGCGACGGCGACTGCGACGACAACGACCCCGCCCAGTTCCCGGGCGCGGACGAGTACTGCAACGCCGACGACGACAACTGTGACGGCGTGGTCGACGAGGACACGGCCGTGGACGCCACGACCTGGTTCGAGGACGGCGACGGCGACTTCTTCGGCAACCCGGACGTCAGCGTTGTCGCCTGCGTGAACCCGGGCGGCCACGTGGACAACGACAGCGACTGCGACGACAGCGACCCGGACATGAGCCCGGCCCTGTCCGAGTGGTTCGACGGCAAGGACAACGACTGCGACGGCCTGTACGACAACGGTGTGCTGCCGGCTGGCGCGATCGTGATCACCGAGCTGATGACCAACCCGGGCGTGGTCGCCGACAGCAGCGGCGAGTGGATCGAGGTGTTCAACACCACGGGCTCGGACATCAACCTGGTCGGCGCGGAGCTCTCGGACTCGCTGGCGGACTCGACCACCGTCGACGCCGATCTCTGGGTCGGTTCCTTCGGCTACGCGGTTCTGTCCAACAACGGTGACGCGGTCACCAACGGTGGCCTGGCGGTGGACTACGAGTACTCCTCGCTGTTCCTGGGCAACGGCGCCGACGAGCTGTTCATCACCCACGGCGGCGAGTTCCTCGACGGCGTGGAGTGGGACGGCGGAACGGACTGGCCGGACCCGGTGGGCGCGACGATGTCCCTGGATCCGCTGATGATCGACGTCGGCCTCAACGACGACGGTCTCAACTGGTGCGAGGGCAGCGAGGTCTACGGCGACGGCGACCTGGGTACCCCGGGAGCCGACAACTCGACCTGTTGCGAGGACGCGGACGGCGACGGCTTCGGCGACGTGGCCTGCGGCGGTCTGGACTGCGACGACGCGGATCCGGAGGTCTTCCCCGGCGCCGACGAGATCTGTGACGGACTCGACAACGACTGCGACCCGGTCACCGACGAGGACGCCGACAGCGATGGCGACCTGTGGACCATCTGCGACGGCGACTGCGACGACTTCGACGCGCTGGCCAACCCCGGCGAGACCGAGATCTGCGATGGCGTCGACAACGACTGCAACGGCGACGTCGACGAGGGCTTCGACGGCGACGGCGACGGATTCGCCGAGTGCACCGGCGACTGTGACGACGCCGATCCAGACGTGTTCCCCGGCGCCGAGGAAGTCATCTGCGACGGGATCGACAACGACTGCGACCCGGCGACCCCCGACGAGGAAGACCTGGACGCGGACGGCTTCACCACCTGCGACGACTGCGACGACAACGACGCCGACTCCTTCCCCGGCAACCCGGAGATGCACGATGGCGCCGACAACGACTGCAACGACCTGGTCGACGATGGCGTGCTGCCGATCAACGCGCTGATCATCACCGAGATCCTGCAGAACCCGCTGGCCGTCAGCGACGACTACGGCGAGTGGTTCGAGGTCTTCAACAACACCCTGTACCCGATCAACCTCTTCGGCGTGTGGATGCACGACGACGGGTCGGACGACCACACCATCGGCGAGGACGTCTGGGTCGACCCGGGCTCCTACGCGCTGCTCGGCGAGGAGGCCGATACTGCGCTCAACGGCGGGGTGACGCTGGCCTACCAGTACGACGACTTCACCCTGGGCAACAGCGACGACGAGATCTACCTCTGGCTCGGCGCCGATCCGCTGGACGTGGTGGCCTGGGATGACGGGGCGACCTTCCCCGATCCCAACGGCATGACCATGTCGCTGGACATCGACTCCTACGACAACACGCTCAACGACGACGGCGGCAACTGGTGCAACGGCGTGCCGGTCTTCGGCGACGGCGACGCGGGCACGCCCGGTGCGGACAACGAGTCCTGTTCCTGCGTGGACGCGGACGGCGACGGCTTCGAGGACATGACCTGCGGTGGCCTGGACTGCGACGACAACGACCCGGCCATCAACCCCGACGCCGTCGAGCTGTGCGACGACCTGGTCGACAACGACTGCGACACCTACACCGACTACGTGGACTGGGACTGCGACTGCGAGGACCTCGACGGCGACGGCTACGACGCCGACTGGTGTGGCGGCGCCGACTGCGACGACACCGATCCCGACGTCAACTCCGGGATGATCGAGGACTGCGGCAACCAGATCGACGACGACTGCGATGGCCTGATCGACATCCTCGACGACGAGTGCGTGGCGTGTCCCGACGACGACGGCGACGGATTCCAGGCCATCGGCTGCGGCGGCGACGACTGCGACGACACCAATCCGGACATCAACCCGGGCATGGCCGAGGACTGCGGCAACGGGATCGACGACGACTGTGACGGCGACGTCGACATCCTCGACGACGAGTGCGCGCAGCCCTGCGTCGACGCCGACTTCGACGGCTACGACGACGCTGCCTGTGGTGGCGACGACTGCGACGACAACGCGCCGGCGGTCAACCCGGGCATGGCCGAGGACTGCGGCAACGGGATCGACGACGACTGCGACGGCGACGCCGACGGTGCCGACGACGATTGCGTCCAGGCGACCACGATCGCCGACGTCCAGCCGATCTTCACCAACTCCTGCGCGGTGGGTGGCTGCCACGACGCAAACCACCCGCTGGGCCTCGACCTGCAGGCGGGA
>CAYTBN010000040.1:0-62972 GCA_964436045.1 uncultured Rickettsiales bacterium | reverse complement strand
TGGTATCCTCATCAGTAAGGGATCCTACATGCAGTGGCGGCTCCACGTCGCCTGGTCGTTTCCGCCCCGCTCGAAAATCCGCGCCCCGGACCGGCACGCCGGCGTCAGCCGGAAGGGAGAATCCATGCTGCAGTCGGGCCAAGTCATCGACCAGCGCTACGAGGTGGTCCGGATGGTGGGCAAGGGAGCGATGGCCACGGTCTACGAGGTTCGGCACAGCGGGCTCCACAGCCGGCACGCGCTCAAGGTCCTCGACACCGAGCTGGCCCAGGACCCGGATCTGCGAAACCGCTTCCTGGCCGAGGGGCGGATCCAGGCCCAGCTGTGCCACCCCAACATCATCGCCGTCACCGACATCGTCACCGATCCCGTACCGGGTCTGGTGATGGAGTTGATGGATGGACTCCAGCTGGACGTGCACCTGCGCGCCCACGGCGTGCCCAGCGAGCCGGCCAAGGTGCTCCAGCTGTTCCTGCCCGTGCTCGACGCCGTCGGAGCAGCCCATGCCGCGGGCGTGGTCCATCGGGACCTGAAGCCGGAGAACATCCTGGTGGGACCCGGTTCCAAGGGGGGGCTGCTGATCAAGGTCGCCGACTTCGGCATCGCCAAGGTGCTGGACGAAGCCGATCTGTCCACAGGCAAGAGCAAGACCGATGCGGGGATCCGGATGGGTACCGTGCTCTACATGAGCCCGGAACAGATCCGAGGCTCGGCGGATCTGGACGCCCGCTCGGACATCTTCGCCCTCGGGGCGATCCTCTACGAGACCGCCACCGGCCGGATCGCCTTCGATGCGCCCAGTGAGTACGACACGATGAGCAACATCGTGGCCGGGAACTATCAGGCCCCCGAGCGGGTCGTGGGCGGACTCCATCCGGGACTCGGGGCGTGCATCCGCAAGGCGCTGGCGGTGGACCCCGCCGAGCGCTTCCCGGACTGCGCGACCTTCCGCGCCACGCTCGAGCTGTCCATCACTGGCGGTGGGCCGTTGCCCGCGCCGCCCACACGCTCGGTGGCGGTGACCAGCGCGCGGCCGGTTGGCTCCCAGCCGCCAGGACCGGCCACGGTCACGCCGCCGCCGCAGGCCCAGTATCCCGTGCCCCGGGGCCAGCAGGCGGGGTATCCGGCGGCGCAGTACGGCCAGCAGCCGATGGGTGCGGGCCAGCCCCAGCAGATGCACCAGCGTCGAAATGTGGCCCAGCGCAAGGACCCCTCGGTCGCGGCCATCCTCGAGGCGCTGCCGGGGTTCTTCCTGCACATCTTCGGGATCGGCCACATGTACAACGGCAACGTCGGCAAGGGGCTGGCGTTGATGTTCGGCTACTGGGGGATCCAGTTCGTCAACTTGCTGATGTGCCTGGTCTTCATCGGCTACCTGACCGGCTTCGTCACCTGGGTGCTGTTCATCGCGCTGTCCGCGTCCAGCGCCAGCAAGGACGCGCGCTTCATCAACGCGCATAGCTAGACAGGCGCCTGGCGCCTAGTGATCGTCGTCGTCCCAGGGGGTGGTGTCGTCGTCGCCGCCGCCGCCGCAGTCCTCGGAGGCGGCGAGCTGTGCCAGCAGGTCGGCGAGCTCTTCCTCGGAGGCGTTCTCGAACTCGTCGAGCAGTTCCGACCTCAACTCGGCTCCGAGCAGGGGCAGGCAGTCGAGGAGCTCGTCGCGGATGTTCGGCGGGATCTCGGCGGACTCGATCAGGTCGACCAGGTCGCAGTAGACCTGCTGTTCGGCCTCGTCCTGGATCCCCGCGTCGGTGGCCTCGGCGCAGGGGGTGTACTCGGTGCTGTCGTCGTCGTCGTCGTCGTCGTCGTTGACGTCCGGATGGATCGGCGCGGGGCAGCCGATGGAGGCGCCCAGCAGGAAGAAGGACGCCAGCGCACCCAGCCCGAGGCCAGCGCCAACCCATTCGCGGGCGGTTCGCGGTCCACGATCCACCGTCGGCAGGGCCGCCCGCAGCTCCGCCACCAGGTGATCGACGCTCTCCAGCCCCAGGGCCTCCGAGCCGTCGATCAGCTCCGGGCGAACCCGGTCATCGTCCAGCCGCCGGGTCAGATCCGCCAGATCGGCCCAGAACGCCGGATCGTCCCGCCGGGCTCGGAGCAGGTCGTACAGGGCGTCGAGCGCCCGCTCGGGTTCGCTCCACGCCGGGGTGGAGGCGCCGTGGCGGTCCAGGAAGGCGCGGATGTGGTGCAGGGACGTGGTGGCGTGCTTCATCAGGATCCCTCCTCGATGAGTGGATCCTAACGGTCCGCTGCAGGAGGGAAATCGGGTTGTTCCGGGCCCGGGTCCCGTCGCGCCCGTCCCGGTTCAGTCCTTGTCACAGTGGGTAAGGATGCTAGCACGGCGTCCCGCCAGCGGGCGGACACGGTATGCTGACGATGCGGGCGGCCGCGGCCGGAGGACGAGCATGCGCGGGTTGGTGTGGGTGGCGGTGTGGGGCTTGCTGGGCCTGTGTACAGGATGCCCGGCGGGGGACGACGACGATACGACCGTGGGGGACGACGACACCTCGGGGGACGACGACATCTCGGGGGACGACGACAGCACAGGGGACGACGACGACAGCACGGGGGATGACGACAGCACGGGGGATGACGACAGCACGGGGGATGACGACAGCACGGGGGACGACGACAGCACGGGGGACGACGACGACAGCACGGCCGCCGTGGACCAGGACGGCGACGGCTCCCCCGAGGGCGAGGACTGCGACGACGGTGATCCGGACGTGTTCCCGGGCGCGCCCGAGCTCTGTGACGGGGTGGACAACGACTGCGACGGGGCGGTCCCGGCGGACGAAACGGACGGCGACGGCGACGGCTGGGCGTTCTGCGCAGGCGACTGCGACGACTCGATGGCGACCGTGTATCCCGGCGCCACGGAGACGTGCAACGGGATCGATGATGACTGCGATCCGGGCACGGACGAGGCCCAGGACGACGACGGCGACGGGGTGGCCGATTGTGATGGTGATTGCGATGACGGGGATCCGGAGGTGTACCCCGGCGCGGACGAGCTGTGTGACGGGGTGGACAGCGACTGCGATGGTTCCCTGCCCGTGGACGAGCAGGACGCGGACGGCGACGGCTGGACCGAGTGCGCCGGGGATTGCGACGACGGCGATCCGCTGGTGTCCCCGGGGGCGGCGGAGCTCTGCGACGGGGCGGACAGTGACTGCGACGGTGTGGCGGACGAGGACTGTGTGAACTGCGACTGGACCGTTCCCGACGATGCTCTGCAGATCCAGGACGCGCTGCTCGCGGCGTCGGCGGATCAGGTGATCTGCGTGGCGCCGGGGAGCTATCTCGAGGTCCTGGATTTCCTTGGCAAGGACGTTCACGTGGTCGGCCTGGGTGGACCTGGGGCGACGGTCGTCGATGGCGGCGGCGGCGGTCCTGTGGTCACCTTCGCGCTGGGCGAGGGCCTCGGCGCGATCCTGGAGGGGTTCACATTGACCGGAGGGGACGCCGCGGGGGCTGGCGGAGGCGCTCTGATCGAGTATGCGTCGCCGACCCTGTCGCGGCTGGTGATCGAGGGGAACACGTCGAACGGGGGCGGGGCGGTGTCCCTGAACCAGTCGGATTCCTCGCTCTCGGACCTGATCGTCCGCGACAACGTCGGCAGCTACGGGATCCCCTGTTCCGGGATCTCGATCCAGGACGGCGCCCCGGAGCTGCGGGACATCGAGGTCTCGGGCCACTACGGCACGCTGGGGGGCGGCCTGCAGCTCCTCGGAGGTACGCCGACGATTCGCGGAGCCCAGGTCCACGACAACGCCGCCGGGGCGGGCGGCGGGTTGTTTGCCGAGTCGGTCGATCTGTTCATCGAGGGATCGTCGTTCGCGGACAACCAGGTGGCCAGCGGTGGTCAGGGTGGGGGGATCCACCTGGCCACCGGGACCGTGCAGCTGGTGGACGTGGCGCTGACCGGCAACGAGGCGGACGACGATGGCGGCGGGATGTTCGCCATGTCGGCCGAGGTGCTGTTCGACGGTGGCAGGATCGCCGACAACCGGAGCATGGATGCGGGCGGCGGGGTGAGCACCTCGGACAGCAATCTGACGCTGAACGCCGTCACCGTGGAGGGCAACGCCGCCGAGCGGGGCGGGGGCATCTTTGCCGAGCGGGTGAACGCCCCGGCGGTGACCGTCACGCTGGAGGAGGTGCGGGTCGAGGCCAACGTGGTGACCGGCTCCGGCTGCGTCGGTGGCGGTCTGGCTTCGGACGGGGTCGCGCTGTCCTTGCTGCACTCGACCTTCAGCGGCAACGACGCCGGCCCCGATCCCCTCTGCGAGGGCGGCGGGCTGTTCCTGGACGCGTCGGCCAGCTCCCTGGTCGAGGTGATGGTGTTGCACAACTCGTCCGCTGGACATGGTGGCGGGATCGCCCTGCGGGATGGCAGCGCGGTCCTGGAGCGGGTGCTGGTGGCGGGCAACGAGGCTGGACTCGACGGCGGGGGCATCCTGGCCGATGGCGATCTGGAGGCCTACAACCTGCGACTGGTGGTCAATCTGGCGGCGGACCAGGGGGGTGGCCTGTACGCGATGGACGGCGAGGCCTGGCTCGAGAACGTGGACGTGCTGGCCAACCACGCAGGCGGCGACGGTGGCGGGATCTACGACTGGAACTACGACCTGTGGATCGTGGACGCGGTGCTGGGCTTCAACGTGTCGGCCACCGGCGGGGGCGGCCTGTACAACGACAGCGGCATGCCCAACCTCACCCACTGCGATGCCTGGCAGAACAGCCCCGACCACTACGCAGGCATGACCGATCCCACCGGCATCGACGGCAACCAGGCGTCGGATCCGGCCTATCTGGACGCCTCGGCCAGCGACCCCTTGCTTTGGGACACCCACCTGTCGATGAGCTCGGCGCTGGTGGACGCGGGCGAGCCCCAGGTCAGCGATCCGGACGGCGGCCCGGCCGACATCGGCGCCTTCGGTGGCCCCGGCGCGGCCGAGTGGGACCTGGACCGCGACGGCTACAAGTCCTGGTGGCAACCCGGCCCCTACGACCCGGTCACCTACCCCGCCATCGGCTGGGACTGCGACGACTCCGACCCCGCCGTGTACCCCGGCGCCGGCTGCTGATGTTCCCCCCGGGCTGGGAGGTGGGACCGTGGACAGGGGTCAGCCCTTGACGCCGCCGGCGGTCAGGCCCTCGACCAGGTGGCGCTGCAGGACCATGAACAGGGCCATCACCGGGATCGAGACCAGGATCGCACCGGCCGCGAAGTGGCCCCACTCGGTGGAGTAGTCGCCCACGTAGTGCTGCAGGGCCACAGGCAGGGTGTAGGAGCGGGCGCCGTTCATGAAGGTCGCCGCCAGGATGAACTCGTTCCAGGCGGTCATGAACGAGAACAGGGCGGTGACCGCCAGTGCCGGCCGGCACAGGGGCAGCATCACCCGGGTGAACACGGTCCACTGGGAGGCGCCGTCCATGATCGCGGCCTCCTCCAGCTCCTTGGGGATGGTGTCGAAGTAACCCTTGAGCATCCACACGCAGAACGGGATCGCGGTGGTCGAGTAGACCAGGGTCAGGCCGGTCAGGCTGTCGAGCAGGTGCAGCCGGTCCATCAGGATGTACAGGGGGATCGCCATCACCACACCCGGGAACATCTGGGTCACCAGCATTCCCTTGAGCCCGGCCTTGTTCCCCGGGAACTCGAAGCGCGAGAAGGCGTAGCCCGCAGTGCAGGCCAGTACGATGCCGACGGCCATCGTCGCCAGCGACACGATCACGGAGTTGAGCAGCTGGCGGCCGAACAGCCAGTGGCCGTGCATGTCGGTGGTGGTGACCACGTCCTGGAAGTTGTTCAGGGTGATCGGCCATGGGATCGGGTTGATGGTCAGCGCGAAGGACTGGGAGTCCGTCAGCGCCATCTTGATCACCCACAGCACCGGGTAGAGCGTGGCGAAGGTGATCGTCAGCAGCCCGGCGTGGATCGCCAGCCGCGCGAGCAGGGAGGGGCGCCTCATCGTCAGGCCTCCTTCCCGCTGGAGCCGAGCTTGTCGGTGAGCTTGGAGTACAGCAGCAACACGCCGAAGATCAGAACCGCGTAGGCCGCCGCGTAGCCGTACTGGGCCTCCCGGGAGAACGCCCAGCGGTAGGCCTCGGAGATCAGGATCTCGGTGCCCCCGTCAGGCTCCCCGGCACTGACCAGGTAGACGATGTTGAACTGATTGAAGGTCCAGATCGTGCCCAGGATCACCGCCGGCAGCAGGGCCGGCTTGAGCAGGGGTAGGATCACGTGGTGGAAGCGTTGCCAGCGGCTGGCGCCGTCCACCTCGGCGGCCTCCTCCAGGTCCCGGGGGATGGCCTGCAAGGCGCCGAGGGTGACCACCATCATGAAGGGGAAGCCGAGCCAGGTGTTGGTGCACAGGTTGGCAGCGAACGCGGTCCAGAACTGGCTGAACCAGCCCACTGGCTCCACCCCGAACAGGTCGAGAAGCCCGTTGATGGCGCCGAACTGCTTGTTGAACATGCCCTTCCAGATCAGGGCGGTGATGTAGTTGGGGATCGCCCACGGCACGATCAGCAGCACCCTGTAGAAACCACGCAGCTTCATCCACGGATCCCGCAGCAGCATCGCGATCGCCATGCCGATGCTCACGTGGAGCGTCACGTTGCACAGGGTCCACAGCGTGGTCACACCGAGGGTGAAGTAGAAGCTCAGCGGATCGGTGACCGGGTAGTCGCGGGCGAACAGGATCGAGGCGAAGTTCTGCAGGCCGACGAAGCGGAACTCGCCGGCCCGGTGGGCGAACAGGCTCAGGGAGGAGCCGGTCACGAACGGCAGGATCAGCAGCAGCAGCAGGCCGATGCCCGCCGGTGCCAGGTAGGCGTATGCCGGCCGGGCCTTCCACATCTTGCGCAGGATGCGGTCACGCCTGCCCTTGACCACGCTCCAGATGACGGCGGCCAGCAAGAGCAGGCCGATGACCAGCAGGGTGGGGGTGGGGTCGGCCTCGGGGGGCAGCGGTCGATTGAGGATCTCCGCCCGCCGCTGGGCGAAGGTCGCCCCCTCCTCCGGCGTGGCGGCGCCCCGCACCACCTTGCGGAACGCTGCGTTGCCCGGCTCCCAGATCAGCGCCATCTGCGGGAGGTTGGGGGTCGGCACCGACGAGGCGGCCGAGGCGGCAAAGGCGTCCAGCACCGGGTCGCCATACTCCCGCGGTCGAGCGACGATCTGGCGCGCCTCGGCGATGCGCACTTCCTCGTAGTCTGAGCCTGTCAGGATTCGGGCCGCCCGCGCCGCCCGCTCTCCGTCCGTGGAGTAGGCGGACACGAACACCGACTCGACGGTCAGCAGCGGGGTGGCCGGCTGGGGCAGCGGCGCCACGGCGAAGGGCGTGTCCGGGTCGATCTCGGCGAGGAACCACGGCCCGTTGATCACCATCGCCGCGTTGCCGTCGTTGAACAGCTGGGCCACCAGTACGGCGGTGGCCTCCTCGGGACAGACCCGGTCGACGATCACCGCCCGCTGGGCGAAGTCCATCGCGTCGGCCATGGGGCTCGTGTCGAGGGTGATGTTGCCCTGGGCGTCGAAGAACTCGCCTCCGTGGCCCAGGAACCAGCCCGCGTTGTGGTAGATGCTGGTGGCCTCGTAGGCCAGCCCGTAGCGGTGGTTGCGGGTCTCCCGGTGGGCCGCCTCCCACAGCTCTCCCTCGTTCCCCGGCGGCCGCGCGATCAGCTCCGGGTTGTAGAACAGCGCCGCGGTCTTGCAGGCCAGCGGCTGGGCCCAGGTCTGCCCTTCGTACGTCACCCCGATCCGCGTGGGCGACAGCAGGTCGTCGGGCACCGTCTGGGGGGCCAGCAGGCCCGCGTCGACCCAGCTGCCCGTCTGATCGTGGTTGTAGATGAACAGGTCGGGACCGTTGCCCCGGGGGATCGCCGAGCGGATCTTGGACGAGAAGCCGTTGAAGGGCTGGCCCTGGGGCAGGATCCGGAGCTCCGGGTGATCCTCGTTGAAGGCCTTGATCGCCGCCTCGACGCCGTCCTTCTCGCGGCCGTGGTAGACGTGCCAGAGCACCAGCTCCCGGGCGGCGCGGGCGCGCGGAGCGGGCAGGAGGGTCGCGACGATCAGCGCGAGCCCGAGCACCGCCGAACGAGCCGGGATCAAATCGCGATCTCCGACTCCCGCTCGAACAGGTGGACACGCCCGTCGACGGTGAGCCCGATGTCCGTGCCCGGGCGCAGATCCGCGGCCTGCTCGGCAGGCACCTGGGCCAGCACCTCGGCTGCGCCCACACGGCAGTGCAGGTGGCTCTCCCAGCCCAGCGGCTCGATCACGTCCACCGTCGCCCGGATCGCAGCGCCGGCCACGGGGGCGATCTCCAGGTCGTGGGGCCGGACCCCGAGCACCAGCGGCGCGGACGGCAGCGAATCGCGGCCCGCGTGGATGCGAAAGCCGTCGCCGTCCACCGTGCCGTCGTCACCCGCCGTGCCGGTCAGGAAGTTCATCTGCGGCGCGCCGATGAAGCCGGCGACGAACACGTTGACCGGGTGGTCGTACAGCTCCTCGGGGGTGCCGACCTGCTGCAGCAGGCCCTCGTGGACCACGACGATGCGGTCGGCGAGGGTCATCGCCTCCACCTGGTCGTGGGTCACGTAGATCATCGTGGTGCCGAGGCGCTGGTGGAGCTTCTTGAGTTCCACCCGCATCCGGCCGCGCAGGGCCGCGTCCAGGTTGCTCAGCGGCTCGTCGAACAGGAAGACCTGGGGGTCGCGGACGATGGCCCGCCCCATTGCCACCCGCTGGCGTTGCCCCCCCGACAGCTGCTTGGGCAGCCGGTCGAGCAGGGGATCGAGCTCCATCAGACGGGCGGCGGCGGCCACCCGTTTGGTGATCTCGGCCTTCGCCATCCCGCGCACCTTGAGGGCGAAGGCCATGTTGGCGCGCACGGTCATGTGGGGGTACAGGGCGTAGGACTGGAAGACCATCGCCACGTCGCGGTCCCGGGGGTGGACGTCGTTGACGCGGGTATCGGCGATGCGGAGCTCGCCCTCGGTGATCGACTCGAGGCCCGCGACCATCCGCAGGATCGTCGACTTGCCGCAGCCCGAGGGTCCGACCAGGACCAGGAACTCGCCGTCGTCGATGCGCAGGTCGGCGCCGTGGATCACCTCCACGTCGCCGTACCGCTTGACCACATTGTCCAGTTCGACCGTTGCCACGGCCGGTATATAGCACGCTCGCGACGCGGGTTCAGCCGCGCGGTCTCACCCCCCGGCCGGAGCGATCAGAGGGTGAAACTCGGAATCGCACGGATCTTCTGGTCGTGCGCCCACTCGTAGTCGACGGCGCTCGAGGTGTTGAAGCTCTCGTCCTCGACGAACGTGTCCCAGATTGTCTGGAAGCTGTTCTTGCGGGCGACCTTGTTGGCCCCGCTGAAGGTCCCGTACGCTGTCGTCGGCTCCGCCGACCACTTGATGTTGTCGAGACTGTTGCTGGCCCGCAGCATGTGGAACTCCGCCGGCAGCGCCGACGCGTCCTCGATCCACACACAACACAGCCCCAGCAGGTTGTCGCCACCGTCCTTGAGCAGCCAGGTCCCTGTCAGCCCGATCACTACTGGATAGCCCATAACGACCCCTCTCCTCTCTTCCCCTGGCGGGAAGCCAATTCCGCCCCTTTCGATCGTAGGAAGGTTCGGAATGGGGGGGGCAACGATGGAATCCGGTTTGTATGAGCTGTGTGTGAGTGGCGACGGGGGGATCAGCAACCGGCGCCGGGGAACACCGCCGGGTCCAGATCGTCGCAGTCCAGCCCCAGCCCCGGGTAGAACAGGGGGTCGTAGGGGCCGGGCTGCCACCAGCTGCCGTAGCCGTCGCGATCCAGGTCCCAGCCGGCGGCGGCGCCGCCGCCGTAGCCGCCGATGTCGGCGGGACCTCCGTCCGGATCGACCTCGGCGGGGGAGCCCGCGTCCACCAGCGTCGAGCTGGCGGACAGGTGCATGTTCCAGTCGAGGGGGTCGGCGGGCCAGGTGTTGAGGAAACCCGGGTTGGCCGAGACGTTGCCGCCCACCCCGGTGGGGTCGGCCACCCCCTCGTAGGCGCTCGGCGCGTTGGCCCAGACGGCGGTGTAGCTGGCGGTGAGGCTGCAGGCGTCACAATCCAGACCGCCGCCGTGGCTGGCGGCCACGTTGCTGGACAGGACACAGGACGCCAGCGAGGCGGTTCCGCTCTCCACCATCAGTCCGCCGCCGTCGTCATCGGCGATGTTGGCCAGCCAGGTCGCGTGGGTCGCGGTCAGCTGGGACGACTCGACGCAGATCCCGCCGCCATCGTTGAGCGCCCGGTTGAGCAGGAAGTGGCCGTGGGACAGCTCCACGTTGGAGTTCAGCGCGTGGAGCCCGCCGCCGTCGTAGCCACAGGTATTGTCGGCCACCACCAGGTGGGAGAGCGCGGCGGTGCATCCGGTCAGGTAGGCGCCGCCGCCGTCATCGTCGGACTGGTTCCCCGAGAGGATCCCGCCGGCGATCGCCAGGGAGACGAGTTCGGCGTAGAGTCCGCCACCGTCATCTCCGGCCGTGTTGTCGGAGGTATCCACCCCCTCGAGGATTGCCCCGGCCGATTCCAGGTAGAGGCCGCCGGCGTCGTCCCCGGCGACGTTGTCGCGGATGACCACGTCCACCAGCGACAGCTGGGCGCCGATGGCGGCGATCCCACCCCCGTCCCAGCCCGCCTCGTTGCCGTGGAACCAGCCGCCGTCCACGACCGCCGCGCCGCCGTCCACGAACAGCCCGCCGCCGCCGTCGTCCGCCAGGTTGTCCTGGATCGTGATGTCCGAGAGGGTGGGAGAGCCCAGCTCGACGTAGACGCCGCCGCCGTCGTTGGTGGCGCGGTTGTACTGGATCACCAGGCCGATCAGGGTCGGCGAGGCCGTGAAGATGTGGATCCCGCCGCCGTCATCGGCCTCTCCTCCGGTGAGGGTGAACCCCTCCAGCACCGCGTCCGGACCCTCCCCGGCGGCGAAAGTCGCCACCGAGTCCAGGCCGTCGGCGTCCACCACCGTGGCGGCTGCACCGTCGATGCCGATCAGATGGATCGCCTTGCCGGCGAAATCAACGCTCTCCAGGTAGGTCCCGGCGCGGACGCACACTCGCTCGCCGTCGGTCGACGCCGCGATGGCGTCGCCGATCGTCGCGTGATCGTCCGGCACGTAGCGCGCGCAGGGATCGACGTCGTCGTCTCCGGTGGTGTCGTCGTCCCCGGTGGAATCGTCGTCCCCGGTGGAATCGTCGTCCCCGGTGGAATCGTCATCCCCGGTGGTGTCGTCGTCCCCGGTGGCGTCGTCGTCTCCGGTGGAATCGTCATCCCCGGTGACATCGTCGTCTCCGGTGGAATCGTCATCCCCGGTGGCGTCGTCGTCCCCGGTGGAATCGTCATCCCCGGTGGCGTCGTCGTCCCCGGTCTGATCGTCATCGTCGTCGACGAACACGTCGTCGTCGTCGTCGTCATCCTTCTTGGGGCACCCCGTCGATGCGCCGACGATCAGCGCCAACCCGAGCGCGAACCAGATCCACATCTGCAGCTCCTCGAAATCCCGCCTCGCGTCCCGGCCGTCCCCGCCGCGAGTGCGGCTTCCGGCCCGTCCGTTCCTCCATCGTAGTATGCCCCATGCGATCTGCTACCCTGAAACCACCTCAGACCTGGAGTGATTCCATGCACCGTTCGTTACCCCAGCTCCGCCGCCCCCTGTTGCTGATCTTCGCCGCCCTCGCGGTTGCAATGGCCTGCAACGCGGAATTCACCCTGGTGGAGATCGACCACGCCGAGACGCTGCCGATCCCCGCCGAATTGGCCGGGCAACCGCTGCAGGGCGAGGAGCTGGAAGCGGGCGAAGGGCTCGATCCGCTGGACTCGCCGGAGATGGAGCAGTACGGCGGCTCGGCGGCGGCGGTGGGCGAGGCGCACATCGTCGAGGCGTCGCTGACTGCCATCGGTGGCGCCGGCAACCTGGATTTCCTCGACGAGATCGCGTTTTTTGTCACCGCTCCCGGGCTGGACCGGCAGCTGCTCGCCGAGCAGATGGACATCCCCGCCGGCAAGTCCTGGGTCGCGCTGCAGGTCAACGAGGAGCTGGACCTGACCGACTACGTCACCGAGGGGGTCATCCTGCCGGTGGTCGTCGTCACCGGGGTGGGCCCGGACGACGAGACCGCCCTGGAGATCGACTTCACCATGTCGCTGGGAGTGTCGGTCGCGGGCGCCTGCGAAGCCGTGTTCGGCGAGGCCTCATGACGCCCGACGCCCGACGCCTGCCGCCTTCCTAATCCGCCACCCGCCTCATGATCGCCTTGAGCATGTCCTTCATCGCGTGGTTCGCCAGCCAGCCGCGGATGCTGTCGGGCATCTGGCGACCGGAGTCGGTCTCGGCCACGTAGACGAACCGCGAGCCCCCGTCGATCAGGTCCGATGGCACCACCCGGTAGTACCCGTCCGCCTTGGCGATATCCGACTCCAGCTCCGGGTCGAGGGAGAACCAGAAGTGGGACTCGGACTCGTTGTAGCAGTAGTGGTTGTAGTAGGTGATCTCCTGGCCGAGGATCTTCAGGTCCCAGCGGGCGAAGATGTGCCGCACCGGGCCCTCGGTGTACTCCTTGTAGACCTCGTAGTCCTTGGCCGGCTTGTTCTCCGCGAGCCGGGCGTCGAAATCCAGGATCTCCTTCCAGATCCTCGACGGCGGCGCGTCGAGTTCGACGATGCCCATCATCTTGTGAGGGTTCTCGTCCACGTCGGTGCGGATGACCATCTTGCCGGCCCGCAGCAGCTCGACCTCGGCGTCGGTGACAACCGGCGGTGCCGGGGCCGCCCCCGCCAGCAGGGCGGTCAGCGCGAGCATGGGCAGGACAAGGAGCGATCGCATGCGGCCTCCCGGAGGCAGTGTACAGCAGGATGATCCGTGGGCGGCAGGCCGATTCGGGCCGCGCCTGCCACCTCGAACCAATGGACGGGTCGCCGCGGCGGATATTCGTCCCGGCAAGAGGATCTCCGTTACAGGCGGGCTGCAGCGGCCTCGACGGTGTTGCGCATCAACATCGCCACGGTCATCGGACCGACTCCGCCCGGGACAGGGGTGATCGCCGCGGCCAGCCGGGACACACCGTCGAAATCGACGTCGCCGACCAGCCGTGTCCCGCCCTTGCCGTCGTCGATCCGGTGGATCCCCACGTCGATGACCACCGCGCCGTCCCGGACCATCTCGGCGGTGATCGCCTGCGGCCGCCCCAGCGCTGCCACCAGCACGTCCGCGGTGCGAGTGTGCATCCCCAGTTCGCGGGTTCGCGAGTGGCAGACGGTCACGGTCGCGTCGATTCCCTTGTGCATCAGCATCGCCGCCACCGGCTTGCCGACGATGTTGGAGCGGCCGACGACCACCGCCCTGGCGCCGGATAGCGGCACCCCGCCCCGCTGCAGCAGCTCGACGATGCCCGCGGGCGTGCAGGGTCGCAGCCCGGGCAGCCCAGCCAGCATCCGCCCCTGGCTCACCGGGTGGAAGCCGTCCACGTCCTTGGCTGGATCGATCGCCTCGATCACCGTCTGTTCGTCGATCTGATCGGGGAGGGGCAGCTGGACCAGCACGCCGTCCACGGTCTCGTCGGCGTTGAGCCGCCGGACGATGCCGAGCAGGGTCGCCTGATCGGTGTCGGCGGGGAGCCGCAGGGTCTCGGAGCGGATGCCGACCGCGGCCGACGCCTTCTCCTTGCGGCCCACGTAGACCTGGGATGCTGGATCCTCGCCGACCAGCACGACGGTCAACCCGGGCGCCCGACCCAGGGGTTCGCGGATCTGGCCGAGCCGCGCTGCCGCCTCCTCGCGTACAGTCTTCGCCACCGCCTTGCCACTGATGATCCTCGCCGTCATCGTCGCCTCCGTCGCCCCTCCGGGCGTGGCCAATATACGCTCCTCCACCTGCTAGGATGGCGCCGGAGGGGAGGAACATGCGCGCATCGTTCCCTGCACCATGGATCGTGGCCATCGGGCTGGCCCTCGCTGGCTGTCCGGCGGACGACGACGACGACAGCGGCGACGACGACACCAGCGTGGCCGATGACGACTCCACGGGTGACGACGACACGGGTTACGAGTGGCCGGGGGTCTATACCCTCGTGCGTGTCTGCGGCGCAGCGGGTGGCGCCCCCTCCGATCCTGGACCGGATATCGACGCAGTGCTGCTGCGCCGGGATACCGGCGTCGTCGGCTATGCCACCGAGGTACACGCCTCCGAGGTGCCACAGACGGACAACGACCACCCCACGGTGGACGCCGCGCTGGGCAAGGAGGACGAGGTCTACGTGGCCGTGGGCCCGGTCGGCTCGTGGGTCGACCTGTCGTTCGGGCTCGACATCGAGGTCGGCGACCTGATCGTGCTCTTCGAGGTCACCGACGGCTCGGGCGAAGACGAGACCTACCTGGTGCTGGTCAGCCATGACGGGGTGCCCGGCCACTGGGTCAAGGCCGAAACCGTCACAGGCGCCTTCTCGGCCGGAGTTGGCCCTCCCAGCTACTTCATGGACGGCTGCGAAGGCTGAATCGCGTATGATCCGCGGCTCTCGAGCCCGACGGAGGTAGGACGTGGCGACACTGTTGGTGACGGGGGGTGCGGGCTACGTGGGCAGCCACGTGGCTCGCTTCCTGACCGAGGCCGGTCACGATGTGGTGGTCTACGACTCGCTGGTCTCCGGACACCGCGAAGCGGTGCGCTGGGGGCAGTTCGTCCCCGGCGATCTGCAGGATCGCGAGAAACTCGGGGCAGTGTTCGGCGCGCAGCCCTTCGACGGCGTGCTGCACTTCGCCGCGCTGATCCAGGTCGAGGAGTCGGTCCGCGCGCCGGATCTGTACTGGCGCAACAACGTCGAGGGATCCTGCTGCCTGCTCGACGCGATGGAAGACGCGGGCGTCGAGCCCATCGTGTTCTCGTCGTCGGCCTGCGTGTATGGCGAACCGGAAGGCACGCCCATCGCCGAGGACCACCCGTTGCGGCCGGACAACCCCTACGGAGACACCAAGCTGGCGATGGAGCGTGAGATCGCCTCCCGTCGCGCCATCCGCGGGGTGTGTCTGCGCTACTTCAACGCCGCCGGGGCCCACCCGGACGGCACCATGGGCGAGGACCACGACCCCGAGAGTCATCTACTGCCGAACCTGCTGAAGGCGGGGCCCGAGCGCCCGCTCCACATCTTCGGCAGCGACTACCCCACGCCCGACGGCACGGCGGTTCGCGATTACGTGCACGTGTGGGACCTGGCGGCCGCCCACGGCCTGGCGATGGATCACCTGCTCTCCGGGGGGGAGGGGCTGGTGGCCAACCTGGGTACGGGCGCCGGATATTCGGTGCTCGATGTGGTCGCCGCGGTCGAGGACGCGACCGGCTGGCGTCCGCCGACGCGGATGGCGCCCCGGCGCGCGGGTGATGTGGCGGCGCTGGTCGCCTCCCGCGAGTACGCCGGCCGGATCCTGGGCTGGGCTCCGCGGCTGGGACTCGGTGAGATCGTCGCCCACGCCCACCGCTGGCATCGTGGCCACCCCCACGGTTACGCTGGACGTCCACCACGTAGCGAGGAGGGAACGTGAAACACGCGGCTGTCGTCGTCGGTCCGTTGCTCTGCGTGGCATTCCTCGCGTCCGCCGTGTCCGCAGTGCCCGCCCGGGCCGCTGCGAAGCTGAAGGCCGACGGTCTGGAGCTGGGCCTACGTGGGGGCTGGTACTTCCAGCTCAACCAGCCGGTCAGCGACTCGGTGATGGACCGCGGGCGGGTCTCGCCCGGCGCCAGCGTGGGCATCGATCTGGAGGCCGGCCCGACCCTGGGCAACCATCTGTCGATCCTGATCCGCTTCGGCTACAAGACGCGGATCGAGGAGTGGGAGAGCCCTGATCCGGATGCGGAGGAGCCCCTCAAGCTGGTCTACTCGCTGGTCCATTTGCCATCGATCAACGTCAAGTTCCGCCCCTGGTACAAGCGCGTCAGCCTCTACTTCACCGCGGGCGGGGGCATCGATCTGGTGGTCTACGAGCCCTCGACGGGCGTGTTTCGCCTGCCGACGCTACGATTGCCCGGCGGCGGCGTGAACCTCGGCATCGGTCTGGACTTCTTCATCTCCAGCAAATGGGGCCTGGTGATCGACCTGCGGGACCACCTGTCGTTCCACGGCGAGGACTTCATGGTGCGGACCGACGACGTCACCGGGGAGCCGCTGTACGATCTGTCCTTCGGCCGGCTGCACCACAACCTGAGCCTGTCGGCCGGCGTCGAGATCCATATGTAGCGGAGAGCGCGGCGAGCAACGGGGAACACGGATGGGGGAGACGACTCCGATCCAGCTGACCTATTCGACCCGCGAGGAGGCCTGGCAGGCCTACCGCTCCGGGCTGCGCTACGGGGTGTTGACCTGCCCGTTCGACGGCGATCTGGAGACCGGCCAGCGGGTGGTGGTCGATGTCCAGCTACCGTTTGCCCGTTGGGGGTTCGAGGTCGGCGGCGAGGTGGGGGACCTGTCTCCGGAGGGCGCCGTCGTCTACCTGGACCTGTTGCCCTCCGGGCTGGTCAACCTGTTCGCCTCGCGCGGGAAGGCGCGGAACCTGGGCGACGACGAACTGCCCACCCGCGTTCGTATGCGTCGGCCCGGACCCATGGAGTCGGATCGGGACACGGTGGTGCCCGAGGTCGAGTCCGAGTCCGAGTCCGGATCCGAGTCCGAGTCCGAAACCGTGTCCGAGCGACCGGCCACCTCGCTCGAGTCCGGACCCGAGTCCGAGTCGGGTGCCGAGGTGGTGGTGGAGGAGGAGCCGAGCGAGGAGACGGAGGGCTCCGAGGGATCGGTGGGGCAGAGCCGCGGGCTGCGCTGGGACGAGCTGGACGACGAAGGCGACGACAGCATAAGCATCAACGTCGAGGACAGTGAGACCGAGCCCGATCCCACCGAGCCCGTGACCGAACCCAACCTCTCGGGCGAGCCTTCGCTGGCGTCGGTGGACGGGGGTGAATCCCTGTCGATGCTCGGGCCGATGGAGGAGGGAATCCCTCTGCCGGAGCTGGAGGGACGGTCGCTGCCCTCCATCATGCGGCTGGCTGGCAGCGTGGGCCCGGCCGGCTGGAGCCCGTTGCTGTTCACCCTGGTGCGCGAGGCGTTGACCGGCGTGCTGGTGGTCGACTGCGTGGCCGCACGTTACTGGGTCTACTTCCGCGAGGGGTTCCCCGTCCACCTGCTGCGGCGGCCGGCGGCGAGCAACAACATCTTCGAACAGATCGCGACGGAGCACCGCTTGCTGGAGCCGGATGTGGCCCGGCGCTGTCGTTACCTGGCCCAGGTGACGGCCCGGCCGTACATATCGGTGGTGGCCCGCCTCGGGCTGCTGGACGAGTACCAGAACCGCCGGGTGCGCCAGCAGGCCGCCAGCCGCGAGCTGGCCGAGATGTTGACCCAGGTGCACGGCAGCTACCGATTCTTCGCGATGCCGGAGATCCGCTCCCTGTTCCATCACGCGCCCGCGGCGATGGTGGCCGCCTTGATCAGGGGCGCCGTGGCGAGCCACGGCGAGCTGTCCGAGGATCGCGCGCTGGATCTGCTGCGGCGTCACGGCGGCGAGTATGCGTACGCCACCGCGCTGGGCCGCCAGCTGCGGGAGCAGTTCGGACTGGACAAGGAGGGCCAGCGGCTTCTGCGGAAGCTGTTCGACCGGGACATGATCCTGCGGGCCGTCGCCCAGAGCGAGTCGGGGGAGGCGCTGCCGCTGATGCGGCTGGTGCTCGCACTGTACGACCTGGGCCTGCTGGAGCTGGGATCCGAGAAGGCCGGCGAATCCAGGGATCGTGGGCTGGCTATCAGCACCCTCAAGGCACTCCAGGGCCGGCTGTCCATGGACCTGTTCGCCTTGATCGGCTGTCACTGGTCCGACGACGAGCGGGAGATCGAGCGCGCGCTGAAGAAGGCTCGCGAGATGGTGACGGCCGTGCCCCCGCTGGAGGGCGAGCCAGCCGAGGTCACCACCGCACGGACGGAGGTGGATCTGGCGCTGGAGAAGGCCGCGACCTGCCTGCTGAGTTCTGGCCCGCGTCGTGCCTACCGCGACCAGCTGGTCGAGCCCCGTACGCGCCGTCTGGCCTCGGCCCAGCTGGCCATGGAGGGCGCCATCTTCCGGCGCCTGGCTCTGAAGCCCGACGCCCGCGCCCGCCTGATGATGGTCCTCGAACTCGACCCCGGCGGCGCCGGCAGCGCCGAGCGCACCGAGCGCGTCCGCAAGCAGCTCCAGCGATTGTCGTAGCTCTCGGCGATCGGGTCTTCTAGTCGATCCCCAGCGCGAAGCAGAAGTGGCGCCAGCGCTGCTTGTCGGTCTCGATACGGACGAGCAGGTCCGTGGGTTGGCCCTGCCAGGGGGTGGTGTCGACGGCAAATTCCTGCCAGCCGGGCTCGGTGGCGCGGGTGGCGCGGTAGAGGATGTCCTCGCCCGCTCGGATCTCGAAGTGGACGGGGAAGTCGCGCTTGTCCAGGGCGAGATCGGTGATGGCCAGGTAGCCACCCAGGTCGCGGCCGAGTTCGACGTCGGGATACTCGATCTCGAGGGCGGCGTCGTCCACCGGATGAGCCCAGATGCAGTCGCGCAGATCCCCCCCGGCCTTCTGGCGGGTGGTGGCGATGACGTTCCAGGTGTCCTTCTTGCGGCCGCAACGCCGCCGGTGGCCGAGCTTGCCCTCGCCGTCGGGCCCCTTCTCTTCGCCGGAGATGTAGCCGTGACCGTTGACCGGATCGGAACAGTCCTCGTAGCGGCCGTCGTCGCGGCGGACGCCCACGCGGGCGTCATCCAGCCGGTCGGCGAGGTCGAGGCGCGGGTCGAAACGTCCGCCGCCAGCCCGCTCGGCGGCGGCGGTGCGCTTGGGCTCCACGGTCCACGCGTCGAAGGAGAACCAATGGTTGGCGAAACGTTCGGTGTGGATCCGGAAGGTCACGTCGTGGGTGCCGTCGGCGAAGGCCGTCGTGTCGATGCGGAATCCCCGCCAGCCGGGCTCCCGGCAGCCGGTCACCGTGGTCAGGAGTTCGCCGTCGATCCAGACCTCCAGCTCGGTGGTCTCGATCCGCACCCGTTTCTTGCCCTTCTTCTTCGCCTCCAGCGATGAGAAGGAGCGGTCGCTCACGCCCATGAATCCGTCGATGCGATCGCCCAGCGGCACGTCCTCGTAGCGCAGGACCAGCGCGCCGTCGCGGACCGGATGGGCCCAGATCGCGGCGCGGGAAAAGCCGCCGCAGACATCGTCCACCTCGCCCACGTACTGCCACCAGTCGTCCCCCCAGCGGCGCACGCTGCGAGGGCGGCGCGGGCCGCTGGCCGCGGGCACGTGGGGTTCGAAGATCGCGCCATCACGGGGTCCGCCCTCGATGGCGGGCTCGGCATCCGCCAGGTGGTCGCGAAAGCGGAAACCCACCGGATCCCGCGGGGGCACCGGCGGGATCACGGTGGTCTCGGCGGTGGTCGGCACCGGAGCGCCGCTGGTGTCGGGGCGAACCACCAGGGTCCGCGTCTCGACGGCTCCGTCGGGGAGTAGCAGCAGGTAGAGCAGCCGCCCCTCGGCCTCGCCGTCGTCGCCCTTGCCGCGGCGGTGGGTCAGCACGGTGCCGAGGTTGGCGGCCACGATCCCCTCGGCATCCACGTCCAGCGGCGTGTCGGTGCCCCCGCTTCGCCCCAGCACCGCGCTCGCGCCCGCGGCGCGCAGGCGATTGCCGGCGTCCCGCCCGGCACCGGTGGCGTTGCCGCCCGGTCCGGGCGCCCAGGAGGCCAGGACCACCACGTGGTCGACCTCCCGCTCGAGGGTGCGCACCCGCCCGACCGCCGCGGTCAGGGCGGCCTCGTCGGGCGCTCCCAGGGCCGTGGCCAACACCGCCAGCGACACTCCGCCGGCCTCCATCCGCAGCACGTCACCGTCCAGCATCACATCCGGGACCTTGTCCACGAGTAGATCGGCGATGGCGTTGGCGTCGACCTGCAGCTCTCCCGGCCAGGGGAGCACTCCGATCGCCCCCACTCCCCGTCCGGCCAGGGACACCGCCACGGACTGGGCCCGCAGGGACGCCCCGTCCTCGAGGTCCGGCGGCGGAGCCAGCGTCATCAGCGACAGATCGGCCCCGTCCAGGGCGGCCTGCAACCGCACCAGCCCGGCCGGGCTCGGGGGGCGCTGCCAGGACGGGAAGGAGGCGTCGCCCCCCACCAGCAGGCGGAACCCCTGGCCTTCGTCGGCGGCGATCTGCTGGGTCCAGGTCTCGGCGAGGGCGGTCCGGGCCGTGCGCATGGCGGCGAAGTCGTAGACGTGGATCCGCGTGCGGAAGAAGTCCTTGCGTTCCACCAGGAAGGCGTTGTCGTCCAGCCAGGCCAGCTCCCGCTTTGGGTTGTGCTGCGCCATCCGGCTGACCACGAAGAAGATCCGCCCCTCGGGTTTTCGCTGGCGTAGCTGGGGAACATTGGCCGCCGCGTAGATCGGGGACTCGGAGTAGATCTGCAGGCCGTTGTGGGTCCAGCCGGGGTAGGTACCGACGACGTCGTTCTCGCCCGCCTGTCTCTCGATCCAGGCCATCACGTCGCCGTAGGGGCGGGTTCGGGTGTCGAACTGGCCACCGGTACCCACGCAGAAACCCACGGTCAGCGCTACCACGGCGGCGGCCGTGGCCCAGGTGATGATCCGGCGGCGCAGGGAAACCGGGTCGGGGTTCGTGGCGCCCCGGCGCCGCTCGATCAGCGCCGAGGCCAGCAGCACGGCGAACACGGGGATCACAAAGCTCAGGTAGCGGTTCCGCACGTCGGCGTTACGGGCCACCCGCAGGTAGAGCAGGGCCGCCTCGCCGCCGGCGAACCAGGCCAGTGCGCCCAGCTGGTCCCAGCGGCGATCCAGCTTGGATACACCCCACAGAGTCACCACCAGCAGCAGGCCGAACACGATCCAGAACGGCGCTGGCGCCGGCAGCGGGATCACGTCGCCCAGCCGTATACCCGAGAAGAACTGGCCCATGTTGACCGAGCGCAGGAATTCCTCGACGGAGCCGGAGACCGAGTAGAAGGTCCCTTTGTTGCCGGCCCGGTGCCAGGCCGCCGAGAACCGCAGGATCTGGGGGATGGAGATCGCGGCCACCGCGGCGGCGGTCACGCCGGTCCAGATGGCCCGTCGCCGGGGGGGAACCGCCAGCGAGCCGCCGATCAGGTAGCCCAGGACCAGCGCAGCCAGCCCGAAGCCGAGGAAGTGGTTGTAGATCCCGGCCGTGGCCAGCACCCCGACCCCCAGCAGCTCCCAGCCACTGCCGCCGCGCAGGTAGCGGGCCGCGTGGGCCATCGCACCGGTTACGAAGGCCACGTACAGGATGTACATCCGCGCCGTGCGGGCGTGCTCGGTGAACGCGGGCATGCAGATCAGGAGCACCGCTGCGGCGAGGCCGACCCAGTGGTTCCGCCAGCTGCGACCGAGCAGGTAGGTGTAGAACACCGCCGCCGCGCCAAAGCCGAAGCTGACGGCGCGGATGGCCATCTCACCGTCGCTGAAGATCCATGTCCAGGCGTGGAGGATCCACAGGTACAGCGGGCTCTGGTCCTTGAGCGTGCCCGCCAGGATCTCGCGCAGGCCGTCCGCGTCCAGCTGGGCGGCCAGGATCAGGTCGGCCTCCAGAGCGTAGAATTGGCGATCCACGGAGCCCAGCAGGGGAACGGCGATCCCGGCGAGCACGACCACAGCCACCGCCCAGGGGGAGGCGGCGAATCGAACCAGTGCTGCGCGGGTCGAAGTGATCATTGGATCGCCCCGAATCCTGCCACGCGAACGGCCCGCTCCGCCAACGCGCGCGCCAGTGAGGGGTCGTGCAACAAGGACCGCTCCTCACCCCAGCCGCTACTCCAGGGGAAACGCCGCTGGAAGTCCGCGGAACGGGCGACGGGATGGACGATCCACTCGGTGATTCCGGGGGCCAGCAACTTCGCGAGGGCCTGTCCATTGGCCGACGTGGTCGCTCGGTCGTGCAGCCCGAGGCCGACCACGTGATCGGCGCAGCGCAGGGGGGGGCGCAGGGCGCGGGCGGCGGTGCGGCCGAAAGCCCGGATCACGGTTCCCTTGGCGCCACCGCGGTCCATGGCCCATCGTCGCCACAGCAGCCGCCGGAGGGGAGCCCGCGGGACCCGGACCCAGCCGATCCCCTGGTCGGCGCACAGGGAGACCACCCCTGGGAACAGGGCCGGCAGCAGGTGCAGGTGATTGTGGCCATCCACGTGGGTCGGGCGGATTCCCAGCGCTGCGGCCCGCCGTAGCTGGGCGGCGAACTCCTCGAGCGCCGCCCGGGGCCGGCGGCTCGCCCGGATCGCGATCCGGAGCAATGCGCTGCCGTCGGCGCTGGGCGGGAAACACCCCCGCCCGTCCAGCAGGCCGTTCCAGGGCTCTGGATCCCCTGCGGGCGGGACGTCCAGCAGCGAAAGGTGGACACCGACGGAGAGGTCGGGCCGTTTCTCGGCGGTCGCCACGGCGTCTTCCGCCGCCGCGGCGGTCACCATCAGCGAGGCGGCGCGGAGGACCCCGTCGTCGTGGGACATCGCGATCCCCTCGTTGGTCGCGGGGTGCAGTCCCAGGTCGTCGCCACAGGCGACCAGCGTGAGCGCGCTCATGGACGCTGGGTGGTGTCCGCCGGGGGCGCGCTGCCGTTGCCGCCCCACGGGGGCAGGCGGAAGCGATACAGGAGCGCCTCCCGGGCGCACTTGCGGGCGATGCCCAGGTCCGCCAGCGTGCTCTCGCCGGCCAGGCGTGGCTGGTAGGTCACGCCCATCTCACGGATGGTGAAGCCCCGCTTGCGGGCCTCCAGCAGGAGCTCGGCGTCGATGAAGGACCCACGGGCGCGGATCTCCATCGCCTCGATGACCTCGCGTCGGAAGAGCTTGAAGGCAAAATTGACGTCGGTCACCTGCAGGCCGAACAACGCGCGGATCATGGTGTTGTAGCCCGAGGAGTAGACGGCGCGGCGGGCGCCCTCGTGGCGATCCCGGCGGTAGCCCGCGATCACGTCCGCTTCTCGCATCAGCGGCAGCGCGGCTGCCAGCTCGTCGAAGTCCACCGGACAGTCGGCGTCCGTGTAGAACAGGACCTGGCCGCGGGCCTCCTTGAGCGCCCTGGCGAGGGCGCCGGCGAAGCGTGTGTTGTGGGACAGCCGGATCGAGCGCAGCTCGGGATAGCGCGTCGAGAGCTCGGCCAGCAGCTCGGGGGTGCGGTCGGTGCTGGCGTCGTCCACCGCCACGATCTCCGGGTCGTCGCACAGCTCCCGCAGCGTCACCGACGCGCCGGCGACGGCGCGTTCGATGTTGCCCTCCTCGTTGTACACGGGGAAGCAGACGCTGATGGACGACCACTCGGACATCGGACACCCCAGGCGGCCCGTTCTACGGGGGAACCACCAGCCGGTCAACCGCGCGGGAGGGGCTAGATCGCTGCCCGGGAAGGCTCGTGCCCTGCGCCATCTGCTACCCTGAGCGCCCCGCGGAGGTGAGCCATGTCCTTCCTCAAGCGCCTGTTTGGAGCGGATCCCGAACAACGGCTGGAGCGCGCGCGCAAGGCCCTCGATGGCCGCCAGCCGGCGGAAGCCCTCGACCTGTTCGAGCGGGTCCGGGACGGGGCCGGCGACCGGGCGGATCTGGTCGAGCAGGCCGTCGCCGGCGTCGCCGAAGCGTCCGCGGCCCTGGTGGAGCTGAACCTCCGTGAAGCTGACCTCAGCCAGGAGGCAGGCGATCTCGAGGGTGCGCTGGGGCACCTGGAGACGGCCATCGATCTGTGCGGCGACGAGGGCGCACGATCCCGGATCACCGACCGGATGGAGATGATGGAGGACGCCCTCGCCGCCGAGGCCGAGCCCCAGGCCTTGTTCACGACCGAGGGCGCCGTGGGCGAGGAAGATCCCCCCGAGGTGGCGTGGGAGCTGCTGCTGGGAACCCTGGTCGACGAGGTCGCGGAGGAGTACCACGAGCGGTCGGCCGGCTACCGGGACGCGGTGCTGGCGCTCAACTCCGGCAGCGTGGAAGAGGCCGCCGCGGCCCTGGAGGTGCTGCGCGACGAGGATCCCGAGGATCCGCTGACCCGCTTCGAGCTGGGGCGGGCCTATCTGAGCCTGGAGCGGTTCGCCGACGCGGCGGTGGAGCTGGCCGCCGCCCGTGAGGACATCGGATTCGACCCCATCGACCGGGCGGGCCTGCTGCAGGGTGGCCTGCTGGAGGCCGACGCCCTGCTGGGCAACGGAAAGGTCCGCGAGGCGCGGGCGTTGCTGGACGCCGCGGTCGAGGACCAGGGGGAGAACGTCAGCCTGATGTTCCTGCGGGGGCGCATCGAGCTGGCGATGGACGACCACGAGGCGGTGGAGGAGACCTTCGGGCGCGTGACCAAGCTGGCTCCCAAGATGGTCGAGGGCGCGATGATGCTCGGCCAGTCCCGGCTGACGCGGGGGGACGCGGGGGGAGCCGCCGATGTGCTCGAGAGCGGGATCAAGCGGCACTGTGGCTCCGGCACCTGCCAGATCCAGCCCGTTTCCGCCCCGGCCGCGAGGATGCTGGTGCAGTGTTACCTGGACCAGGGGATCAAGCTGCGGGACGCCGAGGATCTGTTGTTGCAGATCCGGGGCTCCCAGGAGGGCCACATCGGCTGGGCCGACCACCTGCTGTGGGGGCGCCTGCACGAGGCCCGCGGCGACGCCGCCAAGATGGTGGAGTCCCGCCAGGCCGCCCTCGAGGCTGTCCCCGACGAGTTCCCGCGGGCGCGAGAGGAGATCGTCAAGTACCTGGGGGAGTAGCGTCCGCCGGGGTCCGCGCCGCCTACCAGTAGCCCTGGGTCGGTGACATCCGCAGCTCCCACAGCCGCTCGGGGGTCAGCGCGTCGCGGGGCACGGCTGCCTCGGCGGAGCGCACGTCGATCAACTCGCCGCGCAGCTTCAGGAACAGCTCCCGTTGTTCCCGGCTCAGGTCGCGGGCCTGCCAGGGATCGTCGACCACGTCGTGCAGCACGTAGTGGTCGGGCTCGGTGGTCAGGTCGACGTCGTTGAGCCGCCGGTCGAGTTCCGGGTCGACCGAGTTTCCGTCGTGGAGGAACCCGCGGAACACGATCAGGTGGCGTCCGCGCCGCAGGCCGAGCATGTCGCCGAACTCGGTGTAGATCTGCTCGTCGCCGGAGGGAGGCGTTCCGGTGCGCAGCAGGTCCGCCTCGGACATCGCCGCCGGGGGCCGGGCGCCGGACAGCCGGACCAGTGTCGGGAACAGCGCCCGCAGTTCCGCGAGCCCGTCCGCCACCGTCGCCGCGCCCTCCGCCCCGCTGCGGAAGGCGGCCAGCGGCACCCGCACGGTGCGGTCGAGCACCATGCCGTTGTCGAAGGGGTACACGGGCTCCTCGACGAAGCCGGTGGACTCGAGGAGATTCACGCCATTGGTCGAGCCGACGAACGCCAGCCAGGGGCGGGTCCCACCGGTCAGGGAACCCAGCAGGGCGCCGATCTGCTTGCCGTCCTCACGCGCCCGCGTCCGCGTAGAACGTGCGGGCCCGTACCCGGTCCTCGTCGGTCAGGCCGTCGTATCCCCCCGCAATTCCGCGCCGCATCCGCTGGCCCAGCCCGAGTTCGGCCTGCATCCGTGGGATCGCCGTCATCGACAGGTCGTCAGCCACCACGACCAGCAGCCGCGGGCTCGTCGAGTCCGCGCTCCACCAGGTCTGTACCTGTCCCTGCAGCTCCCCCCAGTCGACGGTCGCCTCGGCGCCGTGGGGGGGCACGTCGATCCAGGTCTGGAACTCGTCGGCGATGGCCTCCATCTCGGGCTTGCCGGCCGTCACCAGCGCGGTCCGATAGCCGTACAGCGACAGCAACTCGGGCAGGGTCACGCGGTCGTCGGGGATGTCGGCGCACCACGCACGCCCCTCCGCCGAAGCGGCCCCGCCGACGTAGGTGCCGCACATCGGGGTCGCCGACGCGTAGCGCCCGGTCAGCACGGTGCCGAGGCTGATGAAGGGGCTCGCCGACTGGGCGTAGACGCCGTGGTAACGCACCGCCGGGGTCAACGGGATCGCCTGGAAGAAAGCCGCCTCGGCTCCGTCGGCACCCGGCGCGTCGGCGCGCAGGCCGGACACCCACAGCAAGGCCAGGTCCGGGGTCGTCGCCGCGGTGGCGGCCGCCGCCTGATCGACCGCAGGTGTGGCCTTCGCACCCGGATCGGCCCGTTCGACGGCGCAGCCCGCGGCCAGCGCGAGGGTCAGCGCCAGGGGCGCCATCGCGGCGGCGAGGGGGCGGTCAGCGCGCCGGGTCGGCATCGGGGACCTCCATGGTGTCATCATCGCCATCGCTGGCGGGAACCGCCAGCACGCGCCCGGCCAGATCGAGGCCCACCACGACCGCGGCGAATCCCAGGCTCGCCGCCAGCGTCGTCAGCCGATCGCCGCGGCCCTCGGGGAGGCCGCCCACGGTCATCGTCGCCACGAAGATCACGTCGATCAGCGGTGCCAGCAGGGTCGCGCAGGCAAGCAACGCAGCCGCCGCCGCCGAGGGCCAGCGACCCAGCCGGATCCCCAGCAGCCATGGAACGGCCAGCAGCAGGGCGAGCCCGCCCACCGCGGCGATCGCGTAGACGACCACGGCCAGGATCCCACGCTGCACGGTCCACAGCGCGATGGCCCCCAGCCTCAGTGCGTGGCTGCGGCGCGACCGCGCATCGCGGTACCCCCACGCCAGCACCGGTATCAGCGTGCCGATCCAGATCACCGCCGATGGCCGCAGGGTCAGCGCCCCTGCTCCCGCCAGCGCGACGACGGCCACGGTGCGGCGCCGACCCAGGCCGGGATCACCCACGAGCGCGGCCAGCGCGACGGTGATCAGCGCCAGCTCGGGCACGTGGATCCACCCCTGGCGACCCATCAGCACCACCCCCGCGGCGTTGCCCGCCAGCGCGACCGCGCCCAGGGCTGCGGGAGGACCGGACAGCCGACGCGCCATCGCCCACGCCGCGATCAGGATCGTCGCCACCCAGATCACGTCGAAGACGTCCATCAACGCGAAGCTGCGGCCGAAGGTCCGCATCATCGCCGCCAGCAGCAGGTTGTAGACACCGTTGCTCGCGGTCATCGCCAGCCGCAGCGCCTCGCCGATCCCCCCGGGCTCGCCCAGGGCGCCGTAGAGATCGGGCAGCACCTGATAGCTCCGGTTGAGGCGCCACGGGCGGTCGGCCATCGACGGCGGCGAAGCGGACGTGGGCCGCGACCACGGCGAGTCCTACTGCGCCAGCGGCCAGCGTCCAGCCAGTCACCCGTGGGCGGCTTCCGTCCGGCGTGTCCACGTCAACGCCTCCGGTCGTGGCGCAGGTCGTACAGGAAGAGCCCGCGCGCCGGATCCTCGGCGACGGGGGGGCCGACGGCCCGCTCCAGCAGCCGTCGGATCGACGAGACCGTGACCAGGTCGCCGTCCCCGGGGCGGTCGGTGACCATCGCGTAGCGGAAGCCGCCGCCGACCAGCGCCTGCCGCCCCGCCTCGAGTTCGCCATCGGAGAAGCCGTGGCGCAGCCTGTCGAAGTGGAGGTGGAAGGCGCGATCGGGGATCAGCCCCGACAGCAGGGGGTTATCGGTCAGCGACGGTGTCACCTGGCCCTCGAAGTTGTAGGGCAGCGGTCGGCCGTGGACGGTCTGGTGCCAGAACGGTCGTCCCCCGGGGCCGTCGGTGTGGGGCAATTCCAGGATCGCGAAGCGCTCGTCGCCGTCCGCCAGCCCGCGGTACAGGGGGGCGATCGTCGCCTCGGCGGTGGGCAGCGGGAAGCCGTGGCCACCGACCCAGCAGGCGTCAGCGATCACCACGGCCACCAGCGCCAGGCCGGCGGCGGCGCGGAGACGACCTTTGAGGCCGTAGAGATCCAGCAGCCATCCCGCGCCGCCAGCGGCCAGCAACGCCAGGCAGATCGTAAAACCCACCTGCAGCCGCTCCAGGTTGCGCACCATGCCCCCGCCGGGCGCCAGCGATGCGAACACCCGGAACACCGGGTTGGGGGCCAGCGGGGTCTCGGCGTCCAGGTGGATCCAGGGGCCCATCGTGAGGGCCGCCGTCGCCAGCGCGGCGAGGGTCAGCACGCGGTAGCCCGGACGCCGGGCGAGCAGCGCGGCCAGCGCCAGCAACAGGGGGACGAAGCCCGGGTGGTGGCCGAGGGCCAGCCGATCGCGGGCCGAATCGACCCTGGGTTCGCCCGGCACCACGAAGTCCCTCAGGGTCGCCACGGCGACGTTGTAGGCAGGCAAGAGGTCCTCTTCGAGCACGCCGATCAACGCCACGTCGTGGAGGGCCCGCTCCGGATCGAGCGAGGCACGGAAGGCGTTGGCGAAGGGCATGACCACCAGCCCGGCGAGGGCGGCGGTGGCGGCGAGGCGTGCCAGGATGGGGATCCAGGGCGTGCGGCGTTGGGCCGCGTCGGCGCGTCCGCGCGCCACCAGCGCCCTGGCGGCCCAGCCGACGACCCAGCCGACCGCCGCCAGGCCGGCGACCAGCCCGTAGTACCAGCTGCCGATCGTCGCCACCGCCAGCGAGACGCCGCCCAGCGGAACCCAGCGCCAGCCGCCGCCGTCGGTGATCCGCACCAGCGCCAGCAGCGCCAGCGGGATCCAGGCCACGTGAGCCGTCTCACCGATCCCGGACGCCAGGACCGCACCTTGCAGATGTGCCGAGAATCCGTAGACCGCCCCGGCGACGGCCGCGGCGGGACCGTCGAACCACCGCCGCGCCAGCAAGTAGGCGGCGACTGCACCGGCCAGCAGCGCACCGAGCTGTACCAGGTTGTGCGCGGTGACCAGGCCAACGAGGGGGGCCAGCGGCCACACCGCCAGCCCGGTCAGCGGATCCAGGTTGTACAGCAGCCCGCCGTCGGGGAACCACAGCAGGTCGGTGGACAGGGGCACCGGCCACGATCCGCCCAGCTCGCGGGCGAACCAGGCATCACCCCACAGGTGCCGCCAGACGTCCGAGTCCGGGTGGCCGATCGCCCGTAGCCCCGGTCTCCACCAGGCTGGCGCGGTCAACGCGACCAGGCCGCCGACGTAGGTCAGAAGCAACGCAGCCCGCCAGGGCCAGCGTGCCGGGGGTGGGTCGGCGGTCATCGACCGTTCACCTGGGATCTCGGGGCGAGTCGTCGTCGTGGATCTGCTCGCCACCGGGAAAGGGCAGGCCGTAGCGCTGGTAGCCGTCGCGGAGGCGGATCAGCACGTTCTGGGACGCGGCCGAGTCGAAGTCGCCGGATGCCAGCGCCCGCTGCCGCTCCTGGTCGGTGGGCAGCACGTCGGCCGGGTCGTCGCCGTGGCCGCGGGCGGCGTCGGTGAGCTCGGCGATGGTGGCGTCGAGGAATCCCTCGATCCCCAGCTCCGTCGGTGCCGCGCCGCCGGTCAGCGCCGACAGGGGGACGTCGCCGGGGGGCGGATTCGAGGTGGTGCGGCGCAGCAGGTTGGCCGCCAGCAGCAGGGCGCACAGGGCGAGCAGCAGGGTGGCGGCGACGGTGAAGCGGAGCTGCAGCTGCCGCCGGTCGCGATCAACGGGCACCGGCGGACCCCGGGGATGTGTGCGCGGGCGCGCCCTCCCTGTCCGGTCCTTGCCCGGGCGGACGGGGTAGCGGGCCGCTGCCGGGCGGCGGTGCGAGGTCGTTCGGCGGCGGCGGTACATCCGCGTCGGCGTCGACCGCGAACGAGACCCAGCAGTGTTCCCCCTCGCCGGGTACGCCGAGTTGCAGCATCTCGGTCTCCACGACGCGGAACCCCTGTTCGCCGATCACCTGCTGGATCGCGGCACACCAATCACCTGCTGTGGGATCCAGCGCGCGCTCGAACACGTGCAGCTTCCCGTCGGGCTTCAGCGACCGCCGGATCGACTGCAGACAGAGGGCGTCTTTGGGATCGTCGGTCCGCTGCCCCTCCGGGGTCAGATAGAAGGGGGTGTTGAGCATCAGCAGCACGTCGAGCGATCCCGGGGGCAACGAGACGTCGATCTCCGTCGAGACCACGGTCTCCACGCGGTCGCGGCCCGGGGCCTTCGATTCGTCGAGCATGAAGGTGAGAAACTCGATCACCGGAGCATCGATGTCCACGGCGTACAGCTTTTGAAATGGAGTGCCGGTCTCGAGCATCAGCAGGGCCAGTGCGCCGGTGCCACAGCCGACGTCTGCGACCACGTCGTCCGGCCCCAGAGCCAGCTTCTCGACCACTCGTTCCGACCGGGAGCGAGGGCCGAACAGCGGGTGCAAGGGCTTCCCGGCGGACAGGGTCTCGCGGACGATGGCCTGATAACGGGCCACATCGCGTTCGCTGGGCTCGACGAACGAGCTCGGAACCTGTGCCGGTTCCGGGCGGTCGTCTTCCTCGTCGTCGTCGCGGCATGCGCCGATCAGCAGCAGCGCCAGCACAGCGGGAGCGAGCAGACACCTGCGAAGTTCGGTTCGAGTCAACACGCCAGCCTCCTGCCGGCATGGTAGGACCCTGGCTGCGCGCCATCAATGCCCGGCGGCGGGGACCGGGTCCGGTTGCTTGGTGGTCACGAACTGGGCCCGGCAGTGGGTCGGTTCGCCGGGGACGTCGTAGAGCTGGACCTCGTCGTGCCGGACGATCTCGAACCCGTGCTGGGGCACCAGGTCGAGCACGGGCTTGCACTTGACGCCTTTGATGGGGATGCCCTCGACGTCGTCGAACACCACGAGCCTGCCCCCCGGGCGGAGCGCCCGCCACACGGATTCCATGCACGGATTGGCGTCGAGGTCGTCCGCCGCGTACCCGTACTCGACCAGCTCGGCCGGCGGAACCCGCGAATACACGGGCGCGTTGAGGATCAGGACGACGTCCACCGAGTTCTCGTCCAGCGTGGTGTCGTCCTTCCGGGTGAGCAGCGGGACGATCCGCTCCGGGCGATCCAATGGGGCCGCGTCGAGCTGGAACCGCAGGAAGTCCAGGGCGTCGGCATCGATGTCCAGGGCGTAGATCCGCGAGAACTCGATCCCGCGCTCCAGCAGCGATAGTTCCAGCCCCCCGAGTCCACAGCCCACGTCCGCCATCACCTCGTGCGCTTTTAACGCGAGCGTCTCGACGATCAGGGGGGCGTTGGTCCGGCCGTCATACAGCGCGTGTAAGGGACGGCCGTCGGCCACGGCCTGCAGGACGTTCGCCCGGTACTGCGCGACCCGCGCCGGATCCCGATGGAACTCCTCGGTGAAGGAGCTGGGCAGTTCGTGGTCCTGCCCGTTCAGGTACTCGTCGATGAACCAATAGGCGGGCCAGGCCGCCGCCAGCAGGGCCACGGCGGCAAGAACTACGTACCGCCCGCGCCGCCTGTTGCCGGCTGGCTGATCGAGCCGCAGGGTGTCAGCCCACCAGGCCGACGGAGCTGAAGATGTCGGGACCGAGGAAGCCGGCGGTCTCGCCCAGTTCCTCCTCGATGCGGAGCAATTGGTTGTACTTGGCGACCCGGTCGCTGCGGCACAGGGAGCCGGTCTTGATCTGGCCGGCGCCCGTGGCCACCACCAGGTCGGCGATGGTCACGTCCTCGGTCTCGCCGCTGCGGTGGGAGACCACCGCCGTGTACCCGGCCCGCCGCGCCATCGCGATGGCCTCGAACGTCTCGGTCACCGATCCGATCTGGTTGAGCTTGATCAGGATCGAGTTGGCGGCCGTCTCCTCGATTCCCCGGGCCAGCAGCGAGGTGTTGGTGACGAACAGGTCGTCGCCGACCACCTGGATCTTGCCGCCCAGGGCCTTGTTGAAGGCCACGAAGCCGTCCCAGTCGTTCTCGTCCAGCGGGTCCTCGATCGAGCGGATCGGGTAGCGCTCGACCAGGTCCTCGTAGAAGGCGATCATGTCCGCCGAGCTCAGGTCCAGCCGGCCCTCGCCATCGAGGTGGTACTTACCATCGCGGCAGAAGGAGCTGGCGGCTGAGTCCAGGGCCAGCACCACGTCGTCACCCGCCTTGTAGCCGGCGCGGCCGATGGCCTCGACGATCACGTCCAGCGCCTCGCTGTTGGAGCCCAGGTTGGGGGCGAAACCGCCCTCGTCGCCCACCGCCGTGTTCAGCCCCTTCTCCTTCAGCACGCCCTTGAGCGTGTGGAAGATCTCGGCGCCACAGCGCAGGGCCTCGCGGAACGAGCCGGCGCCCACCGGCATCACCATGAACTCCTGGATGTCCACGTTGTTGTCGGCGTGTTCGCCACCATTGAGGATGTTCATCATCGGCACGGGCAGGGTCGTGGCGTGGACGCCGCCGAGGTAGCGGTAGAGGGGAATCTCCAGATCCGCCGCCGCAGCGTGGGCCGTGGCCATCGAGACGCCCAGGATCGCGTTGGCGCCGAGCTTGCCCTTGTTGGGGGTCCCGTCCAGCTCGATCAGGATCTTGTCGATCAGTGCCTGATCCAGGGCGGAGTAGCCCAGCAGCGCGGGCGCGATGGTGCCGTTGACGTTCTCGACCGCCATGAGGACGCCCTTGCCCTTGTAGCGCGCCTTGTCCCCATCGCGCAGCTCGAGCGCCTCGCGCTCGCCGGTCGACGCGCCCGAGGGCACGGCGGCCCTTCCGACGACGCCGCTGTCGAGGACCACCTCGACCTCCACGGTCGGGTTGCCCCGGGAATCCAGGATCTCGCGTGCGTGAACCTCGGTGATGCTCGTCATGTCCGTTTGGCCTCTCTGGGGTGGAGTCGCGGGTCTAACGCACCTGTCGGGGATTTTTCAAGCTGCCATCTTGCGACGTGGCCCCTTTGACACCGACAGCCAGGGAACCTGAAGGCCATCCTGACCGACCTCCAGGCGCTCCCTTCGAATTGAGCCACCCCCCCCTCCGTCTGCTATCATTGACAGGCTGATCGCGAGGCGCTCCCGGGCGCCTTCGTCGACGGGTCCCGGCTCGGCGACGAGAACTCAACCTGCGGAACGGGACGAGAGAACCATGGGCGCTTCAGGCCGCGCGATGCCCGTGCTGGGAATGCTGTTGTCGATGCTATTGGCGACGACGGCGCTGGCCCGCCCGGAGCACGTGCAGTACGAGACCGAGGACGGCGTGGTGGTCCACGCGACCTACTACCCCGCGGAGGGTGAATCCTCCAGCGCGGCGGTGTACGTGCACCAGCCCGGGCGGAACCGAGGCGACTGGGACTACATCGCCACCAAGCTGGCCGAAAAGGGCGTCGCCGGATTGGCTCCGGACCTGCGGGGGCACGGCGACTCGGTGCTGACCGTGGGCGGGGCCGATGTGGACCGGGAGCTGTTCGTCGAAGCCGACTATCTCAAGATGGTGCACGACGTGGCCGGTGCGGTGACCTACCTGAGGGACGAGCGGTCCGCTGGCGGGGGCAGTGCCATCCAGCTGGTCGGTGCTGACGTCGGCGGCTCGGCCGCGCTGCTGTACGCCGTCGAGGATCCCACCGTGTCGACCCTGGTGCTGCTCAGCCCGGGGCTGATGTACGACGGCGTGGACACGGTCGGGCAGGTCGAGGCCTACGGCAAGCGGCCGCTACTGCTGGTCGTCTCGGTGGAGGACAGCTACTCGGCCAAGTCCACCGAGGTCCTGGCCAACGAGGCCCTGGGGGTCAGCCATCTGCAGATCTACTACGGCGTCGGACACGGCACCAAGATGCTCAACAGGGAGCCGGATCTGGAGCAGCTGCTGGCCGCCTGGCTGATCGGGACCTTCAAGACCGAGGGCGGCACCACCCTCGCCGAGACCCAGCTGAAGCTGGGCGCCCAGGACAAGAGCCAGGGCCTCGGTGGGGACGTGGACGAGGAACAGCGGCGGCGCGCCGAGGAGGATCTGGCGGCTCAGGAGGCCGCCTCGTCCAACAGCGACGCCGAAGTCGAAGGGGGCGAACAGCCCTCGGAAGGCCGGTGGGACTGAATCTCCCCTCCTGACGCCTGACGCCTCTCCTACCCCATCCCGTAGCGATTCAACTTCACGTGTAGCGTCGACTTGGCGATGCCAAGGACCTTGGCTGCGGCCATCTTGTTGCCTCCGCAGGCATCGAGGGCGTTCTGGATCGCCCGCCGCTCGGCCCCCTCGAGGGAACCCGCGATCTCCTGGGAGTCCATGGCCATCAGCGGATCGCTGCCGTTGCCCGCGGTCAGATCGAACTGCAGATGGGCTGGCTGGATGCACCCCCCGTCGCAGAGAAGCGCCGCGCGCAGCAGCACGTTGCGCAGGGCCCGGACATTCCCGCGCCAGCTCTGATCCCGCAGCACCGCCATCGCCGCGCCATCGATGGCGGGGGGGGAACCCGGGATCGAGGATGCCAGCAGGTGGTCGGCCAGCAGGGGGACGTCCTCACGCCGCGCCCGCAGCGGAGGCACGCGAATCAAGCCCACGTTGAGCCGGAAGAACAGGTCCTCGCGGAAGCGCCCCTCGGCCAGCTCGGTGCCCAGGTCCCGGTGGGTCGCCGCCACGACGCGTACGTCCACCGGCTCCTCGCGATCCGCTCCCACCGGGCGAACGCGGCTGGTCTCGAGCACCCGCAAGAAGCGCACCTGCGCGGCCGGGGCCAGGTCGCCGATCTCGTCGAGGAACAGCGTGCCGCCGCGGGCCTCCCGGAAGGCGCCAGCGCGGTGGCCGGTGGCCCCGGTGAACGCGCCCTTGACGTGGCCGAACAGCTCGCTCTCCACCAGGTCGCCGGGCAGGGCGCCACAGTTGACCGGGACGAACGGCCCACCCGCCCTCGGGCTGTGGTCGTGGAGCGCCCGGGCGACGAGCTCCTTGCCCGTGCCGCTCTCCCCCAGGATCAGCACCGGAACCTCGGCGGCCGCCACGCGCCGGATCAGCTGGAAGAGCTCGCGCATCACGCGGCTCCCACCCAGCAGATCGCCCAACCGGTCCCCCTGCTGGGGCCGCACCCGATCCTCGTGGGTCCGGGCCAGCAATTCGAGGGTCGTGTCAC
The DNA here is from genome assembly GCA_964436045.1 of uncultured Rickettsiales bacterium. Lineage (GTDB taxonomy): Bacteria > Myxococcota_A > UBA796 > UBA9615 > CAYRNR01 > CAYTBN01. Next base: position 28,076 of record CAYTBN010000040.1, on the reverse strand, counting down.
CCGCCACCACCCGGGCCCCCTCGCGCAACTCGATGGGATCGCGAACGAGGTGGCCATCCACCTGCGTGCCCTCCGGAGCGCCACTGTCGTACAGCCGGTAGCGACCATCCTCGATCCGGACCCGGAAGTGCAGGGGAGCGACGTCCCCGGTCAATACCCAGTCGCAGGTGGGATCGCTGCCGACCCGCACCTCTGGCTTGCGGATCACGTACTGCTCGCCCTCCGCCGGTCCGTCACAGACCCGCAGGACGCCAGCGCGCACCAGCAGCCGATCGCCTTCGTGGGTGGTCGACACCACCGGTGCCGGATTGAGCAGATCGCGAACCGCGGTCTCTGGCGTCGGGTCGCCGTCGCCGGCCACCAGCCCGATCTCCCACGGCGGGAGCCGGATCACGTCGCCCACCCGCATCTCCGCCTGGTCGATGGGATCCCCGTTGAGTACGGTTCCGTTGCGGGAACGATCCACCAGCTCGAAGCTCTCCGCGCGTCGGCGGACAAGGAAGTGCACTCGGCTGACGTGGTCCTCGGGGAGGGTCACGTCGCAACGGGCGCCGCGACCGACCCGCGTCTCGCTGCGGCTCAGGCGTACCTGGAACCGCGGTCGACCTCCGCGACGGAACTCCAGCATCGGGATCATGGGCTTCTCCTCCCCTTCGGGCCATCGGTGCGCGGGCGGAGAACTTGAGGGCCGGGATCAGCGCTGGTAGCTCGCCATGAACTCGCGGGTGTACTCGGTCAGGCGTTCGGCGGCGATGGCCTCGCGGATGCGCGCCACCAGCTGGGACAGGAAGGTCAGGTTGTGGATCACAGCCAGGGTCGTGCCGAGCACCTCGCCGGCGTCGAACAGGTGGTGGAGGTAGGCCCTGGAGAAGCCCTGACAGCACTCGCAGGGGCAGCGGGTGTCCACCGGGTACATGTCCCGCCGGTAGCGCCGCTGGGTGACTCGCATCTTACCCTGGAAGGTGTACAGCAGCGCGCCGCGGGCGTGGCGGGTGGGGATCACACAGTCGAACATGTCGATGCCGCGGGCGATCCCTGCCAGCAGGTCCTCGGCCAGCCCGGCCCCCATCAGGTAGCGGGGCTTGTCAGCGGGCAGCCGTGGCACGGTGAAGTCCAGCACCCGCTCCATCTTCTCCCGTCCCTCGCCCACGCTCAGGCCACCGACCGCGTAGCCGGGGAAGTCCATCGCCACCAGCGCGTCGGCGCTGCGGTGGCGCAGGTCCTCCCACATCGCTCCCTGGACGATGCCGAACAGGGCCTGGTCGTCGGTGCGGGTGCGGGCGGCCAGGCAGCGCTCGGCCCAGCGGGTGGTGCGGTCGACGCTGACCTCGGCGTAGGAGCGCTCGCAGGGGTACTCGATGCACTCGTCGAAGGCCATGATCACGTCGGCGCCCAGCTCCTCCTGGATCTGGATCGCTCGCTCTGGACTCAGGAAGACCCGCTTGCCCCCCTTCTCGAAGGCGAAGCGCACCCCCTCCTCGCTGATCTCCACGCCGGGCAGGCTGAACACCTGGAAGCCGCCGGAGTCGGTGAGGATCGGCAGCGGCATGTTCATGAACCGGTGCAGGCCGCCGGCCTTGGCCACCAGCCCCTCCCCCGGCCGGATCGACAGGTGGTAGGTGTTGGCCAGCACCATCTGGCTGCCCGTGGCCACGACCTGAGCGGGCGTGGCGGCGCGCAGGGCGGCGCGCGTACCCACGGGCATGAAGGTGGGCGTATCGACCGTGCCGTGGGGTAGGGTCAGGCGACCGACGCGGGCGGCGGTTCCCCGATCCTCGTGCAGCACCTGGAAGCTCAGCGCGCTCATCGGTGGCGGAGGGTAGCAGCGACGGTCCTTCGTGCCCAGCAGGTTGAGGGGAGGCGGACGAGGGGAAACGAGGGACGCGGGGTCTTGTTTTGACGGCATGGCGCTTGCGCTGGACCGTCGCGTGACCGATGATGATCGCTGCCTTTTGCGTGGGGTGGTGTGCCCCGTGGACCCCGGAGTGCCAGAACAACCGATGAGTGGCAAGCGCAAGCGCAATCCGGATTCAGTGCCGGAGGTCCACGATACCGATCGCAAGGAGCAAGTGGGGGAGGTCTCCGAGGAGACCGAGGTCGCCACGATCATCGATGAGCGCGACTTGAACATGGCCGGGGGCACCGACCCGGGCCAGGTGCGCGAACTCAACGAGGACTCCTGGCGCCACGAGGTCTTCGCCGAGGACTTCGCGATCGCCGCCGTGGCCGACGGCATGGGCGGCCACGATCGTGGCGAGGTGGCCAGCAGCCTGGCCATCGAGACCCTGTTCCTCGAAGCACAGCAGCGTCACACCAAAGCCAAGGCCAAGGGCTTCAACGTCCAGAACCTCAAGCGACTGCTCCGTTCCTCGTTCTCGCTGGCCAACCGCTCGGTGCTCGAGTGTGGCCGCGAGAACGAGAGCAACATGGGTACCACGCTGACCACCACCCTGGTCTACCGGATGACCGAGGCGCTGCTGGCCAACGTGGGCGACACCCGCGCCTACCTCCTGCGAGACGGCGCGCTGGAGCAGATCACCCGCGACCACTCGCTGGTCGCCTACCTGGTACAGATGGGCGAGATTACGCGGGAGCAGGCGCGGACCCACCCATCGGGCAACATCCTGGTGAGGTCTGTCGGTTCCACGGACGACGTGGACATCGACATCTTCCACATCACACTGAACCCGGGAGACCGGATCCTGTTGGCCACCGACGGTCTGTGGAGCGAGCTGCCTGACGAGGAGATCCTCACCCTGATGGAGACCAACCCGGATCCGCAGGAGGCCTGTCAGGCGATGATCGACGCCGCCAACGCCGAGGGGGGCAAGGACAACATCACGTGCGTGGTGGTATCCGTCTGAGCCGCGGGTGAGACAGATGAACGTGCGTACTCACACCGTCGCGCTGGCCTGGTTCGCGGGACTGGTCCTGGCCGCCACGTCCGTGTCCACGGCCAACGCCGGAACGATGCTGGACTCCGGGGACGAAGCCCCGGTGTTCATGCTGTACTCGTACAACGAGCCGGTCAGCACCGCTGTTTCAGGCAGCAACACGCCGTCCCTGGGGAACTTCCTCGGTGTCTCGCCAGAGGAGCCGCGCGATGCGGTCCTGCTGGTGTTCCTGGCCGGTGGCGGCGACACGGCCGACGAGCTCGAGATGCTGGCCCGTCTGCAGCGCAAGTACTCGGGGTGGGGGCGCGGTCTGCAGGTGATCGCCATCTGCGTCGACGCCCGCGAGGCCGACATCAACGACTCGCTGTCCGGGGCGCGGTCGGTCAACTACCCGGTGCTGCGTGATCGTTTCCTGGTGGCCTCGGATCGCTACGGCGTCGGCCGCAACGACGTCCCCGTGGGTTTCCTGCTCGTGGGTGAGCGCCCCAACGTCGCGCTGACGCCGAGCCAGCAGGCGGCGATCAAGGATGCCTACCTGGGCGACTCGTATCACTGGACCGTGCGCATCGTCGATCGCTGGCGTGGCGGCCTCCTGGTCCAGGAGGAGGCCATCGTCCAGGGGATCGAGACCGTCCTGCAGCCGTAGCCTTGTTCCTGGACAACCCTGTCGAACGGGTTGGGGGAGTCAAGAACCGAATCGGTGAGTGTGGCTACTCGGTGCCGCCCTCGGCCTCGGCCTCGGGCTCGGATCCGGCCTCGGTCCCCGCCTCGGGATCGGGCTCGGCAACCGGCTCCGGCTTCTCGACGGCATCGGGCAGAGGCTGGAACTGGTTGCTCAGATCCTGGGGGCTGAACAGCTCCCCCTCTTCGAGGATCGAGACCACCTTGTCGTTGTGGAAGTAGACGTTCATCTCCCACTGGGGACGGTTGTAGGACAGGGGATCGTCCCGGTCGGGGGTCGGGATCGCGTTACCCTTGCGGTCCTCGTAGAAGAAGTAGGTGTAGATGTCGACGTACGCCTTCTCGTAGAAGGTCTGCCGCACCTGGACCGGCTTGCCCCAGGTCATCCACAGCTCGTCCTTGTTCATCCCCTTGACCACCTGGCGCTTGACCACGTGGGGCATGAACTCCTCGCGGATGAGGTTCCACTTGCGCAGGTAGCCTGTCTCCTCGAGGAAATCCACGCGGGCGTCGTGGCCGTCGAGGGTGAGGTACGCCTCCAGCTCGTCCTCCGCCATGTAGATCTTGAGCGCCAGGATCATCTGACGGTCTTCGTCGGGGAGTTTTTTGATCGCCTTGTCGGCCTTGATTGCGGCCGCCGGCAGCGCCAGCGCGCAGACGATGGTCAGGCACAGCATCGTGATCAGGGATCGGGTGTGCATGAGGGCGTTCCTCCCAGGTTCAATCGCACGGTGTACACCACTTGGAGGGCGCGGGCCAAGTCCCCAGCGCTCTGCAAGCGAAGATCGGACGACACGAGATCAGCGCTCAGCGTCGTCCCGATCCCTACCGACGGCGCCAAGCCGGGCGTATTCGATCACGCCCAGCACGTCGGCCTCGACCCAGCCCCGCCGCCCTTGTTCGGTCTCCACCGCGACCCAGTCCGCCTGGCGCGCGGTGATCGTCACACCGCTGCCCTCGGTGAGCCGGAACATCTCGCCCGCGGAGCGATCGCGGCCCGATCGGGCCACCGCCGTCCCCGACAGGACCACGGCCCCCGGCCGGGTGGTCAGCTCCAGGGTCCGGACGGCGGCCGTGCCCGAGAACAGCAAGAGGCCGGCGAAGACCACCAGGGCGGCCCAGGTGACGATCTCACCGCGGCGGTACAGTCGGATGATCAGCAGCCCCCACAGGATCACGTTGAGGATCGCCGCGATCCCCCACAGCTCGCCCGGGGAGAGCCGATCGTAGAAGAACAGCACGCGACTGGCTGCGGGCCGGGGCGGTTCCCGCTCCAGCCCGGCGGCCGCCAGCGCCCGGGACAGGTGGCCGTGGACCTCGCTGTCCCGCGGCAGGAACAGCTGAGCCTGTCGGTAGTGGTAGACCGCCTCACCGTGGCGCTCCAGGTGCATGTAGGCGTTGGCCAGGTTGGCGTGGGCCGGCCCGTTTCGGACCCCGCCGTCCAGCAAGCTGCGATAGCAGTCCGCGGCGTCGTCGTAGCGGTTGGCCTGGTAGAGGATCGTGCACGACTCGAACAACAGCCGGTCGTCCTCGCCCGCGGCCGCGGGGGGCGACGCCAGCGCGACCGCGGCCAGCGCCAGCATGGCGGCGAGAAAAACGGGTGCAGGCTGCAGGTCGGCGGTCGCGCGGGTGCTCACGGCAGCTCCTCCCCCAGCTGGTCGACCAGCCCCTCGGCCCGGCTCACCAGGGCGTCCACGGAGGGTTCCCGCCTGCCCGCGTAACGGACGGCGGCCAGGTCGGTGAGCCAACTCGCCAGCTCGGCGGCGGTGTCGGGCTCCGCGCCGGCGTCTGACACGACCCGCGCCAGTTCGGACGGGCTGAGGGCGCCGACGGGGACCCCCGCTCGCTCGGCCAGGAAGTCGCGGACCGCACCGTCGATCGCGGCGGCCGCAGCCACTCGATCGGCTCCGCCCGTGTCCGCAAGCCGGGCACGGGCGCGCTTGAGGGCTCGCTGGCGGCGCGTGCGCTCGGGGTCGGCCCGTCGTCGCTGGCGACGGCGTACCGCGGCGACCGCGCCGAACAGCCCCGGCGGAGCGACCAGCAGCAGTAACACCAGGGCGAAGCGCTCCTGGGTGGCCAGCCGACGGTGTCCACCCCGCTCCAGTGCCGGGTAGGCCTCGGCGGTGAGCATCGCGATCGCGGCCTCGTCCACCAGCAAATCCGCGCTGTGGGCGCCGTGGGCTTGCTCGCCCACCCCGGCATCGATGGTCAAGCGGAAAGGCCCGGCCGTGGCCGTGCGGTAGCGGCGGGCGTCTGGATCGAAGTAGCCGACCTCCACCGCCGGGATGACCGCCTCCCCGGCGACCTGGGGCACGAGATCAAAAACCTGCGACACCGATCCGTAAGGCCCGTCGGGACTCCATTGCAGCGACTCGGTGGGATCCTCGCTGTAGGGCTTGATGCCGTCCGGGAGCTGAAGGTCCAGAGCCACGTCTTGAACGTTGCCCGCGCCCCGAAATTCCAGGGTGAGTGAGACCGATTCGCCCACGGCGCAGCGGTCTCGACTGAGCGCTCCACGTAGGCGAGCGGAGCCGATCAGGCCGCTGAACGTCTCGGGACGTCCCGTTTCGGGCAAGGGCAGTACCTCGACCTCCAGCGCATCGCTCTCGACGGACACCGGGTCGAGCTGGGCGGTCGAGAAGAACTGGTCGAAGATCGGGTCGTTGAACAGGGGATTCATCCGCCGTGTGACGCCCACGACCTGGTCGAACTCGGCTGTGGCGGGGCCGATGTCGAAGCTGCCGGGGCGCAGGGAGAACAGGGGGATACGCCACTCGAGGATGCGGAACCGGCGGCCGTCGATCACCTCGTAGGAGTCGATCATCTCCGGTTCCAGTCCCGCCTCTTCGAGCAATCCACCCCAGTCCGGGTCCGTCAGATCGAAGTTCTTGATGCTGGTCGAGAAGCCGAACCGCACCGTGTAGATGATGGGCTGGCCGGCGTAGGGAGACTCCGGCGTTACGGCCACCTCCAGGAAGTGATCGTCCACCGGACCCGTCCCGTGGCTGCGGGCCGGCACCACCTCCAGCTCCAGTGGCGAGGTCCACAGGGTGGTTCCGCTGGCGTCCACGCCGATGCCGCCGATGGTGTAACGACCCACCTCCTTTGGATAGAGGTAATAGGTCATCACCACCTGCTGCACGGCCCGCCCCTGGACCCAGGCCGATCGCAGCTGGGTCACCCCCGGCACCACATCGAAGGCGGGGAGCTCGGGCATGCGGGTCCTGCCCACCGAGCGGGCGCCCGAGACGGTGATCGTCAGCGTGACCGCCGCACCCACGTGCGCCACCGACTGGTCCAGGCGCGCCTTGGCCGAGGCGGCCCACGCGGTGTTCGGCAGGGCCAGCGAGATCAGCATGATCGCCAGGAAAAGACGCTCGCCTTGCCTCCCGCGCATCACCAGTCCTTGTCCTTGGAGCGGTTGCGGCGGGGGCGCTGGATGTCAGGGCGGCGTTCGTCGAGGGCGTCCAGCAGCCGTTCGGCCTCTTCGGGCGTGAGCTGGACCACGGGCGGCGCCTCCATCGACTCGTCTCCCGAGTCCGAGGGCTGCATGTCCACGTTGGCCATCTCCTCCTCGGAGCCCTGCTGCTCCTCGGACGGTTCGGCCGACTGCTGTTGCTCCTCTTGCTGTGTCTCCTCCTGCTCCTGTTTCTGCCGGGGTGGTGGCTGCTGCTCTTGCTGCTCCTGCTGCCGCTGACACTCCTGCTCGCGGCGCCCGAGCTCCTGCTTGACGAACTCGAGGTTGTGGAGGGCGTCCTCGTCGTCGGGATCCAGCGCCAGGGCGTCCTCGTAAGCGGTGATCGCCTCTTCCAGCCGTCCCTGGTGGTACAGGGTGTTGCCCAGGTTGTAGTAGGAACGCTGGGCGATCTTGTCGTCGGCGCCCAGGGACAGGACGCGGCCGAAGGCTTGCTCGGCGGCCTCGAAATCCTCGAGCCGGTAGTGGCTGTCGGCGATGTTGAACTGCAGCCGGCGATCGTCGGGGCGGTCCAGCTGGGCTTGCTGGTAGTGGGTCAGCGCGACGGCGTAGTCCCCGTCCTCGTACGCCTGGGTGCCCTGGCGCAGGGGCGAGGGCGTGAACGGGTTTCGCCACCAGTCGGCAGCGGCCGGGGCGGGGGTGCCTGCCGCGATCCCCAGGGCCAGGAGCAGCGCGATGACGGCCCCGTTCCGGCGCCGGACCTCGGGCAGTAGCCCCTCGAGGATCAGCAACAACAGCGCCAGTCCCAGCGGCCACTGGTAACGTTCGGTCCAGCTCTGGGATCGGGATGTCGCGATCTCGAAGGCCTCCATGCCCTGCTTGATGTCCTGGGTATAGATCGCCTGCAGATCCATGTCGCCCGTGGTCGATCGCTCGTAGCCGCCCCCGGTGGCCAGGGCGATGCGCTTGAGCCCGTCCTCGTCGAAGCGGGTCAGCACCACCTCGCCGCTATGTGGGTCGCGCTTGTGCCCGCGGCCGTCCAGGGAGGGCACGGGCGCTGGCGACTCCGAGCCCACGCCGATGGCGAAGATCTTGATTCCCAGCTCGTTGGCCCGCTCGGCGGCCTCCATCCCCTTGTCCTCGTTGTCCTCGCCGTCGCTGATCAGGATGATCGCCTTGGAGCTGAGCTTCTCCTCGTCGAAGGTCTGGATCGCCGTGCCGAGGGCCTGGCCCAGGTCGGTGCCCTGGGCTGGCATCATCGCCGGATGCAGGCTGTCGAGGATCAGGTGGAACGCCCGGTAGTCCACGGTCAGCGGACACTGGACGAAGGCCGTGCCGGCGAAGGCCACCAGGCCCAGGCGATCCCCTTCGAGCATGCCCAGCAGATCGGCCAGCTCGCGCTTGGCCCGCTCCAGACGGCTGGGTTCGACGTCCTCGGCGAGCATCGACGTGGACAGGTCGAGCACCACGACGATGTCGACGCCCTTGCGCTTGATCTCCTCCCACTCGTAACCGTAGCGGGGGCGGGCCAGGGCCACGATCACCAGGCCGATCGCAGCCACGACGAACACTGCCTTGAGGCGCTGTCGCGGGCGGCTGACGTCCGGCATCAGACGGCGGAACAGCGACGGCTGGGCGAAGCGCGCCATCAACCGGTCCTTGGTGCGGAACGCGTAGATGTAGAACGCGGCCAGCACCGGCAGCAACACCAGCCCTGCCAGCAGGATCGGATGCAGCACGTTGATGCCCAGGATCGTCATCTCAGGGCACCTTCCGCAGGCGGGTGTTCACCAGCACCACCTCGGTCAGTAGCAGCGCCAGCGCGGCGGCCAGGTAGCCGGCCCAGGTCTCGTGGTAATCCACGTGTTCGACGGTCTCGATCTTGGTCTTCTCCAGCTCGTCGATGGTCTCGTAGACCCGTTGCAGGGCGTCGGTATCGGTGGCGCGGAAGTAGGCACCTCCGGTGGTCTCCGCGATCATATTCAGCGTCGCCTCGTCCAGATCCACGGGCTTGTAAACGATCCGGTGGCCGATCAGTCCCTTGACCCGGAACGGCGCCTCACCCTTGGTGCCGACGCCGATGGTGTAGATCTTGATCCCCTTGGTCCGGGCGATGGCTGCCGCCTGGGCTGGCTCCAGCAAGCCCTGGTTGTTGCGGCCGTCGGTCAACAGGATCACGATCCGCGACTTGCTCTCCAGTTCTTCCAGCCGCTGGACGGAGATGCCGATGGCGTCGCCGATGGCGGTGCCGTCGCCAGCCATGCCGATGTGCAGGTCCCGCACCAGCATCTGCAGGATCCCGTAGTCGGTGGTCATCGGACACTGGGTGTGGGCCTCGATGCCGAACACGACCGAGCCGATGCGGTCGTTGCCCCGCGCGGCGATGAAGTCGGCCACCACCTGCTTGGAGACCTCCAGCCGGGTGGCGGGTTCCCCGTCCAGGGTGAAGTCCAGGGCCTCCATCGAACCCGAGGTGTCCACCGTCAGCACGATGTCGATCCCCTCGGTGGTGACCTCGATCATCTTGTTGCCGCCCTGGGGCCGGGCCAGGGTCCAGACCACCAGGACCAGCGCCGCCACCCGGAGGACCAGGGGCAGCCAGCGGCGGATCGGACCCACGGTACGCCCGGTGGCCAGCACGGCACCCACCTGGGGAAAACGCACCCGGGCGCTGCCCGCCCGGCGGATCCCCAGCACCGTCACCAGCAGGGCCAACCCCAGAGCCAGCAGCCACCAGGGATCGTCCAGGTGCCAGACGGTCATCGGGGCACCTCGTCCGCCGAGAGCCCGCCCCGGGTCCGCCGCACCAGATCCGCGCAGAGGTCGGCCAGCTGCTCCAGCTCGGCCGGAGCCACCGGCCGTCCGGCGTACTTGACCAGATCGGTGGCGTCCAGCACGCGCCGGATCTCCTGATCGCGGCGAACGGAGCGGAGATCGGGGGGGAGTCCGCGCAGGATCTCGGTGGTGGTCCACTCGGGGGCCGGGAAGGCGAAGCGGGCCCCGAGGTACGTGCGCAGGATGCTCGACAGGCCGAAGGCGAACGGCTGCAGCTCGGCGCGCTGCAGGTAGCCCTGCTGGCGCAAGCTCGCCAGATCCGCCAGCGCCACCTGGTCGGGATCGGGCGGGGCCGCGGGCGGTGGGGGTGCGCGCCAGCGCCGGGCGACCAGCGCGAACCAGAGCCCGGCGGCGATGACGAACGCAGCCAGCCCCAGCAGCAGCCACAGGGCCACGTTGGGATCCCCCAGCCGGTACGGGGCGCGGATATCCCTCAAGTTGTCGTCCAGGGCGATGGGCTCGGCGTCCGGATCCTCGTCGGGTTCGGGCTGCCGCGCCTCGACGAAGATGGTGCCCGTCGCGGCCTCGCCCTTCTCGCCGTCGCCGGTCATGTAGCTGACGGTGACGCCGGGGATCTCGTAGGACGTGGCCTTGTCGGCCACCAGCGTGTAGCTGAACAGCTGGGTCTCGCGGCCATCGACCTCGTCGGGACCTTCCACCGCCTGATCGGTGATTCGCAGCCGCTCGATGCCCTTGCCGAACTCGGGGATCGCCGGGCTGACGCCGTCCGCCCAGTCCATCTCGACGGTGTAGGTGAAGGGATCACCGGGGACCACCAGCGAGCGGTCGACCGTGGCCCGGACCACGAGGGGAGGGCGCGGCTCGGCCGGTTCCGCCGACTCGCCCGCACAGCCGCCGAGCGTGATCAGGAGGCAGAGGATCGCGGGTCTCACCGACGCTGCCCCCGCATACGGAAATAGCGCACCAGCGGTTTGACCCAGTCCTGATCGGTGCGCAGGGCGATCTCGTCGACGCCGCAGGCCTTGAGCTGGTCCGAGCGGGTTCGCATGCGCGCGTGCGCCGTCTTCTCGTAGGCCCGCAGGAAACCCGGGTCGAGGGTGTCGACCATCACCCACTTGCCGCTCTCGGCGTCCTGTAGCTCCACCAGCCCCATCGGCGTCAGCTGCAACTCGCGGGGATCGGTCACGGACACGGCGATCAGGTCGTGGCGCGCTCGCCCGACCCGCAGCATGCGTTCGAAGCTCTCGTCGAGGAAGTCGCTGATGAGGAACACCACCGCCCGGCGGCGGGCGACCCGGCTGAGGAACGCCAGCGCCCCGGCGATGTCCGTACCCCTGCCCCGGGGGTTGGCGGTCAGGATCTCGCGGATCACCCGCCAGACGTGCCCGCGGCCCTTCTTCGGGGGCACGAACAGCTCGATCTGGTCCGAGAACAGGATCAGGCCGACCTTGTCGTTGTTGCGGATGGCGGTGAAGGCCAGCGCCGCGGCGAAGCGGGCCGCCAGGTCCTGCTTGAAGTCCTCGGTGGTGCCGAAGGCCTGGCTGCCGCTGACATCGACCACCAGGATCACCGTCAGCTCGCGCTCCTCGCGGAACTCCTTGACGAAGGCGCTCTGGGAGCGGGCGGTGACGTTCCAGTCGATGTTGCGGACGTCGTCGCCGGGCACGTACTCCCGGACCTGCTCGAACTCCATCCCGCGGCCCTTGAACACCGACACGTAGTCCCCTGCCATCAGGTCGTCGACCTGGTGCGCGGTGGTGATGTGGATCTTGCGGATCCGCGCGATCACATCGGGGGGGAGTAGGGCCATATCGGTTCGAGCCTTGTCGCGCTTCGAGGTACCCACGGGCAGCGAGCTGCCCGTGCCACCCTGGTTCGAGTTCTTCTCTTTCCTGACGCCTGACGCCTCCTTACGGCACCTTCACGTGATTCAACAGTGACGCCACCACATCCCCCGTCGTCACGTCCTCGGCCTCGGCCTCGTAGCTGAGCAGGATCCGGTGGCGCAGGATGTCGGCGGCGACGGCCTTGATGTCCTCGGGCATCACGAAGGCGCGTCCCCGGATGAAGGCCATCGCGCGGGCGCCCTTCTGCAGGTAGATCGCCGCCCGTGGGCTGGCGCCGAACTGGATCATCCCCTTGAGTTCCCCGAGCCCGTGGCCCTCCGGGTCGCGGGTGGCGTGGACCAGATCGACGATGTACTCGAGCAGCCGGTCCTCGAGGTGGACCAGCGCCACGACCTTGCGGGCGTCGAGGATGTGCTCGGGACCCACCACCGCCTGGACCTCCGGGAAACCCTGGCTGTGACGCGCCATGATCCCCAGCTCGTCCTTCTTGGTGGGGTAGGTGATGTCCAGCTTGAGCATGAAGCGGTCGACCTGGGCCTCGGGCAGGCTGTAGGTGCCCTCCTGCTCGATGGGGTTCATGGTCGCCAGCACCAGGAACGGCTTGTCCAGGATGTAGCTCGTCTCACCGATGGTGACCTGGCGCTCCTCCATCGCCTCGAGCAGTGCCGACTGGACCTTGGCCGGTGCCCGGTTGATCTCGTCGGCGATCACCACCTGGGAGAAGATCGGACCCTTCTTGGTCTCGAAGTTCCCCGTCTGGGGTCGGTAGATCTGGGTGCCGACCAGATCCGCGGGCAGCAGATCCGGGGTGAACTGGATGCGATTGAAAGAGCAACCGGCCGCCTGCGCCAGGGTCTTGACCGCCAGCGTCTTGGCCAACCCGGGGACCCCTTCGACCAGCACGTGCCCATCCGACAGCATGCCCAGTATCAGCCGGTCGAGCAGGTAGTCCTGGCCGACGATCGTCCGGCTGAGCTCCTGCTTCACCCGGGCGACGAACCCGAACCGGGACTTCACCGCTTCCTCGATTCCTGTCAGCTTGTCCTGCGTCATCGCTTCACTCCGTGGAACCCGACTTCCTACCAGGAATCCCGGGGCGGTTCCAGAACCCCAGGCCCTCGCCGATGAAGCGGTCCAGGTTGGCGGCGTACAGCCGGTTGGCCGCCTCGTTGGGGTGGCCGTCACCCCACGGGCAGGTCAGGTCCTCGGTGCTCTCCAACATGTTGGGGAGGTCCGAGATTCCCTCCGCCTCCAGGGTCGGCAGCAGCTCGCGGTACAGCTCCTCGGGCAGACCGAAGAGGTTGAGCACCAGCGTCGCACCATGGGCCTTGCAGGTGGCGTTCATCTCGGTGAGCAGCAGCCGCACGGCCGGCAGCGCCTGACCCCGTCGCCGATCCAACCGGTCGAGGGTGACCCGCTCGACCAGGGCGAACAGCGCGCTGGAGCGCTCCAGCGGATCGATCGTCCGCTGCAACGGCGGGTGCTCGACGAGCTGCCCGCCGTCCACGGTGCAGTGGGGCACGGCCGCGTGTCCGCGGAAGGAGGCCCACGCGAGCTGGTTGAGCCAGGTCTCGGCGGCCACGTTGCGGTAGATGTGGTGGTGCAGGAAGCTGTAGACCACCAGTCCGGGTGGCGGCGTCCCGTCGGCGAAGACCTCGCGCAACTTCAGCAGGGACTGGTAGGTGCCGTAACCGCCCACTCCGTAGTTGCGAATCCGGACGTCCGGGTGGGCTCGCTGGAGCAACCACGGGAAGGTGTCCGCGTCGTCCAGGTAGTCCACGGCGGTGAACGATCCGCCGATGAACAGCACGCCGCCGCCCGGGGATGGTGCCTCGCCGGGGGGGGAGCTGAGCCGCTCTCCGTCCTCGCCGTAGCTCACCACCACCCGCTTGCCGCCCGTGACCGCGGGATCCCACTCGTGCTGCCCGGGCACCGGGCGCCAGCCGAGCTGGGGATCCTGGGCCAGCATCACGGGTCTGCCCAGGTCGGGCGCGCCGTGCCACGGTGAGATGGGCCAGGTACGGCAGATCCCTTCGCCGACTACGAGGACCCCGCTGGCGCACAGGGCCACGAGCAGGGCGGTCAGCAGGCGAAACGTGCGGGTTCGGCGCCGGTTCGGTTCGTTCGGCACGGAAGCAGGCTATCAGTTCTTGAGCTTGTCGATGATCGAGCGGAAGCCGCCCCGGTCCTTGCGCACCTGGTTGCCCTCGATCTCGGCGAACTCCTCGAGCAGCTCGCGCTGGCGCTCGTTCAGGCGCTTCGGTACCCGGATCAAGATCTGCATCACCTGGTCCCCGCGGGAGTTGCCCCGCAGCCGGGGGATACCCTCGCCGCGGAAGCGGCGCACGTCGCCGTGCTGGGTCCCCGCCGGGATCTTGAGGCTCTTGGTGCCCTCGAGGGTCGGCACCTCGACGTCGGCGCCGAGGGCCGCCTGGGCAAGCCCCACCTCGACCTGGCACAGGACGTCGTTTCCGTCCCGCTCGAACAGATCGTGCGGCTGGACGTCGAGCACGATGAACAGGTCGCCCGGCGGCCCGCCCATCTGGCCCGGATCACCCTTGCCGGCAAAGCGGATCCGCATGCCGCGCTCCACGCCAGCCGGCACGTCGACCTTGACCGTGGAGGTGTCCTGCACCTGGCCCGAGCCGTGGCAGTCCATGCAGGGATGCTTGATCTCGCTGCCCGCGCCCCGGCATGCCGGGCACGCCGTGCGGATCTGCAGCAGTCCGCCCTGGCGGTGGATCACCTCGCCCATGCCGCCGCAGGTGGTGCAGGTGACTGGCTGCGTCCCCTTCTCGGCGCCGCTGCCCTCGCAGCCGGGGCAAACGATGGCCCGGGTGACGTCGGCGTCCTGGGAGGTACCAAAAGCGGCCTCGTCGAAGCTGATGCGGAGCACTTGCTCCACATGGCGGCCGCGCCGCGGACCGGCCCGCCGATCGCCGCCACCGAAGCCGAACCCGCCGAATCCGCCCATGCCGAAGAGGTCGGAGAAGATGTCGCCGAAGCTGGCGAAGATGTCCTCGACGCCCGCGTTCGAGAAGCCCTGGTAGCCGGCGTTGGACAGCCCGGAGTGGCCGTACTGGTCGTAGAGCTGGCGCTTGCGCGCGTCCGACAGCACCTCGTAGGCCTCGGAGGCCTCCTTGAAATGCTGCTCGGCGTCCGGATTGTCGGGGTTGCGATCGGGGTGGAACTTGAGGGCAGCCTTTCGATAGGCCTTCTTGATGTCGCCCTCGGGAGCGCTGCTCTCGACCCCCAGCACATCGTAGTAGTCGCGCTTGTCGGCCATCGCCGGGGCCTACCCTTCTTCCCCCAGACAGACGACCGGGGGCCGTCATCGACGACCCCCGGTCGCGTATCTGAACCGGACGCGTGGTCCGGGAGGCCCCCCCGCGAATTGCGGCGGGAGGGGACCGCTACCCTACGCTTCCTCGTACTCGGCGTCGATCACGTCGTCGGCGCCAGCGCCGTTGTCGCCGCCGCCTGCGGCTCCCGCGGCTCCCGCGGCTCCCGCGGCAGCCTGCTCGGCGCCCATCCCAGCCTCGCCCGCGCCAGCAGCACCGGACGACTGGTACATGGCCGCCGCCAGCTCGTGCAGCGTCTTCTCGAGCTTCTCGGCTGCGGCCTTGAGTTTGTCGGCGTCGTCGGAGTCCAGGACCTCCTTGGCCTCCTTGATCGCCTCGTCGGCGCGGCCCTTCATGTCGTCCGGGATCTTGTCCGCGTGCTCACCCAGCTGCTTCTCGGCGCCGTACACCATGTTGTCCAGGTGGTTGCGCGCTTCGATCTTCTCCTGGTGCAGCCGGTCCTCCTCCTCGTGGTCGGAGGCCTCGTTCACCATCCGCTCGACGTCGGACTTGTCCAGTCCAGAGCTGGCGGTGATGGTGATCCTCTGCTCCTTGCCGGTGGCCTTGTCCGTCGCGGCCACGTTGACGATGCCGTTGGCGTCGATCTCGAACTTGACCTCGATCTGCGGCAGGCCGCGGGGCGCCGCCGGGATCCCGACCAGCTGGAACCGGCCCAGGGTCATGTTGTCCTTGGCCATCGGCCGCTCGCCCTGCAGCACGTGGATGTCCACGGCGGTCTGGCTGTCGCTGGCCGTGCTGAAGATCTCCGATTTCTCCACGGGGATCGTGGTGTTGCGTTCGACCAGCTTGGTCAGCACGCCGCCCAGGGTCTCGATGCCCAGGCTCAGCGGGGTCACGTCCAGCAGCAGTACGTCGCGCACGTCGCCGGACAGCACGCCGCCCTGGATCGCCGCACCCATGGCCACGACCTCGTCGGGATTCACCGAGCGGTTGGGCTCCCGGCCAAAGAACTCCTTGACCATCGCCGCCACCTTGGGAATGCGGGTCGAACCGCCGACCAGCAGCACTTCTTTGATCTCGCTGGCCTTCTTGTCGCCGTCCTTCAGCGCGCTCTTGCACGGCCCGATGGTGCGCGCGACGATGTCGTCGACCATCTGCTCAAACTTGGCCCGCGTCAGCTTGATCTGCAGGTGCTTGGGCCCGGAGGCGTCGGCGGTCAGGAAGGGCAGGTTGATCTCGGTCTCCTGGGCAGAGCTCAGCTCGATCTTGGCCTTCTCGGCGGACTCCTTGAGCCGCTGCAGGACCATCCGGTCCGAGCTGACGTCGATCCCGCTGTCCTTCTTGAACTCCTCGATCAGCCACTCGATGATCCGCTGGTCGATGTCGTCGCCGCCCAGGTGGGTGTCACCGGATGTGGAGATCACCTCGACGACGTTGTCGCCCACCTCGAGGATCGAGATATCGAAGGTGCCACCGCCGAAGTCGTACACGGCGATCAGCTCGTTCTCCTTCTTGTCCGCGCCGTAGGCGAGGGCCGCCGCGGTGGGCTCGTTGATGATGCGCTTGACCTCGAGTCCGGCGATGGCGCCCGCGTCCTTGGTGGCCTGACGCTGGGCGTCGTTGAAGTAGGCCGGGACCGTGATCACGGCCGCGTCCACCTTCTGGCCCAGGTAGGCCTCGGCGGCCCGCTTGAGCTTCTGGAGGATCATCGCCGAGATCTCGGGGGGGCTGAACTTCTTGCCGTCGATGTCGACCGCCGCGTCGCCGCCAGTGCCCTGCACCACGGTGTAGGGCACGCGCTCCGCTTCCTTGGGCACGGCGTTGAGGGTCTGGCCCATGAAACGCTTGATGGACGAGACGGTGTTGGTCGGGTTGGTCACGGCCTGGCGCCGGGCCGCCTGGCCCACCAGCCGCTCGCCGTCCTTGGTGAAGGCCACCACCGACGGTGTTGTCCGGCCACCCTCCTCGTTGGTCATGATCTTGGGCTCGTTGCCCTCCATCACCGCCACCACGGAGTTGGTGGTACCCAGGTCGATTCCGATGATCTTGCTCATCGTTTGGTCTCCTTAAAAGGCCGGAGAAATCAGAAACTCGTAGGAATCTCCGGTACTTGCGCGAGTGTTCGCGTCGCTGCGGCCTCAACCTAATCACCCGCCCCCCCCTGTCAAGCGGAGTGCGTCGGGCGTGCATGCCCCGATTGGAGAGATTGGATGCGAGCCCGCGCGTCGCGCGCGACCCTGGCCCCTTGACAGCCGGTAGCCGGTGATTATTCGCTCCCTCTGCAAGCGCGTCAGGGGCGCTTCGGCGTGGTTGCCGAGCCCCCAAACGCCTACCGGGTCAGCGGAGGTTGAGTAGATGAATTTCCGACCGATCGGTGACCGCCTGCTGGTCAAGCGCGTCGAGAGCGAGACCACTTCCCAGGGCGGAATCATCATTCCCGAGACTGCGAAGGAAAAGCCCCAGGAGGCCGAGATCGTCGCCATCGGTGACGGCCGACTCCTGGACAATGGCGAGCGTGTCCGGCCTGCGGTGAGCGTGGGTGACAAGGTGCTGTTCGCGAAGTACGCCGGCGACGAGGTCAAGCTCGGCGGCGAGGATCACCTGATCATCCGGACCGACGAGATCCTCGCGATCATCGAACACTAACCACACAACGGAAGCATCCGTTGAGAGGAGATATGGCGATGGCAGCCAAGGACATCCACTTCCACGAGCAGGCGCGCCGCGAGATCCTCACGGGCGTCAACATCCTCGCCGACGCCGTGAAGGTCACCATGGGCCCCAAGGGCCGCAATGCGGTCCTGGAGAAGAGCTGGGGTTCCCCGACCGTGACCAAGGACGGCGTCACGGTGGCCAAGGAAATCGAGATCGAGGACAAGTTCGAGAACATGGGCGCCCAGATGGTCAAGGAGGTCGCCTCCAAGACCTCGGACGTGGCCGGTGACGGCACCACCACGGCGACCGTGCTGGCCCAGGCGATCTACCGCGAGGGCGTCAAGCTCGTCGCGGCTGGCGTCAACCCGATGGACCTCAAGCGGGGCATCGACCAGGCCGTCGTGACCGTGGTGAGCGAGCTCGAGAAGCAGAGCAACGACACCAAGGACCACACCGAGATCGCCCAGGTCGGCACCATCTCGGCCAATGGCGACTCCACCATCGGCGAGATCATCGCCGAGGCGATGGACCGGGTCGGCAAGGCCGGCGTCATCACGGTCGAGGAGGCCAAGGGGCTGGCGACCGAGCTCGACATCGTCGAGGGCATGCAGTTCGACCGGGGTTACCTGAGCCCCTACTTCGTCACCGACGCCGAGCGTATGGAGGTCATCCTCGAGGATCCGTTCATCCTGATCCACGAGAAGAAGGTCTCCAACATGAAAGACCTGCTCCCGGTGCTGGAGCAGATCGCCAAGACCGGCAAGCCGCTGCTGATCATCGCCGAGGACATCGAGGGCGAGGCGCTGGCGACCCTGGTCGTCAACAAGATCCGCGGCACCCTGCAGGTGGCGGCGGTCAAGGCGCCGGGCTTCGGCGACCGTCGCAAGGCCATGCTCGAGGACATCGCGATCCTCACCGGCGGCAAGGCCATCATGGAGGACCTGGGGGTCAAGCTCGAGCACGTCACCCTGGGTGACCTGGGCACGGCCAAGCGGGTCTCCATCGACAAGGACAACACCACGATCGTCGACGGTGCTGGCTCCGCGGCTGACATCAAGGCGCGCGTGCGGCAGATCGAGGTCCGGATCGACGAGACCACCTCGGACTACGACCGCGAGAAGCTGCAGGAGCGGCTGGCCAAGCTGGTCGGCGGTGTCGCCGTGATCTATGTGGGCGCGGCCACCGAGACCGAGATGAAGGAAAAGAAGGCCCGGGTCGAGGACGCGCTGAACGCGACCCGGGCCGCGGTGGAAGAGGGCATCGTCCCCGGCGGTGGTGTGGCGTTCCTGCGCTGCCTCGCGGCCATCGACGCCATCGAGGAGTCCAGTGACCAGCGCTTCGGCATCCAGATCGTGCGCCGCGCCATCGAGGAGCCGATCCGGGTCATCGTGGGTAACGCCGGCAAGGACGGCTCGATCATCGCCGACAAGGTGATGCAGGCCGACGGCGCCTTCGGCTACAACGCCCAGGCCGACGAGTATGGCGACATGTTCGCCATGGGCATCATCGACCCGACCAAGGTCGCCCGGTCGGCTCTGCAGAACGCCGCTTCGGTGGCCGGTCTGCTGCTGACCACCGAGGCGATGGTCGCCGAGCGGCCGCAGAAGGAAGCCCCGCCGATGCCAGGTGGTGGCGGCGGCGACATGGGCGGCATGGGCGGCATGGGTGGTATGGGCGGCATGGGCGGCATGTACTAGCCACCCCCGCAGTCAGGTCCTTTGGAGCCCCGGTGTGCCAGCTGGCACACCGGGGCTCCGTGCGTACGGGCGCGCTGGGTGTGCGGAGGCCGATTCTGTATGCTTGTCGCGATATAGAGGAGGGGTCCTTCCTGCCATGCCGCAACGAACATGCCCGAAATGCGGCTACTCCCAGCTAAACACGGTCGAGGAGTGTTCCCAGTGCGGGATGGTCTTCGCCAAGTACCACGCCGCCCGGGACGCGATGCTGGACCGGACCTCGGCTCGCATCGGTGAGCCGCCCTCGGAGCCCAAGCGCATCCGGCCCCTGACCTATCTACTGCTGTTCGCCTACCTCGCCATCGGGTGGTACGCCATCCGCAATCTGGACATCTGGGAGAACCCCGACGTGTATCTCCCGAGCGAGGACGGCATCTCGCATGGGGGGGACCAGTTCGTCCGCAAGCGGACGCGGGTGGAGGCGACCAAGCCTGTCGCCGAGATAGAGTGGGAGGGCGTGACCTGCTACGGGATCCGGGTCGCTCCGGACGCCGAGCCCTACGTGCGGGGAGACGGGACCACCGCGGTCAACCATGCGGGGGAGCCCACCGAGTTCGTCAGCCAGCAGCCCTATGAAGAGGTCACCCAGTTCTACCGCGACGTCTTCGGCCCGACCCGCGTGTTCTTCGAGCGCGTCAAGCCCCCGGAGAGCCATCCCAACCGGGACTCGATGGAGGCCATCGACGGTCGGCGGGCCAGGTGGTATGCCCTGGCCGAGTCCGGGGACGGCATGTCCATGCACGTGGATATCCAGGTCCGAAGCCCCTTCTACGACGCCGATGGCACCCTCAACGCCGATGCGACCCTGGTCGTTTTTTCGTTGATGCGCTGACCCGGCCGCCCGTAATCAACCGATCGGTCGATAGGTGCGGGTTCTTCCGCCCGAAACGGGGATTCTGCGAGTCCGCAGGCGTCCGTTTACCCTTGCAACCTTGACCGGAGGCGGTTTAAATGCGCGCCGGAACACGGAGGCGTGTTGGGTGGGGAACCCCTGGCTTTGGATGTAAGGAGGGTGACCATGTTTCGCTGGTCCCTGATGGTCCTGATCGCAATGGTTCTCGTGGCCTTCGGCTGCGCGCCGTCGTACACCACCGACGACGACGACGACACCACCTGGGAAGGTGACGACGACGATACCGGCGACGACGATACCGGCGACGACGACACCGGCGACGACGACACCGGCGACGACGACACCGGCGACGACGACGACTCGGTCTCCAGCTGCAACGACTGGGATCCGATCGACGTGCCCGGGGCCCAGTGGGTGTACTCGTCGAACTACAACATCACCTACCAGGACCAGCTGATGTCGGACTCGGGCGTCGAGACCGTCCAGGCCGGCGGCTCGACCTATTTCCAGGGATTCACCGTCTACCAGCGGACGGGCTCGTTCGCGGGGGCGCAGTACCAGGTCAGCTGGTGGGGCTACGACAACTGCGAGGCAGGCGGCAACGTGGACTACGGTTCCTACGTCACCGACAGCCAGGCCCAGGCCACCGTGCTGACGGTCAACAGCGACCCGGTGATGTACCTGCCGTACAACCCCGACCAGCAGATGGGCTACAGCTGGACCAGCAGCTACAACCAGCAGGTCGACCTGTCCATCGAGGGTTCGGGCACCTACCCGTGCACCTGGAACTGGACGGTGGTCGGCATCGAGTCGGTGTCCGTGCCAGCGGGCACGTTCAACACCGCGATCCACGTCAGCGCGACCTACCAGACGCAGGATCCTGCCGGCTCCCACAGCGGGACGCTGGACACCTACTGGGTCAAGGGCCTCGGACTGGTCAAGTGGGATGAGCAGCGGCCCTCCGAGGGCGGTACCTACATCCTACGC
The DNA here is from genome assembly GCA_964436045.1 of uncultured Rickettsiales bacterium. Lineage (GTDB taxonomy): Bacteria > Myxococcota_A > UBA796 > UBA9615 > CAYRNR01 > CAYTBN01. The sequence goes on along the minus strand of CAYTBN010000040.1, from coordinate 6,910 downwards.
GAGCTGCAGAGCTACTCGGGGCTGACCCCCCAGTAGGCGCGACAGACCGAATCGATCGGGGCCCGGTGGGCGACCACCGGGCCCTTTCTTTTTGCCCTTCGCAGGCGGCCGGATCGGGGGGGAAAGCCCGTTCTGTTATACTGCCGAGCCCCAGAGGGAGGCATGCGGAGGACAACCACGATTCGCCGGGGGCTGCCCACGTTGGTGGCGGTCTTGCTCCTGGCCCCGCTCGCCCACGCCAAGGCACCCGGCAGGTCCGATCCCGACAAGCTCGCGGCGCGGGTGGACAAGGCCGCTGGCGCCGGGCGCTGGTCCGAGGTCGTCGAGGGCTGCGCCCGTGGTCTGGAGCTGGTCGCCAAGGGAGGTGACTGGGATCAGCGCTACGGCGCGGAGCTGGGTGTCGAGGCGCGCCTCGGCTGGGAGAAGATCATCCGGGAGTATTCCGCGGAGCTGGCCGAACGCGGCGACGATGAGCGGGATCGCGAGCTGCAACGCCACGCGCTGGCGTTGACGGACATGTACCTGGAGCGATGGCCCGACCACACTCACTCCTACGAGCTGACCTACCAGCAGGGGCGGGTGGCCTTTGCGGTCAAGGAGTACCGTGCGGCGGCCGACGCCTATGGCCGCCTGTACGCCGTCAATCCCGTCTCGGGCCGTCTTCGCCACGAGGCCGGCGCCGGCTGGATCTCGGCCCTGTGGGCGGATGGCGGAGACAACTGGGAGTTCTACGACGGTCAGGCGGACCTGGTCCGGCAGGAGCGGCTCGACCTGACCGATCTCATCGCCCGGCGCCAGCCCATCGAGCTGGCGGAGGGGGAACTGGAGTTCATCGAAGCGATAGACGCATTCGTCAACTCGGTGCCGGACCACAAACGGTCCCCTGCGTTGCTCTATCGCACCATCTGGCTGCACCACGACCGCTACCAGCCACGGGACGGTATCCCGCGCTGCATCGGCTACCTGCAAGGGTATCCCGACGCCGCGGAGGCCGACCATGTGGCCCGGATGCTCATCGATCTGGCGACCTGGTCCGAACGGATCGAGGAGACCAAGCTGCGAATCGTGGCGATGGGCCTGTCGTGGGAGCAGCTCGAAGAACAGCGCGGCCGCACGACGGGTGATCCCCCGCGGCCGTGGCAGCCCGACCGCCTGGATCTGTTCCCGCGGCAGATCCACTGAGAGCGTGGTGTCAGACGTTCGTGGGAGAGGAAGTTACGGACCATGACCGAACCGGACCTGTTCGTCGGTGTCCCGATCAACCCGAAGATCCAGCAGAGCCTGGACGCGGCATCGTTGCCCTTTCGCAGGTACTTCGAAGGCGGCAAGTTCCTCACGATCGTGGAGGACGACCGGGCCCGCTGGCTGGGCAAGCCGATCACGCGCAACGCGTCGCCCGATCGCGTGGATGACATGAAACGCCACGTCCGGTCGGTGATCCTCAAGATCGACGACGGCACGCCCATCGCGCTGGATGACATCAGCGTCATCGACATGCCCCCCGAGCCGCCCCCGCCACCGCCGCCGCCGGTGGAGGAGCCCGCCGAAGAGGCGGCAGCCGAGGATGCGCCGGCTGGCGAGACGGCGGCGGAGACGGCGCCGGCTGGCGATGCGCCGGCTGGCGATGCGCCGGCCGCGAAGGCGCCGGCCGAGGGCTCCTCCGCCGAGCCTGCGCAGAAGCAGGGCTCCTAGTCCTTCCTCCATGATCCCCGGGCTGCTACGGCTGCTACCCCTGCCGCTGGGGTTGCTCGGCGGCATGGCCGGCGGCGCCCTCTGGTGGCTGATCCTGGCCTTCAATCCCGATCTGTGGAACGACCTCGACGAGGTCGAAGGCTACGTGATCGGCGGCACCATCTTCATGGGCTGGGGGCTGCTGCATGGCTGCCTGTTCGCCTTCGTGCCGGGCTTCCGCAAGCAGACCGACGAACGGACGGGGGTGACCTATCGGCTCCGCCGGATGCTGTGGCTCTACTCGATCCCGGTTCTCGGGTTCTGGGCGGGCGCCATCACCATCGCGGTCGTGCTGTCCCAGGCGTCCGGGGTCGACGAGGAGGTGATCCTCGCGCTGATCTTCCCGGCGACCGTGCTGGGTACCGCCTGGATCGCCCAGGAGGTCTGCGACTGGATCCAGCCCGGACTGCCGCCGATTCTGGGGGCCGCCGTGGCTGCGTGCGCCATCGTGGTCCTCTCCCTGTCGCTGGGCGCCATCGTGGTGTTGGCCACTCCGTTCCTGTGGGAGATGGTCTATCCCCAGGGCAACGCGACGGCGATGGCGGCGGCCCAGGACCTGCTCAGAAACGACCTGGAGGGGTTCTCGTTCCTCATGGCCGGACCCGCCGTTCACGGGGGCATGCTGGCGGTGATCATGCCGGCCAGCGAGGCGGTCTGGCGGGTGCCTCGTCCGCGGCGACGAGACCTGGGGGCCCGCCCCTACCTGCTGCTGGCTCTGCCGGCCATCGCCCTGTTCGACCTGCTGGCCGTCATCTTCCACTCTCGTTGAGCGACGGACACTCCGGGGGAGTGATCAGGTCGCCGGCGTTCGTGTAGTGCTGGTAGCGTTTGCGGTTGAGGATCGGGAACATCGAGTAATCGACGGCGTCCTCGTCGGGCTCCCGATCGCGGCCGATGAGCAACCACAGCTCACCACTGCCGATGCGGTCTTCGATGACCAGCGGTAGCTCGCCTGCCTGCAGATCGAGGCTCTGGGCGTGGTGCAGGGGCGCGCCGGCCACCGTGACGTCCCCGGTCCAGCCGCCGTGGAACCAGGCCGTGTAGGGGCCTGGCACCAGGATCTCGACGGTCCTCCCCTCGTCGTCCTGTCCCTTGCTGCCGACCCTGCCGCGGTGGCCCAACAGCCGCACGTTGTCCCGGTAGGGGGCGTAGTGGTCGCGGATGTAGCGCCGCTCGACGGCCGTCAGGTAGCGGCTGCGGGTCATGTAGTCGTAGACATAGACCTGGGCGGGCGGGTCGGTCCACAACCGGATCAAGCCGTCGTTCGGGTGGCGGTCGCGGTAGGCCTCCCGGCCGCCCTTGGTCATGAAGAACCCCGGCTGGGGGAAACCGGGCAGCAGACCGATTCCGTCGAAGACCTGGACCTTGCCGTCGAAGGCCTCGGTCACTGTGTCCATCACCGCCTCCTGGTAGCCCTTGTGGACGCGGCGGAAGCGGTCCCAGCGTACACCGCCCCAGATCAGCGATCCGGTGATCACCAGCGCCAGCGCCACGTTCAGCGCTGCCCCGCGGGGGCCCGGACGCCCCCGCGTCCGCCACAGCGCGCCCAGGGTGAGGGCCGCCAGCAGCGCGTGGATCGGCTCCATCGACGCCACGTAGTAGTGGAAGAACCCGCGGTGGATGAAGATCGTGGACAGCAGCGCCAGGTCCAGGACCGCCAGCGTCGCCAGCAGCGGCCGCTGCCGTGCAGAGCACAGCGCCAGCACGATCCCCGCGACCGCGGCCAGGTACAGGGCCGGCGCTTCCCAGCTGGCGTGCCACAGTCCGCGGGCTTTCCGGTCCAGGGGGTAGGGGTCGAAGGCCGTCGAGGCCGCGGCGCCCAGGTGTTCGTCGAGGAAGGCGCCCGGATCCTCGTTCAATCCGATCAGGATCCCGTAATAGCCCAGCACCAGCGCCAGCCCCAGCAAGTCCATCGCGAGCAGTCGCCGCACCGTCGGCCACAGCGCCGATCGGCCCACCGTCACCAGCCCGTACACCAGCGCCGCCCCGTGGAGCCCGGCGACGAAGTAGACCGACTTCTGGCTGATGAGCAGGGCCGCCGCCACCAGGATTCCCGCGACCCAGCCTGCCCAGCGGGTTGGCGAGCGGCGGCAGAGCAGACCGATCAGCAACAGCTGCAACGGCAGCACGAAGGTGTCGGTGCGGATCTCGAAGGCGTGGGCCATGTAGTTGGGCGATGCCACCAGCAGCGCGAGCCCGAGCAGGGCGCCCGGCCGTCCGATCTCGCGGCCCGCCAGCCGCAGCCAGAGCACCGCCAGCAGCGCGGTCGCGGCCACCGCCAGCAGCCTACCCGCCATCAAGATCGTGGGCGGCGACGGCAGCACGAACAGCGGCGTCAGGGCGAACCACAGCAGTCCAGGGCGCCCGGGAACCTGGAAGTCCCCCTCGGCGAACAGGGTCGCGTGGCGGATCGCGTTGAGCTCGTCGCAGTGGTAGGTGGCCGTCAGCGCCAGCGGCGTCAGCACGGCCGCCACGACGGCGGCGGCCAGCGCCAGCTGCGGGCGGGACAGGGATGGTGGGGCGGACGGCACGGGAGCGGAGGATAACAGCCTCGGGCAGCCGGTTGATCCGCCCCGGCCGGACCCGCACACTACGGCGATGCGCAAACTCCCCCTGGCCCTCGTGCTGTCCTTGGCGCTGGCCGGCTGCCGCGGCGGTGACCCAGCCGACACACCGTCCGACCCGCCGACCGCCGCCGCCGTCCCCCCCGACGTGGTGATGGTGATGATCGACACCCTGCGCGCCGACCACCTCGGCACCTACGGGCACGACGCCGGCAACTCGCCCTTCATCGATCGCCTCGCCACCGAGGGTGTGCTCTACGAAAACGCCCGCGCCAACTGCAGCTGGACCCGGCCCTCGATGGCCTCCGTGCTCACCGGCCTCTACCCGGCGGGCACCGGCGTGGTCGACGAGCGCAACTTCGACCTGCTGGCCGACGAGTTGACCATGCTCTCCGAGCGCTTCGACACCGCCGGCTACAGCACCGCCGGCATCACCGCCAACCCCAACCTCAACGCCGTCTTCGGCTTCGTCCAGGGGTTCGACAGCTACGTGGAATCCGAGGCCGTCTGGCACTGGATGCGCACCGAGGAGAAGAACAAGCGCGGCTACCTCAACGCCGACGAGGTGACCACAGGAGCCCTCGATCTGGTCGCCGCCGTCGACGGCCCCCTCTACCTGCAGGTGGTCTACCTGGAGCCCCACACCCCCCTGCGCCCCCCCAAGCGCTTCCGCGAGCGCTACGTGACCGACGAGATGTCCAAGAAGCGCAAGACCTTCGCCCTGTACGACGCCGAGATCGCCTTCGTCGACGAGCAGGTCGAAGCCCTGCTCACCGGCCTCGCCGACCAGGGCCGCGCCGACCCTATCGTGGTCTTCTACTCCGACCACGGCGAAGGCCTCTACGACCACCCCGGCGTCCCCAACACCCGCGAACACGGCTTCGTGCTCTACGAGTCCAACCTCCACGTCCCGCTGATCTTCCGCCACTCCTCCCTGGCCGCCGCGCGCCGGATCGCCGAGCCCGTGCAGCTGGTGGACATCGCCCCCACCCTCCTGGACCTGGCCGGCCTCCCCGTCCCGTCCGAGCTCGAGGGCACCTCCCTGGCCCCGGAGCTGCGCGGCGAAGGCAAGGTGACCCACCCCACCTTCACCGTCGCCCACACTGACCGCTCCTACGTCTCCAAGGCCTCCATCGTCGAAGGCGACCTCAAGCTGATCCTCAACCGGGACACCGAGACCCTGACCACCAACCCCGACGCCGACCTGAAGAAGCGCGAACGCAAGCACCTGGAACTCACCGACCCCGTCGAGCTCTACGACCTGGCCGCCCTACGCACCCAGGGCAAGAAAGAGCGCCCCAACAAGACCCAGCTCGACGCCCCCGCCGACACCATCGCCCGCCTCCGCGCCACCCTCGAAGCCTGGGAAGCCGCCCACCCCGTCCGCCCCCCCGTCCGGGCTGCGGACGAGACGATCTCGCCGGAGTTGATGGAGCAGCTCAAGGCGCTGGGCTACGTGCAGTAGGCGACCGCGCTTCTAAGTACCTGAAATTACAAGACTCTGGATCCGCGATCCCGGCCCAGACCGGCCTGAAACGGCCCGGTTTAGGCACAGTGTGCCTAACGGATCCGGCGCCAGAACTCCGGGCTCCCCGAGCCCGAAAGGAACTCCAATGAACACCGACATCGACAGCGTCCTCGGGCGCATCCGTCCCCGCGACCGGCAGAGGGTCGACAGCCTCCTCCAGGGCATCCTGGGGCCCGAAACGGCCACAGATCTCACCCGCGTCACCGTGAGCCGCGTCGGCGGGGGAGGGGACGAGACCCAGGTCGCGCGCTGGGAGCCCGCCGACCAGATCGACCTGACCGACTGGCTGCCCCCCGTCCTGGACCATCAGTCCGCCGACGCCGCCCCCACGACCGCCAAGGTCCGCCTCCGCGCCTGGCCCAGTGGCGGCAAGGCCGGTCCCAGCGCGACCGCGGTGCTCGAGCCTGCGGCGGCCCCGCCGGCCCCGTCACCCGCGGCGGCCCTCCCCAAGCCGGTCGCGGCGCCGGAAGCACCGCAGTCCTCCCCCGGCGCGCCGCCCACCGGCGACGCCGTCCCGACCCCCGCGGCCCCGGCCGCGATTGAGCTGATGAACCGCATCGCCACCCTGGAGCGCCGCCTGTTCATCACCGAGGATAGCCAGCGCTGGCACCGCGAAGCCCTCCGCGGCGCCAACGCCACGATCCTGGCCCTCGAACAGGAGCTCCGTAATGCCCACGCCACCCTCGCCCCCGTCCTCGCCGATCGCGCCGCGCTCGAGCGGGAATTCGCTCGTACCGAGCGCAAGCTGGAGCGCCAGGAAGTCCGCGAATACGAGCAGGACCGCCGCGAACGGAAGCTGCGCCGCCAGCGCGACCAGGCCCGGGTGGAACGTGACGTGACCGCCGAGGAGCGCGACGAAGCCGAGTCCACCGCCGAACAGGCCGTCGAGCTGCTGCGCGAGAAGTTCGGCTACCCCGACGACGACTGATTCCCCCACCCAAGCCGGGTGCCAGGGCGTGCTTCCCACGCCCTGTCCTCCTCTCCCCAAGCCGGGGTTGAGGCGTGCTTGCCACGCTCTGTCCTCCCTCCCCAAGCCGGGTGCCATGGCGGGCTGGCCCCGCCATGCCGCCTCCCAAGCCACGGCCCA
>CAYTBN010000039.1:43987-63329 GCA_964436045.1 uncultured Rickettsiales bacterium | reverse complement strand
CTGCGGGGCGATGTTCTTGCCGCCCGACGTCACGATCAGGTCCTTCTTGCGGTCGGTGATCCGCACGAAGCCGTCGTCGTCGATCTCGCCGATGTCGCCGGTGTGGAACCAGCCGTCGATGGTCGTCTCGGCGGTCGCCTCGGGTCGCTTGTAATACTCCTTCAGCAGGTTGCGGCCGCCGATCAGCAGCTCGCCGTCATCGGCCACCACCACCTGACAGCCGGGCAGCGCCTTGCCCACCGCGCCAAAACGGTAGTCGCTCAGGGTATTGAGGGTGGCCGCGGCTGTGGTCTCGGTGAGCCCCCAGCCCTCGAGCACCAGCACGCCGATGGAGTGCATGAATTCGGCGATCTCCCGGGGCAACGGCGCCCCGCCGGAGATGAAGAACCGCAGCTTGCCGCCGAACAGCTTGGCCAGCCGGTTGAACACCAGCATGTTGGCCATCTCGCCCAGGAACACCAGGTGGGGGTACTTCCACCAGGCCCACTTGCCCTCCCGCTTGACACGGCTGATCCAGCGGCCGACGAACAGGGCGAAGGCGAACATCTGCTTGCTCAGCCGCAGCCCTTTGGAGATGCGGGTGGTGACCGTGGTGTAGACCTTCTCGTAGATCCGCGGCACCGAGAACACGAAGGTCGGCTGCACCTCGGCCATGTTGGTCATCACCGTCGCGATGCTCTCGGCGAAGGTGACGATGAACCCGCACTGCAGGGTCACCAGGAAGCCCACCCGGGCGAAGATGTGGGCCATCGGCAGGAACAGCAGGGTCTCGTCGGTGGTGTCCACCCGCATCACCGACCCTAGCGAGCCGATCTCGAACAGCAGCGCGTCGTGGGTCAGCACCGCGCCCTTGGGCCGCCCGGTCGTTCCAGAGGTGTACACGATGGTCGCCATGTCCTCGCGGGTCACGGCGGCCAACCTCTCCTCCAGCAGGCCGGGGTTGGCGTCCATGTGCTCGCGCCCCGCGTCACGGAAGCGGTCGAGCGCCCTCACGAACTCGTCGTCCGACCGGACCTTGCCGCTGAACTGGATCGCCCGGGTCACCGCCGGCACCGCCGCGCGGATCTGCTGGACCTTGGACAGCTGCTCACCGTCCTCGACGAACACGATCTTGGCGCCGCTGTGGTCGAGGATGTACTCCACCTCGTCCGGCATGTTCGACTGGTAGACCGGTACCGTGACCGCGCCCAGGGTGAAGTTGGCCAGGTCGACGACGCACCACTCCATCCGGCTGTTGGCCAGGATCGCCACCCGGTCGCCGCGTTCGACCCCCTCGGCCGCCAGGGCCGCGGCGGTCTCGTCGACGATCTTGCGCAGGTCCTTCCAGGTGTGGCTGAGCCACTCCCCGGTCAGATCACTCTTGTGACGCATGATGGTGAACTCTTCGTACCGCTCGCTGGCGGCGCGGAAGAGTTCACCTGTCGAGCGGTAATCCTCGGCGTTGGGCGCGACCGGGGGTTCGGTCTCTACCATCGGGTCCTCCCCGCGGACGGGACGCCGGGGGGCGCCCCGCGGGGACAGCCCCCGGCCGGTTGGCGGCTAGTTGATGCGCTTGCGGTAGGCGGCCACGGCGGCGCGGACCGCCTTGACCGTGGCGGCGTCGATCACGCCCTCGGCCACCAGGTCGTCTGGGACGCTGGCGCACATCTGGGCCATGGCGGCGAGCTGATCGGCGGGCATCTCGGTGACCGTGATGTTGTTCTCCTCGAACATCTCGAGCAGCGCCGGGGTGATGGCCCGCACGTTGGTGCGGCCCTCGAGGGTGTCCCCCGCGCGGTCACCCAGCAGGATCGGCTGCAGGTCCGCCGGCAGCGAGTCGTACAGCTCCTTGCTGTAGAGGATGATCGCCGGCTGGTAGATGTGGTGGGTGATGGTGAAGTCGGTGATCCCGCCCTCGTACCAGCCCGTCGCCGCGGTGAACAGCGGCGTGTTGGAGAAGCCGTCGACCATGCCGGTCTGCAGGGCGCTGAGCACCTCGGGCACCGGGATGGTCTGGGGCTGGGCGCCCAGCGCCCGGAACATGGCCAGGTGGACCGGCGACTCCTGGGAGCGCAGCTTCATCCCCGCCAGCCCCTGGGCCGAGCCGATGGGGGACTTGGTGGCGAAGTTGTGCCAGCCGTTGACGTGCCAGAACGCCATCTCCAGCCCCTTGGCCTCCAGCTTGGCGGCCATGGTGTCGAACATGTTGTCCATCACGAAGTCGACTTCGGCCTCGGACTCGAACATGAACGGCAGCTCGAACACCTGCAGCGCCGGGATGTTGACGCCCTCGGCCACCGCGGCCGTGGAGCCGCCCCAGCCGTTGACCTCCTTGCCCTTGAGGCACTTGCGGATGGTCTCGACCTCGCCGCCCAGGGTGCTGCCCGGAAACAGCTTGAACTTGATGCGGCCGCCGCTCTCGCTCTCGATCCGGTTCTTGATCTTCACGAGCTGCTCGGTCCACGGCGTGCCCTCGGGGGCGGCGGTGGCGAACTTGATCACGAAATCGGCGTCCTGGGCGTCCGCCGGGCGGTCGACGGCACTGACCACGAGGATCGCGGCGATCGCCAGGGTGCCCAGCAAGAGGCTCAGCGGGAAGGCGCGGGTACGCAGGCTGCGCTTCATCGTCTACTTCCTTTCGGATCGCGGTACTCCGGCGGCCACGCGCAGGGCCGCCGGGACACCCGACCGTGGGGTTCTCGGTCTCGACTGACGGACGACGGCCGCGCAACCTTCGGTGCGGCGCGGCGCGACCTCCGCGCTAGAACAGGTCGTCGATCTTGTCCAGCAACCGCTGGGCGTTGGCCTGATCGAGGGTCTGCTCCGGGGTGATCGCCGGGATCACGTTGGGATCCGCCGCGATGACCTCTTCCAGCAGCTGGCGGAACAGCTCCTGGTCCTGCTGCTTGGTGGCGTAGTACTGGGCCATCAGGACCTTGGTGCCCAGGTACTTCGGCTCGATGGCCAGCGACTGGTCGAAGTGCTTCTTCGACTTGGTCATGTCGCCGCCGAAGGCCGCCGGGGCCTTGGCGTAGTACGTGCCCAGCAGGCGGTCGCCAGCGCCGTAGAAATAGTGCGGGTCGGTGGCGTGGACCCAGTCCGCGATCGCCTTGAGCTTGGACTTGTTCTTGACGATGTAGGTGAAGCCCTTGGTGGCCGACCACTTGCCCACGTTGGCGTAGACCCAGTAGGTGGGCAGCATGTCGTCGGCGGTCAGGTGCTCGAGGCACTTGTAGTCCTTGGCACCGCCGGCCACGCACTTGCGGAAGGCGTCGTTGGCGGCCATGCCGCGCTCGCCGAAGGAAGCACCCCTGTCATAGGCCGCCAGCGAGGCCGCCTCGTCCGTGGAGTGGCCGTTGCCCAGCAGGTAGCACCCGCGGGCGAGCATCCCCAGCACGTGGCTGTTGTTGGGGTCGTGGGCCAGGTATGCCTCCCACTTGGCCAGGGCGGCCTCCAGCTGAGCCTTGTCGCCCCGCTGCTCCCAGGCCGCTTCGGCGTCTGCCAGCAGCTGCTGCTCGGCGGTCAGGGCCTGGGCGTCCGCCTGCGTGTAGGTGGTCTTACGGCCACCACAACCGATGATGAGTCCAGCACAAACCACGAGCGCCAGCGTCGCACTCGTCCATCCGGAATAGCGCATCGAAATTCTCCTCTTGGTATCTGGTTCCCCTACGGGGACGGGAAGATAGCACAACCAGCCCGGGGGAAGTTTTTGACCTTTTAGACACGCGGGCGGGCCTGTGCAAGGGGCCGGCCGGATCGGTAGGACTCCTACAGGGCGGTCAGCGTGATGGCGTAGTCCGTGGGCACCTGGTGGTGGCAGCCGACGGCAACGGCCAGCTGGCTGCCGGCCGCCACGCGGGACGGAGACCGGATGATCTCGGGGTAGTCGTTGCTGACGGCGGACTCGTTGATCAGGATCCGGGCCGTACCCTCGACCTCGAACAGGACGAAGTCGAGGTCGCTCTCCGTCACCCAGTCGCCGCCCTCGTCCTCGGGCTGGTAGGGCGCGTTGCTGGCACCTGACGGCCGGTTGTCCCAGGTCAGCGAGCCGCTCACCACCACCTCGTCGGCCAGGGACACGCCGAACCAGTCCACGTCGCCAGTGAACCACCCGCTGTTGAACTGGATGGTTCCGTCGGGGATGCCATCGCCGTCTTCGTCCCAGGGATGTTCCGGCCAGTCGGGTCCATCCGCATCCGCGTCGTATCCGCAAGAAGCCGCGTAGCCGAACAGGAGGATCTCCGTGCCCGCCTCCACCTCGCCGACGAACTGGATCGCCTCGTTGTCCAGGCTCTCGTTCTCGAAGGCGACCATCCGCTTGTCCGCGGTGGCCTCGACGTCGATCCCCTCGTAGAGGTAACGCGGCCAGCCCTCGCAGCCGCCCGCGAGCAGCGCGATCGAGACCAGTGGGGCGGTCAGGGGGGGGAGGCGGATCATTGCAAGAAGATCACTCCGATGGCCGCAGAGCGCCCGACCCCCGACATCGAAGCGCCGCCATTGACCCCTGTCAGGGTCTCCTCGTAGCACTCGATGGTCGCGACGAACGCCAGCGCGTTGCTGAACGGCGTCACGTAGTTCGCCGGCACCGTCAGCGGTCCCGCGCCGCCGTAGTGGCACAGAACGCTGCCCAGCGTGCCCGACCCGCTCTGGTCGATGGCGTCCACGTTCACCACGGCCGACGAGCAGGCTCCCTGCAGGTTGACGGCGAGTCCGCCGTTGAGGTCCCCCGGCGAGATCACCAGCGGGTTCATCGCGGGCTGCACCTGCACGGTCGCCGGCGCCACGATCGAGGCCGTGACCGTCTCGGCGGCGATGTCGTTGCCTCCGAAGATCTCCAGGTTGTAATTGCCGGCCGAATAGCTGCTCGCCGACAGCTCGCCGCTGTCGTAGTAGAAGTCGGTCTTCGGCAGGGTGATCGATCCGGCGCCAGAGAGGCTGACCGACGAACCCGCGTCGTACGCGGTGATCGTGATCGTGGTCCAGTCCGAGTCCGTATAGCTCACGCAGTTGCCAACCGACGGCAGCAGACCACCCCAGTTGACCTCCCGGTAGACATCCAGTTCGGTGGGCTCGAAGAAGTAGGCCAGCGAGCGGGCGTAGGTCGGCGTGGCGATGGGGGGGGCGTAGCAGTCCGGACACAGGTACTCGATCCGGTACAGGTCCACCGAATAGGAGATCTGGTCCGACATGTCCTCCACGTAGGTGAATCCGTCGGTGAGGATGCCCACGCCGCTGGGATTCTCCAGGGAGACCTGCACGGATCCGCCGCTGGCGGAGGGCGGCACGGTCACGACGCACTCGTTGCTCTCGCAGGAGATGACCGGGGCCACCGCGTTGCCGAAATACACGGACGTCTGGCCCGGGGGCGCGAAGTTCGTGCCGAACACCCGCGCGTCGTACCCGCCGGTGATCGGACCGCTCGATGGGGAAACGGCGGTCAGCGTGACGTCGCCCGTGGGGGTGGTGTCGTCGTCGTCGCCGTTGTCGTCGTCGTCGTCGCCGCCGTTGTCGTCGTCGTCCTGGATGCCGTTGGGCCCCACGGCGAATCCGACGCCGCACCCCACGCCGATGGCGAGGGGCAAGAGCAGAACGAGTAGCCACGTAAGGGATCTCATGACGCGTCCGTTGCGTTCCAGCGGCGATTCGCTCACAGGCATCGCCGTCTACCCCGGAAATCCTAGCATCTCGGTCGCCGACGGCGCGATGATTGACACCGCTGGCCGTGGAACTATGGTCGATGGATGACTGAACACACCCCCATCCTCGACACCGTTCCGCCCGAGGTCCGCGAGCTGTTGCTGCGCTACCGCTTCGCCTCCGACGCCTTCGAGGGGCTGGCCGCCACCCTCCGGGATCGCGGCGTGGCCGGCATGACCAATCGCATCACGGCCCCGGTCGAGCCGCCGGCCCCGTCCGACCTACGCCCGCTGGCGCGACCCGGGACCGACGAGTACGCGGCCCTGCGGGAGCAGGGCTTGAGGATGATCCGCGAGGGGCGGTTCGCCGCGGCCGTGCTCAACGGAGGCATGGCGACGCGCTTCGGCGGCGTGGTCAAGGGGGTCGTGGAGGCCCGCCCGGGTCGCTCGTTCCTGCAGCTGCAGGCGGAACACCTGTGGCAGCTGGGTGAGGAGGCGGGGGCACCGATCCCGCTGCTGTTGATGAACAGCTTCGCGACCGCCGACGCGACCGAGGCCCACCTGGCCGAGACCGGGCGACTGGGGCTCGGGGAGAACCTGCGCACCTTCGATCAACGCGTCGCCCCGCGGTTGACGCCGTCCGCGGAGCTGTTCCACACCGACGAGGGTCAGTTGAGCCTGTACGGGCCCGGGCACGGCGACTTCGCCGACTCGCTGCGGGACGCGGGGTTGCTGGATTGGCTGGAATCGCGGGGCATCCGTCACATCTCGTTGTGCAACGTGGACAATCTGGGCGCGCGTCCCGATCCGGTGATCCTCGGGCACCATCTGGAGGGCGGCAAGCCGCTGACGGTCGAGATGGTGGACAAGAACCCGGGCGACAAGGGCGGAGCGCCCGCAAGGGTGGACGGTCACCTGGAGATCGTCGAGGACTTCCGCTTCCCGGGGGACTTCGACGCCGACCGGATCCCGGTGTTCAACACCAACACGTTCGTGTTCGACCTCTCCGCGCTGAGGGCGGAACATCCCCTGGACTGGTTCACCGTGGTCAAGGGAGTCAAGGGGCGCGACGCGGTGCAGTTCGAGCGCCTGGTGGGCCAGCTGACCGCCTTCGAGGACGCCACCTACCTGCGGGTGCCGCGGGAGCGCTTCCTGCCGGTCAAGCGTCCCGAGGATCTGACGAGCCTGCAGCCCACGCTGGCGGCGATCTTCGGCTAGCCGAGACGAGCGCGGAGCGCCGCCTCGAAGACCTGGCGAGCGTCCCCGCCCCAGAGGCAGAAGGTCACCTCTCTCACCGTGCCCGTGGCGCCCTCGAGGTGGCGCACAGCCACGTCGATCAGGATCTCCGCCGACCGCTCGATGGGGAAACCGAAGATCCCGGCCGAGATGGCTGGAAACGCCAGCGAGCCCAGCTCGTGAGCCTCGGCGACGGCCAGCGCGGAGGATGCCGCCGCACGCAGCTTGCGGTCCTCGTCGCCTTCGCCCATCCGGGGCCCGACCGCGTGGATCACGTGGCGGGCGGGGAGTCGCCCGGCCGTGGTGAGAACTGCCTCGCCGACCCCGATGGGAGCCAGCCGTTCCGATTCCCGCTGGATCACGGCCCCGCCGCGGGCCACGATCGCCCCGGCCACACCGCCTCCGTGCTGCAGGTGTTGGTTGGCGGCGTTGACGATGGCGTCCGCGTCCATCCGGGTCAGGTCCCCTTCGACCACCCGGATCCGCCCGCGGCCCGTCGCCCGTTCGAGCCGGTCCCCGTTCACGGCGGCCTTGCCCCCTCCTCGGTCTCGGTCTCGGTCTCGGCCTCGGCCTCGGTCTCGGCCTCGGTCTCGGTCTCGGTCTCGGCCTCGGCCTCGGCCTCGGCCTCGGCCTCGGCCCTCTCCCCCACCAGCACCGGATACAGCGCCGCCGCCGCCCGCACCACCACGTGGGGATCGTCGTCGGTGAGGGCGGCGAACAGGGTGGGCGCCAGGTCGTCGGCGCAGGAGCCCGCGACCAGTGCCACGGCGGCCTCGCGGACCAGTGGCAGTTCGTCGGCCAGGGCCCGGCGGGCAAGGGCGTCGAAGGGGTTGGGAACCAGCGTCCGCATCGATTCCAGCACCGCGAGCCGCTCCTCCAACCAGCCGGCAGCGAAGTAGGCGGTCAGCGGTTCGAGGGCGGCGGGATCCCCCGAGCGGGTCAGCGCCCGGGCCGCGGCCAATCGAATCCCCGGCTGCTCGTCGGACAGGAGGACCAGCGCCGGCTCGGCGGCGGTGCCGCGCACGAGGTATTCCGCCATGGCGGTCCGCACCACCACGTCGGGATCGTCGACCAGCAGGGCGAGCAGCTCGGATTCCAGCAGAACCGGCGCCACCAGCAGGGCCAGGGAGCGGCGGACCTCGAAGGGGGCCTTGGCCATCGGGCGGCTCGCGGTCGTGTCACCGTGGCGCAGGGACCACACCAGCGCCACCTGCGGATCACCACCGGGCGGTGGCCCCTGCTGGCTGGCCTCCTCGGCGGAGTCCTCCTCCTCTCCGGCGGCAACCGGCGGTGGGCGCCGCCACGCTGCGGCGAGGGGGACAGCCGCGGCCATGGTCGCCGTCAGCTCGTCGGCCCGGGTGCCGCCCACCCGCTCCGCCAGCGCCAGCCAGCCCACGGCGACGGCGGGATCGGCCTCGCCCGCCATGGGCTCGTAGATGGTCAGGTCACCCGCTCCTGCGCTGGTGAGCAGCGCTTCCAGGGTGCCCCGCCGGACCGTGCGGGACGGATCCGTGAGGGCGGCCTGGACCAGGGGGCGCGCCAGTTCCGGCGAGGTGGGCAGCAGCCGGATGGTCGCTGCCGCCGCTGCCAGCCGGGTCTCGGGGGCGGGTTGGCTGAAGCCGTCGCGGAGCAGGGGCACGATCCCGGCGCCGAAGCGCCCGGGCAGGGCGTCCATGACGCCGATCACGGTCTCCTGGCGCGGTGCCAGGTAGATGTCCGATCCGGGCGCCGACTGGCGGCCCAGGAGCTGCTGTTCGAAGAGAGCCAGATCGCCGATCCCGTCGGGACCGCAGCGCGCCAGTGGCCCGAAGTCGTCGGTGGTCCACTGCCCACCGTTGGCCAGCACCACGTGCCCCAGCAACTCCGGCTCCGGCTGACCCAGCGCGGTCTGCATCCGCCAGTACTCGGCGCCCGCGGCGGCCCGCTGGTCGAGATCCAGCCGGATGCGCACCCGATATCGCCACGCCTCGGCATTTCCGGGGTGCTGGCCCAGGTATCGTTCCAGATAGTCCAGCGCCTCCCGGTGTTGCTGTGCCTGCAGGAACCACTCGGTGCGGTCGACCATCCGCTGGTGGTGCGCAGTGCAGCCGCCGAGGTCCATCGCGAGCAGCGCCAGGATTGCCAGCCACGCGTGGCGTATGGGGATCGTTCGCACGGTGTCTCCGAATTGGGCGGCCATCGTACCACCGGCTCCGGCGCTTTCGCGCGCCCGTAAGATGGGGCAAGATCGGGTGGGCGCTGCTGGCGCCCGCGGGAAGGACCATGTCCGCGACCCACCCACGACCGAGGGGCCATGTCATCCCGCTGGCCCTCCTGGCCTGTCTGGCCCTGGCCGCCTGTGATGGCGAACCGCCGCCAGAGATCCCGACCGTCGAGCCAACCCCGGAGGAGTTGCCTGCGCTGTTCGGCTCGATCCAGGTCGTGGAGACCGGAGACCTGGCCACGGTCCACGCGATCTTCGCCCGCGCTCTGCCCACCGCCGGCCCCATCGACGGGCTGGCGTGGGTCGGAGTCGGCGATCCGCGGGACGGATACTGGGCCCCCCCCGAGTCGGCGGACGAGCTGGTCCCCGTCGCCGACCTCGTCCCCGCCGGGTTCTGGGGGGACGATCGGTATTTCGACGTGGGCGAGGAGCTGACCGTCGGGGACATCGTGGCTCCCCGCGTCCAGGGCTGGACCGACCCGGACGGATTCACCGACGACGGGTTGATCTACTACCGGGACGAGGGCGGTCACGGCTCGGACGAGCTGGGGACCATCAACCACGTTGGGTTCTCCTGGAGCGGCGGCACCGATATCGAGGCCGAGGCGCGGCCGGGCGCGGTGACCCGGGTCGATGCCCTCGAGCTGACCAGCCACGATCCCGATCTGCCGGTGGCGTGGTTCGACGAGGAGGACCTGGAGGTCGCCTGGGAGGATGGGGCTGGCGGTGAGGTCTGGGTCACGTTGTTGGGGGACGCCCGCTGGCTCCAGGCCCGTGTCGAGGACGGGATGTCGTTCGTCCTGCCCTCCGCGGTTCTACGGGATGCCATCGAGGTGTCCGGAGAATTGCGGGTCGGCCGCACGGTCCTCGAGGAGGTCTCCGCCGCAGGGGAGAAGATCGCGTACCGCTACACCCGGGAGCAGCGGCTGGACATCCAGCGAACAGGGGCATTGGCGGTGAGCCCGGGCATCGTCCACCTGGAGGGGGAGGTCGACCTGTTCGTCAGCCATCTGGACGGCGGGTCGTTCGGACCGGACACCACCTTCGATCTGGGCCCCGGGATCCAGGCCCTCGAGGTCGATGTCGAGGGTGGCCAGGGCCCCGACGCCACGGTCCGCGTCCTGGTGTCGGCGGACGCCGGGACCGGGCTGCGCGATCTGGCCGCGACCACGGCGGGGCAGACGACCGCGTCGGAGCAGGCGCTGCGGGTCCTGCTTCCCCCGGCGGACGAGTGTGGGAGCGCCTTCGGGCTGCCTGGCCCCGGCACCTACCACGGGCGCCTCGCCGGGCTGGCAGACGACGCCTCCGATCCCAGCGCCTGCACCGGATTCGCGGCGGCCGGCCCCGATTCGATGTTCCTGTTCGATGTGACCGACGGCGAACTGATGGCGGCGACCCTGCACTACCCCGAGGTGGACGCCGTGCTGTATCTGTCCGAGGACTGCGGCCAGCTGGCGCAACCCGTCGCCTGCGCCGATGCCGGCGGGCTGAGCGTGGCCGAGACCCTCTCCCACACGCCCCTGCCGGGCGAAGGCGGGACCTTCGTCCTGGTCGTCGATGCCTTCGGTCCGCCGCCCACGGACCTGGACCAGGATTTCGAGCTCGTGGTCGAGCTGCTGACCCCCTGAATTCCGCCGGATCTCCCGCAGGCGCGGCCATTACGCGGCTTCGTGGTATCCTGACCCCGATCCAGCGGAGCTGTTCGCGTGGCCGGTCGGGGGGCAGCGGCAAGTCGCGGCAGGGGTCCGCCGTGGCGGTCATGGCAGCATCGAAGACACGCAAGGACCGGCAGCGGGAGCGGCGCCGCAAGCGGAGCGAGTCCGCTGGCCGGCTGTTCGAGCAAGCTCTGGTTGAACTCACCGACGACGGGGGACCGCCGGAGGGCGCGGGTGCCACCGAACAGCCCGATCCCCCGCCTCCATCGACCCCAGCGCCCGTCACACCGCCCTCCACGCCCCCGAGCTACGAGACCGAGGAGGCCGAGGTCGGCGTGTCCGCATTCTTCTCGCTGGAAGAGCGCGCCATCGAACCCGGCGTGGAGCGCGAAAGTCCCAGCGAGGGAAGCGAGGGCAGCGAGGCGAGCCTCGAGTACGAGCCGCTGATCTCGGACAGTGACGAGCAGCTGCACTCCGATCCGCCCGCGGATCGGGACGAAGTGGTGACCACGGGGGCCGCCATCACCGAGGACATCTCGGTGGCGGAGCCGCGCGATGCCGAGGACTCCACCGTGCGGGGCGGGCTCAACGCCCTGGACGACTTCGGTGTCGACATGGCGTTGGTATCCGAGGTGACGCCGCCGCCTTCGCCCGAGACGGACGTGGGCGTGCTGTCCCCGGATCGAGAGCCGGTGGCCGACGGGCCCCTCGACCTCCCCGCGGGCTGGGGCCCGGTGGACGAGGGGGTGGCACCCGGCGCCGAAGAGGTGGCCCTCGACCCGGGAGCCGAGGACCCCTTCGTACCCACGCCCGGCGAGGTCGACGTGTCACTCCCCCCCTGGGACGACGCAGCCGAACCCGCTGCCGACCAGGCCGCTGCCGAGGAAGCCGGCGCCGAGGACGCCGCCGAGGACGCCGCCGCCCAGGATGAGCCGAGCTTCACCGAGGAATCGGAGGACATGATGTACATCGTCCTCGAGGATACCCACGACTTCCCCGACCTCGAGCCGGACAACATGCCCACGCCGCCGGACGAGCCGCCGGAGTTCCCGCAGGAGACCACGCCCACGGCGGAGGACAGCGAGAGCTCCGGAGGGCACCTGGCGGTCAAGGAGGGTATGGCCGAACTGCGCGCGGGCCGCCGGGACGAGGCCATCGCCCTGTTCGGGCGGGCGCTGCGCATCGACCCCGACGACGCCATGGCCGCGGCGTACCTGAACCTGGCCCAGGAGCTGATGCTCCGCGACACGCTGCCCGACGCGAGCCTGACCAGCGTGCCCCGGCTGCGGGTGGGGCGCGAGATCCTGCTGACCCTGGACGTGAGCCCGGAACTGGGCGCGGTTCTGGCGCTGGTGGACGGCGTGTCCGACCTGGAGACCTTCGAGACCTTGCTCCCGCACCTGGACCGCCCGACCCTGTACGGGTTGCTCGCCGAGGCCCACGAGCAGGGTCTGATCGAGCTCTAGCCAGCCGGAGAAACCGATGGCCGCCCCCCCGAACAGGACGCTGGTGGTGATCCCCTCACGCTGGGCGTCTCGTCGCCTGGCGGGCAAGCCGCTCGCCGAGCTGGACGGCGAGCCGATGGTCTGGCACGTGGTCCAGCGGGCCAGGGAGGCGGCGGTCGGGGAGGTGGTGGTCGCCACCGATGACGAGCGCATCCTGGAGGCCGTCCGCACCCGCGGCGCCGCCGCCATGATGACCTCGCCCGGGTGGCGCAACGGCAGCGAACGGGTGGCCGAGGTGGCCCGGAGCCGCCCGGACGCCGACCTGGTGATCGACCTGCAGGGAGACGAGCCACTGATGGACCCCGGAGTGCTGGTCGCGCTGGATGCTCACCTGCGGGATCGTCCCGAGGTGCCGGTGGGCACGGCTGTCGTCCCGCTGGCGGCCGGCGAACTTCAGAGCCATTCGGTGGTCAAGGCCGAGCTGGACGACAGCGGACTGGCGCTGGCCTTCTGGCGCGATCCAGCCGACCGTCTGCTCGCCTCCGGCGAGGCACACCGACACCTCGGAGTGTATGCCTACCGGAGGCAGGCGCTGCTGCGCTACGCGGAGCTGCCGCCCTCGCCGCTGGAGCTGGAGCGTTCGCTGGAGCAGTTGCGTGCGATGGAGAACGGTATGGCGATCACGGCCCTGATGCTCTCGTCCCGGGGCGTGTCGGTGGACAGCGAGGACGATCTGGCAGTGGCCCGTCGCCGCCTGGCCGCGAGGGGATGAACGATGGACATTCGCCGGGTGACGATCGAGGACGGCCTGGTGATCGGCGGCGGAGCACTGGTCTGCATCGCGGGCCCCTGCGCCATCGAGGGCCTTGAGATCACCCTGCGGACAGCCGAGCGCGTGGCCCAGGCCGCCGCCGAGGCAGGTGTGCCTGCGATCTTCAAGGCCTCGTTCGACAAGGCCAATCGGACATCCCTGCAGGGATTCCGCGGCATCGGCGTCGACGAGGGCCTCGAGGTGCTCTCCCAGGTGCGCCGACAGACCGGGCTGCCCGTGTTGACCGACGTGCACCTGCCGGAGCAGGCCGCGGCCGCCGCCCAGGTGGCCCAGCTGCTCCAGGTCCCCGCGTTCCTGTCGCGCCAGACCGACCTGCTGGCCGCCGTCGCGGCCACTGGCAGGCCCGTCAACGTCAAGAAAGGGCAGTTCCTCGCCCCCGGGGACATGCGGCACGTGGTCGACAAGCTGCGGGGCTCCGGGGCCACCGACGTGCTCCTGACCGAGCGGGGGACGAGCTTCGGCTACCACGATCTGGTGGTGGACATGCGGTCGCTGCCGACCTTGCGCGCGCTGGGTTGCCCGGTGGTCTTCGACGCCACCCACGCGGTGCAGCGCCCCTCGGCGGCGGGTGACCGCTCGGGGGGGGACCGCCGGTTGGTGCCTCCCCTGCTGCGCGCTGCGGTTGCTGCGGGCGTGGACGCGGTCTTTCTCGAGGTCCACGAGCACCCCGACCGGGCGCTGAGCGACGGGCCGAATTCCCTGCCCCTCGACGCCCTCGCGCCTCTGTTGCTGCAGGCCCGCCGTCTCGCCGAGCTGGTGGCGGCCTTCCCCGCCCCCGACGCCCTCTGATTCCCTCTCCGCCGAACCGCACAGGCCGCAGCCCGTTCGTGAAGCGGGGCCGTTTTTCGGCTATCCTCTGTGCGCTTTCGGCACTGTGTAAGGAGGAGATCGATGGTATCCCGCGCGGACCTCGACTGGTCCAACCTGACGTTCGGATACATGAAGACCGACTATCACGTGCGCTGCGTGTGGCGGGACGGCGTCTGGAGCGGGCCAGAGGTCTCCGATTCGGACCAGCTGTCCATATCCGTGGCCGCGACCTGCCTCCATTACGGGCAGCAGGCGTTCGAGGGGCTCAAGGTCTTCGAACACGCCGACGGCCGCCCCCACGTGTTCCGCATCGAGGAGAACGCCCGGCGGATGATCGCCTCGGCCAACAAGATCCTGATGGCGCCTGTCCCGGAGGAGATGTTCATCGAGGCCGTGTTCCGCTGTGTCCAGCTCAACCGCCGATTCATCCCGCCCCACGGGACGGGAGCGAGCATGTACGTCCGCCCGCTGCTGATCGGCACCGGCCCCCAGGTGGGCGTCAAGCCGGCGGAGGAATACACGTTCGTCGTGCTGGTGATGCCGGTGGGGCCGTACTTCAAGAGCGGATTCAAACCGGTGGACCTGATCGTCGAGGAGGAGTTCGTCCGGGCCGCGCCCGGCGGGGTGGGCGACGTCAAGGTCGGCGGCAACTACGCGGCGGGCATGCGGGCCAGCAAGCGGGCCAAGGCCGCCGGCTTCACCGAGGTCCTCTATCTCGACGCCACGGAGAAACGTTACATCGACGAGTCGGGACCGGCGAACTTCTTCGGCATCACCGCCGACGACCGCTACGTGACCCCGGATTCGGGCTCGATCTTGCCCTCGATCACCAACATGTCCCTTCGCACTCTCGCGCGCGGTCTCGGGATGGGGGTCGAGCGGCGGCCGGTGGCCGTGGACGAACTGGCGAGATTCGTGGAGGCCGGTTGTTGCGGGACCGCCGCGGTGATCACCCCGGTCGGTCGTATCGTCTTTCGCGATGAAGAGATCGTCTATTCGAGGGACGGCCAGCCTGGTCCGCGCTGCAAAGAACTCTACGAGACCCTGCAGGGCATCCAGGATGGGACCCTCCCGGATCGCCACGGCTGGAACCGGGTGATTCCGGAGGATTGATCAGGGGTTGCGGAAAGCCGCAACTTCCGTAGGATAGGCGCACGTCGTCGCCGGTCGGAACTGGCACTTGAGGGAGAGGGAACGACGGACAACCCGGAAGAACTCTCCTCGCCGTGCCGGGAAAACCGGCGACAGTAATCAAGGGTTACAAGTCATCTTCGTTGGAGGAACTACACCGTGGCGCAGATCGAACCGAGTGGACAGAACGCAATCGTCGTTGCCCTGCTGAACTTCTTTGTCCTGGGGTGTGGTGGTTACTTCTACATCGGGCAGAAGAAGAAGGCGATCGGCGGCCTGATCTTCTGCATCGTGACCTGCGGCTTCTTCAACTGGCTGGCGGCCTACGATGGCTACCTGATCGGCCAGAAGCTGCAGAATGGCGAGGCGGTCCGGGAGCACGAAGTCGGCCTGGGATTCCTGGGCGGCATCTTCGGCATTCTCGGCGCCAAGGACGAGTAGCGCGCAAGCGGACACTCCGACCATCCACCTCGGGGTCTTTCGACCCTAGAGGTGGATTGGTGGGTCTGTCCCTTTCCCTTCCGGATCTCCTGACCGAGCACCTCGAGAACGCCGGGCCATGGACTCGACCCAGTCCCGGACGTGGCAGACCGGATGCGAGGGCATCCGTGCGTCTGCCTGGTGCAACCCCGCCCCCCCACCGACCCTACGACCGCCCTCCGCTGCAGTGATCCCGGAGAAATCATGCGTGCCCTGCACAGCTACGACGTGATCCCCCATCTACCGCCGGGACTGGAGCGGCTGCGGGAGCTGGCCAACAACCTGCGCTGGTCCTGGGACGGGGACACGCAGGCGCTCTTCGCCCGCCTCGACCGCGGACTCTGGAACGACGCCTGTCGCAATCCGGTGAAGGTCCTGGCCGAGATCCGGCAGGACCGGCTCGATGCCGCTGCCCGCGATCAGGCCTTCGTGGGCCACTACCAGCGAGTCTGCGACGGCTTCGACGCGGCCATGGAGCGACCCTCGTGGTACCACGAGGTGCGCCCGGACGACCACGAGACACAAATCGCGTACTTCTCCATGGAGTACGGGATAACCGAGTGCCTACCCATCTACTCGGGCGGCCTCGGTGTCCTGTCCGGCGACCACCTCAAGTCCGCCAGTGATCTGGGCCTGCCGCTGGTCGCGGTCGGGCTCATGTACCAGCAGGGGTATTTCCGCCAATACCTCAACCCCGACGGCTGGCAGCAGGAGCTGTACCCCGAGAACGATCCGGCGACGATGCCCGTCGAGCTGGTGACCGACGACGAGGGCCTACCGGTGACGGCCGTGATCCCGTTCCCAGGTCGCGACGTCACCGTGCGGGTGTGGCGGATCCAGGTGGGGCGCGTCCCCCTCTACCTGCTGGACACCCACGTGGACAGCAACCGGCGGGAAGATCAGGACATCACCCACCGGCTGTATGGGGTGGGTCACGCACTGAGGATCAAACAGGAGCTGATCCTGGGCATCGGCGGTGTAAAAATCCTCCGCGCCCTGGGTATCCAGCCCACGACCTTCCACATGAACGAGGGGCACTCGGCGTTCCTGGCCATCGAGCGTATCCGGGCAAAGATCGAGGAGGAGGGTCTGGATTTCGACACCGCCCGCGATGCGACCGCGGCGGGTAACGCGTTCACGACCCACACGCCGGTCCCGGCGGGCATCGACCGTTTTGGAGCGGATCTGGTCGAGGAGTACTTCGGTCACCTGGTCCCCCGGCTCGGGATCTCCATGGAACGGTTCCTCGACCTCGGGCGGCTCGCGGGCGAGGAGCAACCCGCCGATCTGTCGATGGCGGTGCTGGCGCTCCGGCTGTCGGCCCACCACAACGGAGTCAGCAAGCTCCACAGCCAGGTATCCCGCCGGATGTGGTGTGACCTGTGGCCCGAGGCCCCCTGCGAGGAGGTCCCGATCCGCGGGATCACCAACGGGGTCCACGCACCGACCTGGATCTCGGCCGAGATGACCAGCCTGTTCGACCGCTACCTGGGGCAGCGCTGGCGAGAGCTGCCCCAGGACGAGGGCGTCTGGGGCCATTTCGACCAGATCCCGACCACCGAGTTGTGGCGGACCCACGAGCGGCGTCGTGAGCGCCTGGTCGCCTTCGCCCGTGGTCAGCTTCGCTCCCAGATCGAACGGCGCAGCGGCTCCCCCGCCGAGCTGGCCCTGGCCGACGAGGTCCTCGATCCCGAGGCCCTTACCATCGGCTTCGCCCGCCGCTTCGCGACCTACAAGCGGGCCAACCTGATCCTGGCCGACCTGGAGCGGCTGCACGCGATGGCCAACGATCGCGAGCGTCCGCTGCAGATCATCTTTGCCGGGAAGGCCCATCCGGCCGACGACCCCGGCAAGAAGTTGATCAAGGAGATCGTGCACGTCTCGCGGCGCGAGGAGTTCCGCTACCGGGTCGTGTTCCTCGAGAACTACGACATGGCCATCGGCCGCTATCTGGTGCAGGGCGTCGACGTGTGGCTCAACACTCCGCGGCGGCCCAAGGAGGCCAGCGGCACCAGCGGCATGAAGGCGACCATGAACGGCGCCCTGCACGTGTCGACCCTCGACGGCTGGTGGGCAGAGGCCTACCGCCCCGATCTGGGGTGGAGCATCGGTGGCGGCGAGGAGTACGCGGATCCGGAGTATGGCGATCGGGTGGAGGGCAGCGAGCTGTTCGACATGCTGGCCAACGAGATCATCCCGCTGTTCTACGACCGCGGTACCGACGGCCTGCCCCGCGGCTGGGTCGAGATGATGAAACGCTCGATGCAGCTGAGCTGCCACCGCTACAACACCGCGCGGATGGTGCGTCAGTACGCGGTCGAGATGTACTTGCCGGCCCACGATGAGACCCAGGCCCAGGCGGCGGACGATCACGCCCGTGCCCGGGCGTTGGCCGGGTGGCGGCGGCGGATGATCCGGGACTTCCCCGGTGTCTCCGTGCTCTCGGTGGACGCGGACGGGGGTGGATCGCTGCGGGTCGGAGACCGGCAGGTGGTCACGTGCCGTGTCCAGCTGGGCCAGGTGGCGGCCAGCGATCTGATGGTCGAGGTCTACCACGGCGGGGTCGACAGCCACGGCGAGCTGATCGGAGCCGACCGGATGCCCATGGAGCTGGCGGAGCAGGGAGAAGACGGGGTTGCCGTCTATCGGACGGACCTCGCCTGTCGGCGCAGCGGCCGCCGCGGTTTCTCGGTGCGCGCCTATCCGTTCAACGACGATCTCCCCCACCACCTGGACACCCGCCTGATCGTCTGGGGTTGAGCGGCCGAGATCTCATCCTGGGCCCTTTCTCCTCCGGTTGAAATGTGATCCGACCTGCTGCGTAGGTAGGTCTGTCCGCGGCTGAAGCGGACGGAGGGAGACGACGATATGAGTAGCGAGCGCTGGGAGATCGGCCCCGTCCTTTCGCGGGCATGGAGGCTGTTCACCGACAACCTGGGCCTCATCCTCGGGGCGATGTTCGTCACGGCGATCATCAACCTGACGTTCACCGGAGTGGAGCGGAACCTCGACGCTCTTATCGGCGGCTCCTCGGGCCTGGCTGCGCTGTTGCTCGGGCCCATCCGCGTCGGTGTCTCGCTGGCGGGGTGGGTGGTCTCGGTATTCCTGTCCCTGGGGCTGATCCGCCTGATGCTGAAGCTGATCCGGGGGGGGAGCGCGACGTTCGCTGACCTGTTCAGCGGTGGTCGATACCTGTTCCCCGGGGTGGCAGCCAGCCTCCTGGTCGGCGGTGGTGTGCTGCTGGGCCTGATCGCGTTGATCGTGCCGGGGGTCATCCTCGGCCTGGGCTGGATGTTCAGTCAGGCGCTGATCGTGGACCGCAACATGGGCCCCATCGAGGCGATGCAGGCGAGCTGGAATCTCACCCGGGGGGAGAAGGGCGGGCTGCTGTTGTGGATGCTGGTCTGTGCCGGCATCTGCCTGCTCGGCGCGATGGCCTGCGGAGTAGGCCTCTTCGTCGCAGCCCCGATCTGTGGGCTGGGGACCCTGTTGATCTACGAGGACCTGCTCGATCACGAGGTCGCCTGACCCCCGTCAGCGGCAGGGAATCTCGAGCACGAACGGCACCGTCACCGCGACGCGGATCGGCACGCCGTCGATCTCCGGCGGCACGACTCGCCAGTCGCGGATCGCCGCCCCGAGTGCCTCGGCGATCGCCTCGTCAGCCTCGACCGAGACCAGCTTCCGCGGCCAGCCATCGGTTCCGAACTCGACCACCGCGGACACCTCCTTGCCGGCGAAGTCGGGGTGGTCGCAGATCTCCACGGGCAGCGGGCGCTGGATGAAGTCCGGAACGTACCCCTCGCAGGAGTACAGCGGGCCCTCGTCGCGCTCGGGCGAACCGTCGTCGGTCTCCGTCCCCGACGCGGCCTCGGTCCCGGCCTCGGTCCCGGCCTCGGTCCCGGCCTCGGTCCCGGCCTCGGTCCCGGCCTCGG
>CAYTBN010000039.1:0-43887 GCA_964436045.1 uncultured Rickettsiales bacterium | reverse complement strand
CCGGCCTCGGTCCCGGCCTCGGTCCCGGCCTCGGCTCCGGCCTCGGTCCCGGCCTCGGTCCCGGCCTCGGCTCCGGCCTCGGTCCCGGCCTCGGCTCCGGCCTCGGCTCCGGCCTCGGCTCCGGCCTCGGCCTCAGTCTCGGCCACCACCACACACGCGAGCTCCGCGGCCCCGGCGAGGGGGGCACCGAAGGTCGGCGTGATGCTGGCGTCCAGCAGGTCGATCCCGCCCCGGGCGATGAGCACCGCGCCGTCGCCGATCCCCTCGATCTTGGCCCCCGCGCTGGCCAGGGACATGCCCGGTCCGATCAGGTACGAGCGCCCATCGGGCCCGCCGAGGATCGCCAAACGCTGACCCTGGCGGTCGGTGAACACGGCGGTGGCGGACCACCCCTCCAGCCGCCCCGGTGGGAGCTCGGAGATCGGTTCGATCACCCGGTCGCAGGCGTCGGCTGGGACCTTGACGTCGGTACCGTACAGCCCGAAGCTGTGCCCGCAGTCCTCGGCCTTGAGCTTCTTCTGGCCGAGCAGCCCGTTGACCAGGTGCTCGCGGCAGACGGTGAGGTCGGCGTCGATCCGGGAGTCGTCCCCCGGGAGCACCTTCAGGGGTTTTTCGCCAGCGGTTCCCCCCATGGCGATGGCCACGCCACCGACCGAGAGGCAGCGGGCGACGACCTGACAGCAACCGCTGTCGTCCTCCTCTGCGGCCAGCGTCGCGGGGATCGAGAGGGCGAACATCGGGATCAACAGTCGTAGGTACCTCATGGCGGCGAGGATAGATCGAACCGCGCGCGCTGGCTACGAACTGATGTAGCCGATGGCGTACGCTTCACCGAGGGACGGGGATCTCGCGGGCTGGCGCCAGTAGCCGTTCTCCCGCAGCCGCTCCCGCAAGATCATCTCGCTCTCGTCATCGAAGCGCACCCGGATCTTGTCCACCGGCAACTTGGCGGCCACCGTGCCCGCGCCGAAGAGGTGGTGGCAGAGGCGGTCACCGATCTCGTAGGCGCATGCGGGATCGTACTGACAACGTACGACCAGCGTCTCGAGGTAACACTGGACCGCGTCTGGCACCCAGCGGAAGGTCCGGCAGCGGTACAAGCGGGTCAGCCTACCGCGCCGCAATTCCAGGTTGTCCTCCGCCCGGTGCAGCATCCGGTTGCGGTCCGGGAACAGGCCGGTCTCGATCACGGCGTCGACCGCTGCAGCGAACGAGGTGCGGGTGACCATCAGGTCGCCCGTGGTGCTGTGGGGGAAGCGGAGCGCTTCGCCTGCCCGGATCCGTCGCTCCAGCTGGGTCGCAGCCTCGAGCAGGCTCTCGGGTGCGGAGCGCAGGTTGCCGCGGTGGAACCGCAACACGGTGGTCGGATGGGTGCCGGTCTGCTGTGCCAGCAGGCGGTGGAGTGCAGAGGGCTCGGACAGCTGAAGCATCTCGATGATGCGATCGAGGAGGTGTGCCAGCCGCCACGATGGCACCCGGGCCGGCGCCAGCTTGCGCTGGGTGTCGGCGGCTCCCGTTGGGCCGAGCGGTGGCAGGGCTCCACTCTCCTGGACCTTTGCCAGTAGCTTGCGCACCTCGCCGGCCACCTCGGGCGGCGCCGTCTGGAGCCGACCGCGGTGGTAGCGCAGCACCGTTGTCGGGTGGATGCCCAGGCGCCGGCCCAGGTAGCGGTAGACCGAGGTGTTGGATTGGCCGTTCAGGTTGCCGATCAGCACATCGATCAGGTCTGCGATCGAAGTGGAGTCGACACGCCTCGCTCGCGGAGGGGGGCGGATGTTGGTGTCCATGCTCGTTCCCGTCGCCGCGCACGTGCAGCGCGGCGAGTACGTTTGCTGCCCCTAACTCCCTGAAACCGGGAATTCAAGAATGGGTAAAAAAAAGAACGGTCCGCATCCTGAACGTTGACGGACGCGACCGTGCGATCAGGGAGCCTGGATGACCACTGGCGCGGCGCGGGTCCGCAGTTCCAGCCTGGCGGAGTCTGGAACGCCGTCCATGTCGGTGTCCTCGTCCATCTGCACCAACGCCCCGAGCATGCTCGCTTCCGGTCCCCCCAGCTGCGCCGTGATTCGATCCACCGAGATCTGTGGCACGTTGGCCTCGACCGACAGCTCGGTGACCGGCAGGCCCGGACTGTCCGGACTCAAGGTGCCGCGCATCACCAGATCGTCGACACGAACGGGGTGCCAGTCGCCGTCGAGCCAGATGGGCAGGTAGGAGTGCTCGGACGAGCCGAAGATACTGCCCTGTTCGTCGATCATCGTCACCGACGCCAGCGGGTAGCCCACGTTCCGCGCCACGGCGTAGACGTCAGCTCCCAGTCCCTCCAGGTTCTTGCCCGGCCCCCAGACGAAGTTGGTGCCGACGGCCGGCAGATCGGCGTCGTCGAAGACGTCGACGCTGACCAGCAGCAGGGGAAAACCCCCGGCGATGGTCGCGTTGAGCAGGGGGGACGCGATGACCCCGGCGCCGAATCGCTCGACGGTGAGGTTCTCGGCCAGCTCGTAGCCACCACCCTCCGGATGGGCGGTGGAGAAGCGACTCTCGAGCCGGGTCCCCGGCGCGCCATCGAGCTCCGCCGCCAGGACGTAGTGGGCGTTCTCCTGCAGCGCCTCGTCGGGGGTACAGATGATCAACAGGGGATCGTCGGTGGGCGCACAGGCCAGCTCCGCCGGGGCCCCTCCATCGCGCTGCAGGGTGGCGGCCAGATCGATGGGACTCTCCACTTCGGGTCCGATCTCGACGATCAAGGTAGCTTCGAGGGGGACGGCGGCGGCGCCATAGTCGGGGAACAGGGCAACCAGATAGCCATCGTTGGCCAGAACCGCGGGCTCATCCAGGGGGCAGCCCGCCAGGGCGAGAACTGCCAGCAGGGCGAGGGTGGGGGGAAGGGCCCTGGAAGCGCAGGCAATGGCCATCGATTAATCCATAACAAATTACCGCTCTTATTTCACTGTTACATGCCTATCGCCAAATGCCAAATCAATCCGCGCCAGGTGCCCTGCCGCGGCCTTTCCGGCTATCCTTCCCGACCATGCGGATCCTGTTCACGGGCGGTCATGGTTTCGTCGGCCGCTACATCCTCCGCGCCCTCCTGATGCGCTGTCCGACAGCGGAGATATCGTTGCTCGCGCGCGGGGGGGGGCGTGGAAGCGCCCTCGAACGAGTGACGCGGGCCCTGCGCGCCATGGCACTGCCGGAGGACGCCGTCCGGATCGTCGAGGGGGATGTGGATCTGCCCCATTTCGGGCTGGCCGATCGTCGGCATCGCGATCTGCTCGGTGCCGTGGATCAGGTGGTGCACGCTGCGGCCAACGTCCGCTTCGACCAGGATCTCCCCGCGGCCCGCAAGGCCAACGTGGATGCCACCGCCCGGGTGCTGCGCTTCGCCCGCCAGGCCGGTGTCGAGCGGCTGGACCACATCAGCACCTGCTACGTGGCCGGCCATCGGACGGATCGGGTCGCCGAGACGGAGCTCGGGCACGGCGCGGGCTTCCGCAACGCGTACGAGCAGAGCAAGTACGAGGCCGAGCTCCTGCTTCGGGGGGGCGACGGCGGCACCGAGGGCCGGGATCGTGACCCGTCCGACGATGGGCCCGCCGTAACCGTGTTGCGGCCCTCGATGGTGGTGGGCGAGGCCGCCAGCGGGCGGACCAACAGCTATCACATGATCTACTGGCCGATGAAGCTATACGCCCGCGGGGCCTGGCGGACGATGATCGGCTATCCAGGAACCCCCGTCGACACGGTGCCGGTGGACTTCGTCGGGGAGGCCGCCGCCAGCCTGATCCTCGATCCCGCGGCGGCGGGTCTGACCTACCACCTCGCCGCTGGACCGGATCGGCAGTCGACCATCGGCGAGATCGCCGCCATGACGCAGCGGGTCATCGACGGTCCAGCGATCCGCTTCGTCGACCCCAAGGTCTTCATGCGATGGATCCGGCCCATCGCCGACCCGTTGTTGTGGCTGACCCCCGGCGGGCGCCGGATCCTGAAGGGCGGGAGGCTGTACCTGCCCTACTTCGCCGCGAACCCCGTGTTCGACACCCGGCAGGCTGACGCCGAGCTCTGCCTCGACGGCATTTGCCCGCCGCCGGTGACCGACTACTTCGAGCGGCTGGTGCGGTACGCCGTCGATACCGATTTTGGCCGCAGGGAGGGTGCCTGAAGCCAGGGCCGCGGCGCCGCCGAGCGGACCGCGACATTCAGATCATGGTCACCCGCGAACCCCAGCCGCCGCTGATCACCCGGCCGTTTCTCAACCTGACCGCAGCACACTTCCTGCAGGCGCTGGGGTACGCGTCCATGCCCCTGTTGCCGCTGTACCTGGTCCACACGGGGGCCGATCCGGCGCGCATCGGTCTGGTGATGGGGGAGGCTGCCGCCGGTGGCCTCCTGTTCCGGCCGCTGATCGGATGGTCCCTCGATGCACTCGGCCGCCGGATCACGCTGGTGTTCGGAACGCTGGCCATCGCTGCCGGGACTGCGGGCATCGCCGCGGTGACCGAGGTCGGCCCGCTGATCCACGCTCTGCGGATCGTATTCGGCATCGGCGTAGGGACCCTTTTCTCCGGCTACTTCACCTTTGCCGCCGACGTGGTCCCGACCCGGCGCCGGACCGAGGGGCTCGCGCTCTTCGGGGTCTCCGGACTGGCTCCGTTGGCGATCAACCCGCTGGTGGAGCGCCTCGATCTCGACCCGGGGCAGCTGCGCTGGGTGTTCCCCTGTGTCGCCTTGCTGGTCCTGGCGTCGCTGATCCCCATGTGGCGGCTGCCCGAATCGCGCGGGAAGCCCCCCGCAGCCGACGTCAGCCCCCGTCAGGCTTTCCGCGCCCTGCGCCACCCTCACCTGTGGCCCGTGTGGGCGGCCACCGTGGTGTTCTCGGGCCCGGTGGCGGTCTTCCTGAGCTTTGCCACGGTCACCGCCGAGCACCGTGGCCTGGCCAACGCAGGGGTTGTCTGGCTGTCCTATGTCGGGGGTGCGGCCACCGTACGCTTGCTGGGCGGCCGGGTGCCGGACAGGGTAGGGCCCTCGAACATGGTGGCGCCGTCCATCGCCTGCTACGGCGTGGGCATGCTGGTCCTGGCCATGGCGGACGCGACCCCGGCCTTCCTGCTGGCAGGCCTGCTGGGGGGGGTCGGGCATGGCTACGGATTTCCTGTGCTGGCCGGCCAGGTCGTCACCCGCGCGCCCGACCATCTCCGCGGTACGGCGATGGCGATGTTCACCGGCCTGTTCGACCTGACGATGTTGACCTTCAATCCGCTGTTCGGTCTGGTGGCGCTACATCGGGACTACGGGACCGCGTTCGCAGCAGGTGCGCTGAGCTGCGTTGCAGGGCTGTTGATCTGGGTCAGCCTCGAGCACTGGCTCGCCGGATCTCGCTGAATCCAACACTTTTTCGGCTGGATGTGCTGAAATCGACAGGGGGGCAGGGAGGAGCAACGTGAGCCGCAGGGTCGCCGTGGTGGAATCCGACGGGCTGGTCCGCCGCTCCCTGGTGGGCGGGCTGTCTCCCACCCGTTGTGTGGTGGAGGAGTTCGGCACGGGCCGCTCCTTCCTCAGGGGGCTCTCTGACGACGGCAGCGCCGGGCTCGCCCTTGTCCTGATGTCCTTCCGGTTGCCGGACGTGGACGCCCTGCGGTTGCTTCGGCGGGTTCGCGTCGACCACCCGGGCCTGCCGGTGGTGATGCTGGCGGGCTTCGGGGACCTGGGCATGGTCGACGACGCGACCCAGCTCGGTGCCGCCGAAGTGCTCCAGACCCCGGTCAGTGCGGAGCTGTTGCAGTCGGTCTTCTTGCGGCACGCGAATCCGGACGATGGCGAGCGCGAGACCATGCAGCTCGAGGACGACCAGGGGCTGCAGGTCGGTAGCGTCTCCCTGATCGGCCGAAGCGAGCGGATGCGGCGCCTGCTGAGCAACCTGCGGCGAGTGGCCGGAAGCGACATCCGCGCGATCCTGATCCGCGGCGAGACGGGGACCGGCAAGGAGCTCGTCGCGAACCTCCTCCACGAGCTGAGTCCCCGACGGGCCAAGGCGTTCGTGCCGCTCAACAGCGGGGCGGTGATGCCCTCGCTCCTCGAGTCCGAGATGTTCGGCTACGAGAAGGGGGCGTTCACCGGGGCCCAGCCCGGGGGGCAGCGGGGACGCATCGAGTACGCGGACGGGGGCACGGTCTTTCTGGACGAGATCGGCGATATGGACCCCGCCCTGCAGGTCAAGCTGCTGCGCACCCTGGAGACCGGTGAGATCCGCCGGGTGGGCTCCAACGAACTGCGCCACGTGGACGTGCGCTTCGTGGCCGCCACCCATCAGGACATGCGGCGGCTGGTGCGCGAGGGGCGTTTCAGGAGGGATCTCTACCATCGGCTGAGCGTGGTCCTGCTCAAGGTCCCGCCGCTGCGCAAGCGAGGAGACGACATCCTGCTGCTCGCCGAGCACTTCCTCGACCACTTCGCCCAGGACATGGAGCGCGAGCCCCCAAAGCTGTCGGTCGGCGCCCGGGTATGGCTGACCCATCACCAGTGGCCGGGAAACGTCCGCGAGCTGCGCAACATGATGGAGCGCGTGGCGCTGATGTCCCGGGGTGCGGTCCTCGCCGAGGACCTGTCGACCATGGAAGGGGGTATGGACTCCCTGTCGGGGGATGAGATGTCCATCGTCACGGAGCTGCCCTCCGTCACGGCCACCGCCACGATCATGCCCGACGACGATGCCCTCGCCCCGGCCGCGCCCGGCGTGATCCAGCTCGACGGCATGACCCTCGATGCGGTGGAGCGCGCGGCCATCGAACGGGCGATGGCGCGGGCCAACAACAACGTGGCCGAGGCTGCGCGGTTGCTCGGTCTGGGCTACGGCGCCATGCGTCATCGGCTGGCCAAGATCAACGAAGACCGAGGGTGAACGCGCCTGCCCGGGTCCCGTTCTCCCCGACTTCTGGCACGGGACCCGCAATACAACAGAGCTGAAGATCTCGCGCCGGACAGTCGTCTATCCCCCCGACCCCCGGGTGAGGATGGTTGGCGGGCCCGACGCTGCACGGCAACCTGGCGCGGATCTTGAATGTATTTAGGGGGGTAAGCCGCGCCATGGCGTGTCGTGGAAGAGCGCGAGCGGAGGCGGAGTTGGCTGGACGGAAAGTAGAGCAGGACAGGGTTTTCGGGGCGATTGGGTCCCGGGGGACCGGATTCCGTCCGCGCAGCTGACGCGCAAGCTGGATTGTTGGAGCCATGGATTTATCGGACATCGTTGTCACGCTTTCGCATCTGATCGTGTTCGTGGTCTTTGCGAACCGGTACTTCGTCGGCATGTGGGTACGCAGGCTGATGGCGAAGAACCTCGCTGAGATCGACGAGTCCTTCGAGCCCACAGTGAGCATCGTCGTGCCGATGTTCAACGAGGGCGAGGGGATCTACCGCACGATCCACAGCCTCGCGATCCTGGACTACCCGGCCGAGAAGTTCGAGGTGATCGTGGTCGACGACTGCTCCACCGACGACAGCTACCGCTGGGCGTCGAAGGGGGCGGCCGAATTCGACAACGTGCGGGTGATCCAGAACCCGGAAAACATGGGCAAGCGCAAGGGCATCAACCGTGCTGTCCGCGCGTCTGACGCCGAGATCATCATCTCGGTGGACTCCGACGTGATCGTCGACCGGGATGTGGTGCGAAAGCTGGTGTGTCGCTTCACCCGCGACCAGATCGCGGCGGTCGGTGGCCGGGTCAACATCCTGAACAAGGACGAGAACTGGCTGACCCGCATGCAGGCGGTGAAGTACTTCTTCGGGTACGAGTACCTCAAGAACCTCGAGAACGCCTTCAACACGGTGATGTGCCTTTCGGGGTGTCTGACGGCCTACCGTCGCCACGTGCTCATCGAGCTCGAGCCGATCCTGGAGAACCGCAACGTCTGCGGCATCCCGATCAAGTACGGCGAGGACCGATTCCTGACCCGGCAGATCGTCAAGGCGGGTTACCAGACGCGGATGACGCTGGAGGCCAACGCGTACACCATCGCGCCGCCGACGTTGGACCACTACTTCTCCCAGCAGCTGCGGTGGCGGCGTTCCAATCTGGTGGACTACTTCGCCGGGCTGACCCACATCTGGAAGGTGCACCCGGCGGTGACCGTCCACTACCTGGGCCTGTTTGCGATGATGGTCACCTATCCGCTGATCATCATGCACCACTTCATCTCCGGCAGTTTTTTCGAGCTGGCGGTGATCCACGTGAGCGTGCTGGCGGTGTTCTGCGTGGCCTACCAGGCCCATGCGCTTCGGCTGCCCGAGAAGAAGCGCACCTCGCCATTCGAGTTCATGGCGATGGCCTTTGTGATGCCGGTGACCTACCTGCTGCTGACGCCGCTGGCGGCGTTCACGCTCGACACGGGGTTGTGGGAGACCCGGGGCCATGGCGGCGGCGAGCCCGACGAGCTGCCGACGACACCGCCGGTGCCGGCGACGCCGCAGCCGATCCCGGCGGCGATCCCGCAGCCGGCGATCGCATCCCTGGCCCCCGCCAACGTCGTCTCGCTGGCCCCCGCCCGGGCCGCGCGGGTCTCCATCACCAGCGACCTGCTCACACCGGTCGAACAGCAGGCGAGCTACCAGCGCGTGGCTGCCTCTGACAGGTGAATCCGATGCTCAACAAGCTGACCAACGCCTTCAACAAGATCGCCGTCTCGATCTACAAATTGATCGGCTTCGTGGTGCTGACCGGCATCATGCTCGGCATCACCGCCTACCTGGGGACCAGCGTCTTCTACCTGATCGACCGGGGCTGGGTGGTACCGATCGTGCTCTCGCCCAGCTCGGAAAAGGTGCTGCAGATGAACAGCCACCTGATCCGGCAGGATTACGAGGCCGAGAGCCTCGAGATCGAGCGGATGGTACTCGAGTCACAGCTCGAGAACATCGACCGCAGCGTCGAAGTCCTCGAGGCGCTTCTGGCCTCCTACGAGCAGGCGCTGGAGGTCAACCTGGAAGCGCGGCAGGTGGAGTTGACCGCGCTGCTCCAGCTGCACGAGGAATACAACGCTGCCGCACCAGCGCTGGCCGAGACCAGCGCTCGGATGGTCGAGATGGCCGAGCGGAACGTCGAGCAGGAGCTCGCCGCGGGGTTGATCAGCGAGGAAGGCTATCTGCGCGGTAGATCGATGGTGTCCAGCAACCTGGCCAACTATGTGGGCTATTCCCAGCGGGGGGTGGATTTCGACACCCGGCTGGCCTCCCTCGAGCGGGAGGTCCAGGCGCTGTCCTCCACCCGCGACGCCCTGCGCGCGGGCGAGGCGCACGCGGCGGACGCGGCACTCAACATGAACGTGCTCGCCCTGATGAGGGACTACAACAGTGCGCAGCTGGATCTGACCGAACTGGAGGCCCAGCGGCTGCCCGCCGAGCGCTCGATCGCAGCCATCGACAGGAGCCAGGCCGACTACGATCAGATCAGGGAAACCATCCGCAGCTCGCCCTACTACCAGGCGCTCCACGAGCAGGCGACCGTGGCCTTCGTACCCTACGAGAACCTGCACAACATCGAGCCGGGCACGCCGATCTACGGCTGCTCGCTGCAGCTGGTCTGGTGCCACGAAGTGGGCGAAGTGGTGACGGTCCTCGACGGCGAGATCCAGACCCGTCATCCGCTGTTCAAGACCGACATGCGGGGCATGATGGTGCAGCTGGAGCTGACCGAGGGGAAGTGGGCCGAGGAGAAGGCCCTGTACGCCGAGGGTGCCCCGTTCTTCCTGTAGCCAGCCGTCCATGCAGCGTCACCTGACCCTGACTGCCACCTATCTGGTAGCTGCTACCTTCGCCACGACTGCCCGCGCGGAGGATCCGGGGGAGCCCGTCTGGGATGATCCGGTCGACGCTTACTGCGAGTGGGTCGACGGCGTGGCCGCGTCTCGCCAGGCGCTGCTCGTCGCCCCGGAGTTGTTCGGCGCCACGGGGCCGGCGGCCGCGGGCTCGGAGGAGACCGGGGACGAGTTCCAGAGTTATCCGGGCCTGGTCTGGCGGGTGACCGCCGGGATCCAGTACCGGCTGGCCAACCTGGGACGGGGGATGCTCACCCGCAAAGAGGCGGACGCCCGCTGCAGCGAGTACCGAGCCCAGCAGCGACTGCGGTCCGTGCTCGTCGCGGGGGGCGACGTGGGTCGACTGCCGGCGGTAGGGGCTCAGTTGATGGTCATCGACGAGGCGCTGCCCCGTGGCGAAAGCCTGGTCGACCTGCTGGAGCAGGGGCTGGCCTTGAACCTGGCCACGGTGGACGAGCTGTACAGCGCCCGGTTGAAGATGGACGGGTTGCGGCGCCAGGCCGGCTCGTTGCGCCAGGAGATCGCCCGGCTGGAGCGGCTGCCCCCGGTGGACGACGTGTCCCTCGATGACCTGCTGGCGGCCCACGGCGCCGCGGACGACGCGCTGGAGCGCTCCCAGGCCCGGCTCCGCCGCGCCGCCTCGTGGTCGGTGGATCTGCGGGGGGGCTACGATCAGCTGCTGACCTCTCCGCGCGACATGCCTGTATTCGCCCACATCCGGGTCGGCTACAACCTGGGCGGGCTGGCCCAGCCGCGGGCGGATCGCCGCGCTGCCGAGGGGCGGAAGGTGTGGCGGGATGGTGCCAGCGAGGCGACCGGTGCCCGGGTCCGTGAGCTGCGCGAACAGCTCATCGGACTGCAGGCGGCCGAGCGCGAGCGGCTGGGCGACGTCCAGCCGCTGGTGGCGGACGTGGAGGCCCAGCTCGCGGCCCTCGGGGCGGTCGATACCGACCGCTCGGAGAAGGTCCGCGAATCCCTGTGGCTGGATTTCGTCAAGCTGGACGCCGAGCGGGCCTACATCCTGGCTCACCTGGACGCGATCGAGGGGCTGATCGGCGGCTCCCCCGCGGCCGATATCGATGCCCCCCCCCCCGCCCCCGCGAACTCCTCGGTCATCGACAAGGAAGGGCTCCGCGTCACCCTGGGACGGATGGCTGCCCGGGACGACCGCCTGTTCACCGACGCTGGCAAGATGCGGGCGGTGAGCAAGACGGCCGGTGATCGGGGTGTGGAGCTGCGCTTCAGCTACCTCGGCGATTCGCGCGAACAGACCGCGCTGGCATCCGGCGCGGTACGCAAGCAGCTGGGAGTCAAGCTCCGGGCGGCCGACTCGTGCAATGTCGTGTACGTGATGTGGCGCATCGAGCCGGAGAGCCAGGTCGTGGTGTCGGTCAAGCACAACGCCGGCCAGACCGAACACGAGCAGTGTCACAACAACGGCTACACCAACCTGGCTGCGGTCGACGTTCCGCCCATCGCGGCGGGCGAGGACCACGTCCTGAGGGCCGAAGAAGCGGACGGCATCCTGCGCGTGTGGGCCGATGGCGGCTTGCTCTGGGAGGGCCCGCTGGGGGACGCGGCCACCTCTTTCGACGGTCCGATCGGGATCAGGACGGACAACGTGGCGCTCGCGTTCAGCCTCGCCCCGTCGCCCTGAGAGGGTGTTCCCCTACCTGGGCTGGGCGTCGAGCAGCTCGACCCGCTCCCCATGACCGGTGATCCGCAGCCGGCACGCGTCCAGGTCGCCGTCGCCGTTGATATCCGCGTTCAGGTCGATCAGGTTGGCCATCTCGGCCAGCGCGGCGGCCCACTCGGGCATCGCCTCGACGATCTCCAGCAGGGCGGTTTCGGGGATCATCGCCTTGACGTTGAGCGACGTGAGCTGACCGAATCCCGCCCGATCCGTCTGCCCCCGCACCTCCAGGTGCCACAGCGGCAGTGCGACCTGTGTGCCGTCGACCTCGATGGGGAACGAGGCGAACTCCAGCTTTCCCTCGAAGCTGCCGTCTTCCTCCATCGTCGCCGGCACCGATAGCGTGTAGCCGTCGTCCACGTCTGCGACCACCTGACCGGCGTCGAACAGTTCCTCGTCGCCGCGTCCCCGGCCCAGCAGGACAAATCCGTCGCTCGGGAAGACGGGATCCGGTCCCAGGAAGCCGGCGAGGATCGCGATCATGGTGCCCTTGTCGTCCAACAGCGCGTCGCCGAACATATCCGCTGCCAGCTCGCTGCCGCCGGTCTGCTCGACGGTCAGCGCGTCGCCGATGTCGTAGATCAGCCCGGTCGGCTTGGCGGTGGTGAAGTGGGCGTCCCCCTCGACCTCGCCGTCCACGTTCACGTCCACGGTCAGGACGTGGGGCGCATCGGCGCGTAGCGGTTCCTCGCAGGGACAGCTCAGCACCTCGGCGTCGTCGCCCGGGGCACAGGCCAGCACGTCCAGGTGGCCCGCGGCGAAGAGCGAGACATCGAAGGACGCCCCCGGGGGGAAGTTCTCGCGGAAGCGCACCGCCGGGACGTAGTCCTCGGGGACCATCGCCGCGCCATCGGGAGGCTGGATCGCCAGGACCGTGACCGACACCTTCTCCTCGTCGGGGGAGCAGGTCAGCGCGAGCGACACGGCTATCGCGGCCAGCATCGCGAGCCCGGCGCGGGCGGTTCGGTTCATACTGCGACTCCAGGAAGGCAGCGGGCGCCCCCAAGTCTATCGCTTCGCCCGCCGTGGGCAAGGTCAATCCGCGGGGGCACTGGACCGCCGGGTTCTGTACCCAGGACTTCTCGGTCGAACGGATGATGCGTGACGCCAAGTTGACCCAGATCTACACGGGCACCCACCAGATCGCCCGGATGGTGACCGGCCGCACGTTACTCCTGTCCTGACGCCTCGCCCCTGCTCTACCCCAATCTTCCCCCCCCTGGCAACGATCCTGCTGGTGCCCGTTCTCAGAAGGCACGGAGAGGACATGACGATGCGATGGTTCCTGACGATGATTTCCCTGGCTGCGGTGCTGGCCCTGGGCGCTTGCGACTTCATTCCGCCAGCCGGCGATGACGATGACGACGACGACTCGGTACCGGACGAGCCGGTGCTTGCCAATGGCGACTTCGAGGAAGCCTGAGCCACGGCCTCAGCTCCAGAATCGAACCACGTCGGTGGGAGTCTCCCGGCGGCGAAGCTCGCTGAAGACCGGCGGGTTGCCCCCCCGGAAACCGACCACCGCCGGGATCACCCGGCTGCAGTAACGGGACCACATGCCCACCGTGTAGGCGCCGGTATCGCGGATCAGCACCAGATCCCCGGACTGGACCGGGGGTAGGTGAAGCCCCCGGGCCAGGACGTCGCCGGCAAAGCACAGCGGCCCGGCCACGGTCCATTCCCCGGTGGGTTCGGCGCACTTCGGACGTCCGTCGGCCCCGAGCACGACCAGGTCGTGTTGCCACTGATCGGGGCGGTACGCTGGACGCAGCAGGAAATCTGCGCCCAGGTGGATCACAGCCACCTGGGTCTCGCCCCCGTGCTTGACGTACTCCACGCGGCTGGCTGCGAACCCGCACCCGGCGTGGACCGCGCGGCCGAACTCGGTGACCACCCGGGCGCCGCTCGCGAACAACTCGGGGATCCGCCGACGGAGGAGCGCCGCGTAGGAATCGAAGGTGGGCGCCGGATCTCCCGCGTGATAGGCCGTGGGCAATCCGCCGCCGATGTCCAGGGTGGTCACGCGCCGTTCCCCGATGGCCCCGTCCAGGACCCGGGCCAGCTCGACGATGCGCTGGATGCCCGCCACCAGCAGGTCCGCCTCGCACCCCTGTGAACCCACGTGGACGTGGAGGCCGGTCAGCCACGGGTGACGTCGGAAGGCGTCGACGATGTTCGCCGGGTCGTCGCCCAGGGGGATGCCGAACTTGGAGCGGCCGTCCGCCAGCGAGGTATCGGCGATGGAGCCGGCGCCGACCTGGGGGTTGACCCGCAGCCCGACGGGGCCCCGGACGTCGACCCGCGTCCGCAGCTCGGCGATCCGGGCGAGCTCATCCAGATTGTCCACGTTGACGTGGAGGCCGAGCTGCAGCGCCCGCCGTATCTCACGCCGGGTCTTGCAGGGCGAATCGTAGACCACTCGTCCGGGGGGACAGCCCGCAGCCAGGGCCAGCTCCACCTCCTCGAAGGAGGCGGCCTCGAGCCCGAATCCAGCGTCCACCACCTGGCGCAACAGGGCCACCAGCGGATTGGCCTTGATGGCGATGGCGTGGAGTGCGTCGGACGGGAAGGCCCGGTGGATGGCGGCCAGCCGTTCGTCGAGCCGGTCCAGGTCGTGGAAGATCATGGCCGGCCGGGCGTCGTCCAGGTATCCGCCGGCCAGGGCTGCCCCGACCACGGCAGACAGCGTCTGGGTCGGTATGCGGCGCGTCGAGTCGTCCATCGGCCCCTCCGTCCGGGAGCGTCGCCTGCGGAGGATAGCCGACCCGGACGCGCGATTCTTGGTCGTTGTGGAGGCTACGGCCTGGTGGGTACGAAGCCGTGCGTGAACAGGGCGGTGAACTCGTCGGCGAGGGCCTGCGGGTCGGGATCCCGCTCCGCGTCGTACCACTGGAAAAGCCAGTTCAGGGTGCCGAAGACCGCCAGCGTCGCGAGTCGGGTTCGCTCCGCCCGCTCGCCGCCGGTCCCCCGGAGGGCCGAGACCAGCCCGAGCATGATCTTGAAGTAATCGCGACGGACCTCGGCGACCTCCTCGTAGTAGTCGCCGGTCAGCGTGTCCAGCTCCACCGCGCAGACCCGCAGCTCGTCCATGTGGGCGACGAAGTGCTCGGTGTGGTTCCGGACCGCTGTCCGCAGGCGCTCGGTGGGATCGTCGAGCCCGGCGAGACCCTCGGTGAGGCTATCGACGATGGACCGGAAGGTGTGGAGCTGGATCAGGTAGAGCAGCTCCTCCTTGCCGCGGACGTAGTGGTACAGGCCAGCGAGACTGACGTCGGCGTGGGCCGCCACCTTGCGGATTGATGCGCCGCCATACCCCTCCTGGGCGAAGATCCGGGCGGCGCTGGCGAGGATGTGGGCGAGCTTCTGATCGTAGGCCCGGTCCGATTGTGCGTGCAGCTGCCTGTCCATGCTTTGCCCCACTGTTGTCCGACCGAACGTTCGTTCGACGAAGTTAGTCCGGTGGCCGGTCGGGAGTCAAGAAACGCGTGGCTGCCCGGCGGGGACGCGCACGGGTGACTTGACTCCGTCATGGGTCCGTCCCAGTCTGGACCGGTTCCCGTCCCGGGAGTGGAGGAGGACGTCATGCGCGGAACCATCGGATTGCTGGGGTGCCTCGGGCTGCTGCTGGCCGGCTGTGGCGGCGGAGGCGAAGTACCGGCCGAGGCCACACCCGCCGAACCAGCCACGCCCGATCCCGCCGTCGAGGATGCCCACTCCGACGCCCTGTCCGCCAAGATCAAGGAGGGCAAGGAGGGGCTGTATACCTGCGGGAGCGCGGAGAAGACTGGCGGTGATCCCGTCTACGGCAAGCTGTCGGTGACCTTCGAGATCCAGCCGGACGGTTCCATCGGCAAGCTGGTGATCGAGGAGAACGGCACCGGCAACGAGGTCGTCGCGGCCTGCGTGCTCGAAGCGATCAAGGGATGGAGCTTCCCGGCCCACCCCTACGGCGAGTCCATCGAGTACACCTACCCCTTCGAGGTGGGTTTCTAACTGTTGTTCGACCCGCTGACGCTCGCCCTGACCGTGGGCACGGGGCTCGTGGCCGGCGTGTTGGCCGGCCTGCTCGGCATCGGCGGGGGGGTGGTCATCGTCCCGGCTCTGCTCGTGGTGTTCACCGTCGGTGACGTGGACCCCGCCGTTCGCGTGCAGCTGGCGGTGGGGACGTCGCTGGCGACCATCGTCTTCACCTCGCTGTCGTCCGCCGCTGCGCATCACCGCAGGGGCGCGCTGCACCTGCGGTTCGCGCTGGGATTTGTACCCGGGCTGGTGGCGGGGGCGGTGGGCGGTGCCTCGGCGGCGGTGTGGATGCCCGGGGAGGTGCTGCAGCTCGTGTTCGGAGCTTTCTTGATGCTGATCGCCTTGTGGATGGTGTTCGGAAGGACCCCGGAGGAGCCCCGGCCCCGGCGGATGCGGCCGGTC
Organism: uncultured Rickettsiales bacterium; assembly: GCA_964436045.1. Taxonomy (GTDB): domain Bacteria; phylum Myxococcota_A; class UBA796; order UBA9615; family CAYRNR01; genus CAYTBN01. The sequence continues at coordinate 27,960 of CAYTBN010000039.1, read as the reverse complement.
GCCAGGCTCGCCGCTGGGCTGGTCATCGGCGGTGTTTCAGCGGTGGTCGGCATCGGCGGAGGTGTGATGTCCGTGCCGCTGTTCGTGCTGGCCGCCGGAATGACCATCCACCACGCGGTGGGTACCGCGCCCGCGCTCGGGTTGGTGCTGTCGCTGGTGGGCACCGTGACCTTCGTGATCCAGGGATGGTCCGAGCCTGCGCTGCCGCCCGGGACGGCGGGCTACGTCGCGCTGATCCCCGCGGCGGTGATCGCGGGTGGAACGGTGGTCTGCGCGCCGCTCGGCGCGCGGCTGGCGCATCGGCTCCCACGGCGGGCGCTGGAGCGGGCGTTCGCGGTGCTGCTGGTGGTGGTGGCAGTCAGACTGGTCCTCGACGCCGGTGTTCCGGGCTGACGAGCTAGTCTCCATCCCGAAATGCGGGACGGGAACGAGCTACCAATCCTCCCAGTGGCTCTCCACCATACGGTTGAAGCCGTTGACCAGCCTGCCGACCAGGGCGTCGGGCATCAGACTGTTCATCATCGCGACGTCCCCCAGCCCCTCCTCGCGGAGTTCCCGGGCCAGCTCCTCGGACTCCCGGCAGGCCTTCTGAAGCTGGACGAACTGCCTGCGCTCGTCGGACACGTTCTTGCCCAGATCCCGCAGCCGCGTCCGCAACCGCTTGTAGTGGGGTTGGGCTTTGTGGCGCTGAAGGATGTCGTAGAGCTGGCGAGCGATCTCCCGTTCGGTCAGCGCGTCCATCGTGCCTCCATGGTCGGCCCGTCAGGCGACGACCACAACGGTAGCATGGCGGCGGGGGAGGCGGATCACTCGTCGGTCTGTTCGACCTCGATCTCGATCACGGGCTCGGCGGCGAGTTCCCCCGCGTTCAGCGAGTGGGGGTCGACCTCGACCCGGTCGCGTCCGCCCTTCTTGGCGGTATAGAGCGCTACGTCGGCGCGGCTGACCGTGGTGGCGTCCATCTTGGGGTCGCCGGACAGAAGGGCGATGCCGGCGGAGAACGAGGTATGGAAGGAGTCGGGACCCGCGTGGAAGACGTGCTTCTTGACCTCGTCGCGAATGCGCTCCATCCGAATCTGGGCGTCGACGGGGTGGGCCTCCTCGAGCACCAGCAGGAACTCCTCGCCGCCCCAGCGGCCGACGAAGTCGGAGAGCCGGAGGGCGTGGCGCAGGTGGTCGGCGATGGCGCGCAGCACCTGGTCGCCCATGTCGTGGCCGTAGGTATCGTTGACCCGCTTGAAGTGGTCCAGATCGAGCATCGCCACCGAGAAGCTGACGCCGTAGCGCTTGGCGCGCTGCATGCACGACTCGAGCTTCCGTTCGCAGGTGCGGCGGTTGGGCAGCCTCGTGATCCGGTCCTCCTTGAGCATGCGCTTGTTGTCCAGCAGTACCGCGACGGTGTGGGCGATGGTGATGAGCGCGTTGATCTCCTCCGGCTTGAAGCTGCGCCGGCCGTGGGCGTCGGAGACCGAGAGCAACCGGCGGACGCCGTCCTGGCACATGATGCTGAAGTGAGCGTCGTAGCCGATGTTCCCGCCGGGGGTGAGCACGAAGGCGGGGAGCGCCTCCTTGGTCATGGTGAACTGATCGAAGGGCCTGTCCTCCTCCCCATCCCCGGATCCGCCCGTGTACAGGACGCGCCAGGAGCCCTCCCTGAGTTCGGAGATCGCCATGGAGTCGATCCCCATGTCCTCGCGGATTTCCTCCTCGAGGCGATCGAAGAACTCGATCTCGTCGTCCCACACCAGCGAACGCACCAGATCGTGGAGCAACAGGTACTTCTCGAAGTCCGCCGCCATGGATCTCCCCGGTGCGCCAGGTGCGCTACCGAGTCTACCTTATCGGTGGATTTTCCCGGCGCTGCAGTCGCCCGCTTCGATAACTCCGGAGGCGGTGTCGTCGCGCTCGGTGGGGGGGGCGCGGGCCCTGCTAGCAGCTGCCCGCGTCGAGCGTTCCTCGCTCGTACACCTCGCGGATGTCCTGGTGGACCTTCTCCGGATCCGGGAAGGCACACTCGGACTCCCGAACGGCCATCGCGTAGGTCTCCTCGACCAGCGACTCGACCTGATCCCAGCACGGAACCGCCTTGCCGCGGGGAATCTCCCACTCCCACTTCAGATCCACGCGGACCCGCTGGACAGCCGCCTTCTGCTCGTGGCCCAGGTTGCGCAGGATACGCGCCTGCTCGCGGATCCGGTCCGCCACCTGCGCCTCGCCCTTGGCCGGGATCTCGTCGGAGAACCACTCGGGTGGGCTGTAGTGATACCAGTCGAACGGCATGCTCTTGCCTCTCTTACGGCTCTGTCGAGCCGCGTTTGCGCCAGGTTGGCTGACCTTCCACGTCGAGCTCGTCGACGATGCCGACGATCACGGCCCGGGCGGAGCCCGCCGAATCCAGTTCCAGCAGCTGACGGGCGCAGTTGCCCTCGTCGAGGAACATCACCTCTTCGCTCTCGCCAGCGCCGACGATGTCGATGCAGATGAGCGGGTCCTGCCCCGCCTCGGGCTCCATGTCCAGCCCCAGCGGTTGGACCAGCAGCAGCTTGTGCGCCTGGTGATCCTTGTCCTTGATCGTGCTGACCACCGTGCCGACGACGCGACCGATCTGCATCACTTGCCGCCTTCCGGGGTGACGAAGCTTCCCGAGTGCGCGGTGAGCTGGTCGACCCCGTCCACCGCCACGCAGATCTCGTCCACGATCCCGAGGATTCCACTGTCGCAGGGATTGAACCAGTTCTCCAGGACCAGCGCCCCCTCGCGGCTGCCGATGCCGTAGACGATCTCCCCCGGCCCCGCCATCGCGGTCCCGTCCACGGCCACCACCGGCTCGCCGTTGGGTTTGCCGAACTCGTTGACCGGCTGGAGGATCAGCAGCTTGATCCCCGTGACGGATTCGTGCTTCTGGGTCGCCACCAATGTGCCGATGACCTTGGCCAAGAACATCAGAACATCACCTTCTGCCGCACGCCGTCGTGCAGCTGCTGGATCAGCTCGTAGCGCACCAGCAGGCCGGCGCTCCGCACCATCTCGAGGCCCGCCTCCGTGGCTGCTTCGACGTCGTGCAGGGTTCCGACCATGAGATAGAAGGACTTGCCGCCCAGCCCGTTGGCCAGCCGCATCTCGGTCAGGGTCACGTCGGCCGCCTTGGCCGACGCGTCCGCTGCGACGATGGTCGAGGCCACCGAGATGGTCTCGATGATGCCGAGGGATTCGACCTCCTGGACCTCCACCGCACCGACGATGGCCGGGAAGATCGAAGGGTGGACGTTGGGCAGCAACAGGCGATCGACCACCGCCTCGGTACCGCGCTCGTCGGCTGCAGCCATCGCCTCGTTGACCGGATCGGTCATACCGCCGACCAGCACGATGAACTTGCCGGGGCAAACGGGGCGGCACTCCAGAAGGTCCACCGGAGCCCGCTTGAGCATCGCGTCGGCGGTGGCGATGCCGCCGGCGATGCTGTTGAACTCCACCATCCCGATCGCCGGCTTCTCGCCCAGGGTGCGGCCGAACGCCAGCTGGATATTCCTCAGCGCGGGATCCATGGATCTATGCCCGCCTTTCGATTCGGATGTGCTCACCCACCTCGGCCACCACGCCGTCGATGGACGCGTGGATCGGGACCCCCAGCTGTCCCTCGGGTACCCCACCGATGGGCTGGCCGCGTTTGACGCTGTCGCCCACCTTCACGGTCGGCTGGGCCGGCGCGCCGATGTGCATCCGGACCGGGATCCGGACGCTGGCCGGCTCCAGTCGGTCGGTCCGCAACGGCGCCGTCTGGCTCTTGTAGGGCGCCATCCCCAGCCGATCGATGAGTCGCGACGAGGGGATCCGCCGGAACTCGCGCATGCTGTGTGGCTGCGGCCTGGCGTCCTTGTGGATCTCGTTGCGCCAGCCCTGCTCGCGAAGCTGCTGTTTGATGGACTGGTAGTAGCGGAGCGGGGAGAGCTCCAGGGGGCAGGCGAAGGCCTCGCACAGCCGGCACTCGCAGCACAGGATGGCGGCCGTCACGGTCCGCGGCGGCAGATCGAGCCCGTAGTTGATCGCCCGCATCACCTGGTGCGGCTCCAGCTCGTGGCCGAGCAGGAAGCGCGGGCAGAGCTCGGTGCAGTCCCGGCACTGGTCGCAGGCCGACTTGCCGCGCCGCACGGTGGTCTCCATGTCCCGGGTCATCTGGGTCACGACCGGTCCGTTGCGGGGGAGCACCAGCAGGCCCCCGGTGGTCTTGGTGGCCATCCGGTCGTCGGTCACCACCCGCCCCATCATCGGTCCGCCTTCGACCAGGGCCAGCTCCTCGGGGGCGTAGCCGCCGAAGCGCGGGTTGGGGAAGCCGCCAGCGGCCTCGAGCAGGTCCGCGTAGCTCGTTCCCAGCGGTGCGATGAAGGTGGAGGGCCGTTCCACCTCGCAGGCCACGGTGATCAGCCGGTCGGTGACCGGGATTCCGCGGGTGGCGCGATCGATGTTGACCAGGCTGGCCACGTTCTGGACCACCACGCCGACCTGGATCGGCAGCCCGGCCTCGGGCACCGAACGGCCGGTGCAGTCGTACACCACGACGTACTCGTCGCCCGCTGGATAGAAGGAGTCGAAGAGGTGGAGCTGGATCGCCGGGTACCTGGGCAGCAGCGCATCGAGGGCTGCGCGGGCGGTGGCGTAACCCCGCTTGATCGCGATGATGCCCTCGGTGGCGCCCGTGGCGTCCATCGCCAGCTTCATCCCGGCGAGCATCGATGCCGCCTCGGTGGCCATCAGGTGCTGGTCGGCCCGCAGCAGCGGCTCGCACTCGGTACCGTTGGCGATGTAGATCTCGGCCTTCGCCCCGAGCTTGACGTGGGTCGGGAACCCCGCCCCGCCGGCACCGACGACCCCCGCCTGCTGCACTTTGCTGGCCAGATCCTTGCTCACGGAGCTCCTGTAACCCTCCTCAGACGATGCGGAACGAGTCGACCATGGTGCAGCGCCGCTGGCGCGAGAAGTCCCTGGCCGACGTGAGCCCCTCGCCCGTGGGGCTGGCGATGGAGAACGAGGCAAACCCCTCGCCGCCGTAGCCCAGCCCCGCGATCGATGGCCCGTTCTTGACGAAGATCGAGGTCTTGACCGCCCGCGCCATCTTCGACAGCGCGTCGATGTTCTTGCTGTGCATGGTGGCCGTGTGGCGCCGTCCGCCCTCGGCGGCCACGGCCAGCTCGATGGCCTCGTCCACGTTGCGCACCCTGACCACCGGGATCACCGGCATCAGCTGCTCGGTCCACACCAGCGAGTCGTCCGCCGAGGTCTCGGCGATCACCAGCTTGGCCTCCGATCCCACGGAGACCCCGATCTCCTCGAGGATCACCGAGGCGTCCTTGCCGACGAAGTTCTTGTTGACCACCGCGTGCTTGCCCGGTCCGTTGTCCACCTCGAAGATCGCCCGCTTGAGCCGCTGCAGCTGGTGGGGCTGGATCTGCACCGCCCCGTGGGCCCGCATCGAAGCCAGCAGCCGGTCGGCGATCGAGTCGACGACGATGATCTCCTTCTCGAGCACGCAGACCACGTTGTTGTCGAAGCCGGCGCCGATCACCAGATCCCGGCCGGCCTGGTCCGCATCGGCGGTCTCGTCCACCACCGCGGGCGGGTTTCCGTCACCCGCGCAGATCGCCTTCTTGCCCATCGACAGCGCCACCTTGACCACCGCCGGGCCGCCGGTCACCACGAGGATCGAGACGCCGGGGTGGCCCATCATCGTCTGGGCCGTCTTGATGGTCGGCTGCCGGACCGCGTTGAGCGCCGACGGCGGGCCGCCGTTGGCCTCGACCGTGCGGTTGAACCAGCGGATGACCTCCTCGGAGCAACGCTTGGCGCCCGGGTGGGCGTTGAACACCACCCCGTTGCCCGACGCCACCATGCCGATGCCGTTGCACACGATGGTCGAGGTGGGATTGGTGGACGGGGTGATGGCGCCGATCACACCGAACGGCGCGTACTCCACCAGCGTCAGGCCGTCGTCGCCGGTCCAGGCGGTGGGGGTCAGGTCCTCGGTCCCCGGGGTCCGTTCAGCGATCAGCACGTGCTTCTGGATCTTGGTCTCGACCCGGCCCATGCCGGTCTCCTCGACCGTGATCCGCGAGAAGTTCTCGGCCTGCTCGATGGTCATCTTCCGCAGGGCGGCGATGATCGTCTCGCGCCGGGCGATGGACAAGGCCGCCAGCCGCTGGTGGGCCCACTGGGCCGCGGCCACCGCGTCGTCCATGGTCTCGTGGATCCCCTCGTCCCCGCCCGGGCCGCCGTCGTTGCGCGCGGGCGGTCCTGGTACGGCCGAGACCGCTCCGGGGGGGCGGAAGGGGGTCGCGGCGGGGGAGGGGGGCAAGCCCCCCGTCGGCCTCGGGGTGGCGACCGGCGCGAAGCGGTCTGCCGCCTCCCCGCGCTGGACCCGACCGACGACCCGCCGGACGATCTCGTTGATGCGTGTCTGATCGTTGGGCACTTGGTCCACCTTCGTGCGGCTACCTGCTGCGTCGCCGCTGCCGGGTCCTCATCACTGGAGGTCCGGGTACTTGCGGTACTTGTAGACCCCGTCCACCTCCCACTCGTCGACGATCGCCATGATCACCGCGTCGCAGGGGCGTTCGTGGGTCTCCACCGTCTGGCGCGCGGCGCTGCCGGTGGCGTAGAGGATCACCTCGCCTGGCCCCGCGCCGACCGCGTCCACAGCGATGCGGTAGCCGCCGGTCTCCTTTCCCTCCAGGTCGATCTGCTTGACGACCATGAAGCGGAACCCCTCCATCTTGGGGTCCTTGCGGTTGCAGACCAGCGTTCCGACGATCTTGCCCAGGAGCATCGTTCAGCCTCCCATGCGCGGGGTGGCAACCGGACGGCGGACGGCGCGACCGGGAGTCCCGGTCGTCGTCCGATCCGTCCAGCAAGTCCGACGCGGGGGCGGTCAGCCGCCCCCATCGCCGCGCTACCGCTTCTTGCCCAGCTTGGCCATCTCCTCGCGCACCTCCACGGCCCTGCCGAGGGGAAGCACGAGATCGATGTTCGGGTGGGGCCGGGCGATCACGTGGATCGCGGCGACCTCACCGACCTTCTCCGCGCCCCGCACGCCGGCCTCGACCGCGGCCTTGACCGCGGCGACGTCGCCGCGCACCACCGCCGTCACCTGCCCGCCGCCGGTCTTCTCGTAGGAGACCAGCTCCACCTTGGCCGCTTTGACCATGGCGTCCGAGGCCTCGACCACGGCGGGGAAGTTCCGACACTCGATCATTCCAAGCGCTTCAGCCATCTGCGTTCTCCTATGCTCTCACTCGGCGACCGGCCGGATACCCCGGCAGCCGCCCGGTTCAGGTCACAGTCCTATCCGTCGCCTCTTACGATCTTGATACCCGCGCTGGCACCGATACGGGTCGCGCCAGCGGCGATCATCTCCTCGGCATCCCGGGCCGAACCGACCCCGCCCGAGGCCTTTACCCCCATCAGCGGACCCACGGTCTGCCGCATCAGCGTCACGTCGGCCACCGTCGCTCCCCCGGCACCGAATCCGGTGGAGGTCTTGACGTAGTCGGCCCCCGCCGCCCGGGATAGCTGGCAGGCGCGGACCTTCTCGTCATCGGTCAGCAGCCCCGTCTCGAGGATCACCTTGCTCAGGGCCCCCGCGCGACGGCACGCATCGGCGACGCCGCGGATGTCCCGCTCCACCAGCTCGTCCTCGCGCCCCTTGAGCGCGCCGATGTTGACCACCATGTCCAGCTCGCCGGCACCCCGCAGCAGGCACTGCTCCGACTCGTAGATCTTGGCCTCGGGGGTGGTCGCCCCGAGGGGGAAGCCGATCACGGCACACACCTTGACCCCCGAGCCCTGCAGCCGCTGGACGCAGAAGTCGACCCAGGTCGGGTTCACGCACACCGAGATGAAGTGGAACTCGCTAGCCTCGTCGCACAGCTGTGCCACCTGGTCGCGGGTCGCCACCGGCTTGAGCAGGGTGTGGTCGATCATGCCGGCCACGCCCGGATCCACCCTCACGCCGGGTGCGGCCGTCAGCCGCGATGCGCCGGCGTCGAGGATGCTGCGCACCCGATCCGGCGTCAGCTGTACGCACAGTGTGCACGAGCTGCACGAGCCGCCGCAGGACGCCGTGCAGGTGCCGTCTCCGGCGGCCAGCGTGGCGACCACCTCGGCGGTGATCTGCTCGACCAGACTCTCCAGTTGCTGTCCGTCCAAACCAGCCACTCCGCTCTTCAGTTCCGGGGTTTGCCCGCGGGTCGGTTGTCCAGGGCGCGGATCTTGTCCACGCGCTTCGCGTGGCGTCCGCCGCCGTGGGCCGTCCGCAAGAAGGTCTTGACGATCTGCTTGGCCAGCCCGGGGCCGGTCAGCCCGGCACCCAGGGTCAGGTAATTGGCGTCGTTGTGTTCGCGTGCGTTGACCGCCGTCGAGAGGTCGTAGCAGTGGGCAGCCAGCACCCCTGGCACCTTGTTGGCAGCCATGCACGAGCCGATGCCAGCGCCGTCGATCATCACGCCCCAGCCGCAGGCCCCCTCGGCGATCCGCATCGCCACCGCCCGGGCGAAGTCCGGATAGTCGACCGCATCGCTGGAAGCCGGGCCGCAATCCTCGACCGTGAAGCCCAACGACTGGATGAACGGGCGCAGCGCCTCCTTCATCGCGAAGCCGCCGTGGTCGGCTCCCAGGGCGAGCCGTCGGGCCGGCGCCACGACCATCCCTCCGGGCGGGGGATGGACCGACGGAGCCGGCAGCGACGTGGTCGCGCCCTGCTCCACGAGCTCGATGCGGCGGAACAGGGCCCACTCCCGGGCAGCGGGCGTGATCAGCGTTCCGGCCGGGACGTCGACCGTCGAGCTCACGGGCATGTCGATCAGGTGGCTCTCGGTCAGCGCGCCCTCGGCCGGCGCCCGGGTCCGGCGTGCGGTGTCGGCGCGGACCGTTGCCGGGGCGGCCGGTGTGGCCGGCGCGGCCGGAAGCGTGCCGGCCTGCAACGCGCGCTGCAGGGACTGGCGGACCAGCTCGGAGATCCGACCGCGATCCGAGCCGCTCATTTGTCCCCCTCGTCGCTACCCGGGGCCATCAGTCGCACATGTGGCGCCTCGAGGGCGAAGTCCAGCCGGTCCAGATCTGCCATGTCGGTGACGTCGAAGCATTCGGCGCCGAAGATGGCGTCGAGTATTCCCCGTCCACGCTCGTCTCCGGCCATCCCGAGCAACGCCTCGGTCATCCGGGCGCGGGAGTCCTGCTGGGTCCCCGGCCAGGCGCAGATCACGTCGGCAGGGATGGGCTCGGTGCGCAGCACGATCCGCATCGGCAGGTCGGTCCCGCCCTGCTTGAATCCGGCGTGGCTGACCACCCCCTCGTCCGGATCCCCCTCGAAGCTGCAGAAGGTCGCACCCGCCTCGACCACACCCTGCTGGACGGCGTCGACCACGCGGGCGTGGGACTTGAGGAACTGCGGAGCCGCCGCCGTCTCGATACCCCGATCGCTCAGGGTCGCGGCGGCGACCAGGAAGCCAGAAGCGCTGCGTCGGTGGACGTAGCCCATGCGGCGGCCGGCCAGATCGGCGGTGCTTTCGATGGGCGAGTCCTCGCGCACGAAGATGACGCTGTAGTACGCGTGCAGGCCCGCGCGCACCGCGTGGGTGAGCACCGAGATCCCGCAGTGGCGTCGCAGCCCGGCGGCGGGCAACGGCGGGAGCCAGGCGAAGTCCAGGTCGCCTTCGGCCAATCGGTCCGACAGCTCCGAGTAGTTGGCGGAGATCCGGACGTCCACGGGCACGCCCAGGCGCTCGGACAGCAGCTCGCCGAACTCCCGGGCGAGGCCGGGGCCCACCGGGTCGGGCAGGGTCGGAGGCAGACCGAAGAGGATCAGCTGGGGCATCGGATTTCCCTCAGAATTCCCTTCGCAACATCAACGCGCCCGCGTTGGCTGGCACCGACTCCTGGGCCGCCTGTGCGATCCCGACGAAGGTCGGTGCTTTCAGCGCCGCACCACCCACCAGCGCGCCGTCGATGTCCGGCTGGCCGAAGTACTCGGCGGCGTTGACGTCGGTGACGCTGCCGCCGTACAGCACCCGCACCCGCGCGGCGGTGTCCGCTCCCCCGACCTCGCTCAGCACGCCGCGGATCACCCGGCCGATCACCGCCGCGGCGGTGCCCGGATCGCAGGCCTTCCCACTGCCGATCGCCCATACCGGTTCGTAGGCGACCACGAGCCTGTCGGCGTCGAACTGCAGGCCATCGAGGGCCGTGACCACCTGGCGGGCAACCATCTCGGTGGTCATCCCGGTCTCGAAATGGTGCAGATCCTCGCCCACACACAAGATCGGGATCAGGTTGGCCCGCAGGATCGCCTCGAGCTTCCGCCGCACCACCTGTTCGCTGTCTCCGTAGCGCGCACGGCGCTCGGAGTGGCCGACGATGACGTAGCGGCAATTGCCGACCAGCATCCCGACCGAGACCTCGCCGGTGTGGGCTCCCTTGTCGTCCCAGTGGCAGTTCTGGGCGCCGACCGCGATGCGCGACGGGCGCAGCAGATCGGCAACCGTCACAAGCGCCGGGAAGGCCGGGCAGAGCACGGTCTCAACCCGACGCATCCGGTTGAGGGCGTCCCTCATCGATCGCACCAAGGGCACCGCGGCCGCCGGGGAGACGTGCATCTTCCAGTTCCCGGCGACGATGGGAGGGCGATGACTGGGCAGCTCGCTTCTCAGATCTTCTCCCTGGGGTCCTAGCGACCGTAGCCGCCCTGACCGTGGGCGTCCGTCTCGCCGCCGTGATCGTCCAGCTCACGGTTGAGCTTCTCGAGGACCGAGGCCGCCGCCTCGGCCGCGGAGTCGATCTCCGACTCGGGGCCAGCCAGCACCAGCCGGCCCGTGGCACCGAACGGGCGCAGGCTGATCAGCTTGACGTTGGCTGCCTTGAGCGCCTCGTTGCAGGCCAGCGCCAGGTAGGCCGCCGGGGTCACCTCGAAGATGAACACCGAGTCACCGGCCAGCACCATGTAGCCCTTGGACGTACCGGTGAAGTAGATCGCGTGATCCTGTTCGATCCCGCGGATGATCTTCTTGGTCAGGATCTTGACCCGCGCCCGGTCGTACACGGTCAGGTCGGTGGCGTCGAGGACGGCCTCCCCGGCCGCGATGACCTCCCCCTGCTCCGGGTGCTGGATCTGCATCAGCCCGAAGTGCCGCTCGGTGACCACCGACCCGAGGCGCACGCGCGTGGCCTTGAGGGCCAGGTCGATCATCCGGTGGATCTCCATGGCCGGCGCCAGCTCCAGCAGGATCGAGGCGTCGTACTCGTTGGGGTCGTAGACCCGGTTGTCCTTTGCGATGAACTGCGCCAGTTGGGGCTGCATGCTGTCGATGAAGATGAAGGTCCGCAGTTCGAACTTGGCGTCGGTATCCGTGGCCATGTGTCGACTCCTGGGTGCCTCGTGAAAAGGCAAAAACAACCCTGAAACCGCGTCATTGTCGCGGATTTGGTGGGTTCGGGCAACTGGAACGTAGGGGCCGGGTCTCAGCTAGGTACTTATGATCGAAGACAAGACGGCCGGATCTCGGGCGGTCTGGCAGAATAAGTCAAAGACGAGGACCGGCCCCGCCGGGGCTCAGCGGTGGAAGACGTCGATCGTGTCCCAGACGTTGCGGGCGAGGGTCTCGACGGTGTACCCGCCCTCCAGGGTCGCCAGCAACCGGCCGTCGCAATGGTCGTCGGCGAAGCCACGGACGATCTCGGCCAGCCGCACGAAGCCCTCGTCGCTGACGCTCATCTGGCCCAGCAGGTCCTCGCGGTGAGCATCATAGCCCGCCGACAGCAGCACGAAGTCCGGTTCGAAGGCGTCGAGTTCCTTGCGGAACACGCGATCGAAGGCGTCGAGGATCTGCTTGTCGCCATCGCCATAGTCCATGGGCACGTTGACCGTGGCGCCGATGCCGTCGCCGGCACCGGTCTCGGTGGCCTGGCCCGTCCCGGGATAGAACGGCCACAGGTGGGTGCTCATGAACAGCACGCTGGGGTCCTCGTAGAAGATGTCCTGGGTGCCGTTGCCGTGGTGCACGTCCCAGTCCAGGATCGCGATCTTGCCCAGCCCGTGGTGCCGCTGCAGGTAGCGCGCCGCGACCGCGACGTTGTTGAACACACAGAAGCCCATTCCCCCGCGGACGGTGGCGTGGTGCCCCGGCGGTCGCACTGCGCAGAACGCGTTGCGGATCCGGCCGTCCAGCACCGCGTCGCAGGCGGCTAGCGTGCCGCCGACGGCCTGGAGCGCGATGCGGTTGGAATCCGGGCAGACGTTGGTGTCCCCGGTGGGCAACATCGACGCGCCGCTGTCGCAGATCCGCTCGACCAGGGCCGGGTAGCGCTCGTCGTGTACTTCGGCCAGCCATCTGGGGTCCACCTTCGGCGCGTCGACGCGCGCGAGGTCGCCCAGCAGTCCGGACTGCTCCAGTCGGTGGTGGATCGCGGTCAGCCGTTGGCGTCGCTCCGGGTGCCCCCAGCCGGCGTCGTGATCCAGGAAAGCCGGGTCGTAGACCAGCCCGGTGGAGGTGGCGGTGGCGTTGCTCATCTGCGACTCAGAGTCCCATCAGTTCCCGGTAGCGTTCCTCGGACTTCTCCAGAACCTCCGCGTGCAGGGAGACGCCGTGGGAGTCCATGGTCACGATGACCGGGAAGTCCTTCACCTCCAGCACCCACATCGCCTCCGGGGAGCCGAACTCCTCGAGCCAGCGCACCTCCCGCACCTTGCTGACCGAGCGGGCCAGCAGGACGGCCAGCCCGCCGATGGCGTGCAGGTAGCAAGCCCCGAACTCCTGACAGGCCGCCAGGGTTCGGGGACCCATCCCGCCCTTGCCGATCGCCGCGCGCACGCCGTAGCGCTGGAAGACCTCGCCCTGGTAGGGCTCCTCGCGGATGGAGGTGGTGGGTCCAGCGGCGACGAAGTGCCACTCGCCCGTCTCGTCCTGCCGGACCACGGGACCACAGTGGTAGATGAAGGTGCCGTCGATCAGCTGACGTGCTTCCTCGTCGTCGTTCTCGACCAGGTACTTGTGGACGCTGTCCCGCCCGGTCACCATCAGCCCGCTGATCTCGACGATGTCGCCGCAGTGCAGGCTGCGCATGTCCTCTTCGGAGGCGGGGAGATTGATCTTCTTGATGACCATGGTTCTCTCCGGCCCCTACTGGGTGAACTCGGCGGCGCCGTCGTTGTAGGTCAGATAGGCCTTGCGGTTGGCCCAGCACATGTACGAGATCGACACGAAGTAGCTGGCTGGCAGCCGGTGACGGAAGCCGATCTTGACGCCCATGATCGAGGTCTTGCCGCCGAACCCCATCGGTCCGATGCCCAGGGAGTTGCACTCCTCGAGCAGCTTCGCCTCGAGCGCAGCGATCTCCTCGTTCGGGTTGGTGTCGTCCACCGTGCGGAACAGGGATTCCTTGGACGCCAGGAACGAGGACATCCGGTCGCCGCCGACCCCGACCCCGATCACGCCGGGGGCGCAGCCGAACCCCTGGGCCTTGAACACCGCGTCGATGACACACTTGCGCACGCCTTCCAGATCGCGGCCAGCGCCGATGGCGGAGTCCGGGACCGTGTACTGGCGGCCCATATTCTCGCTGCCGCCTCCCTTGAGCATCAACTTGACCTCGAGGCCGGGCTGGTCCTGCTCCTCGAAGTGGATGTAGGGCGAACCGAGACCCGTGTTGTCCCCGCTGTTCTTGCCGCTGTGGGAGTCGACGGCGTTGGGTCGCAGGTAGCTGCTCCGGGTCGCCTCGCCGGCCGCGGTGGCGATCTGCTCGCGCAGGAACGCCTGGCGGTACTCCGGGCCGTAATGGACATGGAACAGCAACGCGCCGGTGTCCTGGCACGTGGGCGTGGACGTCTCGGCTGCGGTCGCCGCATTCTTGAGCATCATCTCGAAGGCCTCGCGGGACATGCTGCCCTCGGGCTCCAGCTCGGCCGCTTTCTTCAGCGCGGCGATCTGGTCGGGGGGCAGCGTGGTCGAGGCCAGGCGGATGACCTCCACCAGCGCGTCCTCGAGTTCCATCTCCGTTGCCATCGTCTTCCTCCTGGATGGGACCGCCTATCCTACTCCTGCCATCGGCGGCGTCAAAGGGGCGCTGCGGCCCGGTCCAGAAGGGCACGCGCGTGGACTTGGGGAGCCCGAGCCGGTAGGTTCTGCGGACAAGATCGCGCGGGTGCGCGCACAGGGCGGATCACACTGGAGGGACACTCAATGAAGCGGTGGATGATGACGGCGTTGGTGCTGGCGCTGCTGGCCGCGGCAATCGTGGCCTGTAGCGGTGAGAGCACGGCCTACAAGGAGGCCTGTGCGGCGAATACCGCCGAGGCCTACCAGGGTTACCTGGAACAGTTCCCGGAGGGACTGAGCGCGGCCGACGTCAAGCACCGCCTGGATCTGGTGGACTTCGAGGCCGCGGAGGCGGCCGCCACCCCCGAGGCCTACCAGGCCTACCTGGAGGCGCACCCCGACGGCCGCTTCGCCGATGGCGCCCGCGACGAGGCGCGGAAATTGGCGTGGGCGGCGGCCGAAGAGGCCAACACCGTCGACGCGATGGTGGCGTTCAAGAACGAGTACGGCACCGGAGCGATGGGCATCACCACCGACAAGCGGCTCGAGGGCCTGCGCTACGCGGCCACCAGCGTGAAGATCGAGGAGTTGGTCGTCGAGCGGATCAACATCAGCGGCGACCGCCGGGCCGAGCCCAACGGGCACGTGATCCGCGCCAAGTTCACCAACAGCGGCGAGCGGTCGGCCAAGGTGATGAAGCTGCGGGTCGTGTTCAAGGGCGAGGGCGGCGAGTCCGTGGATCGCAAGACCGAGTTCATCGCCACGCCGTCGCATCCCATGGGGCTCCCGATCGCCGAGCGGCTGAAGGCACCCTTCGCGCCCGGCGAGGAACGGATGTTCGAGTACCTGATCGGCGACGACACGGCCAAGCCGGGCTGGAAGGCCGACGCGGAGCACGTCACCGTCGAGGTCACCGAGATCGAGTTCGGCGAAGGCTAGCCCCCCGCGCCCGCCGTCCCCATACCCCTATCGAGAACCAGCACGCCCCATGAGCCACCCTCGCCCGTCAGAGTTCTCGCTCCGCGTCAACGGCACTGATCACTCCGCAGAGATCCTGCCGGATCGCCGGCTGCTGGACGTGCTGCGCGACGACCTGGGATTGACCGGGGCGAAGGAGGGCTGTGGCTGCGGCGAGTGCGGCGCCTGTACCGTCCACCTGGACGGCGAGCCCGTGTGTGCCTGTCTGACCGCGGTCGGCGACGTGGCGGGCCGCGAGATCACCACGGTCGAGGGTGTCGGGGGTGATGGGGACGACCTGCACCCGGTCCAGCGGGCCTTCCTCGCCGCGGGCGCGGTCCAGTGCGGTTACTGCACGCCGGGAATGGTGATGGCCGCCAGCGCGTTGCTGGCCCGTGACCCCGATCCCGACGACGAGACCATCCGCGAGGCACTGTCCGCCCACCTGTGCCGCTGCAGCGGGTACCAGCAGCTGATCGACGGGGTGCGGATGGCCGCCAGCGGCCGGGTTCCCGCCGGGGAGCCGGCCCGCGTCGGGGCCCGCGCCTGGCGCGAGGACGGACCGGACAAGGTGCGCGGGGTCGCCCGCTACACCGCCGACCTGCCGCTGCCCGAGGGCTGCTTGCACGCGGCGGTGCTGCGCTCGGAGCGGCCCCACGCCGAGATCGTCGAGATCGACGTGGCGCCCGCCATGGACGTGGCCGGCGTGGTCGACGCCTTCGACCACGGGGGGATCCCGGGGGAGGCGCGCTACGGAAACGCGGTGGCCGACCAGCCGGTACTCGCCAGCGACAAGGTGCGGTTCGTCGGCGAGGCGCTGGCGGTGGTGGTGGCCGAGACCCCGGAGGCGGCACGCGAGGGGTGCGAACGGATCGAGGTCCGTCACCGCGACCTCCCGGCGGTGACCGATCCCCGGCAGTCCCTGGAGCCAGGCGCCCCGCAGCTGCACCCGGATCGCGACGAGGGCAACCTGCTAGGCCACCTGAAACTCGAGCGCGGGGACGTCGAGGGAGCCCTCGCCGCCGCCGAGCGAGTGGTGGAGCGGACCTACACGACCACGTGGCAGGAGCATGCCTGTCTGGAATCCGAGGTCGCGCTGGCGGAACCGGACGGCGACGACGGGCTGGTGGTGCGGTGTCCTTCCCAGAACGTGTTCTTCGACCGGCTGCACATCTGCCGGGCACTGGACCTGCCCCGGGACAAGGTGCGGGTGATCCAGCAGCCCACGGGCGCCGCCTTCGGGGGCCGGGAGGACATCTACGCCCAGGTCCACGCCGCGCTGGCGGCCCGACGGACCGGCCGGCCCGTGCGGCTGGTCTGGTCGCGCGAGGAATCCCAGGTCGTCACCACCAAGCGGCACCCCACGACCCTGCGGTACCGCGCGGGGCTGGACGGCGATGGCCGGATCCGCGGGATGACGGTCGAGGTGCTGGCGGACACCGGCGCCTACGCGTCGTGGGGGCCCAACATCGCCCGCAAGGCGCTGGTCCACGCCGCCGGGCCGTTCGCCGTGGACGATCTGCGGGTCGATGTGCGGTTGGCGTACACCAACAACGGAGTCTCCGGTGCCTTCCGGGGCTTCGGCGCCACCCAGGTGACGTTCGGCTACGCCTGCTTCGCGGCCGAGCTGGCCCGGGAGGCGGGCGACGACCACAGCGGCTTCCTCGAGCGCAACCACCTGCGGGTCGGCGGGACGACCGCCACGGGCCAGGAGGTCAAGGGGGCGGGGCTCGAGGTGTGCTTCCGCCGGGCGCTGACGGAGGCGGGACCTGCACCGGCCAGGGGTGACGGGCCACTACGGCGGGGGCGGGGTATCGCGAGCTTCCTGTACGGGATCGGGTATGGCAACGCGATCCCGGATATCGGCTCGGCGGTGGTGGGGGTGCTCCCGGATGGCGGGATCGAGGTTCGCTGCGGCGCGGTGGACTATGGCCAGGGCGCACGGACCCTGTTCCAGCAGATCGCAGGCGACGTGCTGGCCGTCGACGGCCCCCGGATCGCGATCCACACCGGTGACACCCACACCACGCCTGACTCGGGGTCCACGGTTGCCTCCCGGCAGACCGTGGTCAGCGGCTCCGCCGTCGAAAAGGCCGCCCGCTCGTTCCGCGATCACGTGCTCGGCCAGGTCGCGGATGGGCTCGCTCTGGATCGGGAGACCCTGGGTCTGGACGAACGCGGGGTCGTCGCCGACGAGGACGTGGTGCTGGCCTGGCCCGAACTCCACGGGCAGCTGCTGGCCTGGGGCGCGCGTCCCCAACGTCAGGCCCGCTACCGGCTGCGGTCCGGCCGCCTGGACCTGGCCGACGGCCACGGGGACGCCTATGGCACCTACGCCTTCGGCTGCCAGGTCGCGGACGTGGTGGTCGACACCCGCACGGGCGCGGTGACGGTGGAACGAATCGTGGCGGCCCACGACGTCGGGCGGGCGATCAATCCGGCGGCAGTCGAGGGACAGATCGTCGGCGGGACCTGCATGGGCCTTGGCTTCGCCCTGCTCGAGGAGCACAAGATCGAGGCCGGTTTCCCGGTCACCCGCAATCTGGACACCTACCGGCTGCCGGGGCCTGCAGACATGCCCACCGTGGTGCCGTTGGTGGTCGAGGAACCCGACGGATTCGGTCCCTACGGCGCCCGCGGCATCGGTGAGCCGGCGATGGTCGCGACCGCGCCAGCCATCGCCAACGCCGTCGCCGACGCCCTCGGCGAGCGGGTCCGGCAGCTGCCGATCACGCCCCAGCGGGTGTGGGAGATTCTTCGCCGGGCTCGCTGACGGGGACGGGGGCCTCTTCGGCGGTCTCGGTGCCCCGCTCGAATCTGCGCAGCGCTTCGGGGTCCTTGGCCAGCTTCCTGGCCGCCACCACGAGCCCCAGGAAGATCCCCAGGAAGGTCCAGTACGGCTTGTCCTCGATGTGGAACTCCACCAGCGAGTGGGCCCAGTATCCGACGATCCCGGCCATCATCCCGATCAGCCACAGTTCGATCCGTGTGCCCCGGACCGCGGCCCGCGCCTGGCGGTAGTGGCGGATCACCAGCCAGCAGAGTGCGCCCCACAGCGCCAACCCGGGTACCCCGTAGTGGGCCATCACGTCCCACAGCACGCCGTGGGGATAGGCGTACAGGCTGAGGGCCAGGCGTTCGTTGAACACGGGCAGCAGGGTGTCGTAGCCGCCAGCGCCGATCCCCAGCCCCAGGGACTCGACCGCCATGTCGTAGCAGACCTGCCAGTTGGCGAAGCGGACGTCGCCCTGCCAGAACGTGCCGAGACCGCGAGTCGCCACCCGATAGAACGCCGACGTCAGCGAGCCGAAGCCCACCAGCAAGGCGGTGGCAAAGGCGCCCGCGATCAGGAACCAGTAACTGTAGAGGAAGCGCCGTAGGCGGGTGTTGTGCAGCGCCAGGAACAGGCTGCCCACTCCGGTGCCCCACACCGCGCCGCGGCTGCCGGTGCTGACCGCCACGAGCAGTAGCCACAGCGCCGCGGCCACCAGCAGCACCTTCTTGGCCCGGTTGGGTTCCGAGTAGGCCAGGACGAAGGCCGGGTTGATGCCGAACGCCATCGCCATCGCGAACCAGTTGGGGTGCTGGCCCAGGCCACCCACGCGACCGCCGCCACTCATGGCCTTGAAGGCGATATCGCCGTAGACTGCGCTCTCGTAGGTGCCCACGATCAGGCCGACGGTGCCGATGGCGCACGAGGCCAGCAACCAGGCCCACATCAGCCCGTAGTACCGTTCGGGCGTGCGGCCGACGGACGCCACCAGCCACACGATGCCGAACGCAATCAGCAGGCGGATCACCAGCATCGCGCCCTCGCCGCGATCGGGTGACCAGACGATGGTCAACGTGACCCAGGCCAGGAATGCCAGCATCACCTTGGAGGTCGGGAAGTCCTGGAGCTGGGACTTCCGTTGCTGGACGGAGCGCAGGAAGAGGGCCGCGAACGCCAGCACGAACAGGGGTTCGAAGGCGGACAGGTAGACGGGACCGAAACGGATCGACAGCGCGTTGGTGGCCGTCAGCCGGGCCGCCACCGCCACCGCCACCGCGGCGTACGGGTAGCGCAGGGCCAGGGTGAAGACCAGCAGCCCGCCCACGAGCGCGATCGCCCACGCCGGGTCGATCAGCAACATCGCCACGAAGACGGCCTGGAGGAGGACGATGCCGAGCCAGAGCAGGGCCCGCTGCCCCCCGACCAGAGGGCCGGCCGTGGGAGACAATCCGCCTAGAAGATCCACGAGGCGATGGTTGAGCCCAGGAGGCCCGCTGTCAAGGGGAACCTGGGCGCGCGTGCGTCAACGCGCGATACGGCGGCGTAGCGCGCGGGCCAGCGCGAGGCCGAGCAGAGGCGCGGTGGCGCCGTGCAGAGGTGTGCGCGGGGACTGTCCGCAGGCGCAACCGCCGCCCCGGACACCGCCGCCGTCGTCCGTGTCGTCGTCGCCCGCCGCGTCGTCGTCCCCGGTGGCGTCGTCGTCGCCGGTTGAATCGTCGTCGCCTGTGGCGTCGTCGTCGTCCGTGGAGTCGTCGTCGCCTGTGGGGTCGTCGTCGCCGGTTGAATCGTCGTCGCCTGTGGCGTCGTCGTCGCCCGCGGAGTCGTCGTCGCCTGTGGAGTCGTCGTCCCCCGTGGAATCGTCGTCGCCTGTGGCGTCGTCGTCGTCCGTGGCGTCGTCGTCGCCCGTGGAGTCGTCGTCGCCGGTGGCGTCGTCGTCGGCCGTGGAGTCGTCGTCGCCTGTGGAGTCGTCGTCGTCCGAGGAGTCGTCGTCGCCCGTGGAGTCGTCGTCGCCTGTGGAGTCGTCGTCCCCCGTGGAGTCGTCGTCGTCGCCGCACTCCTCGTCCACATCCCCATCGCAGTCGTTGTCCAGGCCGTCGCACAGGTCGTCGACCAGCGGCCCGATGGCCGGATCCCCGTCGTCACAGTCGCCAGCGCAGGTCGACACACCGTCGCCGTCGCCGTCGAGCTCGTCCGCCGGGACGGATCCGTCACAGTCGCCATCGGCACCGTCGCAGATCTCGACAAAACCCAGCCCCACCGCCGGATCGGTGTCGTTGCAGTCGCCCTCGCACAGTCTTTGACCGTCCCCGTCCCCGTCTGCCTCCACCGCGGGGAGCCCTCCGTCGCAGTCGTTGTCCGCGCCGTCACAGAGTTCGCTCGCGCCGGGGTAGCTGCCTCCCGAGGCGTCGTCGCAGTCCCCCTCGCACTCGGTCCAGCCGTCGCCGTCGTCGTCGGTCTCGTCCCCCGGTACGACGCCGTCACAGTCCCCGTCGATTCCGTCGCAGGCTTCCCCCGCGCCGGGATTCACCAGTGGATCGCCGTCGTCGCAGTCCCCACCGTCACAGGAGTCATCGTCGAACCCGTCGCCATCCAGGTCCCAGCAGGGCTGTTCGAGCTGGAAGCGGACCACCAGGCCGTTGGCCAGGACGCCCTGATCGCAGCCGTACCCCAGCGAGGCCCCGGTGTCGTCCTGGATGCCAACGGTGGCGCTGGCCCCCAGGTCGTGGGCAGGCGTGCCGAAGTCCACGTCCAGGTAGTGGATCTCGATCGCGCCGTCTGACTCGTGCAGCTGGAGCTGAAACGTGGACTGGCCGACGTTCGGGTAGTGGGGCATGTCGAGCCAGGTGATCACGAAGATCCGTTCCGGCGCTGTCCCCGAGCTGCCGTACTGGATGTAACCCGTGGCGGACGGGTTGAGATCGTCCCACAAGACCATCACCTGGAGCCCGGCGACGTCACCGGGGCAGACGTTGGCCGGATCGCTGTTGCCGGAGTCGAAGGCGACGAGGCCGTTGGAGCCGATCCACAGCTCGGTGTAGTCCACGCCGTAAAAGGGGAATACCCAGCCGATGGTCACCAGATCGGCGGAGTTGTCGTCCGGGTAGAGAAAGGCGGGCGTGTCGGGCTGCGCCGGGTCGTAGAGTGGACCCTGACCGAACTGCTCATCCGAGTCCGTGACCCAGTAGCCGAAGGCGTCCGGTCCGTCGATCAGTGCGGCTGCAGGGGTCGGAACCAGGGCGATCCCGCCCGCAGCCGCCAGGGCGCGGGCCAATGCAGCCCGTCGCCGGAGCGCCGCCAGCATCACCATCCATCCCAGCAGCAGCCAACCCACGCTCGGCGGGGGCGCGGCGCCCTCGTCGCAGGTGCAGCCACCGCCGCGGACGTCGTCGATGCCATGGGCGCTATCGTCGTCGTCGGCGCTGTCGTCGTCGCCGCTGGTGTCGTCGTCACCCACGGTGTCGTCATCGGCGGTGTCGTCGTCGCTCGCGGTGTCGTCGTCACCCACCGTGTCGTCGTCCGCGGTGTCGTCATCGGCCGTGTCGTCGTCGCCCACGGTGTCGTCGTCGCCCACGGTGTCGTCGTCTCCGGTCGCGTCATCGTCGCCGGTCGAGTCGTCATCTCCCGTGGCGTCGTCGTCCCCGGTGGCGTCGTCGTCCCCGGTGGTGTCGTCGTCCCCGGTGGCATCGTCGTCGTCTCCGGTGGCGTCGTCGTCTCCGGTCGCGTCGTCATCGTCCCCGGTGGAATCGTCGTCTCCCGTGGCGTCGTCATCTCCGGTGGCATCGTCGTCGTCCGCGGTGGAGTCGTCGTCATCCCCGGTGGCATCGTCGTCGTCCCCCTGCTCGCAATCCTCGTCCTCCTCGTCGACCAGCTCGTCGCAGTCGTTGTCCACCTCGTCGTCACACAGCTCGACCGCGTCCGGCGCGCTCTCGTCGTCCAGGTCGTCACAGTCGCCGTCGCAGATCGTCCATCCGTCCCCGTCCAGGTCGCCGAGCTCGTTGGTGGTCGGGTCGCAGTCGTCGTCGATGCCGTTGCAGATCTCCGGAGCGAAGGGGCTGATCAGGGGATCGTCGTCGTCGCAGTCCCCTGCGCAGGCGGGCAGCCCGTCGCCGTCCCCGTCGATCTCGTCCGGTTCGGGCGCGCCGTCGCAGTCGTTGTCGATCCCATCGCAGAATTCGGTGGCCCCCGGGTGGGTCGAGGGGTCGCTGTCGTTGCAGTCCCCGTCGCAGAGCCGGCTGCCGTCCCCGTCCAGATCGGTCTCGCCCAGGGGCACGTTGCCGTCACAGTCGTTGTCGATCCCGTCGCACAGCTCCGCGGCACCCGGGGTTCGCGCGGCGTCGCCATCGTCGCAGTCCCCGTCGCACAGCCAGCTACCATCGGCGTCCGCGTCCACCTCGCCCGGGGCCGCGCCGTCGCAGTCGTTGTCGAAACCGTCGCAGAGTTCGGTGGCGCCCGGGAAGGTCAACGGATCGTCGTCGTCGCAGTCGCCGCCGCAGCTCGACAACCCATCGCCGTCGCCGTCGCCCTCGTCGGCGGGTACCAGCCCGTCGCAGTCGTTGTCGATCCCGTCGCAACCTTCGGCAAATCCGAGCCCGACACCGCCGTCATCGTCGTCGCAGTCCCCCTCACAAACCCGCTGCCCGTCGCCGTCGTCGTCGTCCTCGTTGGCCGGGACGACCCCGTCACAGTCGTTGTCCGTGCCGTCGCAGATCTCGGCAGCCGAGGGGTGTACCCCCGCGTCGCCGTCGTCGCAGTCGCTGTCCGCACACTCGTCGTAGCCGTCGCCGTCGTCGTCGGTCTCGTCGGCCGGGATCAGACCGTTGCAGTCGTTGTCGATCCCGTCGCAGATCTCCGCGAAACCGAGCCCGACGGAAGCCCGGGCGTCGTCGCAGTCACCGCTGCAGATCCGTTGACCGTCCCCGTCCGCGTCCGCCTCGTCCGAAGGGATCTGGCTGTCACAGTCGTTGTCAATCCCGTCGCAGAGTTCGGCGAAGCCGTACCCGATCGCGGGATCTCCATCGTCGCAGTCACCCGCACAAACCCGCTGCCCATCGCCGTCGTCGTCCACCTCGTCCCCTGGCACTGCGCCGTCGCAGTCCCCGTCCAGGCCGTCGCAGACCTCCGGAGCGGCGGGGTAGATCTCGTCGCGGGCGTCGTCGCAGTCGCCGTCGCAGATCCGCCAGCCGTCGGCGTCGCCGTCGGATTCGTCCCCCGGGACGATCCCGTCACAGTCGCCGTCCAGGCCGTCGCACAGCTCGACCGCTCCGGGGTAGATCTGGCTGGAGTAGTCGTCGCAGTCGCCGGCGCACTCGGCGAAACCGTCCAGGTCGTCGTCCATTTCCTCGAAAGGCACCCCACCAGAGCAATCGTTGTCCTTGAGATCGCATAGCTCGGGCGCGCCCGGGTAGATCGACGGATCGCCGTCGTGGCAGTCGTGGTCGCACAGCCGGTACCCGTCGCCGTCGGCGTCGGTCTCGTCGGCGGGCACGCCGTCGACACAGTCGTTGTTCTGCCCGTCGCAGAGCTCCGTCGCGCCCGGGTAGGTGGCCGCAACGCCGTCGTCGCAGTCCCCATCGCAGGTGGCCCAGCCATCGCCGTCCACGTCCAGGGCGTTGGCCCACGGATCGGCGTCGTCGCAGTCCCCGTCGCAGGTGGTGTTGGTGTCCCCGTCGTCGTCCAGGACGTTGAGCAACGGGTCAGCGTCGTCGCAGTCGCCCTCACAGTCCGCGGCTCCGTCGAAGTCGTCGTCGATCTCGCTCACCGGGACCACGCCGTCGCAGTCGTTGTCGACGGCGTCGCAGACCTCGGTGTTGCCGGGATACCGGGCCGGATCGGCGTCGTCACAGTCGGCGGCACACAGGGGCCAGCCATCGCCGTCGTCGTCGTCCTCGCCGACGCCCGGCGTGCCGTCGCAGTCGTCGTCCAGTCCGTTGCAGACCTCGACGGCCCCGGGGTGGATGTCGCCATCGCCGTCGTCACAGTCGCCGTCGCAGCCGGCGTAGCCATCGCCGTCACCGTCGACCTCGTCGGCGGGCACCACGCCGTCGCAGTCGCCATCGATCCCGTCGCACAGCTCGGTGGCGCCCGGGTGGATCGCGGGATCGGTGTCGTCGCAGTCTCCCTCCCAGTCGCTATATCCGTCGCCGTCGGCGTCCACCGCGCCGCCGGCGAACAGCAGGGCCCCGACCATCAGCTCGACGCCGTCGGTGGTGGTGTCCCAGTAGTCGAATCGGGCGTCGTCCGAGGGCGGGAAGAAGTTCAGCCCCACCACCAGCTGGTCCCCCACGTCGGTGAAGGCCACCAGCGGCAGGCCGTCGCTCCAGCGAGCCACCTCGTAGGCCCCGGCGACCAGCGCGGAGTCGCAGCGCCAGGACGAGGAGCCGCCATCGAAGGCCGCCACGCCGGTCAACAGGGGGCTGTTCTCCCAGCCGGGCACCGGCTCCAGGCTGGCGTTTCCGATCACGAAGCTGCCGATCTCGTAGGGCAGGTACTCCCCGTCGACGATCCGGCCCGCCAGCCCCTTGTTCTGCCGCTGGACGAAGGCCGCGCCCACCAGCCCGCCCCCCAGGTCCACGTAGTCCGCCAGCCGGTCGCCGAGATCGGCGGGATCCGAGGGCTCGTTCTCCGTGAACACGAAGACCTTGTCGTACAGCAGCAGATCGGACAGCAGCGGCGTCGCGAAGTTGATGTCCTGGTCGTCGACCAGGGCGAAGGCGCCGGAGTCGTCGAGCTTGTCGATCACATCCTGGGCCCGGCTGGGAACCGGCACCGAGTGCAGCACCAGAACGGATGGTTGCGCCCTGGCGACACCCGCCAGGGCGCAGACCATCATCGTTACTGCGCATGGGAGGGATGGGCGGAAACGGGGGGCGGCCCGGGGAAGGCCCGTCGAGTCCCGTCTCCGTGCGGTGCGAATCGCCATCCTGGCCTTACTGGATACCGTCGTGGGCATCGCACCGTGGATATAGCAAGTCCCGTACCAACTTGGATCGCCGTGATCGCGGGATTTCGACGTCGCACACCGTCGGACCGTTGACGAACGGTGACGGTGACTTGACGAACCGTGAGTCGGTGGGAGCGGGAGGCCCGGACTCCCACGATCAGGTTTCTTCCTCGCCGGGGTCCAGTTTTCGCAGCAGGGTGTTGCGGCCGATCTCGAGGGCGCGGGCTGCTGCCGATCGGTTGTCTCCGTGCAGACGGAGGACGTGCTGCACGTTTGCGCACTCCACCTCCCGCAGGGGTCGGATTCCGGTCACGAAGGCGTCCTCGGGCAAGGCGATCTCGGCCGGAGAGGGTGCGCCCACACCGCCCGGGAGTCGCAGCTGGTCGGCCTCGATCCGAGCCTCCGGGGCCAGCACGACCGCCGACTCGATGCAGTGCTCGAGCTCGCGGACGTTCCCCGGCCAGTCATGTCCGTGGAGGGCGTTGCGCGCCCGGGAGCTCAGGCTCAGCGATGGACGCTCGTAGCGGCGGCCGTGGAGGAGCAGGAAGTGATCCACCAACCGGTCGATATCGCCGTGGCCTCGTCGGCGGAGGGGCGGGATCTCGATCTCGACCACCCGCAATCGGTAGTACAGGTCCTGGCGGAATTCGCCGTCCGCCACACCCTTCTCCAGGTCCCGATGGGTGGCACAGACGAACCGGGGTCGGCCTCGCGCGGCTCCCGGCCGCCCACCCTGAGATAGGTCTTCTCGTGGAGCAGCCGCAGCAACTTACCCTGTACCCCCAGGGGCAGCTCGCCGATCTCGTCGAGCATCAAGGTGCCACCCTGGGCGGCGGCCACCTGGCCATCGGCAGCCTGGTCCGCGCCGGTGTAGGCGCCCCTCTCGTGGCCGAAGAGTTCGTTCTCGATCAGCTTGTCGGGCAGCGCCGCGCAGTCGACCTTGACGAAGGGGCCGTCGGCCCGTGGCGAGTTGTCGTGGGCCGCGCGTGCGAACAGCTCCTTGCCAGTGCCGCTCTCCCCGCGGATCAGCACGGTGACATCGGTGCGCGCCGCCCGCTCGATCAGGTCGTAGGCCTGCTGCATCGGGGCCGAGTTGCCGACGATGTTGTTGAAGCGGTAGGCCAGCGGTTGGGTCGTACCTGGGCCGAGCTGGGAGCCCAGGCTGGTATCGAGCATCAGGCGGGCCAGCGAACGGGCGCACTCGCCGAGGTTGGCCTCGTCTTCGCGGTCGAACTCGCCCACGCGTTTGTTGATCAGCTCGAGGACCGCGATGACGTGCCCGTCGGCACTGCAGAGGGGCGCAGCCATGAGGGACCGTGTGCGGTACCCGGTCATCTCGTCGAAGCGCTTCGCGACCCGGGCATCGTCGGCCGCCGAGCGGACCCGCAGCGGCTTGCCCGTGCGGGCCACCTGGCCCGCGACCCCCTCGCCGAGTCGCAAGCGGATCTCGGCGATCTCCGGCAGATGGGCCACGTGGCTGACCAGGGTGCGGGTGGCGTGGTCCAGCAGGTACAGGGTTCCCCGGTCCGCGCCAGCCCTCTCGGTGATTCCGTCGACCGCCTCGCCCAGCAACGTGTCCAGATCGACCGGCCGATCAAGCAAGTGCCTGTGGATCTCGGCGCACAAGCCCTCTCCCATGATCGTCCCTCCGACGCTAGTCACTCGCCCCCACGTCGTCAAAAGTCGATAATGGCGTCGTTCAGCCATCGGGCTTGTTGAGTCGGGTATCTCGAGCGGCCGCCGCCGTGGGAGTGGGACGGGAGCCATGGATTCGCGATCAGGTGACATCGGCAATCGCCGGGGCCCGAGGTGGGCCTGGGTCCTGCTCACGGCGCTCTCGCTGATGATGGCCCGGGCGGCGCTGGCCCAGGAAGAGGGCGCGCCGCCGGTCATCGATGTCGACCGCTTCTCGCCCCATGGCGATCACACCGGCTGGTTTGCCACGATGTCGCCCGAGGCGCTCGACCTGTGGCAACCGGCGGGCGGCGTATGGGGCAGCTACGCCCGCAGTCCGCTGGTGCTCTACAGCCCGGCGGGTGAAACGGAGGTGATCCGCGACCTGTGGGCCCTCCACGTCCAGGGCGCCATCGGGTTCAAGGTGGCCGATCTGGCCGTCTCGCTGCCGATCCATCCCCAGGTGGCCGGGGACGGCATCTCCGCCTGGGGCGAACCGCCCGTCGGCGCGGCCCTCGGCGACCTGGAGATCGTGCCCAAGGTGAGTTTCGTCAACCCGGCGGTCAGGGGTTTTGGGATCGGAGTCGCGGTGCCGATCTCGCTGCCGACCGGCGACGACGGTTTGTTCGTCAGCAATGGCCGAGCGACCATCGCGCCGATGCTTGTCGCGGGGGCCTACGTCGGCCCGGTCCGGCTCGGTGGCAACCTGGGGTACCGCTTCGCGCCGGAGGTCGAGGTGATCGACGTGCAGGTGGGCCGGGGTTTCACCTACCGGGCGGCTCTGAGCGTGCACCCCCAGCCGACCATCGGGATCGTGGCCGAGGTGTTCGGCGACCACGCGGTCGGCGACCGCAGCAGCCCCGGCGAGTGGCTGGCCGGCGTTCGGGTGCGGCCGATTCCCGAGGTGGCGGTCGGGGTGGCTGGCGGCTCGGCGATGGGCGCCGCGGTGGCTTCGCCGCGCTGGCGGCTGGTGTTCGGGATCAGCGTCGCTGCGCCGGCTCGCGAGAAGACGCGACTTCCGCCTCCTCCGCCCGCGTCCGGGCGGCAGATCCGTTTCTCCCTGTCCCCCGGCGGCTGGGTCGACGTGCCCCACCCCCATTGTGCGCGGGAGTCGCTGGCGGAAGGGCCCGTCTCGCTGCGGATCGCCGACGACGTCTCGCACCTGCAGATCGGGGCCGAGGGGTATGTCACCCAGCGCGTCGAGTTGCCGGGGGAGGGCCCGCTGGAGCTGCCGCCGATCGTTTTGGAGCCGGCGGTGAAGACCGGCGAGATGCTGGCGATCATCAGGGGCCCGGAGGGGCAGGTGGACGGCGCGCAGCTGCAGGTCGGGGACACCCGCCGGGCGGTGTTCGAGGGGCGCGTGCGGGTGGCGGTCGCGCCCGGGGACCATACGCTGGAGGTGGCGGCGCCGGGAATGAAGACCGAGAGCATGGATGTGCGCGTCGAGGTGGGACGGGTGACGTTCGTGAGTGCGGAGCTGGAGTATTCCGAGACCGAGACCGAGACCGAGACCGAGACCGAGACCGAGACCGAGACCGAGA
>CAYTBN010000038.1:0-66673 GCA_964436045.1 uncultured Rickettsiales bacterium | reverse complement strand
TGGTGGGGGGCCCGGGTGGGGTGCCCGGGCGGGGGGGCCGTGGAACCGGGGCCGGCCCCGCCGACCGTGGCACCCCCATTCCCAGCCTCTCAGTCAACATCCGACTCCAGGAGGAAATCACTCATGGTCGTCCAGATCGGGCGGGCGCGGGGGTCGATCATGATGCCCACGTGGGCACCGTCGATGTGCACCAGCCGGGTGTCCTCGCTGCCCACCAGGTCGCCGAGGAAGTCGGCCGACTCCGGCGGCACGATCCAGTCCTTGGTCGCCGTCAGGTTCATCAGCGGGCAGTCGATGGCCGACAGCTCCACCTTGCGGCCGTTGATCCGCGTCTCGCCGCGGCGGAAGCGATCGTCGTGGAGCACCTCCCGGATGAACTTGCGGAAGGCCTCCCCGGGGATGTCCACGTTCTCGTTGGCCCAGCGATCCACGGGCATGAACAGGGTCATCACCGCGTCGTTGCCCAGGTTCTCGAGGAACATCTTCCACTTCATGACCTCGTAGTAGGGCTTGATGGCCATGAAGGTGTAGCGGATCAGCTTGGCCGGCATGTGGCCGGTGCTGTCGACGACGGCGTCCACGGGGAAGACCGCCGGATCGGTCCACAGCGCGACCACCCCGCCCTCCGCGGCGGTGATCGGCGTGGTCAGCGTGATCAACCGCGCCACGTCGTCGGGGTGCAGCGCCGCGTACATCAGCGCGAGGTTGCCGCCGATGCAGTGGCCGAACAACGAGACCTTCCCGGCCCCGGTCCGCGCGCGGATGGCGTCGACGCAGCCACCGATCCCCGGGTCGATGTAGCTGTCCAAGGTGGTGGTGCGATCCCCGATCTCGGTCTCGCCCCAGTCGATCAGATAAACATCCAGCCCCTGCTGGAGCAGGTGCTCGACGAAGCTGAAGCCGGGCAGCAGATCGAGGATGTAGGGCCGGTTGATGATCGAGTAGACGATCAGCACCGGGTCGGCGTCCACCGCCGGGTCGACCGGCTCGGCGTCCTCGGGCAGCGAGTAGCGGTACAACCGGAGCTTGCCCTGCTCGTGGACACACTCGCGCGGGGTCAGGCCGACCTGGGTGGAATCGGGATCGGCGTAGACCTCCGAACCGTGACGCAGCTTGACGGCGGCCGACTCCGCCAGCCGATCGATCATCTTGCGAGCGTCCGCGTCGCCCTGCCCCGCCGCCACCTTGCCCCACGCCTCGGCCAGCGGTGCCAGGTCGAGTTTGAATGCGTCTGCCGGCATCGCCTCCAGATCGGCCAGGTATTCGCGGACCAAGCTCTGCCACAGGCCGCCGAGCCGCTCCGGATCAGCACCCTGGAGTCCGCCGGCCAGGTCCGCCGGGGTCTGGGCCATTCGCTCCAGGGACTCCTGCCATTGGCCCTCGGCCATTCGCCGCAGTTGGCCGAAGGTCTGGGCCTCGATCCTGCCCTCGGCGGTGTCCGGCATGCCTTCGAGCACGCGCTCGACGAAGCGCGCCTGCAGCGACGCCAGGTTGGCGAGCCCGTCCTGCCAGGCGCGGCCCATCTGCTCGAAGGACGCAGCAGGGTCGGCGGCCTGGGCCGGCGCCTGCTTCATCGCGTCGCCAGCGGCGGTCCAGAACGACTCCACCGCGTCGGTGTACCCCCGCGCGGCCTCGGTCCACAGGTCCATCAGCTTGCGGGTGGGATCGACCGGGTCGTGATCACCGCTGGTCATGGGCCATCTCCTGCAGATCCCGCTTCTGGATCTTGCCGGACGCCCCCTTGGGCAGCTCTGGCAGCACCGTCAAGCGCTTGGGGACCTTGTACCGCGCCAGGCGCTGCTGGCATAGGGCGAGGATCGAGGCGGGATCCGGTCCGGTCTCGCCGGGGCCAAAGGCCACGAAGGCGTGCCCGACCTCGCCCCAGCGCGGATCGGGAGCACCGACCACCGCCGCCTCGGTGATGGCGGGCACCTGGTAGAGAACCCGCTCGATCTCCGCGGGGTAGACGTTCTCGCCGCCGCTGATGAACATCTCCTTGAGCCGTCCGACGACGTAGTGGTAGCCCTCGGCGTCGCGCCGGAACAGGTCGCCGGTGGCAAACCACCCGCCAGCGCGCAGGGCCGCGGCGCTGGCGCCGTCGTTGCCCCAGTATCCCGCGCAGACCGTCGGTCCCCGCAGCTGCAGCTCGCCCACCTGGTCGGGTCCCACCTCGTCACCGTCCACGTTCACCACCCGGGTATCGAGGTGGAGGGTCGGGAAGCCCACGGAGCCCGCCTTGCGGACCGCGTCCCGTTCATGGAGCACGAAGCAGTTGGGGCCGACCTCGGTCAGCCCGTATCCCTGCTTGAACACGGCGCCGCGGGCGGAGAATGCCTCGATCAGCGGCACGGGACAGGGAGCGCCGCCGCTGATGAAGAAGCGCACGGGCGACAGGTCCGCGGTGGCGAACCGCTCGGACTCCAGCATCATCTGGAACATGGTCGGCACCGCGAACAGCACGCTCACGCCAAGACGGCCGATGGCGTCCAGGGTCGCGGTGGGGTCGAAGCGCTCGGCCAGCACCACCGTGCCGCCCCGGTGCAGCAGGGGCAGGGTCAACACGTTCCAGCCGCCCGTGTGGAAGAACGGGGTGTGGGTGATGGTCACGTCGTCGGTGTGCAGGTCCCAGCCCGTGGCGGTGTTGATGGCGTTCCAGGTGATGGTGCCGTGGGTCAGCACCGCGCCCTTGGGCCGGCCCGTGGTCCCGCTGGTGTAGAGCAACATCAGCGGGGTGTCCTCCCCCACGGCCTCGCAGGTCACCGGGTGGTCCGGGGACCGGTCACGGAGCGTCCCGTAGGTCTCGCCGCCGCCGTCCAGGGCCAGGGTCCGGCCTCTCCAGCCCGCGTCCGCCAGCGCGGCGACGGTCGCGGCCACATCGTCGCCGTAGACCAGCAGGGTCGGCTCGCTGTCGCCGAGCACGTAGGCCACCTCGTCCGGAGCCAGGCGCCAGTTGACCGGAACCAGGATCGCGCCGAGCTTCGCGGCGGCGAAGTAGAGCTCCACCTGCTCGATCCGGTTTCCCCCCAGCACGGCCACGCGCTGGCCGGTCCGGACGCCGTAGCGGTCCCGCAGCAGTGTGGCGGACCGATCCGCCCGCCGGGCCAGCTCGCGATAGCTGACCCCGCGGCCTGACTCCAGCTCGAACAGGGCGGTTTTTTGCGGTGCGTAGAGGGACCAGCGCTGGAGCCAGTTGCCGTGGATCATCGGAATTCCTCCACGTTCTTGAGTGGTTCCGGGATCAGCGTCGCCGCCGCCCGAGGAATCCTATGTGCGTTTGCACAATGAGTCAACGGTTTTGTTGCGTTGCAATATGAGCGCACTTGACCGCCCAGGAGGCCCCTCCCTACCATGATCGGGTGATGGATCCTGCCGAGGCCCACGTACCCCGACCCACCCACGTGACCGTCGCCGCGGCGCTGATGCTGGCGCTGTTCGCCGGGCTGGCGATCCACAGCATGGCGGGCAAGAGCTGCACGTCGGACGAGGTGACCCACCTGCCGGCGGGCTACACCTACCTGGCCACGGCCGACCGCCGCCTGAACCCCCAGCATCCGCCCCTGCTCAAGATGCTGGCGGCGACTCCGCTGCTGGCGCTGGGCCCGCAACTGGATCTGGAGGATCCGGGCTGGACGGCGATCCCGCCGGACGAGTGGGGCTTCGGCAGGCGCTTCCTCTACGGCAACGACGCGGATCGGCTCCTGTTCTGGGGCCGGATGCCGACGGTGCTGCTCGGAGTGCTGCTGGGGATCTACCTGTTCGTCTGGGCGCGTGCGCTGTGGGGGCCCTGGGGCGCGTTGCTCTCCCTGGGGCTGTACACCACCTGCCCCACGGTGCTGGGCCACGCCCGCTGGGTGACCATGGATGTGGGCCTGGCCTGCTTCTACTTCGTGACCTTCTTCCACCTGTGGGCCTACCTGCGCCGGGGCCACTTCGGCCACCTGCTGGGCGCGGCGCTGGGGATCGGCCTGGCGATGGCGGCCAAGTTCTCCGGAGCGTTCACCGGACCGGTCGCGGCGCTGCTGGTCGGCCTGTGGGTCGCGCGCCCGTTCGAGGGAGCCGCAGGAGGCCCGGACGAGTGGCCCAGGCGGGCACTGTCCGCCGCCGTCGGCCTCGGGGCGATGGCGCTGGTGGCCGGGATCGTCGTGTGGGCCGCGTATGGCTTCCCGCCGCGGCCCAGCGCCTACCTGGAGGGGCTGACGCGGGTCAACGCGGACCACGACCCGGACTACGCGTTCTACCTGCTGGGCCGGTTCCGCGAGGGGGGCTGGTGGTGGTACTTCCTGGCCGCCGCGGTCTTCAAGTCGCGGGTGCCGGTGTTGCTGCTCATGGTCGGGGCCAACCTGCGGCTGCGCCACACCCTGCGCGAAGCCCTGGACGAGGCCTTCCTGCTGCTGCCGCCGCTGGTGTTCTTCTTCGCCACCTCCGCCCTGGCCGCCAACGTGGGCGTCCGCTACATCCTCCCCGTGTTCCCCTTTCTGTTCCTGTGGATCGGGCGCCTGGGGGTCGACTGGCGGGGCGGAGTGCCGCGCTGGGTGTTCGCCGGGGCGATGGCGCTGTGGTGCCTGTCGGGCACCCTTCGCATCCACCCCCACCACCTCTCCTACTTCAATGGGCTGGCCGGCGGCCCCGAGTTCGGCCACCGGGTGCTGGACGACTCCAACATCGACTGGGGTCAGGACCTGCCGGCCCTGAAGCGCACGATGGACGAGCTCGGTGTCGCCCGGGTGATCCTGCTCTACCCCTGGATCGTCAGCGGGGCGCCCGAGCACTACGGCATCGACTACGAGCTGATCACGGAAGAGGCGTGGCACTCGCCCCATCCCCCACCCGGGGTCTACGCCATCTCGACCAACATGCTGATCCGCGGCGAGCTGACCGCCCTCGAGACGGGCGTGGCCACCGACTGGCTGCGGCGCCACACACCCATCGCTCGCGCGGGCTATTCGTTCTACCTGTTCCGCTTCGAGTGAAGCTGTCCGGAATAGCGGACAGCTCGCTCAACCCGCGTCCGCTCCACCCGACACTCCCTCCCCCGCGAGACACCTCGCCCCCGGACCTGACCGCTCGGCATCGCCTCGATGCCCCCGTGCGTCCGACGTTGGCTCGCCCCGTGCATTTCGACAACGACGGACGGACGACAAGCACCACGCCGGGCGATTGGGCGGGGAAAGGGCAACAAGATGAGCGAGCGGCGATCAGGTAGCAAACACCGCGGTCGGAGCGGCGCTCCGGCGGGCAAGGTCCTCAGGATCGGAATCATCCGCGGTCCCCGCATCGTCGAGGAGCGGCTGATCCGCCGCGGCGAGACGGTGACGGTGGGTGAATCCGTGCGGAACACTTTCGTGCTGCCGGGCAGCGATCTGCCCCAGCAGCACCGTCTCTTCGTGGCCCGCGGCGGCCGTTACCACCTGCTGGCGCGGAGCGCGTTCGGCGGCAAGTTGTTCGTCGACGACTCGGTGCAGCCGCTGGCCCAGGTCGCGCTGGACCGGGGCGCGCGCCGGGGAGCTGACACCTGGATTCCGCTGGATCCCGGGGTGCGGGGGAAGGTGCAGCTGGCGGGTACCACGATCCTGTTCCAGTTCGTGCAGGCGCCGCCGGAGCCGCGGCGGGTCGAGGCATCGTTCAGTCCCCTGGCCTTCGGACAGATGGACTGGGTGTTCACGGCGTTCGTGGCGTTCTCGCTGGTGCTGAACCTGGTGGGGTACAGCTACATCAACTCGCGACCGCCGCCCCAGTCGGTCTCCATCGACCAGATCAACAAACGTTTTGCCCAGGTCTGGTTCACCGAGGATCCCCTCGAGGACGACCAGGAGCTGCCTCCGCCCATCGACGACGAGGGGCTGGCCGAGGTCGACTCGACGGACACGCGGCCGGTGCCGGACGAGACCGATCCGGCGACGGATCCGAAGGACGACGGCTCCGCAGAGGCCGACGCGGGCGGCGACGAAGAGTTGACCCGGGATCAGCGTCGCGAGCGGGCCCGGGAGGCGATGGAGGGGGTCGGGCTGGCGCCCGCTCTGATGGGCACCGACGGCAACACCCGCTCCGACCTGGCGATCCGCGACCTGGTGGGGGAACCCGGAGCGCTGCAGCGGGACCTGGACCTCGCCCTGGACGCCGCAGGACGGGTGGCGATCGCGGGCATCGGTGGTGAGCCGATCCTCCGCAACCTTCCCACCGGACCCGACGGGCTCGAGGGACTGACCGGCGGACCGCGGACCTCGGGACCCGTGACCACCGGACCCGGCACGCGCACCCAGACCGAGGTCGTGACCCGGCTGGAGCTGGAGACACCCCAGCTCGATCCCGGCACGGATCCCTCCGGGATCACCGATGTGGTCGGCAAGAACAAGGGTCAGATCAAGGCCTGCTACGACCGCATCATCAAGACGACGCCCGACATCGAGGGACGCATCGAGGTGACCATCGTGGTCGCCGAGGACGGCAGCGTGCTCGAGGTCTGGCTCATCGACAACAGCACGGACAGCGCCGAGCTGGCCTCGTGCATCCAGCGCCGCATCAAGCGCTGGAACTTCCCGGCGACGGGGGAGGAATACGAAGTCTCCTACCCCTTCGCCATGTTTGCGTCCTGAGTCGCCGCCGTTCCATGATCCCCCCGTGGTCCGGGTCCTCCACACACTTCTGCTGATCGCCCTGGCGCTGGCGCCCGCGGGAGCCGCTCGTGGCGGACCCGGCACGCCATCGACCAAGAGCCTGCGGCTGGGCACCTCCCCGCTGGCGAGCCTGACCTCCGAGGACCGCGAGCTGCTCGCGTCCCTGGGCCATCCCCGTCCCTGCGCGGACGCAGAGGCCGATGACGCCGCTGACTGGCTCGAACGCGCCGACGGAAGGCTCGAGGAGCTGGTCCACAGTTGCCGAGATCGGGTGCCCCCGGACCGGGGACCGCGCTGCGACCTGGACATCGTCGACCTGCTGGCCGCGGCCCGCGAGGTGGGGTTCGAGTGCCTGCCCGCGCCCACGGTTCTCGACGCCGCCGCCCACTACCACTTCGGCAGCCAGCTGCTGGAGGACGGGGATCCGCGCGCGGCCGAGTACTACCTGTACCTGGCCCAGGGCGCCCTTCCCGACAGCGCCCCGGTGCTGCGCCGCTGGAACCGCGCCCTCGGCGAGCAGCTACAGGGGCTGGCGCTGGACCAGCCGATGTCGGACCGCTACGCCCGCGACATCCTGGTGCTGACCCACGCCGCGCTGCGCTTCATCCCCGACGATCCCAAGCTGCTGCAGCGCAAGGAGTGGGCCCAGTGGGCGGTGGGTGAAGAGCGACTGGCCGAAGTGTACGAAGACTGCCGCAGCGCCGCCTCCGACCAGCGCTGGGACGACGCCGTCACCGCCTGCGACACCTTGATCCAGCTCCAACCAGGACACCTGGACGCCCGCGACCTGCTGACCCTGACCGAGCGCAAGCAGGAGCAGCGCGCCGCCCGGCGGTCGTTGGGCCGCCTGTTGTTACTGATCGGCGGGCTGCTGCTGGCTGCATTCGGATTTCTGGTGGTGCAGGGCGACCTGTTCTACTGGCTGGGCAAGTTGCGGCTGGCGCTGGCGGCCTACTCCTACCTGGCGGCGCTGGCGCCCGGCTGGCGAAAGCCCTACCTGCGCATCGCCCGTATCCATCAGAAGGAGGGCAACGCCCGCGACGAGGAAGCGATCCTGCAACGGGCCCACGCCAGCTGGCCCGAGGACACCACCGTGTTGCAGCGGATGTTCGAATTCTACTCGCGGGTCGGCGACACCCAGGGGGTGAGGGACACGATCCTGGAACTGAGCCGCGCGGGCGAGCTGGGCCCGGATCAGCTCGCCGAACTCCTGGAAGCCCAGCGATCGCTGGGGCTGCTCGAGGACGATCTGCTGACGCGCATCGAGGCGCAGGTGGAGCGCAGCGGAACGTCGCCCCTGCTGCCCTTGCTGGCGCTCGGCTACGCCCAGCGGGGCCGGGTGGACGACAAGGCCGCTGTGATCTACGAGCGGTCGCTGACGATGCCCGAGCCGCGCCTGCGTTTCCTCGTGCCCCTGGCCCGAGTCGAGCTGGCCGAGGGCCGAACCGGGGACGCCATCGAGCACGCCGAGCAGGCCGTCGCCCAGAACCCCACCGCCGAGGCCGTCGACTGCCTGACCGACGCACTGGTGACCACCGAACTCGAGGAGCACATCATCTGGACCCAGCCGTCCGGCGGTTCCCTGGTAGTGCTGTACCCGGCGCTGTTGAAGGTGGCGGGCCGGCGGCCGGACCTGGCGCCGATGATCGTGGACCGGCTGCGCGCCCTGTACGAGGAGACCACCGATCCTTCGCTGGGAGTGTTGACGGCCGGCATCGTCGAGCTGCTCGAGGAGCGGGACTGCCGCGAGCAGCTGTTGACCGCCGCGGACGCCATCGAGGATTCAGTCCCCTACCTCAAGGCCGTGCAGGCTGCCTGCGAGGAATACGCCCGCCGCCACCCCGACGACGGCTACCTGTGGCTGCGGCTCGCGGACGTACACCACAAGCTGCTGCGCTACGGCCACGCCGCCCTGGCCCTGGAGCGAGCGTTTCACATCCCCGAGACCCGCCCGTTCGCGGTCCGCCAGGCGACGGCGATGGTCCACCGGCTGGAGACCTACCGGGTGATCGAGGTGCTGGCCGCGCTGCTGGGCCTCGACGCGCGGCCAGTACAGCAGTCACGCGAGGGATTCGTCGAGCTGTTGCTGACCAACACGGGGCGGCCCCTGTCGGGCTGGTGGCGGGAGCTGGACCAGGCGCGGGTTCGGGTCTACACGGGGCGGCCGCCATCCCAGGAGGACGTCATCGCAGCCCGACGCGCCCTGGCGGGCCCCGGCGGACAGCGGGGTGGGCTTGCGATCCTGGTGTCGGCCGGACGGCCCAGCGCGGGCACCATCGAGCTGATCATGTCCTCGATGATCGAGCAGCCGCGGCTGCGGATGTTCCCGCTGGAGGAGCGCACGCTGCGGGACGCGGTCGCCGAATTGCGGCCGCGGGCGATGCTGGCCCAGCTGCGCAGCCAGTGGCTGCTGGGCGAGGACCTGTTCGACAAGAAAGACCCGGTGCTGGATCCGGCGGAGTTCTTCGGCCGTGGCCAGGTGCTGCGCACCCTGGTGCGCAAGGCCCACAGGGGTGAGGTGTTCGGCCTGTTCGGCATCCGCAAGATGGGCAAGACCTCCCTGGCCCACCGGCTGCGCGGCCACCTCTCGGACGCGGTGGTGGCGATGGTCGACCTGCAGGAGGTGTCCTCGTCGTCGTGCGTGGCGCTGGCGCGGCTGCTGTGCGACCGGGCGCTGGAGGACTGGCGGGGTAAGTTCCCCCAGATCGAGCCGCCCGAGCTGGCCGCCCTGCCCGAGGATCCCGACGGGGCGATGGTCGCGTTCGAGGGCAACCTGCGGACCCTGCGCGAGGCGATCCTGGAAACCCAGGACATCTCCACGCTGTTCTTCCTGATCGACGAGATCGAGAACCTGATCCCCCACGAGCTGGGCACCGGGTCCTTCCACGAGGGGTTCGCCCACTACGACGCCTTCTTCCGCCTGCTGCGCGGCCTGCACCAGACCGACTTCCGCGACGTGTTCTCGTTCGCGGTGATCGGCGCCGACGCCCAGCTGTGCCTGCAGGGGCGCTGGGGCGGGCGGGACAACCCGATCTTCCAGTACCTGTCGGAGTTCTACGTGGGCCCGCTGAGCGCGGCGGAGACCGCCGAGATGGTGTCGACCCTGGGCTCGGGCATGGGCCTCGGCTTCAGCGATCCGGCGGTGGCCGCGCTGTACGACCTGAGCGGCGGCCACCCGATGGTCTGCCGCCAGCTGTGCTCCGAGACGGCCAAGCTGGCCGGCGAGCAGCGGCCCGTCACCATCGACACCGCCGACGTGCGGGCGGCGGTGGACAGCTACCTGGCGCTGAAGAAGGGCTACTTCGGCGAGATCCTCAGCCACTACCTGGGCGCGGGCCAGCGCGCGATCCTGGACGCGGTGGCGGCCGAAGGCGAGAGCCAGATCACCCGCGCCATGCTCCTGGACCGCACCGCGTCAGCCTTCGATGACACGGACGCCTTCGACCGCGACCTGCAGAACCTGGAGCTGTTCAGCGTCCTGCAACGCCGCGGCGACCAGTACCGCTTCGCCATGCGGCTGATGCGGACCTACATCCGGGTGCGGCGGCTGGATATCGAGGAGTAGCGAGTTGCGGGATTCGGGGATGCAAGAGGTACGACTCCAGCGGGTGCTCGGGCTGCCGGCGGTGACCTTCATCGCCGTCGGTTTCATGATCGGTGGCGGCGTGTTCGTGTTCACGGGCATCGCGCTGGACATCGTCGGGCCGGCGCTGCCGCTGGCCTATGCCCTTGCTGCGGTTCCGGTGCTGGTCTCGATGATGCCACTGGCCATGCTCGGAGCCGCCGTTCCCTGTACCGGAGCCAGCTATCGCGTGCCGAGTCGGCTGGTCTCGCCCGGGCTGGCCTTCGTGGGCGTCTGGGTCTACGCCCTGGCGGCGTTCTTCGGGCAGATCCCACTGTATGCGCAGGGATGCGCCCGGTACCTACAGACACTCCAGCCCGGGCTGTCCCCCACGCTGGTCGCGATGGGTCTGGTCACCGCGCTGTTCGCGGTGAACGTGGTCGGCGTCCGGTTGGCGGCCCAGGTCCAGGGCGCGCTGGTGCTCACGCTGCTGGCCGCGCTGGTGTTCTACGCCGCCCGCGGTTCGGCGGCCCTGGAGGTCGCTCACTTCGACGGGGCGCTGGGCACGGGCGGTGGCAAGCTGTTGCTGGGTACGGCCCTGCTGACGTTCACGTACCTCGGCGCCAACGGAATCATCGAGCTGGGCGGCGAAATCGTGCACCCGGGAAAGGTCATCCCGCGGGCGTTCTGGATCGCGTTTCCGGTGGTGGCGACGGTCTATGTCGCGGCCGCGGTGGCCACGGTGGGAGCGGCGCCTCGAGGAACGGCGAGAGGAACGCGAGGTAGAGGACGACGACTGATCGCCCCGCCTAGCCCGGGTGCCACCCAACGGCTGAGTCTCCCCGAACGCTCCTAGGAGCCGCCGAGCTCCAGCTTGGGCGGCTTGCAGTCCTCCTGGTCCACGCGGGCATCTTCCTCCGGCTCGAGCTCCAGGACGTTGCGCGCGAACATGATCCCCATGGTGGCGTGCTGCTGGACGTAGTAGACGGCCCCGGCCACCAGATCGATGGCCAGCTCGGCCTCGTTCTCGGCCTTCGACGTCAGGTTCAACGCTCCCGGCTCGCGCTCCCAGCAGAGGTAACCGTTGGGTCCGGTGATCCCGATGGCGATCTCCTCTGGCGTGTCCTCGTTCTCGAACACCAGGAAGGGGATCGCCGATCCGAGGATCGAGTCGCGATAGACGTAGATCCGCGCCTTGTTCGGATCCTCGATCGTCACGCTCTGGTCCGGAAAGGTCACGTACTGTTTGGTGGTGGCACCGCAGCCCGCCGCAAACAGGCCAACCAGCAGCACAGGGATGAACGTCGTCTTCATGGGATCTCCCTCCTTCATTCTCTCGACCATACAACGCCAGCATGGACTCGTCCCCGGACCAAGGCAATTTCACGGCGGTTTCACCCGGCCGGACCGCTCGTCCGGCCTTCGATCGAGGGCGCGGTTGCCAGCCCGTCCCGAGCCAACTAGACTAAGCTTAGTCAATCACGATCGGAGGTACCGTGGAGCAGGTCAACATCCACCACGCCAAGACCCACCTCTCCCGACTCCTCGAACGGGTGGAGGACGGCGAGCAGATCGTCATCGCCAGGGCGGGAAAACCCGTTGCGCGCCTCGTCCCCCTGGAGGATGCCCCACGAATCCGAGTCCTGGGTCAGTTCGCGGGTCACATCCACATGGCCGCCGACTTCGACGATCTACCCGACGATATCGCCGCGGCGTTCGATGGCGACGGATCGTGAGGCTACTGCTGGATACCCACGTCCTGTTGTGGGCACTGGGCGATCCTTCCAGACTGTCGGACCGGGCCGTCGCTGCCATCACCGATCCGACCAACGAGGTCTACGCCAGCGCGGTCAACGCGCTGGAGATCGCGATCAAACAATCCCTGGGCAAGCTCGAGCTGCCGGGGCCCGCGGAGCAGTGGTTACCCGGCGCGCTCGCGCAGACCCACATCGACTGGCTTCCCATCACACATCGGGATGCCCTCGAGGTCAGAGCCCTCCCCTGGCATCATCGTGACCCGTTCGATCGGCTGCTGGTGGCGCAGGCACGCGCCGGCTTTGTCCTGGTGACCCACGACAAACGGCTGGAGGCCTACCGGGTTCCCATCCTTCGTTGAGGGCGGCGAGGGGACACGGGCTACATCGTGTGCTGGGGTAGTAAAACCCTCGGTCGGGCCAATCCTCCGTCAGCAGAGTGGGTCGACTCTCCCGGCGCCGTCCCATTGATGGCACACTTCCCCGAGGAGTCTCCCGATGCTGCCGCCCCCGTGCCCCTACGTCCACGACCGACCCATCGACGGCGCGGAGCTGTTCGTGGGCCGGGGGGAGCTGGCGGACGAGATCACGGCGCGGGCGCGGCGGGGGGAGTCGTTCGCGGTGCTGGGGGGGACGCGGCTGGGCAAGACCTCGCTGATGCTGCAGGTCCGCGAGCGCATCGAGCGGCAGCCGGAGAGCCCGGCGGGGCAGACCGTGGTGCCCGTGTTCCTGTCGACCCACCAGTTCGGCAAGCTGACGCGATCCGCCCTCCTGGCCCAGGTGCTCGACGAACTGCGGCCGCACCTGCGCAGCCCCGATCCCCCAGGCCTCGCCGAGGCCATCGCCGCCATGCGCCGGGGCGACGTCGACCAGGACTACGCCTTCGACACCTTCTTCGCGCGGCTGCGCGAGGAGCTGACCCGGGACGAGGACATCCAGCTGTTCCTGATGCTCGACGAGGTCGACGAGCTGCGGAACGAGGGCTGGTCCAAGGCGTTCTTCGCCAACCTGCGCTTCCTGGTAAGCCAGAGTCCCCTGCGGCGGCGGACCCACGTGATGATCGCCGGCACCCTGCTCAGCGCCGACCTCTGGAACACAGCCGGCTCGCCGTTCTTCAACGTGGTCACGCTGATCGAGATGCGACTGGTGGAGGACGAAGACCTGCGCGCGCTGATCGGCGTCGGTTTCCCCGACGGTCTGCCGGCCGACACGGAGCGGGCGTTGCTGGCCGAGGCGGGGGGGCACCCCTACCTGATGCAGTACCTGCTGGCACGGATGTGGGAGGAGCGCGGGGAGGCACCGCCGGACCGGAGCGAGGTGGATCGGGCGGGCCAGCGTTTCCTGCGGGAGCGGCGGGGGGACTTCCAACGCTGGTGGACCGCCTGCGGAACCGACGCCCGCACCCTGTTCCGCGAGATCTTCGCCAGCCGCGACCGGTTCAAGAAACGAACGGCGATCGAGATCCACGACGGCGACGTGGACCGGACCGAGGAGGCACTGGACCAGCTGGTGATCAACGGCGTGGTGCGGGAGGTCGCCCGCAACCGCTTCGTGGTCGGCTCCAAGCTGTTCGCCCGCTGGGCGATGGAGCGGGCCGGCGGTGTCTCGCGGGAGAGTTGGGGTGACGGCGACGAAGGCCGGGTGAGCGAGGACGGCACGCTCTCGCCGGCCACCAGCTGGCGGGAGACCGCCGACCTGACCCTGTCGTCCGACCTGGGCGACCTGCTCGCCCTGTGGCGCGGCCGCCGGGGGGATCCGGCAAGGCTGTCCCCGCCCTTCCACCAACGCCTGGGGCTGCAGCTGCTGGCCATCGGCGAGCCGCTGCTGGCCTTCGACGTGTTCTCGGCCGGGCTGGAGCGCTGGCCCGAGGACCGCCCGCTGCGCCAGCTGCTGGGACGGGCGCTGGCCGACAGCGGCGCCACCCACCGGGCGCACCGGGAGCTGCAAGCGCTGGTGGACGACGGCTACACCGACGGCGACACCCTGTCCGCGCTGGCGGGGACCCATCGCGCGCTGGCCGACCGGGCCCACGACCCCGAGAAGCGGTCGCGCCACCGGAACGAGGCCGCCCGGCTCTACGCGCTGGGGTTGCGGCTGGCCCTGGACAGCGGCCGCCGGACCGACGCGTTGACCTGCGCCAGCCGCGGGGCCGGGCTGGCCCTGGAGCTCGGGCACGACGCCGAGGCGCGGGAGCTGGCGTGCAAGACGCGAGAGCTGGGCGACGAGCTGCTCGAGCGCCGCGAGGCGACCGGGGAGGACCCCTTCGAGGTCCGGGCCGCGTTGGGCGCGGCCAGCCTGATCCTGGGGGAGCTGGACCGTGCGGAGGTTCACTTCCGGGCAGCCGCCGACGCGGCCGCGGGGCGGCACGCGGAGCTGGGGGCGCTGCGACAGCGGGCGCGGTCCCTGCTGGCCGGGCGCGGGTCGGAGGGCGGCGACGTCGAGGCCGGGCGGCTGGATGCGATCCTGCGAGTGCCCCCCGTGGCGCTGTTCCGCGGGCACCCGCTGGATGCCCCGGACAGGGCCACGCGACGCTTCCCGCCCCACCGAGAGGTCTCGGTGGCCGGGGAGATAGACGCCCTGCTGGAGCGGGAGGCTCCCGCCTTTGGTTACGTCACCCCCACCTGCGGCTCGGACCTGCTGTTCGCCGAGGCGATGCTGCGCCGGGGTGCGGAGCTGCACCTGGTGCTGCCCTGTCCCGAGGACGAGTTCCGCGAGCAGCGGGTCGAGCTGGTGCCGGGGGCCGGCTGGGGCGAACGGTTCGACCGCGTACTGAGGGAAGCCACCTCCCTCGAGGTGCTGGGGGATCGGCACGCGCTGGCCAACCGCGCCGCCCTCGAGTACACCGCCCGGGTGACCCTGGGGATGGCCCTGCTCAAGGCGCGGGCCCTGGGCGCCGAGCTGACCCCGGCGGCAGTCTGGGACGGGCGCGACGACCCGGACCCGGCCAGCACGGCCGCCACCATCGCCCTGTGGCGGGCGCGGGGCCTGGATCCCGGGGTCATCGAGCTCGCCCACGCCGACGAGGCGACCTCCGCTGTCGACCCCGGCGCGCCGGCCTCGGCCGAGATCCCCGACCACCGGGTGGTGGGCCTGCTGTTCGCCGACGTGGTCCGTTTCAGCACCCTGGACGACGTGCAGCTGCGCCGGTTCGCCGAACACGTGTACGGCGAGGTCGCGGCGATGATAGAGCGCTCTCCCCACCCGCCAGCGGTCCGCAACACCTGGGGCGACGCCCTGTACATGGTCTTCCTGTCGGTGGCCGACGCCGGCCGCTTCGCCCTCGACCTGGCCGACTACTTCGCCGCCACCGACTGGTCCGCCGCGGGCCTCCCAGACGGCCTCTCGGTCCGCATCGGCCTCCACGCCGG
This sequence comes from uncultured Rickettsiales bacterium, assembly GCA_964436045.1. Taxonomy (GTDB): domain Bacteria; phylum Myxococcota_A; class UBA796; order UBA9615; family CAYRNR01; genus CAYTBN01. Next base: position 51,375 of record CAYTBN010000038.1, on the reverse strand, counting down.
CCCCGCCCACGCGGTCACCGATCAGGTCACGGGCCAGTACACCTACATGGGCCCCCACGTCAGCCGCGCCGCCCGCATCGAGCAGATCACACCCCCGGGCACCGTCTACGCCTCCGCCCCCTTCGCCGCCCTCGCCGCCGCCGACGCCGTCACCGATTTTTCGTGCGAGTACGTGGGGCAGACGCGGCTGCCCAAGGGGTACGGGACCTTCCCGTCGTATCACGTGCGGCGGGGGTGATTCGTCGCCGCAGAGCCGGTCAGATCGAGATCCCCACCGCCAGCGTCATGCCGCCGAAGTCGATGGAGCCTTACGCGGGATCGTGGGGCTGGGCGTTCCACAGCGGCTCGTACCTCAGCTCCAGGGGGATGTGGACACGCTTGTGCTGGAGGAACTCGACGCCGATGGCAAAGCTGGGGCCGATGCCCACGTCGTAGTAGTCGCCTGCCATCAGGTTGAAGAAGGTGATACCCGGCTTGAGGTAGACCCCCACCGACGTCCCGGGCGACAGGGGGACGTGGTAGAGGAACGAGATGGGGAAGGCGAACTCGTCGAAGTCATCGTCGTCATCGTCATCGAAATCGTCGTCGTCCCCGTCGTAGTCATCCTCGTCCCCCGCACCCAACGCCACCGGAGCCACGCCCTCGGGGAGCTCCACGATGGAGGTGGGTTCGGCCCTGGGGGTCAGCTGCGGGGTGAGCGTCCGCTCGGTGGCCATCACGGCGGCGTTGAACGAAGTGTACGAGCACGGCTCGGGGATCTAGTAGGCGATGCGGAAGATCCGCTCGGCTTCGTACCCCCGCGCGCGGAACACGTTCCACTGTCCCTCGGCGGCCGCGGGCCCTGGCCCGTCCGGATCGATCCCGCAGCGATCGAGGAAGAACCCCAGCGCCTCCGCCTGCAACTTCTGCTCGTCCTCGGGGACCTCGACGACCACGGGCGGGGGGGGCTCGGAGCCGCCGGATGTGCCCGCCGTCGGAAGCCCGGAGCTCTCCGCAAGCTCCGCCACCGTGGCCGGGTCCACCTCGATGTCCGGCTTGTCGCAGTCGCCCAGGGTGTCCAGGCCCTCGGACTTGCCCAGCTGGACGAGCTTGTTACGAGCGAACGCGATGCCCATCAACACCTTCTGGTGGATGAAGACCTTCTCGCCGGGCTCGGCCTGGATGGTCAGCACGGACTTGTTCTCGGCCTGGCCGCGGAGGGTCACCTCGCCAGCGGCGCGCTGCCAGCACAGGTATCCGCCCCCGCCGGTCTGCCCGACCTTGATGTCCCCGTCGTACACCCCCATCGGAACGGCGAATCCCAGCGACGACGGTCGCATCACGTAGATCCGCGCCGTATCGGGCGGCATCTCCTTGGTGCGGTTGGGGAAGGGCACGTACTGCACGGTCGACGCGCAACCGACGCTCGTGAACAGCAGGACCAGGACGAATGGAATCGAACGAAGCATGGTCACCCTCCTCTTGCTGGCTCGGCACTCTACTCGCGGTAGATCCCGTCCCTGTCCCGGCACCAGGTCCCGTCCGGGGTCTCCACGACAAGGTACAGGAGGCCGCGATCGACTGTCTGGGCGTGGAGATACGCCTTGGCCGAAGACTCGTCGGGGCCCCGGTGGATCCGGTAGGTCATCGTGTGCCCCATCAGTTCCCGACTGTCCTCGCGTATGAACTCGACCGCCGCCGCCGGGCCCGCGTCCGGTTCGGACGCCACGGGCGCGGGATTCCGGAAGATCCGGCGAAAGAACTCCAGCACGAGGCCACTCCTCTCGGGACCTGCGACCCCCGTCGCCGTCCACGACCCAGCCTAGCGAGGGTCGGTCAGGGAAACGGTTTCAAGGGGATTGCAGCGGGGCTGGAGCCGTGAGCCGTCGATCCGGGGACCGACTCCTCTGGTAGCATGCCCCCCACTTCCGGGAGGGAGTCCCATGCTCGAATTCATGAGCGAGTGGATCGGAAAGTTGAACCTGGCACCCCAGCTGACCGAGGTGCTGGCGCGGGCTGCGCTGGCGGTCGCGGTGGTGTTGCTGGCATGGCTGGCCAACCTGTTGACCAAGCGGGTCCTGCTGCGGGTCATCCGCAGTGCGGTCAAGCGCAGCGGCACCCGCTGGGACGACGCGTTGCTGGAGAAGCGGCTGTTCAACCGAGCGGCCCATATCGCGCCTGCCGTGGTGATCTACGTGGCCGCCTCGTTGCCGTTCGAGGAGCTGCCGTCGTGGATCTCGGCGACCCATTCGGCCGCGAACATCTACATGCTGCTCGTGGGGGCGCTGGTCATCGACGCCCTGCTCAACGGGGTGGTGAGCATCTACCGGACCTTCGACGTGGCGCAGCGGGTGCCGATCCGCGGCTTCGTCCAGGTGGTCAAGGTGGTGCTGTTCTTCGCGATCGGCATCTTCGTGCTGTCGATCCTGCTGAACGAGTCCCCGAAGTTCTTCCTCGGCGGCATGGGCGCGCTGACCGCGGTGCTGATGTTGGTGTTCAAGGACCCGATCCTGGGATTCGTCGGGGGCATCCAGCTGACGACCAACGACATGGTCCGCATCGGCGACTGGATCGCGCTGCCCAAGTTCGGTGCCGACGGCACGGTGATCGACGTCTCGCTGACCACGGTCAAGGTCCAGAACTGGGACAAGACGATCACGATGATCCCGACCTACGCGCTGATCTCGGATTCGTTCAAGAACTGGCGCGGGATGTCGGACGCCGGCGGTCGCCGGATCTGCCGGTCGATGGACATCGACGTCTCGTCGATCCGTTTCTGCGACGACCAGATGCTGGACCGCTATCGCAAGATCGAGTTCATCCGCGAGTACCTCGAGCGTAAAGAAGCCGAGGTGGCGGCCCACAACGCCGAGCACGGAGTGGATGGCTCCATCGAGATCAACGGCCGGCGGCTGACCAACGTGGGCACCTTCCGGGCCTACGTCACCGCCTACCTGCGCAACCACCCACGCGTCCACCAGGAGGGGCTGACCTTCCTGGTCCGCCAGCTGGCCCCAAGCTCCAAGGGGCTGCCGATCCAGGTCTACGTCTTCACCAAGACCACCGCCTGGGTCGAGTACGAGGGTATCCAGGCGGACATCTTCGACCACCTGCTGGCCGCCGCCCCCGAGTTCGACCTGCGGGTCTTCCAGGATCCCACCGACAAGGCCCTCGAAGTGCTGCTACGCACGCTGGACGGGGAGGCCTCCGCGGCCCCGTAGCTCCGCCCCCGGTTGCACCGTAACGAACCGTCGTTACGTTAGACAAAGCAGCATGAGATGAGCGGGTCTACCTATATTCATTTTGACATCGATACCCCTGTCCGGCGGGTGCACCCTGGAGTACTACGCCGCGGGCATGGAAGAGCAGGGTATCGTCGCCCTCTTCCCGGGGGACGGCGCGGCCGCTGTGCCGGAGGACACGCCCCTGCGTATCGAGCTGGCGTGGGACTCCCCGGCGGACCGGGACGTGATCGCGTGGTTGGGTGAGTCGGGCGACGAGCTCGAGCCGCTGGCCTGTGTACACGACTGGACGATCCACGTGGTGGAGTGCCTGCCGCCGGCACCGCTGCGGTCCAACACCGAGTACATCTTCGCGGCCCAGCTCCCCTCCCGGCCGGCCCGGGCGATGAGCAGCACGTTCCAGACCGCGACACCCGAGGGGCTGGGTTACGAGATCGGCGCGGAGCTGGGGGTGACCGAGCTGGGGAGCAACGGCCTCGCCGGACCGGTACTCAACACCCAGCTGACCGTGTCCGGACCGCTGCTGCTGGTCAGCGAGCACCTGGATACGGCCGACGATCTGCCGGCCCTGGCCAGCAACTGGGTCTGGGGCCCGGGCAAGCGACTGGAGGCGCAGCCCGGACAGCCCTACGTGATCCGCGAGAACGTCGGCTACCCCTTCGCGGCGCCGACCGTGGTCGGCGAGGGGGGCACCATCTTCGGCTCGGCCACCTACGCCTACCTACCGGTGACGCTGGGCGGCGAGTGGCGGCACGTGCGGGTGGACGGGCTGGCGATGTTCGGCCAGCTTGACCCGACCGACCCCGACCTGCCCGTCGACGACCTGACCATCGAGGGCTACGTGAAGGCTTCGTCCCTGCTGCGCGCCCTCGCCGACGTGGACGATACCGAGGCCTCGGGCATCCGCAACCTGGTCGACCTGGACACCGACACCGACGGCGACGGCCAACTCGACGCTGCCCATCTGGTCCTGAAGACCCGCCCGATCCCCATCGCGATCCACGACCCCTCCTGATCCGACCGCGGATCCATTACCGCCTTTGCAAGCCGTGGGCCTTGATCAGGTCGTAGAGGTAGGAGCGCGCCAGATCCAGGCGCCGGGCCGTCTCCGAGACGTTCCAGTTCGTCTCCTCCAGGCTGCGCTCGAGGAGCTGGGCCTGGAAACGGCGGGTGGCCTCCTGGAAGGTGATCGCCTCGGTCTCGTCCGTCCAGGCGGCGGTGCCGGGGAACAGGTGGCGGGGATCGACCGTCGCGGACCGGTCGGCGGCGGCGAGCACGGCCGCGCGTTCCAGGCTATTGGCCAGCTCCCGGACGTTGCCCGGCCACTCCGCGGCCGTCAGCGCGACCACCCCGGCGGGGGAGATGGCCAGCTGGGGGAGCTTGTGCCGCTGCACACAGCGGTCCAGGAGGTGACCGGCGAGGGACGGGATGTCCTCGGGACGCTGGGCGAGGGAGGGCAGCCGCAGCGGCAGGACCGCCAGCCGGAAGTACAGGTCCTCGCGGAATCCTCCATCCCTGACCGCCGCCGCTAGGTCCCGGTTAGTCGCCGCCACGATCCGGATATCGGCGATCTCCTTGCGATTGGACCCCAGCCGGTAGAACTGGCGCGAGTGGATGAGTTCGAGCAGCTTGGCCTGGGACGCCAGCGGCAACTCCCCCACTTCGTCGAGGAACAGGGTCCCCCCCTGGGCGGCGGTCACCTTGCCATCCATCCGCCGGGTCACACCCGTCGCCGCACCCGGGACCGCGCCGAACAGCTCGCTCTCCACCAGAGTGTCCGGGATGGCCGCGCAGTTGAGCTCCACCAGCGGACCGTCCCGGCGCGCGCTGTTGCGGTGGATCGCCCGGGCGACCTCGGTCTTGCCGGTTCCGGTGGGGCCGGTGACCAGCACACCGATATCCAGGGGGGAGACCAGCGCCACGGTGCGCAGTACGTCGGCCATCGCGGCGCTGCACCCCACAAGGTTCTCGGCCTCGAGCTGCTGGCGCCACGGGCGGGTCGGGTCGGCCCGCTCGCGCTCGACCTGCCGGGCCGCGACCCGGTCGACCAGCGGAGCCAGGTGACGGGCGAACAGCTCGGCGCGGCGCTGATCCTCGCCGTCGAACGGCCCCTGTCGGCGGCGCCCCTGCAGGTAGAGCACGCCCACGGGCCGCTCGCCGCCCACCGGGCTGCACAACACCGCCTCGATCTGGTTGACCTGCACGCTCTCATAGGCCGCAAACCGCGGATCGGTCACCGCCGAGGCCGTGACCACGGTCCGCCCGGACGCCACCGCCTGGGCGATGATGCCCCGGGAGATGGCGTCCCGGATGCCCTCGATCTCGGCGTCGGAGCAACCCACCGCGATCCACCAGCGGGGCTGATCGGCGGTCTCGTCGTGGAGTTCCAGGTACCCCTTCTCGGCGTCGGCCAACTCGAGCACCAGCCGCAGGGCCTGCTCGAGGAACGCCTGGAGGTCGTCCCGCGCGTCGAGCTGCAGCAGGCCGAGGAACAGATCGCGCTCGGCGCTCACCCGCTCCACGTCGGGTGAGCTGCCGTGGTGGTGGTGGTCAGCCATCGACCCATTGTAGGGGATGGAACCCGCGCCCGCGTCCCGTTAGTCTCCATCCCGAAATGCGGGACGGGAACCAGCTACGCCGCGACTCCCGGTCAGGGGATGTCTTCGATCTTGGCCTTGCGGTCCCTGCCGAAGTCGAGGGTGCAGCGGTCGAGACCGAACGGGAACTCGATGGAGTTGGTGTACACGCCGGTACCCGCGGGATCGTGCCAGGTCCCGCCATTCTCGATCTCGATGTCCGTGAAGGTATGGGCCGTGTTGTTTTCGTTGTTGAAGACCTTGCCCTGGGCGTCCACGTTGGTCATGACGTAGATCCCGGATCCGGACGCGTAGGCCGTTGCTTCGTGCACGTTGGCCAGGGTCCAGATCCCCGTGCGCTGCCGGAAGGTGCCCGCGACTGCCTCGACCTCGTTGACGTCGCAGTCCGCGGTGACCGAGGCCGACGCGTGGCTCACGGTCACGTCGGTGGAGCCGGCGGTGATCTTGGCCACGCTCGGACCCAGCTCCACGGACCCCGCCCCGGACACATCGAGCGTGTCCAGCCTCGTGGTGGTGTCTCCCGGGTTGACGCCGACGCCCAGGGTTCCGGGACCCGAGAGGGTGATCTTCTTGAACGTGGTCCCGATGAGCGTCAGGCCGAACACCCCCGTGCGACCCTGACCGCAGCGGAGGATTCGCGGGCTCAGGTCTCCGGTATCCGGGACCACGTCGATCCACGCGACCCCGGACCCCGCGTAGACGAGGTCGTCCACGGCGAGCTTGAAGCGCAGGGGGGTTCCCAGCAAGCCGATGTCGCCCTTGAAGCCCTCCTCCACGTGGAAGCTGTCGAGCTTCAACGATGCCTGGTTGAGGTCGTCGAGGATCGACTCGGCCCGCTTCCTCGTCCGCGTCGAGGGCGACCACGGCCGGCTGGGACACCTGTACTCCGAGAGCAGCTGGGGCGAGGTGCTCACCGTGACCGGCAGCGACTGCGTAGTGCGGGACGCCGTGATCCGCGACGCCCGCAATCCGCAGGGTGTCATCGTCGACATCACCGGCACGGCGGAGCGTTGCCGGCTCGGTGTGCGCGTCTCGTCCGTCCAGGCCGATGCGGGTGTCCGCGTCGCCGGCGAGGAGACCCTGCTGCTCCCGGGTTCGCGCATCCAGGACGTGCGCAGCGGCACGGGATTGGCGTGGAGCGGGGAGGGCGGCGGCTGGGACGGCCTGGAGGTGCTGGAGATCGACCGGGACGGCATCCTGATCGAGGGGGGCCCCCCACGCCGGATGACCCGATTCGCCATCAGCCGCTGCAACCGCGTCAACGGGAACTACGGTGCGTTCCACGCGAGATCGACGGCCCAGGACCTCCTCGGGGCGCTCTGCACCGACTTCCTCATACGGGAGGACGGGACGAACCACGCGTACTGCTGGAAGATGGGCACCATCGGCATCGCCCCCTGCTTCGGGAACTGGAACGTCCGCGGCAACGTCGTCGACGGCGGGCCGCTGGACATCCCGCCGACGGGGAGCAACGCCTTCGACCTCGACACCAAGGGGCAGGGAGGCAGCCAGCCGTCCCCTGCCTCGGGCCCGCTGACCCTGCCGGTGACCGCCAGCCTGTACGTGGTCACGGGGTCCAACGACTTCGACTCCATCACCCCCTCGTGGAAGGGCCGGCGGATCACCCTCGTCTTCACCGGGGCGCTGACGGTGTCCAACGGCGCGGGCAACCTTGTCCTCAACGGCGACCTGGCGACAGACGCCGCCAAGAAGGAAACCCTGACCCTGGTGTGCGACGGGACCGACTGGTTCGAGGTGGGGCGGAGCCTGAATTGATCCGGGGCTATCCTGGCTCCGAGGCCGGGTACGAGCGAACGAGGCGGAACCCGAGCGCGTCGTCGCAGGGGAAGCCCGGGGCGAACCACGAGCGATAGGCGACGCGCAGGGTCACTGGGTTGACGCACCAGGCGCCGCCGCGGCCCACCCGGGGCCAGGTCACCGGTCCGCCGAACGTCAGGCGCGCGGGGTCGAGAAGGGCGCCGGCCGCGAGGGGTTCGCCGGAGGCCGGGTCGAGGGGCATCCAGCGTCCGTCGACGACCCGGGGGCCGTGGGGGGCGAAACGATCCAGGCACCAGTCCCGGACGTTGCCCGCCGTCCCGCGCACACCGTAGGGGCTCTCGTCCAGGACGAACTCGTCGACGGAGGCCACCGCCGCGGCGGCTCCCCGGCTGTCACGCATGTTGCAGAAGGTGGGATCCAGGTGCCGTCCCCAGGGCAGCGGCCGGCCGTCGACCCCGCGAGCCGCCTTCTCCCACTCCAGCTCGCCGGGCAACCGCCAGGGCAGGCCGTCGGAGCCGGCCTTCCAGGCGGCGTAGGCGCAGGCTGCCTCCCAGGTGACGCAGACCGCGGGCGCTCGCCTGTCCAGGGGTCCGTGGCCACCCGGGTCGTCCAGGGTGTAATGCCCGTCAGGATCGCGGCCGTACAGGGGGTCTCCGCCGCCACGCCCCGAGGCTCCAGTGCGCCGTGGGACCAGCGCCTCGGCCCGCCCGGCGTCGCCGCCATCGACCAGCGCGGCGAGGAAGGCGAGTAGCTCCGCGTGGGTGACCGGATGACGGCCGATCACGAAGGCGTCCAGCCAGACCCGCTGGCGGGGCAGACCGCCCGGCGCGTCCCGATCCCCGCCGGCCAGGAACCAGCCGGCGGGTACATATCGCTCGTCCGGGGCCAGCTCCCCGCGACGGGGCAGGACCACGGGCCGGGGTTGCTCCTCCCCCGGCGGCGCCCCGTCCCACGCTCGCTGACGGTCGATGAAGACCGGGTAGCGGACGTCGATGTGCCCGGGGGCGCGCAGCCGAACCAGGTAGCTCCCCATGGGCAGCGATTGTTCGACGATGGGGGTCCGGCCCAGCTCTTGCTCGGCCTCCAGCACCAGCCGTCGATCCCGCTCCACGTGGCGGAACAGCTCCGCCTCGGCGCCGGGGGGATCGGTGATCAGCGACAGGGTGCCCGCACCCACCAGGTAGGTCCGGTGGCTGCCCCGGCGATCGTGGTAGGCCAGGGCGACCGCGTCCCGCTCGGCGGCCGCCGCGTCGCCGCGCGCCTCGGCGGCCGCGTGCAGGGTCCGGTGGTGCTCCGCCAGCATCGCGTGCGCCTCGGGCAGGTCGGGGACCAGCGCCAGCGCGGCGTGCAGATCCCGCGTCAGCTCGGCCTCCCGGCGGGCGGCGGCGACATCCAGCTCCTCGGCCAGCGCCAGCAGCTCCCAGGCAGCTCGCTTCTGCTCGGCAGGTGCGTGGGACGGCAGCTCGGCCAGGGTCGCGGTGGCCCGGGCGCTGCGCTCCACGGAATCGCGGTGGGCTTCGGCGAGCCGCTGCGCGCTCTCCCTGGCCCGGTCGACCAGGACCTGGGCTCGCTCCAGCTGCCGGGTGCCCTCGAGCCAGCCGCCCACGTCGGAGCCAAGCCGCCCGGCATCCAGCGGTCGCTGTTCGGGATCCCGGGCCATCGAGGCCCAGATTGCCGCCGCCAGCTCCGACGGCGGCTCGGGCCGACCCAGGCGAGCCGCCGCGTCCGAGACCGGCTCCGGTGAACCTTCCGCCAGCCGCTGGATCACGCTGACCGGGCGGCGGACGCCGTAGGGAGGCTCGCCGATGAGCAGATGGTACAGCACCGCGCCCAGGGCGTAGACGTCGGCGCTACAGTCCCGCTCGGCCGCTGCGGTCCACAGGCGTTCGGGGGCCATGTACGCCGGCGTGCCGGCCAGCTTCGCGCCGGAGGGATCGGTCGCCGCCCCAGCCGCAGTCGGCCCGCCGACCACCGAGGCCAACCCCCAGTCCAGCACGAAGACCTCGCCGTGGGCGCCGAGCATGATGTTGTCCGGCTTGATGTCCCCGTGCACCACGCGGCGGGCGTGGGCATAGGCCACCGCGTCGCAGACACGACGAAAGGCCTCCACGAGCCGACGGAAGGTCCACCCGGACGACGCCGGCCGCCAGGTGCCGCCGTCCATCGCGTCGTGAACCTCGGCGATGGCGTCGCCCAGGGTCCGGCCCTGGACCACCGGCATCGTGTAGAATAACCGGCCATCGGCCAGCTCTCCCACCTCGTGGACCGGGATGATCCCGGGGTGTTCCAGCTGGGCGGTCAGCCGCGCCTCCCGGCGGAATCGTGCACGCGATGCCTCGTCGTCGATCAGCTTGCCGCGGATGCACTTCATCGCCAGGACCCGGTCGAGGCGGGTGTCCCGCACACGGCGCACCTCGCCCATGCCGCCTGCGCCCAGCGGCCCTTCGTCGGTATAGCGCTCGGGATCGGGGTTGATCATCGGTCCACAGCTGTCCGGAGATGTTAGTACACTGGATCGCTCCGAGGGGTGAACGATGGGATCGCGAGACATCCTGCGAACCTGGACCACGGCGCTGGCGCTGACGATTTGCCTGGGGCTCGCCGACGCACCGGCCCGGGCCGAGACCGATGTCTGCGCCGCCGCTGCCGAGCTGCTGACGGGCGGAAACCTACCCGCGGCCGAGGACGCGTACCGGGAGGTGGCCAACCGCTATCCGGAGGACATCTGTATCCTCTCCGGCCGGCGGACCATCGCCTACCGCCGCTGTCTGGCCGCCGCCGAACGGCTCGAGCTGGGGGACGAAGATGGCGCGGTCAACGGCTACCGGCAGGTGCTGCAGGCCTATGGGGAGAACGCCGCGTGCGCGGTCGCGGGTCTGAAAGAACTCGGTATCGAGGTGAGCAACCCGCGTGGGGAGACCGACGGCGCGGGCCCCGCGCCGAGCGCGGGTGACGGCTCAGGGGGGGGCTCCGGGGGCGGCTGGCAGACCACCGGAGTCGAACCGGAGGACCCGGCCGCGGCCGGTGGCGACGGGGGCGGTACCTACAGCTACGGCGGGGCCACGTCCACCGACGCGGTCGACACCCTGCGGCGCCTGGGCCGCCACGAGGAGGCCTGGGATCAGATCTCCCAGCTCGCCGTCAGTGACCCGCTCGAGGCCGAGTTCTATGCCGAGCAGAACCGGGGCTGGGTTGCCTGGGCCAAGTTCGGCACGGCCTGGGATTTCTATCTCAAGCCCCTGCTCAGGGTGCTCTGCGTGGCGCTGATCCTGGCGCTGGGTGTCATCGCCTCGGCGAAGATCTACCGGGTGCGCGGCCGGCTGAAGCTGGACGTGGACACCTTCCTCCCCGCGGCCGTGCGGCTGTCCGTCAACCCCAACGAGGCGCTGGTGGCCCGGGTCGAGCACATGCTCACCCGGCTGGCCGAGGACGACGAGCTGTACCGGCCCGACATGATCGACAAGGCCGTGGATCTGCCGGAGCCGCCAGTGGACCTGGACCCCCTGCCGCCCCAGGTCAGCCAGCTCTGGTCGTTCTTCAACCGGCTCCTGCCGGCCAAGACGGTGGCCCTGTCCGGCGTGTTGCAGCACAGCCCGCGCAACGGGGCGGGGCTCTCGCTCAAGCTGGTCTACAAGCGGACCGGCTCCCTGTGGGGCACCCACACCCTCTGGCAGCGGCATCAGGATCCCTCGTTCTCCCCGGGCGCGGCCGCGTCCACCGCCGACGACTACCTGGGGCTGGCCGAGGCCGCGGCGATCTGGACCTACTGGAAGCTCGTCCAGCGGAAGGCCCGGCTGCCGGACCGCGACTCGGTGCCCGATCTGCGGCGGGCATTCGGCACGGACAACTGGCGCAGCCACGCGGCGACCACCGTCGGCGCCCGGCTCATCGAGGAGGGCAGGCTGGCCAACGCCGAGCGGATGACCCGGATGGCGCTGACCTTCGACCGGTCCAACCGCCATGCCCTGTTCAACCTGGCGACCATCGAGATCCAGTCGCTGGCACCGGAGCAGGTCCGGGACGATCCGGCCGCGTACGACGACGCCCTGGCCCACTTCGACGACGTGGAGAGATTGACGACCCGGGCCGACCAACAGGGGGACCGGCTGCACATCCTGACGGACTACCAGCGGGCAGCGATCGCCCAGTACTGCCATCTGCTCTCCGACGGTCAGCGGGGTGACGTGGACGGCGCGCTGCAACTGCTGCGAAGAGCCGAGACCCACGCCGTCGGGGCCTTCGGCGAGGGGGACGTGGTGACCAAGATGGTCACGGTCTCGCGCTGCGCTGCCCAGCTCCTGGCGGGTGGCGAGCTGGACGAGGTGACCCCGACCATCGAGGTCATCGAGCGCGCGTACTTCGCCCCCCGCCTGCTGTACACGCTGGCTTGCTACTATTCGGCCGCATCGGCGGTCAACGGCCCGGAGGCCGAGGCCCTGCTGGACCGGGCCCACAAACACCTGCGCGATGCGCTGTACACGGATCCGGCCTACGCAGACTGGGCCCGCAGCGATCCGTCACTCCAGCCCCTGCGCAGCGGGCGCGCCGAGGGCTTCGCGGAGCTGATCGGACCCGCCTGAGCTGACAACGGAGGCGTCGGGAAGCGCATGCAACTGTACACCAAGATCCTGATCGGGATGGCCCTGGGTGTCGTCCTGGGCTTCCTCATCGGACCCAACTCCACCCTCCTCCCCGACGACGGCGTCGAGGTACGCCACGCGGACATCGACGAGATCGAGGATCTCACGTCGGACAACGCACGGGTCTTCACGGCGCCGACGGGGGGCGATCCCGTTGTCCTGGCTCACGGGGTGCGGCGAATGAGGGTGCTCGAGGTCCGTCCGGGTGAAGGCGGTGACGACGCGCCGGACTGGCTGAAGGTGGAATGGAGCCTGTCCGCAGGCGACATCATCCGCTTGCAGGCGCTGGGACTACGGACCGGCGAGGAGGACCGGGCAGGCAAGGTGGTGCAGGGTTGGGTCGCCGAGACGGTGCCCGAGGTCAAACGCTACGCCCCCATCGGCCTGACGCTGGTCAACTCGACCGAGTGGCTCGGGCTGCTGTTCCTGGCGCTGATCAAGATGATCGTGGTGCCGCTGGTGTTCTTCTCGCTGGTGGTGGGTGTGGCGTCCCTGGGCGACTTCCGCAAGCTGGGACGCATCGGCGCGCGCACCATCGGGTTCTTCATGGCGACGACCGCCATGGCGCTGGTGATCGGCGTCGGCCTGGCCAACATCGTCAAGCCAGGGCAGCTGCTGTCCGACGAGGACCAGGATTCCCTGCTGGCCAGCTACCAGTCGGACGCGGGCGGGCTGGTGGAGCAGGCGGCCGAGGCGCCGGGACTGGTGGATCAGCTGCTGAGCATCGTCCCGAACAACCCCATCGAGGCCCTCGCCAAGGGGGACATGCTCCAGATCATCTTCTTCGCGTTGATGCTGGGCATCGCGCTGACCTTCATGTCGGCGCGGAAGTCCAAGCCGGTGGTGGACCTGTTCGACCGCCTCAACGAAGCGATGGTGATGCTGGTCCATATCGTGATGAAGCTGGCGCCCTACGGTGTGGCGGCGCTGCTGTTCAAGGTGATCGGGAGCACCGGAGCGACGGTGCTGCTGGCGCTGAGCGTGTACGGCCTGGTGGTGCTGGCCGGTCTGGCTTTGCACCTGACGCTGACCTACGGCACGGTGGTCCGCTTCGGCGCTGGTTTGCCGTTCTGGAGCTTCCTCAAGGCGATCCGGCCGGCGCAGATGCTCGGTTTCTCGACCTCCTCGTCGTCGGCCACCCTGCCTGTGACCAAGGAGTGCGCCGAGGACAACCTGGGCGTCAGCCCCGAAGTCAGCTCCTTCGTGCTGCCGCTGGGCGCGACGATCAACATGGATGGCACCGCGCTGTACCAGGGCGTGGCCGCGATCTTCATCGCCCAGATGTACGACATGCAGCTGGGCTTCGTGGATCAGGTGACGATCATCGTGTCGGCGACGCTGGCGTCGGTGGGCGCCGCCGGGGTGCCCGGGGCGGGAATGATCACGCTGGCCATGGTCCTGACCGCGGTCGGGGTGCCCACCGAGGGGATCGCGCTCGTGCTCGGGGTCGACCGGTTGCTGGACATGTTCCGCACCGCCACCAACCTCACCGGGGACAGCACGTGCGCGGTGTTGATGGCCAAGCTCGAGGGCGAGAAGCTGCACATCCTGTCCGAGGAAGAGGACGAGGCGGATCCAAGACACGGCTTCGAGAAGAGGCTGGCGGGCGGACCGAAGGCCGTGCACGCAGAGCCGGACGAGGACGAACAGGGGGAGTGAGCCGATGGCGGATCACGCCAGTCATATGGCGGAGTACGAACTGCGGGCCGGATCGAAGGTCACCCTGGACGTGGTGATCGGCGACGCGGCGTCCGGAAACGTGGCGGTCTCCCTGGACCGGGAGGAGCTGTACTCGGGCCGGAGCCGCAAGCAAATCAAGGTGGGCCGCGAGCCCTCGCTGCGGGGCAAGGTGCTCCAGGCGGTTGCGGTGGCATCCCGGGTGGTCCCCGAGTCCAACCGGGTCAGCGTCACCTTGACCCTCCGCGGTGGGCACAAGACCGAGAAGATCAGCCTGTGGGAAGCGGTGGATGACGGGAGCGACGTGGAGCTGCTGGCGCGGGTGATGTTCACCTGATGGAGGCGAACTTGGATCTTGGAACAGGCGCGTGGTGGTGCCGTGGGGGGGGTGGCGCTGCTGGCGTTCGCCCTGGTGACCGGCGCCGGAGCCCAGGAAAACGAGGAGGAGGAAGAAACAACCGTCGGCCGGCCCTCGGCGGCGGCGGCGTCTCTCACCGGGGGGGAGACCGCCGAGATCGATGAATCCGCCGGGGAGGACGTCGAAGAGGACGCCGAAGAGGACGCCGAAGAGGACGACCCACCCGACCACGATGCAGGCAGCTCGTCAACGGACCCCCAGCGCTCGGCGGAGTCGCCCGCGTTGGTGGTGATGGGGAATTCCGACCTGGAGATCTCCCGCCCCCGCACCCCCTCGGCCCTGGCTGCCACCCTGCTCTCGTCGTTCACCGACGGCGGCTATCTACCCGACGGGCTCGCCGTCGAGGTGACCCCGTTCTGGCTCTTCCCCCACCCCAATCTGACGCTGGAACGGTACTCCTGGGGGGTGGCGGGCAAGGCTCGGATGCGGGCCCAGGATCGCAAGCGAGCCAAGCTGCTGGCGGACGACGCTCCGCCGGACGCGAAGGAGGCAATCGGCGAGGGGCAACGGGCGTTGCAGTGGTCGCTGGCCGAGGCCGATGACGCGACCGATCCGCCTGGCGCAGCCGCCCTCGCCGTGGCAGAGGCCATCAACGCCCGGGAGACCTTCGACACCCGCGAGGAGCGGCGAGACAAGGCCGACTTCTGACTCCTGGCCTTCGCGCAGGAGTGGTTCGCGCGCGCCGACGAACCCGTACCCCACCAGGACGCCGTGCTTCGAGAACTCACCGACGCGGTCGCCGCGGCGATGCGCGGCCTGTTCACCGACGCCGAGGGCGAATTCGAGGAAGCCTACCAGGCCAAGACCGAGCGCTCGTACGCCGACGATCGGTCCGCCTGGCAAGACGACTGCGAGGACACGATCGAGACCCGCCGCGGATTTGCCCTGGACCTGGCTGGCGGCCTCTCGCTCGCGTTCGCGGACTGGAAAGTGGGTCGCGCCCAGGCCGACACGTACGGCGTCTGGCTGACCCCGGCCTACCTGGCGGACGTGTGGAGCCTGGTCGGGATGGTCGGTCACTTCGGCCGGCAGCTGGACTCGGCGGACAGCCAGCACTCCGTCGATGTGGGGTTCCGCGGGGTCTACAGCTGGCGGGGGCTGGCGATCTCGCCGGAGGTGATGGGCCGCTTCCTGGTCTTCGATCCCGATCCGTCGGTGCAGCTGCGCTGGGCGCTGGGCGTCGACCTGCGGCTGTTCGAGGGTGTGTGGATCTCCGCGTCGATCGGCATGGACGGCGAATTGCCCTACGACAAGGACGTCCCGCTGCTCTCCATCCTGCGCCTGGAGTTCGACACCGGCACCGACCGCGTCCTGGCCCCGGACACCAGCGAGCTCGACTGGCTGACCCCGGTCGGTGACGGGGACTGATCCGGCGACATGTGCGGGTTCGGGATCAGGGCTGGATGCCGACCGCCCCGGTGATGAACTCATGGCCGTCGCCGAGCGCGGTCAGGCCCAGATCGGTGACCGTGCCGTCCCCCTCGAAGCGCGCCAGCCGAACACCCTGGTTCTCCGCGACCAGGAAGGTCCCGGCCAGCGGACCACGGGCCAGCAGCGAGGCCGCCGAGGGGAGCTGGGGCGCGGCGCCCGCGGCGCTGTCGTCGTCGTCCGCGACCGGGGGATTGCAGGCGGTCAGGAGCAGGACCGTGGCCCGGAAGGCGGGGCGGAACATGGCTGACCTCCGGCGGGTCACGATACCATGTCGCAAACCCCCGCCCGTCGGAGGGCGGTGGAACTGGAGACGCCGATGCGCCGCGCATTCCTCTTCCTCCTGTTGCTGACGGCCACGACGGCCCGGGCCAGCGAGCCCACGGTGGTCCACCTGTTCGGCCCCGAGGATCCGGTCGTGGCCCAGATCGACGGGCAGCCGCTGCTCCTGTCCGAGCTGGAATCGGGGCTGCGGGCGACGGTGATCCGCACCCTGTTCGACCTGGACCGGCGGCTGGCCGACGAGGTCGAAAACCACGTGATGGAGACGATCCTGGAGCGCGAGGCGGCCGCCGCCGGAATGACCCTCGACGGCTGGATCGACTGGAAGATCGACGAGCGCGTGTGGCCGGTGACCCTGTCGGAGGCAAAACAGCACTTCCGCACCGCCGGGTTTCCCCAGGGCACCCAGTTCGGGCAGGTGCGCGAACAGATCATCGCCCAGCTCACCACCCAGCGCCGGGCCGGGGCCCGCGTTGCGGTGCTCGAAGAGGTACGGGCTCGCCACCAGGTGGACGTGATGCTCGAGCCCTTCCGGCTGGACCTGGCCAGCAACGACGATCCGGCGCTGGGGCCCGCGGGCGCCCCGGTCACGATCATGGAGTTCTCCGATTTCCAGTGCCTCTACTGCGCCAAGGCGCGGGTCACGGTCAAGGAGCTCATCAATCGATACCCGAACCGCGTGCGGCTGGTGGCCCGGGACTTCCCGCTGGCCATGCACGGGCTGGCCGCGCCGATGGCCGAGGCCGCCGGCTGTGCGGCCGAGCAGGGCGGATACTGGCCCTACGCCGACGCCCTGTTCGAGCGTTATCGCACCCTCCAGCAGGAGGACCTGCCGGTCCTCGCCGGGGAGCTGGGCCTCGATCCCGTCGCCTTCAAGATCTGCATGGACAGCGGACACAACGCCGACGAGGTGGCCGCGGACGTGCAGGAGGGCCAGATCGCCGGGGTGACGGGCACACCGTCCTTCTTCATCAACGGCCGCATGATCTCGGGCGCCCAGCCCATCGAGCGTTTCATCGAGATCATCGAGGAAGAGCTGGCGGAATAGGTCGGGCGAGTATCGTCAGGCGTCCAGGGCCTCGATCAGGGGCGCCAGGTGATGTCTGAACGGCGCTGCACGCCCCACCGAGGATCGGTAGATCGGGCGCGACGCCTGCGCGTAAGAGGCCGTGTGGACCTGCCCACCAGCCGAGGCATGGTCGAGACAGGCCGGGTCGAACGGCAACCCCAGGAAGTCCAGGATCTCCCGCACCAGCGGCTCTGGATCCGTCACCAGTTGCTCGTACCGAACGTCCATTATCGGAAGCGGACGCAGCGCGTCCCAGTGCCGCATCATCCGGCGATAGCCGTTGTGAAAGGCCGCCAGCCAGCCGAGGTCGGAACTCCAGGCGTGGACGTCGCGGAAATTCTGTCCGTAGCAGGACCAGCAGGTGTCGAGGGGGTCCCGCACGCAGTGCAGCACCCGTGCCCCGGGTAGCAGCAGCGCGGCCAGCCCCAGTTCGAACAGGTTGTGGGGCATCTTGTCGACGATCCGCGCCGCGTCGCCCGCCGCCGTCCGCAGCCGCTCCAGGTACCAGCGGCCGAGGGTGGTCGCCCCCTGCGCGGTGAGGCCCCGCGCCGCCAGCGGGTGCGGCTGTCCGGTGGCGCGGACCAGCTGCTGGGCTGCCTGCCGCAGCTCCTCACGCTCGCCGGCGGCGGCCACGTCGGGGTGGGCGGCCAGCACCCGCTCGAGCAGCGATGTGCCCGACCGGAGCATGCCGACCACCAACACCGGCTGCTCGGATCGGTCCGTGGAGCGGGGCAGGGCGGCGAGGGCGGCCCGATCGAACACGCGCTCGATGGCCTTGATCCAGGTCTCGTGGGCGCCGGAATCGAAGGTGGCGCCGAGGGCGCGATTGCCCCGGGTGTGGGCGGCGAACGCCCCGTCGACGTCACCCGTGCGTTCCAGCAGCTCCCCCAGTTCGTGCTCCAGCTGGGGGATCGCGGTCTTCGGCGGGCGGGCGCCCAGTGCCGCCCGGAGCGCCGGGATCGCGCGGCCTGCGTCGCCCGTGCGTCTGCAAACCGAGCCGAACACGGCCGCCGCCCGCGGCACCGTACAGCCTCCGTCGAGCAGTGGCCCGAGCAGCTCGCGCGCCCGGTCCAGTTCCCCCGTCCGCTCCAGAGCCATCGCCAGTCCAACGGTCGCACCCTCGTGGGCGGGGTCGGCGGCCTGGGCGTTGCGCAGGGTGGACACGGCCAGGTCCAGGTGCCCCTGGTCGATGAGCACCTGCCCCAGGAAGGTCTGGTGATCCAGGTTGGTCGGCTCCAGTGCGGTCGCCCTGAGCGCCGCCTTCATGGGCTCGCCCGGGCGGCCGAGGGCGGACAGCACGTTGGCCAGATCGATCCAGATCTGGGCCACGCCCGGCTCGATCGCCGCCGCCTCGCGCAGGGCCTGCTCGGCCTCGTCCAGCCGTCGCTCCGCGAACAGCTCGGCCGCTGCGTTGCGTAGTGAGGTGACGTCTCGCGGGTCGGCGGTCAGAAGCCGACCTGGGCGCGGACCACGGCGCCGTGGGCGTACTCGTGCTCGGTGAGCCGGAATTCACCCAGATACAGCAGGGTGAACCGGACCGAATCAGGCCGCTCGTCCGTGCGGGCGGGGTAGAAATTGAGCCCGCCGCTGGCCCAGATTGTGTGGCGGGCGCCGAACGAGAGATCCTCGCCGGCCCAGCCGGCACGGAGGACCGGCTCGACTCCGGCGGGCACGTAGATGCCCAGCTGGGTGTAGGCGCCGGCGTCCATCAGTGGACGGTCGGTGAGGGAGTCCACCTGGCGACGGAAAAATCCCTCGGTCACCCAGTAGACACCGCCGGCCGCCGTTCGCAGGCTGGCGCTGGCCCGCAGGTCGTTGACCAGCACGTCGCGAACGCCGGCCGAGTCGTAGGAGTTGTAGGGGTTGTAGACCAGGCCGGCGCCCAGTCCAATCCGGAACGGGCCACCCTCGATCCGGTTCTCGCCGAACTCCAGGTCTCCCAGCGGGTTGAGGTCCAGCCGCCCGGTGATCAGCACACCCTTGATGTTGCCCTCGCCCACCGCCAGGTTGGTGCCGTTGAACAGGCCCACCGAGCCGCGGAAGCGCCCGTCGCCGACGTTCCACTCGCCCAGGCCGCCCAGGTCCGTACCCCGCAGGAAGGCCTCGTTGACCTCCGACCGGCTCGGGAACATCAGGGTCATGAAGTGGGCCTGGGACTGGGAGGTGAACGGGATCCGCAGGCGCCCCAGCCGCACGGAGAACTGCTCGGCGGGCGACCAGGTGATGCTGGTCTCCTCGACGATGCTGCCGATGGCCTCGACGGTGGTGGACGCCACCCGGTCCGGATCGCCGTCGTTGTCGGCGTCCACCAGCTCCACCGACGAGAGGGCCTGGTACAGGTCGGCTCCGACCACCAGATCGATCTTGAAGCGCCACTTGTCCACCGGCCGGCCAAAGAAGATCAGACCAGCCTGGCTGCCGCCGATCCCGACGTCGATGAAGTCCACCTCGCGCGCACCCGGGCGGAAGGTGAGGTTGAACGTTGGCGAGACGTACCCGCTGACCCGGAAGCGGGAGCCCGCCTGGGCGGGGACGGCCGCGGCCAGCACCGCGAGCGCCGCCAGCGCGAGCAGGCAACGCCTCACGGGACGTCGACCCCCACCGGCGCGAAGGCGACCGCCAGCATGTCCTCGGGTGTGGCCGAGTAGCCCGGTCCGGCGATCAACCAGCCCGCGCTGCCCTCGGTGTAGGTATCCAGCGGGAACGGCGAGATCAGCGGGCTGCTCCCGATGGCGCTGTCCGGGTTGTCCCAGCTGCGGTTGCGGGAGGGATCCGAACGCTCGTCGACCACCGAGACCGAGCCCCGGAGCCCGTCGCTGGCCCGCTCGGCGGCGGTCCAGCCCCGCGGATCGCGGACGCTGCCGCTCTCCTCGACCTCGGCGATCACCGGGTCGCCGGACTGCATACCGGTGACGTAGAGCGTTCCGTGGTACTTGAAAAAGCCCTCGGCGCTGAAGCCCACCGACTTGGGCCCACCGCCCTTGTCGTTGAACACCAGCAATCGGCCGTCCTCGAGCAACCCGACCGCCAGCCCCCCGTCCGAGCGCTGGACGAAGCCCTGGATCATGTACGAGGTGAGCTCCTCACCGTCCAGGCCGATGGGGACCCGGTCGATCTCCTCGCCGTCCACGTCCAGGACCAGCGCCTCGACGCGGGTGGTCCCGCCCTCGTTGTAGGCCACGACCAGATACCCCTCGCGGCGATCCTGGTCAGCGCCCACTCCGAGCACCTGCAGGTCCTGGGCCCCATCGGGCTCGAAGGGCCGCACGTAGGTGTACTGCTCCACGTCCAGGTCGATGACTGCGTGGAAGTAGGTCTCGTCCACCGGCGCCTTGATCAGCGCCAGCATGGTGGTGTGGGTCGGGGTCTCGTCGACCCAGGGGATGGCGGCGTGGATGTTGATCTCGACACCCGTGGTCGGGTCGTAGGACAGGATCTCGCGACAGGAACCGGTCTCGCCGGATACGCCCCCCATCGCAAAACCGGACCACCACCAGGCGCGGTCGGTGGCCGTGCCGACGAAGCCGTGCAGGGACTGGCCCGCGTCCTTGTGGACCTCGCAGCCGCCGGTCCACCCGCCCAGGTGGTGGCCGACGTACATCTTGCTGCCGTGCCACTGATCCAGGCCGTAGAGCACGTAGACGTTGCCGTCGCGGTCGGTGATCGGGGGCACCAGCCGCATGGGCACCTCGCCCGCGAGCTGGCCGAAGTAACGGAACGTGCCCCACTGCCCGGATGCCAGGACCTCGCTGCAGCCACAGCAGGTGGTCAGGGTCAGGGCAAGCAGCAGCGCGCGCGCGGAATGGCCCCTCATCTCGGACCTCGAACTCACGGTGTCAGTGGCTCGTTTGCGTGTAGGTCTGGACGTAGTAGGCGCCGTCCTCGCCCTCGGAGGTCTCGTAGTGATGGACATACACGTACGGCGAGACCGAGTAGGAGTACAGGTCGTACTCGTCCTCGGGGGTGTTCGGGTCGTTCCGCAGGGTCGGGATGCTGCCGGCGAAGGTCGCCTGGGTACCCACGGTCAGCGAGTAGGCCTCGCCCCAGCCCAGCTCGCCGCCGCCACCGATCTTGACGCCGCCGACCTTGACGTTGGCCGACGCGCCCACCGACACGTCCATCGCGGTCTCGGTGGTGGTGGAATTCTCGACGCCCATCCACCACACCGCCTCACCCACGTCCGAGACGGTATAGATATCAGGGTGCGGGAAGAGGTTGTCCGCGGCGGGTATCTCTCCGCCGTCCAGGGTCTCCGGAACGGCGGGGTAGGTGTCCACCGTACCGACGGCGTAGGGCACGTCGATGACCGGCATTCCGCCGATGGCCTCGGCCATCGCGTTGTAGCGGGTGGACGAGAACAGCGACGACGAGCCGCCGGTGGGGATGATCAGGTAGAACTCGCCGCCCTGGGCGCCGCTGCCGATGATGTGGCCCGGGTCGTCGACCTTGTACTTGTAGGAGTCGAAACAGCCCCAGGACAGGACCACGCCGGCGTAGTACTGGCCGTAGACCTCGGGGTAGGCCCGCATGCAGTAGCGGGCGCCGACGAACATCGAGGTGGCGGCGGTGATGCTGTTGCGCACGGTCCACGACACGCGGGTGTTCAGCTCGGCGCCGAAGATGTCGAAGAAGCTGCCGCCCACCCCCAGGTCCGCGTGCAGTCCCAGCGAAACGGTGTCCCGCATGCTCTCGCTCGACGACTCCACGTCGCCGTACATCACCGAGCTGGGGAAGCCGGCGGCGTGGTCCGCGTTGTACGGCGGCATGATCAGGATGTTGATCGGGACCGGGGCCCCCTGGCAGGGGATCGGGCCCTCGACCAGTTCGGCCCGGGGTGAGTTGCCATCGTGGTCCGCCATCGCGATGCGTTTGGGGCTGACGGTCACGTCCAGCTGGGTGACGAACTTGGGCGCGAACGCCAGGTCCGCGGTGCGGTAGACCGCCGCGTAGCCGTCGTCGGAGACGATGACGATCTCGGCCTTCTCGTCGGCGTCGGTGTCGGCCACGTCCAGGTCGACCATCCCGCTGTAGCCGTCGATCTCGCCGGTGAACGACTGGATCAGGTTGCCGCCCTCGTCGTCGATGGAGGCCTCGTAGGCCGCCAGACTGTCGTCCCACCAGCCGAACCAGCCACCGTCCAGTAGCACCACCACCTCGGCCACGTAGTCCGAGTCGATGTCTCCGGCGGCCACGGCCACGTGTCCGCCGTCCACGCCGGCCTGGTAGTTGTCCGGCTGGCCCGAGTACTCGGCGTCGATGTTCATGGCGTACAGGTAGCGGTAACCGTCGTAGTCCAGCAGGATCACGACCTCCTCGACCGCGTCGCCGTCCACGTCGCCGGAGGCCACGTCGATCTGCTCGACGTTGCCCGAGAACTCCCACACCGAGCAGCTCCAGAAGCCATAGTCGCAGACCGCCGTCTCACCCGCGGCCGAGATGGCGATCACCTCGTCGAGGCCGTCGCCGTCCGTGTCTCCGGCGTCCACGGCCACCGGGTAGAAGTCCAGGTCCTTCCAGATGATGGACTCGCCGACCAGGACGCCCACCGACTTGTGGCCGGACACGGCCACGATGTACTGGTCGGGCCGGGCGCCGTTGAGGTTGCCGCCGGCCACGTCGAGCACGGTGCCGCCGCCCAGATCCCAGGAGCCATCGTAGTCCAGCGTGCCGGTGAGGGGGCCATAGCCGTCGATGTAGTAGCTGCCCTCGTAGGGCTCGGCGTCGGCGATCCCCAGCTCGTTCTCCTGGAAGAAGGTCAGACTCTCGCCCAGCGGGGCCGCGGACTGCTGCAGGTTGCCGTTACAGCGGTCGACCTGGCAGGCGCCGTCCAGACAGATCTCCTCGCCCAGACAGTCGCTGATGGACTCACAGGAGATGTCCTCGGAGCCCCAGGCCTCCGAGCCCGGGCCATCGAAGTC
Source organism: uncultured Rickettsiales bacterium (assembly GCA_964436045.1). GTDB lineage: Bacteria > Myxococcota_A > UBA796 > UBA9615 > CAYRNR01 > CAYTBN01. The sequence continues at coordinate 28,346 of CAYTBN010000038.1, read as the reverse complement.
GGGCATTCCCCCGCCATCAGGCTCGCGCGGGCAGCCGACGAGCGTGAGGAGGAGTGCGGCAGTGACCAGCGAGAGTAGTTGCCTCATGGCTCCTGGTCCTCTGTGAGGTTGGAAGGATCCCTGGTGCCGTATATACAACGTTCCCCGCCGATCGGGAAACGATTCCTCGCGTGCGGGGTGCGCCCGCCCCTCGTGCGCGGGGACCGCGCGCGGGCCACAGGGCCGCTATACTTCTGTCCTTCGAGAAGTGGGAGGTCGCCATCAGCACCCTCGACTGGATCATCCTCGTCGTCTACATGGGAGGGATGGTCGGGCTGTCCGTGTTCCTGGGACGCGGCCAGAAGGACCAGGCTGATTATTACGTCGGGGGCCGCAACCTGCCCTGGTGGGCCGTCGGCATCTCCACGATGGCCACCCAGGCGTCGGCCATCAGCTTCATCTCGATCCCGGCGTTCGTGGCGCTCAAGGACGGCGGCGGCCTCAGCTGGCTGCAGTACGAGCTGGCCGTCCCGCTGGCCATGGTCGCGGTGATGGTGCTGCTGATCCCGCACTTCCGCAAGCTCGAGCTGGTCTCGGTCTACGAGTACCTGGAGCTGCGCTTCGACCTGCCCACCCGGTTGCTGCTGTCCGGCGTGTTCCTGATCAGCCGCGCGCTGGCGACGGGCATCGGCGTCTATGCCGCGGCGGTGGTGCTGGCTGTCTGCCTGGGGATCCCGATCTGGGCGACGATCCTGATCATCGGCGTGGTCACGGTGATCTACGACATGCTCGGCGGGATGACCGCAGTCGTGTACTCGGATGTGATCCAGATGGTGGTCTTGCTGGCCGGGCTGGTGCTGTGTATCGGCTTCGCGGCCCACATGGCCGGCGGATTCGGCGCCATGTTCGCCGCCTTCCCCGCCGAGCGAGCGGTGGCCCTGGACATGGCCCACGGCCTGGGTGACGGCGCCAAGACCCCGTTCTGGGGCTTCCTGATCGGCGGGCTGTTCCTCTACGTGAGCTACTACGGGGTCGATCAGAGCCAGGCGCAGCGCGAGCTGTCGGCGCCCACGCTGGCGGACACCAAACGCTCGCTGATCTTCAATGGCCTGGCTCGATTCCCGATGACGCTGGCCTACATCTTCCTGGGCGTTGCCTGCGGAGCGGTGTTCGCGCTGCAGCCGGACCTGCGGGCCGCCCTGGCCGTCGACGACGACCCGGACTACCTGGTCCCGCGGTTCGTGCTCATGTACCTGCCCAGCGGGCTGCGGGCGCTGATCTTCGCGGCGATCCTCGCGGCTGCGATGTCCAGCCTGGACTCGGCCATCAACTCCCTGTCGGCGGCCTCGATGCGGGACTTCATCGAGCGGCTGGGGGGGAAACTGGATGCGGCGCGGATGCTGCTCTGGTCCCGGATCACGACCGTGGCCTGGGGATCGGTGGTGATCGGCTTTGCGTTCATCACCGGCGGCATCTCCGAGACGGTGATCGAGGGTATCAACAAGATCGGCAGCGCATTCTATGGCCCGATCCTGGCCGTATTCCTGGTCGGAGTCCTGTCCCGCAAGGTCTCGGGCCCCGGGGTGTTCGTCGGCTGCCTGGCAGGCGTCGGATTCAACCTGGCGGTCTGGATCCTGGGATCGATGGCCGAGGGCGGCAACACCTTCGCCCGCTCCGTCGTCGGTGACGGTATCTACTGGATGTGGTGGAACCTGTTCGGCGTGCTGGTCGCGGTGATCGCCGCGATCGCGGTCAGCCTGGTCGTCCCGCAGGCCGAGGACAAGAAGCTGGACCGCACCGTGATCTCATGGAGCGGGTTCCTGGATCGGGAGCGGGCCTGGCTGCCCATCTACGGAGCGCTGGTGCTGTATTTTGGCCTGATCCTGGCCGTCGCCGCGCTCTCCCGTCCGCTGATCGATCTGCTCGCCGGCCGCTGAGGTGCGGGCGCCGCTCCCCATCGACCCGATCCTGCCCGACGTGACCGCCGCTCTGCGCGGGGCGCGAGGTGTCGTGGTGGTCGCGCCGCCAGGGTCGGGCAAGACCACCCGGATTCCCCCCGCGCTGCTGGACTCCATCGACGGCCAGATCCTGGTGCTGGAGCCGCGGCGGGTCGCGGTGCGCGCGGCCGCCCGCCGGATGGCGGACGAGGGTGGCTGGGCCCTCGGACGCGAGGTGGGTTACCAGATCCGCTTCGAGCGACGGGCGTCGGCGGCCACCCGGATCCTGGTGGTGACCGAGGGCACGGCTGTGCGAATGCTCCAGGACGACCCGTTCCTGGATGGCGTCGGCGGCGTGCTGGTGGACGAACTCCACGAGCGGAGCATCCACGCGGACATCGCGCTGGCCATGCTGCGGCACGTCCAGCGCGAGCTGCGACCGGAGCTGGCGCTGGGGGCGATGTCGGCGACCCTCGATCCGGAACCGGTGGCGGCATTCCTCGGCGGATGCCCGGTGGTGACGGCCGGGGGGCAGCTGCATCCGGTGGATGTCCGTTATCTGGACGCGGAGCCCAGCGACGGCCCGGAAAGCGCCGCCGCCGAAGGTGTCATCCGGGTGCTGGACGAGAGCCCGGGCGACGTCCTGGTGTTCCTGCCCGGAGTCCGTGAGATCCGGCGGACCCAGGACCTGCTCGAGGGGCAGGCCGCCCGGCGGGATCTGAGCCTGCTGCCGCTGTACGGCGACCTGCCGGCAGAGCGCCAGGACCTGGCCCTGCGCCCCGGCTCCAGGCGCAAGGTGGTGCTGGCCACCAACGTCGCCGAGAGCTCGGTGACCATCCCCGGTGTGACCGCGGTGGTCGATGCGGGTCTGGCGCATCGACCGCGTCACGACCCCAGGGTCGGCCTGGATCGACTGGAGCGGGTCCGGATCAGCCAGCACTCGGCCGACCAGCGCGCCGGAAGGGCAGGGCGGACGGCACCGGGCCTCTGCCTGCGTCTGTGGACCGAAGCCCAGCAAGCACACCTGCGCGAGTCCGACGAGCCGGATGTCCGGCGGGTCGACCTGGCGGGACCGGCGCTGCGGTTGCTGGCCTGGGGGGAGGCCCCCGAGCAGTTCGACTGGTTCGAACGCCCGCCCGAGGACGCGCTGGAGCGGGCCCGCGGGCTGCTCCGTCAGCTCGGGGCCGCGGACGACGGAGGGATCACGGCGCTCGGGAGGCGGCTGGCCACCCTGCCCCTGCACCCGCGGCTGGGCCGGTTGCTCGTCCAGGGCCGGCAGCTGGGTCACACGGACGCCGCGGCCCGGCTGGCGGCCCGGCTCGGTGAGCGCCCCACGGGGCGCGGGCGTGGGCCCACGCGAGCCCAGACACGGGCCGAGCAACAGCTCCGGCGGCTGGCCCAGCGGTTGCCGGCTGCGGAGGAGGCGACAGACGAGGAGGAGGCGATCGAACGCGCGCTGCTGGCAGCCTACCCCGATCGGGTGGCCCGCCGGCGAACCCAGGATCCGAGCCGGGCGCGGATGGTGGGTGGGACGGGTGTGTGGACGGCGGCAGGCGTCTTGATGCCGGACACGGAACTCTTCGTCTGCGTCGACCTGGTCCCCGGCCGGCGGGGGGAGCGGGCCGAGGCGCGGGTCCGCTGGGCGTCCCCCATCGAGCGGGACTGGCTCCCCGCCGAGCAGGTCGAGACATCAACCCAGCTCCGCTTCGATGTCGATCTCGAACGGGTGGTCGCCCGCCGCGTGACCCGCTACGGCGACCTGGACCTGGACGAGCGGGCCGTGACGCCCGAAGACGTGACCGCCGTCGCCGACACCCTCGCCCGCGCCGCAGCCGCCGCCCTCGAACGGGCCCTGGCGCTGGACCGCGGACCGCTACACGACCTGCTCGCCCGCTGGCGGTTCCTGCGGCTCGAGATGCCGGGGGTCGACCTGCCCGAACCGGAGGCTCTCCTGGTCGAGCAGGTGCTGCCCCTGCTCTGCCCGGGCCGCTCGTCGTTCGCCGAGCTGAGGCGGTCGCCCGCGGCCGAGTCGATGATGGGGCTCCTGTCCCGCTCTCAGCGGCGGGCCCTGGACGAGCAGGCGCCGCAGCACTGGCGCGTGCCCGGCGGACGCCAGGTGGCGCTCGAGTACCCGGCCGACGCGCCCCCGATCCTGGCCGCCCGGATCCAGGAGCTGTTCGGGCTGGCCGACACGCCGCGACTGGCGGGGGGGCGTGTTCCGGTGATGGTCCACCTGCTGGCTCCCAACATGCGGCCCGCCCAGGTCACGCGGGATCTGCGCAGCTTCTGGGACAACACCTACGCGGACGTGCGCAAGGAGCTGCGGGCGCGCTATCCGAAACACGACTGGCCAGAGGATCCCTGGAAGGCAAGAGCGACGAGCCGGCCGGGGCGGAGGCGCCGTGGCTGATGGCCGAAAGCTGAAGGCTGAGAGCTGAAGGCTGAGAGCTACCTGATCTACAGCTCGTCGATCTCGATGGTCCAGGGCCACAACGGGACCAGCCGGTACTGACCCTCGAGGCCGACGGTGGGGCCGTTCGCCTCCACGTCTTCGTCCTCGTTCCAGGTCTCGGCGGCGGCGAAGCCGTTGAACATCCAGACCTCGACGTTGTTGGTCTCGTCGGGGCTGAAGTACGAGAACTCGCCGTTCTCCTCCAGGTCACCCTCCTCGCCGGGGATCAACCACACACCCTCGCAGGGTCCCGTCTCGTGGAAGTACTCGGCGGCGGGGCAGACGATCTCGCAGAAGAAGTTGAACGAACCGTCGCCCAGGGTCTCCCAGATGATGTCCTCGCCGACGTACATCTCGGTGGCGTCGCTGCCGTTGGTGACCTGATCGCAGGACACGAAGATCATCGGGTGGACGATCCACTCCCAGGCCTCGGTGACCACGTTGGGATCCATGGCCCACTCCTCGGGGCAGGTCATGTACTCGACCTCGCCCTCGTCCCAGCTGATGACCTCGTCGGCGAATTCGAACAGGTCGTCGCCCTGGTTGGTTCCGTAGGTGTAGGTGGAGCGCATCTTGTAGTTGATGCCGCAGATCATGTCGCCCCACTCGTCGAAAAACGTCTGGTAGACGTAGACGTTGGCGTCGCCGCCGGACGTGCCGCCCGTCGCCTCGAACGACTGCACCTCGATGGTGTAGTAGGACCACATTGGGACGTCGTCGTCGTCCCCGGCCGAGTCGTCGTCCATCATGTCGTCGTCGGCGCTGGCGTCGTCGTCGTCGTCGTCGCCATGAATCCCGCCGAGGCTGAAATCCTCATTGTTGAGGCAGCCCAGTACCACGACAAGCACCACCAGCGCCCCGACCGCGACAAAAGTGACGTACCTGGCCATCGTTCTCTCCTCCCGTGCCCGTCGGAGGTCCTGGAGCAAGTGAGCACCGTCAGACCCCCGCGACCGTAGTGTAGCAGCCTCGAGGTCAAGTGGAAGAGTGCAATATGCGTGCCCTCGAAGCGGGCACGGCCCCGGGGTTCGAACCTAGTACACGTACATCATGTACGGACCCAGGCTGTTGAGGTAGTACCAGTCCGCGCTGACCTGGATGTAGTAGGTGCCGGTGTTGCCGAAGGTCCAGGTGATCTCGGGGTCGATCAGCAGGGGCATGTTCTCGTCGGTGGTCAGCTCGGTGGTCCCGTCGGTGTCGAACAGGCGCAGCTCCGCGGCCAGCAGGGAGCCCACGTCGAGGGCGTCGACGTCGAAGGTCCAGGTCTCGCCGGCGTAGACGTCGAAGGCCCAGTAGTCGTCGTCACAGCCAAAGATGTCGCAGTGGGTGGATTCGCCGCAATGGGTCCCCCAGGCGACCATGTAGTCGGCGAGGCCGTACTCGTCGTTGGACTCGATCTCGATGGAGTCGCAGGGGCTGCTCGCGTAGGTGTTGAGCGTGTAGTAGCTGCCCCAGCCGGCGTTGGCCGGATTCTGGTCGTTGACCGACACGTAGAAGGTGCCGTTGTAGGGGAAGATCCCCGCCATGTCGGCGTCTCCGCCGATGTCCTCGGCCAGCAGGGTGACGCCGTCGTCCGACCACAGCGCGAGCACCGCGGAGATCTGCGAACCATCGGCCTGGCCGATCAGCTCGAAGTCGACCTGGGTCCAGGAGGTCACGCCGAAGGAGTACCAGTCCATGTCGCCGGCCGTGTCGATCAGGCCGCAGATCTGGTCGTTGGTGCTGATCGAGTCGGTCTGCAGCCAGCTGTCGTTGGGCTCGTGCTCGTGGTTGGGGCAGGGGTAGGGCGCCTCGTCGACGTTGCCGTCGCAGTCGTCGTCGACGCCATTTTGCACCTCGTCGGCGCCCGGGTAGATATCGGGATCTTCGTCGTCGCAGTCGTCGCCGTCGTTCATCCCCTCCCAGTCATGACCGTCGCCATCCACGTCGGTCTCGTCCCCGTCCGAGCAGTCGTTGTCCAGCCCGTCATAGGGGATCTCGGTCTGCCCGGGATTCACGTCCGGGTTGTTGTCGTTGCAATCGACGGTGTCCAGGTAGCCGTCGCCGTCGGCGTCCACCGGGCTGGAGTCGTCGTCCCCGGTATCGTCGTCCCCGGTGTCGTCGTCCCCGGTGTCGTCGTCCCCGGTGTCGTCGTCGTCCGCAGTGTCGTCGTCCGCGGTGTCGTCGTCGTCATCGTCGTCGTCCGCGGACGCGTCATTGTCGTCGTTGTCGTCGTCGTCGTCGTTCTCGTTCCACCCCGCCGGACACCCGAGCCCACCCCAGAGCACCAGCGAGAGGACGGCCAGCAATGCGATCAGATTCTTCATGGTGATCCTCCTGTTCGTGAAAGCGGCGGGACAGTACCAGAATCCCTTGGCGTTACAAGGGTTTTCCCGAGCGAGGCCGAGACCGGGGCCGAGATTCCTTTAATCGTTAATACACGACCCTAATCTTTTTTTCTTGGCGACGAAGTGGTCCCATCCTCCGGAAGTGGGCGGATCGACGGTCCTCCCGGCGGAGTGCCAGCCGACCCCCTCCCCGTCCCCGATCTCGCCGACGTCCGTCAGCGGCACGCCGACTGCGACCGCGGCATCCAGGGCGGAATCGACGGCGGGGGGGGTGACTGTGACGCAGAGTTCGTAGTCCTCACCCGCGCCGATGGCCAGGGCGAGGGGGTCTGCGGCGAAGGAGCGGAGGGGGGCGGACAGGGGGATGCGGTCCAGGTCGATCCGGGCTCCGACGCCAGAGCGGCGGCAGATGTGGCCCAGGTCGGAGGCGAGGCCATCGGAGAGATCGATCGCCGCGTGGACGCCGTCGATGGCGGCGAGGGCGAGTCCGAGCTCGACGCGGGGTTCGGGGAGGATGTGGCGCTGCCGGAGGTGGTCCGCGTGGTCCCGGGACAGGTCCGGGGGCTCATCGTCAACACCGGACAGCAGCAACAGCCCGGCGCCCGAATCGCCCAGCGTCCCGCTGACCAGGATCCGATCCCCCGGGTGGGCCGCGTCCCGGGTCAGCACCCGCCCGGGCGCCCCCCGGCCCAGCAGGGTCAGCGAGAGGACCAACCCCGACCGGCTGGCGGTGGTGTCGCCCCCCACGAGGGACACTCCGTGGCGGCGGGCGCGCCGATCCAGCCCCGCGTACACGCGTTCCAGATAGCCCACGTCGAGCCCGGGCGCGATCGCCAGGGCGAGCACCGCGTGGTCGGGGGTCCCCCCCATGGCCGCGATGTCCGAGATGTTGACCGCCAGCAGCTTGTCCCCCAGGGCCACCGGCTCGGCCCCGCTCAGGAAGTGCACCCCCTCGGCCATCAGGTCACAGGTGACCAGCAGCGGGCCATCGCCGCCGTCGTCGATCACCGCGCAGTCGTCTCCCACCCCGACGAGCACGGCCGGACCTCCGCTGTCGAGGCCAGCGGTCAGGCGGTCGATCAAACCGAATTCGCCCAGGGCGTGAGGGTCAAGGGTCATCGCGCCATCTTAGACCGAGACCGAGCGGTACCTGTCCTACTTCGACTTGCGCCGCAGCAGGGCGCGGAGGATCCGGAAGCAGCCGTAGAGGCCGACGAACAGCACCAGCAGCCACGGCGCGGCGCCAGTGGCGATCAGGACGATTGCCTTGCCCGCGGTCAGCATCGCGTTGAGCGAGCCCCAGAAGGTGTCGGCGATCATCTGGCCGAAGCCCGGCGGATCGACGGCTGGCTCGTAGGGGTTGCGGACCGAGACGCTGAGGTTCAGCGTGGCCAGCTCGACCTGGTCGGACAGCACCCGCATCCGGCCCTCGGCGTGTTCGATCTCCTGGCGCACCCGGGCCAGCTCGCGCTCGACGGCCAGCACGTCCTCCAGGTCCGCGGTGCGGTCGGCGAGCAGCTCCAGCAGCCGGGTCTCGGTGCGCTTGCCGTTGTCGATGCGGGAGCGGACGTCGACCCACTCCTCGGTGACGTCCTGGGCGCCCAGATCCAGGCTCTGGACCTCCACCTCGGACTCCGCCCAGCCCACCAGATCCTCGAACCCGCTGGCGGGCACTCTGATGGTCAGGGTGGCCCAGCTGACCCTCCCCGAGTAGTGACTCAGGCTGGCGTTGGAGACGAACCCGCCCAGCTCGTGGACACGCTGCTCGAGGGCCGCCTGGAAGGGCTCGTAGTCGTCGACGAGGACGGACATCGAGCCCGTGCGGATCAGCTTGCGGCCCGCGACCGCCGACGGAACGGTGGTGCCGCGGGCGCCCCCGTCTTCCCCGTCGAGTCCAGCCACGCCGTCGCCGGCCACCGCCCCCGCCTCGTCCCGGTACTCCCTCAGGTCGTCGGTCGCGTAGGAGACCGACCGGTCCAGGGAGCTGCTGGAGTCGGCCTTGTAGCCGAACGCCGGCGCCGCCTCCTGGGCGTAGCTGGAGTCGCACCCGGGCGCCATGCCCATGCAGCCCAGCGGCAGGGCCAGGATCAGCAGGATCAGGGGGACGATGGCGTTGCGCGGCATGGTTCCTCCTGCGGGTTGGGGATGGGACACCCGGAGAGACAAAACGGTTCCCGGCTCAGCCGCCGATCACCTCTTCGACGGCCGCGAGGGTCGGTGCGATGACCGTCGGCTCGCCGTCGGCGGCGCGGCGGGCGCCTGCGACGTCCTTGAGCCCGTTGCCCGTGACCAGCACCACGGTCTCCTGGCCGGGATCGATGGCGCCCCGCTCCGTCAGCGCCTGCAACCCGGCGAAGCCCGCCGCCCCGGCCGGCTCGGCGAAGACGCCCGCCCGCCGCGACAGGGTCCGCATCGCCGCCAGGATCTGGTCGTCCTCCACGGCCACGAAGCAGCCGCCGCTCTCCCGCGCCGCCCGCAGGGCCTTGCGGGCGTCCCGGGGCTGCCCCACCGAGATCGAGTCAGCCAGGGTATCGGCCTCGATGGGCTCGACCACCTCGGCACCGGCGTCGAAGGCCGTCACCAGCGCGTTGCTGCCCCGGGCCTGAACGCCGTGGATAGCGGGCATCCGATCGATCAGTCCCATGGCGTACAGGTCGGAAAACCCCTTGTGGACCCCACCGATGATGCAGCCGTCACCCACGGGCACCACGACCGCGTCGGGGGCACGCCGGCCCAGCTGTTCCCACAGCTCCAGCGCCACGGTCTTCTTGCCCTCGCCGAGCACCGGGTTGAACGCCGTCGACCGCGAGTACCAGCCGAAACGCCGGGTCGCCTCCAGCGACAGATCGAAGGCCTGATCGTAGGTGCCGTCCACCGCCAGCACCCGGGCACCGAACAGCAGCAACTGCGCCACCTTGGGCGCGGGGGCGGCCTTTGGCACGAACAGCACCGCGGGCAACCCGGCGCACGCGCAGAACAACGACACGGAGCTGGCCGCGTTTCCGGTCGAGGCGGCGGTCAGGACCTGGGCCCCCCGCTCCAGCGCATCCACCACGCCGACCACCGACGCCCGATCCTTGAAGCTCCCCGACGGGTTGCGGCCGTCGTCCTTGAGCCACAGCTTTCCCCCGGGCGGGGCCAGTTCGTCGGCCGCCAGCAGGGGAGTCGGCCCGAAGGGCGGGTGGGCGAACGACGGCGCGGCTGTCACCGGAAGCAGCGGCAGGTAGCGCCAGATCCCCTCCCCGGCCGGTGCGGCGGTGAGCCGCGCCAGCAGCGCCTCGCGGGCTTCGTCGATCCGGTAGTGGATCGCCACGGTGCCGTGCAGGTCGCCGCAGTCGGGGCAGGTGTACTGGACCTCGTCCGGCCCGAAGCGGCGCCCGCAGGCGTCGCAGGACAGATGGTCGATCAGGGGGTTCATCGGACCTAGAGGGTCCCGCCCTGGCGCACCTGCTCGGCCAGGCGCCGGACGTGCCCGCGGGCGACAGCGCGGACCGCGCAGCCCAGCTCCAGGTACCGCACGATCTTGGCGTCCGGGAGGATCCCGAAGGCGTCCACGATCGCCACCGGACCGCCGACCGCGGCCACCACAAAATCGGGATCCAGTTCCTTGTACAGGGTATGCCGCACCGACAGCACCACGCAGTCCATGCCCTTCAGCGCCCCATCCAGGTCCGTCTGCACCTCGAGGGTCGACAGCTCCTGTTGGCGGCGGAAGTGGCGGGCCAGCGAGTGGTCGTAGTTGATGTTCTGGTCCCGCATCTCGGGCCAGACCTGCACGTAGGGGTCGTGCACCGACACCTCGGCACCCACCTCGTGCAGCTTGCGCACGATCAGCTCCGATGGCGAGTAGCGGGTGTCGCCCACATCCTCGCGGTAGGAGCACCCCAGCACCAGCACCTTGTAGCCGTTGATCTCCTTGCGCATCTCCACCAACGCCTCGCCCGCCAGCTCGGCCACGTGGAAGCCGCGGGTGTCGTTGATGTCGATGGCGTGGGGCGTCATCGCGAAGATGTCCCGGTTGCTGCCCAGCAGGTAGCGATGGGACCACATGCCGAACCCGCCATCCTTGGGCAGGCAGTAGCCGCCGACGCCGGGGCCGGAGAACAGCATGTTGCTGTGGGTGGGCCGCACCTTGATCGCCTCGATCACCTTGCACAGGTCGACGCCGTGCTCCTCGGCGAAGTCGCCCCACTCGGCCGAGAACGCGATCAGCGTGGCCCGGAAGCTGTTCTCCATCACCTTGGCCGTCTCGGATTCCAGCGGGATGTCGAGGACGGTCAGCGGGAACTCGTCGGTGTTCAGCACGTGGGTCAGGAACTCCACGCAACGCTCGGTGGCTGGTTTGTCGACCCCGGCGCAGACCCGCCAGAAGTCGCGGATCGACGACACGTACTCCCGGCCCGGCATCACCCGCTCGAAGGAGTGGGCCACCAGCGGCGTGCCCGGCAGCCCCCGCGCCACGAAGCGCTTCTGGAGGATCGGGTAGACGACCTGCTCGGTGGTGCCCGGCGGCACGGTGGTCTCGATCAACACCAGCGCGTGGGCCGGGATGTAGTCGCCGATGGTCTTGATCGCAGCGCGGAACGCTGCGATCTCCACCGTCGCCATGGTGACGTTGGCCAGCCCCTTCTTCTGGATGTCGCACTGGACGTCGACCACGACCGTGTCGGCCAGTGAAAGCACCTCCTCGTTGAACGAGGCGGTGAAGGTCTTCTTGTCGTTGGCCACGCGCGCCACCATCTCGGGAACCTCCGGGTCCTCCGATTCCAGCGGACACACGCCCTTGTTGATCTGCGGGATCTTCCAGTAGGAGCGCGCCGACGGGCGCTGCAGGCCGACCACGAAGTAGCGCGGATCTCCGTTCTCGTCCTCGGCGTCGGCGACGATGGCGGCCATCACCAGACCCACGAAGCCCATGCCCATGACCACGCAGATCTCGCGGCCCATGGCGCGCTGCTCCTCGACGAGCTTGCGGACCCGCTCGAGTTCACCCGGGTACTCCTTGCGCCCCGGCAGTTCGACAACGGTCCCGTCCGGTGCGGTGGAAATCGGCTTTCTGGTGCTCGTCATCTTGGTCGTCCTTCGGCTTTCGGGCAAGGACGCACGAGGGGCGCGTCCCATTCGGGCGCGAAGGATAGCAGCGCGCGTCGTGCGCGCAAGGGTCGGGCCGACTCTTACCTGCTGACTCCGGCGACCCGACGTGATGGAATGGGCGCAAGGGTGCGAACAGGAGGTTGGCATGGAACGTCGAATACCGATCGGGTCCTGGTGCGCCGCCATCGGTGCGGTCGGGTTCCTGCTCCAGGGCTGCGCGGCGAGCGACTCCCACTCCCTGGGCGGCGCGTACGACGACGACGACTACGCCCCCGAGGACGACGGCGACTACTACGACGACGATGACGACGATGCGGCAGGTGACGACGACGACACGGCTCCCCCCGAGGAAGAGGACGATTTTGTGTCCGTGGCACCATCGGCGGCGGACGTGTTCGTGTTCGTCGCCAATCCCAACCGGGACTCGGTGTCCAAGGTCCACGTGCAGTCGCGACAGATCACGACCATGGAGGTGGGCGACGAGCCCTCCCAGGTCGTGGTGACCGCCGACTACAGCCGCGCCGTGGTGTTCAACGACGGTGAGGATTCGGTGTCGGTGATCGACGTGGACACCGACGAGGTGCAAACGGTCGCGGTGCGGGAGGACTTCAACTTCCTGACCCTTTCGCCATCGGGCGATCACGCCGTCTGCTTCCTGAACACGGGGCTGCTGGACGGCAGCGAAAGCTTCCAGGGTGTGCTTTCGTACACCGAGGTCTCCATCGTCGACCTGGACGACATGGTCAGCCACGACTTCTCGGTGGGCTTCAACCCGCGTCAGGTGAAGTTCGACGACGACGCCGAGCAAGCGATCATCATCTCCGACGAGTTCATCACCACCGTCGACCTCACCGCCGACGTACCCGAACCGGTGCTGCTGGATCTGGACGCGGACCCCTTCGATCCGCCCGTCGCGGCCGAGGTCGAGGTGGAGCCGAGCGGTGAGTTCGCCTTCATCCGCTACCTGACCGCGGATTCGATCCAGGTGGTCGACCTGGACACGGGCGAGTTGAGCTGGCTTGCGGCGGGCAGCGATCCGACCGACATGGACCTGTCCCCGGACGGAACGCAGCTCATGGTGGTCAGCCGCACCAGTCGCGATCTGCGCATCTTCGAGGCCACCGACCCCGGGGCGGTACCGGCGGTGGTCGATCTGCCGGGCACGGAGACCCTGGGGAGCTTGTCGATGGCGCCCGTGGGTGACATGGCGCTGCTGTACACCACCGCAGAGCTCACCGACCGGGTCACCCTGTGGGACCGGGCCACCGACGAGCTGACCGTCAAGCGGCTGGAGAAGCCGGTGGAGCAGGTGGTGATGGCCCCGGACGGCGACTCGGTGCTCGTGATCCACTCGTTGGCCGACACACCGGGCGAGGCGGACATCTACAGCGACGAGTACGTGATGACCATCATCACCCTGGGCGAGGACCTGTACGTACCCAACGCGGTCCTGCTCGAGGACCCGCTGGAATCGGTGGCCAACTTCGACGACGGCCACCGGGCCGTGTTCATGATGGAGGAAAACCGCTACGTGGGCGTCATCGACTACGACACCCGGCTGGTGGACGACGTCCTCGTGCCCTCCCTGCCCGTCCATGTGGGCGTGATGCCCGCTGGCGACGACCTGCCCACCCCCGTCGCCTGGATCTCCCAGGACCACCCCCTGGGCCGCATCTCCTTCGTCGACCCCGAGGCGCTGGGAATCCAGACCGTCACGGGCTTCGAGTTGAACTCGGGGATCGAGTAACCCCTCGCCGCGGACACGCGGCGCTTTGACAGCCGATCACCCCCCCGATATTCTCCGACGGTCGAGAACCGGAACCAGGGGAGAGCGCTCCACCTCGCGGGGCGGTACCCCTGCCTTGGGGAACGGATTCGATGACGAACGAACCCCGTAGCGGCGGGGTCGATACCAGGCGGATCTTCTTCATCTTCCTGGGTATCGGCATCTTCATCGCGGTCTACCTCTGGCCCACCTGGCCGGACGCGGTCGATCCCAACGGCAAGGTGTTCGTGCTGGGCAGCCGGGGGCAGCTGGCGATAGCCCTGTTCGGGCTGGCGGCAACCTGGTGGGTGACCGAGGTCGTGCCCATCGGGGTGACGTCGATCATGATCGGCATCATCCAGGCGCTGTTCCTCATCCGGCCCGGCGTCGTGCCTGTGGCTCCGGACGAACTCAACGCGGCCCTGGACGTGACCGTACCCCTGTCGGCGGATGCGGATCCCGCCGAGGAGGAGTGGGTCCAGATCTCCGTGGGCGCCGAGGTGTTCCGCGACGGCTGGAGCGAGTTCGCAGGGGTCGAGCCATTCGCAAGCTCCGAGCAGGCGGCGTCGCTGGCGGACGATCCCGCCATGGCCCGGTTGCACATCCGGATGAACGCGTCCGACTGGCAACGGACCGCGGGCCTCTTCGGAGGAAAGGCCACCGAGGTCGCCCGGCGGTCAGGGGGCCGGGTCACGGTGGTCGGCGATCACTGGGACGCGATGGCCGACAGGAAGCCGATCAAGGGCGCCTGGCGTAGCTTCACGGACTTCCTCGCCCCGTCCGTGTGGTTCATCTTCGGCTCCCTCAGCTTCGGGATGGTGTTCACCAAGACCGGGCTGACCCGCCGGTTGGCGTACAAGATGTTGTCGGTGGTCGGCGAGAAGACCTCGATGATCTACCTGGGCTGCTTCGCGCTGACCGCGGCGCTGACGCTGATCATGGCGCACACGGCGGTGGCCGCGACCATCTACCCCCTGCTGGTGGCGATCTACGGCCTGTACTCCACCGAAGACAAGCCCACCCGGTTCGGCAAGGGCCTGTTCATGGGCATGGCGTTCGTCGCGGGTGCCGGTTCGATCATCACCCTGCTGGGCGCGGCCCGTGGCGCGGTCGCGCTGGGCTTCTTCCGGGAGGTCACGGGACAGGACGTCGGCTTCTTCGAGCTGACGTACTACATGGCCCCGGTGGGCATCCTGATGACCGTGGCGCTGTGGGGCTTCTTCATGGTCTGGTACAAGCCGGAGAGGGCCACCATCCCCGGTCTGCGTGAGCGCAGCCGGACCCTGTACAAGGGGCTGGGTCCCATCCGCCGCGACGAGCTGCTCGCCCTGGTGATCGTCGGCTCGGTGATCGCCATCCTCGCCGCCCGGGCGCTGATGCCCGGCGACTCCCCGCTCAAGGACATCGAGACGGCGGGCATCATCCTGCTGGCGACGGTGCTGTTCTTCCTGTTCCGGATCCTCAAGCTGGAGGATCTCGAGGGCACGTCGTGGAACATCATCCTGCTGTTCGGCGGAGCGATGAGCGTCGGCTACTGCATGTGGCAGACCGGCGCCGCCGAGTGGCTCGCCATCCACTGGCTGTCCCTGTTCGAGACCGCGCCCGGCTGGCTGTTCGTGGTGGCCATCGCGCTCTTCGTGCTGGTGATGACCAACCTGATCATGAACGTGGCCGCCATCGCGATCTCGATGCCGGTCGCCCTGGTGATCGCCCCCTACCTGGACGTGGCGCCCCACATGGTGATGTTCGCCAGCCTGGTCACCGCCGGCATGCCCTTCCTGCTGCTGGTCGGCGCAGCCCCCAACGCCATCGCGCACGCATCGAAGCAGTTCACCTCCAGGGAGTTCTTCGTCACGGGGATCCCGGCCAGCGTCCTGCTGATGGTGGTCGTGACCGTGTTCGTACTGCTGATCTGGCCGATCATGGGGATGCCGGTGCGCCTGGGCGGATGATCCCCGCAAAAGCTGCTACGTTTCCCGGTACGGTGCCGCGCTGACGACGGTGTCATCGCGGCCGGGGAGGGTTCCATCCATGACGTATGTCCGCCCTGACGGTCGGGCGACTGACGGTCTGCTGCCGCTCGTTCCCCATCGGCTCCACGGTCGCGAGGAGGAGCGGCGGAGCATCCGGTCCGCATTCGAGCGGGTCCGGCGCGGCGCAGCGGAGGTGATGCTGCTCACCGGCCCGGCGGGCATCGGCAAGAGCGCCCTGGCGGAGGAGTTCGGCCGCTCCGTGGGCGAGCGAGGCGCCGTGTTCGCCAGGGGCTGGTTCGATCCTTTCCACTCCACTCCGCTATCCGGCTTCCGGCACGCCCTTGGACAGGCGCTGGCCGCGCACATGGAGCGGCCGGCGGCGAACCGCGCCGCCCTGCGCGAGCTGTTGCACAACCGGCTGGGTGACGGCGTCGGGGTGATCGCCCAGCTCGTTTCGGGGCTCGAGCAGGTGGTGGGCGCCCTCCCCGAACCGCCCCCTGCCCCCGCCAGCGACGAGCAGAACCGCTTCCGGTTGTTGATGGGGCGCTTCACATCGGCGCTGGCCAGTGCCGACAGGCCGCTTGTGCTGTTGTTGGACGATCTCCAATGGGCCGAGCCATCGAGTGTCGAGCTGCTGAGCGAGCTGGTGCGGACCCACTCCATCGATCACACGCTGATCCTGGGCGGGTTCCGCTGTGAGCGGGATGGCGAGGACCACCCCCTGCTCCGCCTCGCGGCCGATCCCCCGGCCGACGGGATGCCCCTGCGCCGGATCACCCTGGACACACTCGATCGCTCGTCATCCCGTTCGCTGGTGGCCGACGCGCTCCAGTCGGACTCGGCAACCGTCGCGCCCCTCTCCGACGCCGTCTCCCGGGCCACGGGGGGTAATCCCCTGGCGCTGCTCCGTTTCCTCGGTGTGCTGCGAGACCAGGCTGTACTGCGCGATGGTGACGGGACATCGGGATGGGCGTGGGACATGCAGCAGGTGGAGCAACAGGCCCTGGGCCGTGGCTCGCGGATCCTGCTGGAGAGGATCACCGACCGCCTGCCGGAGCCGACGCGCGCCAACCTCGAAGCGGCAGCCTGCCTCGCGAGCGAATTCAGCGCCGTCGAGCTCGCGCGCGGCCGCGGCACCTCCGTCGCGGACACGGTGATGGCGCTGCAGCCGGCGGTGACCCAGCACCTGCTGCGGATCGTGGGGGACTCGCCGGCGATAAACTCACCCACCACCGACCGGGCGGATCTGGGCTACCGCTTCGCCCACGAGCGGATCCGGCACTCGCTTTAGGAACGCATGCCACGCGACGTTCGCGGCCTGACCCACCGGGGGCTGGGCCAGCGGTTGATGGCGAGCTGGCAGCATCGCAGCACCGGCCCCTTGCTGTTCGAAGCCGCCGATCAGCTGCTGCGCGCCACCGAGATCGACCAGCCGCCCGCGCCGGGGCGGGAGGTCGCCGAGCTCTTCGCTGCGGCAGGCGAGAAGGCCAATCGCACCGCTACCTGGCACCAGGCAGTGACCTACCTGGAAGCCGCGCTGGTCTGCCTGCCGACCGAGGACGATGTGGCGCCGCTGATCTGGCGGCTGCGTTCCGCGCTGGCGACGGCCTACCCGATGTGTGGGCGGGTGGAGGACTGCGAGAGGATCCTGGATGCCGCGGCTGGCGATGCAGCCGGACTCGCGGCGCAGCTGGAGGTCTGCGGGATGCGGATCCGCACCCGCGTCCTCGACAACCGCTATGAGGACGCCGTCCGGTCGGGACTGGATGGTCTGGCGTTGCTGGACCACGCGCTGCCGCCCCTGCAAGACGTCGCGGCCTGGGCCACGCCCACCGAGGGCGAGGTCCTGCGGATGGCGAGCCTGATGTCCGACCTGTCGGTCGAACAGCTCGCCCACCGTCCCGAGATGAGCGACGAGCGTGCCCTGGCCGAGCTGGCACTCCTCGCCGAGATGCTGGCCCCGGCCTACCTGTTTCCCCACGTCATGAGCTGGGCCATCACCCGCGCCGTCAACCTGTGCATGGAGCACGGCAACGGTCCGCAGGCACCGTTCGTCTACGCGATGCAGGGGATGTTCTGCTCGATGGGCGGAGACACGGCCGTCGGTGGGGCCCTGGGCCGGATGGCGCTGGAGCTGGTGGAGAACCGGAACGACCGGGCCCAGGAGCCCCCGGTGACGCTGCTGTTCGTCAACTTCATCGATCACTACAGCCAGCCGCTGGAGGACGGCTTCAACCGTGGTCTCGCTGCCATCGAGACCGCGCTGGAGCAGGGTCTGTTCCAGTACGCGGGCTGGCTGGCGATGAACGCGTCGATCACGCACTTCATCCGTGGCGAGCCGCTTGCACGGCTGGTGGACCAGTGCGTGGACCTCTACCGGATGGCACGCGACACCGCCCACTACGAAGACGCAGCGAACTTCATCGCCGCGATACTCCACGTGGTCGCGGACCTGGCGGGGCGGAACGACGTGACCCGCCTGCTGGCAGAACGGGGCGCCACGCCCGCCGAGGTGATCCCCGCTCTCGCCCATTATTCGACGGCCGCGATCAATGCCCGCGTGGGGATTCTGGTCGGCGCCGTGGTGGCGGGTGACCAGCGGACGGCCCGCGATCTGATCGGCCCGATCCGGGAGGGACTGGGGGCGCTCATGGGGCTGCCAGAGCCCGCGGAGTTCCTGTTCTTCGAGAGCCTCGTGCTGGCGGACGAGTACGGCGAGGCAGGTCCGGATCGCCGGGGAGAGATCACCGAGCGGATCGAGGGCAACCTGACCGAGTTGCGCGTCTGGAGCGAGAGGTGTCCGGCGAACCACGCGCACAAGCTTCCGTTCCTCGAAGCCGAGCTACAGGTCCTGCGTGGCGAGGATCCCGTTGCCGCGTACGGGACCGCGGCGGAGCTGGCCGCCGCGCGCCGCTACCAGCACTTCGAGGGGCTGGCCTGGGAGCGCCGGGCGGCGTTCCTGCGGACCGCGGATCGGCACGAGGAGGCCGGCGGGGCCCGGGAGCGGGCGCTGGCGACCTACCTGCGCTGGGGAGCCCTGGCCAAGGTCGACGCCCTCGAATCCACCTGACGGCAAGGTCAATCGCCTGGCCTATTCTTGATTGGCCCCCGCCGACTGTGGGACGCCCGACGCCATCACCCAGGGCTACCGACAGCTGTCCTCGTCGCAGGGACAGACCTGCAGATTCTCCTGTAGTTGACGTCGATGTTCGCGGGCTCGCTCTTCGGAGGTTTTTGCGTACCAACCCACCTCCCACGCCACCCAGGCGGCCTCGAGGGCCGACCGCTCCTGGACCACGTACTCCTCGTAGCCCGGGATCCCCGCGAGGCGCGGATCGCTGGTGGCCAGGTGCCGCCACCCTGGACCCAGCCAGAGGACAACGTCGTCGGACGTGTTCATGAACGCGCGCCGCCCCTCGAGCCATAGCCCTTCGAGGACCGTGGAATCGAAAGCGTATCCCGCGGTCGACAGCTCCAGGTCCACTGCGCCAACGGCAGCCACCTCTACCAGCTCGACCTGGCCACGGAGCTCGTCACCGACATCGGTGCCGTCGGCGGCAGCAACATCGACGACCTGGAGTTCCTACCCGAGTGTGACTGAGCGCAGGGAGGCTGACGGGGATAGGGCCGAGACCGAGACCGAGACCCCGCCGGAGGCGTTGATGGAACGTAAGGTCCGTTGATCGCGGTCGCCACCGTGGGTCCGGCTGACAAACGCGGCCACCGGTTGTAAGGTCAGCGCTCGTGGGCCCTGGAGGATGTACCGATGGCTGGTGAACGAGTTCTGCTGGTGGACGACGAGGAGCTGTTCGTCACCGCCCTGGCGCAGCGGATGCGCAAGCGCGGGCTGGAAGTCGACACCGCCGGAGATGGCGAGGCGGCACTGGAGATCGCCCGCTACAAGACCTTCGACGCCATCGTCCTGGACCTGGCGATGCCGAAGATGGACGGCCTGACGACGCTGCAGAAGCTGCTGGAGATCGACGCGGATCTGCAGATCATCCTGCTGACCGGCCACGGCAACGTGGCCAAGGGTGTCGAGGCGATGAAGCTCGGCGCCGTCGACTTCCTCGAGAAGCCCGCCGACCTGCTTGACCTGCTCGAGAAGATCGACAAGGCATCAGCCGCCAAGGCGGCGCTGGTCGAGCGACAGGCCGAGCGGGACGTCGATGCGATCCTCAAGAGCAAGGGCTGGTAGCGGTCCCCCGGTCCGGCGCTGGACCTACACGGTCTCCAGCTCCTGGGTATCCCCCCGGTAGGCCGGGAAGATCACCGAAAACGTCGCACCTGCCCCCTCCTCGGACTCCACCCGGATCTCGCCGTCGTACCGCTTGACGATCCCGTAGCAGATCGACAGCCCGAGGCCGGTGCCCTCCCCGGGGGCCTTGGTGGTGACGAAGGGATCGAAGATACGATCGCGGACCTCCTCGGAGATGCCGGGGCCGTCGTCGCGGATGGCGGTGACCACCTTGCCACGGCGCTGGAAGGTGGACAGCCAGATGTTGCCGCCCGAGTGGTGGAGGGCCTGGAGGGAATTCTTGATCAGGTTGATGAAGATCTCCTGCAGCTGCATCTCCTCGACCTGCACCCGGGGCAGCTCGCCGGCATAGTCCCGATGGATGGTCACGCCGGCCAGCGAAGCCTCCTTCTCCAGGAACGGGACGATCTCCTCCAGCGCGTCGTTGACGTGGACGACGTTGACGTCGGCCTCGGACTTGCGAGCGAAGCTGAGCATCCGATAGGTGACGCTGCGGCCGCGGCGTACCTGATCGGAGAGTTTGGGTAGCCAGTTGCGCAGCTCGGCCACCAGCTCGGCCGGCTCCGGGTCCTCGTCCAGCACGTCGATCAGGTAGCCGGCCACCTCACCGATCACCGCCAACGGGTTGTTGATCTCGTGGGCGACGCCCGCGGCCAACCGGCCGACCGCGGCCAGCCGCTCGGACTGGATGATCTGGTTCATCAGGACCCGGCGGTGGGAGATGTCCTTGCAGACGGCCACGTTGCCGATCATCTCGCCGCCGGGATCCCGCAACGGTGACAGGGTCAGCGAGACCTGCACCGGGGTTCCGTCCGCCCGGAGATAGACGGAGTGGTGATCCCGCACCGCCCCCTCCCGCTGGAGCCGGCGCAGCAGGGTCACCCGCTCGTCGGGCTCCCGGTACAGCTTGCTGGCGAGCTGTCCGATGATGTCGGCCGCCGCATACCCGAGCGACTCCTCGGCTCCCCGGTTGAAGGAGACCACCCGCCCCTCCAGGTCCGTGGTGATGATGGCCACCTGGGAGTTGTCCAGGATCCCCTGCAGGTACTCGCGGGTTCGGGTCAGCTCGGCCTCGGCGGCCTTGGTGGCAGTGACGTCCTCGGTGATGCCACAGACAGCGCTGACATTTCCGTCGGCGTCCACGATCGGATACTTGACCGTCGACAGGTGCAGCGGTTCGCCCTCCCGCTCGATGGCCAGGCTGAAACGCATCTCCTTGCCGCTGCTGACCACGTGGCTATCCCCGGCCACCATCGCATCGGCCAGCCGCTGCGGCAGCATCTCCCGGTCGGTGCGCCCCAGGATCTCCGCACTCGAACGCTCGAAGAGCGCGCATGTGGCCGGATTGACCTGCAGATACTGACCCTGGCGGTTCTTGACGTAGGTCGCCAGCGGGGCCATCTCCATGAACTGCTGTAGCTGCACCTCGGTGGCCTTGAGTTCCTCCTCCAGCTCGATCCGGTGGGTGATGTCCCGGGTCATCTCG
Organism: uncultured Rickettsiales bacterium; assembly: GCA_964436045.1. Classification (GTDB taxonomy): domain Bacteria; phylum Myxococcota_A; class UBA796; order UBA9615; family CAYRNR01; genus CAYTBN01. The sequence goes on along the minus strand of CAYTBN010000038.1, from coordinate 7,075 downwards.
ACGGCGCCGACCACCTCGCCATCCGCGGCCACCACCGGCCCCGAGACGATGGCGGCGTAGTGCGGATTGCCCGCGCCGTCGAAGTGCTTCCGCACCGTGGCCGTGGGCTTGCCCTGCTCCAGGGTCTTGAATGCCTGGCAGCCCTCGACCCCCTCCCGGCACCCACCACGCACCATGGACTCCACGTCGTAGCATTGGCGCCCGACGACCTGGTCGCGGACCAGCCCATTGTTGCGAAGGAAGGCCGTGTTGACCTCCTGGATCACGTGATCGACGTCGATGACGATCACCTCGTCGGGGAGCGAGCGGAAGATCTGATCGATGCGTGTGCGCTCCGCCTCCACCTCCAGGCGCAGCTCGTCGCGCTGGGCGACGAACCGTTTCTCGGCCTGGCGCAGGCTCCAGAACAACTGTGCGCCGACGTGGTCGATCAGGGAGACGCCCTGGGGACGGGTGCGCTCCACCTCGTCGCGGACGTCCGGATCGCCGGTGAGTTCGATCACCAGATCCAGCTCCTCGACGTCGTACAGCTCCCGGTAGTCGGTGGTGACCAGCGGCACCCCGATCTCCTGCGCGTAGCGCGCTCCCGGCGCGTCCAGGTCCAGATCGGCGACGCCCTGGACCTCCATCCGGAAACGCCCCAGGGAGTCGTGCTTCATCATGCGGAGGATCGACTCGCAGCCGGCCCCACCGCCGACGATCACGGTGCGGAGACGGTGGGAGAACCTCCTGTTGGAGTTGGATTCCTCGGCCATGTGGCCTCCTCAGCCGGGGTCGCGGAGCCGCGTGGCCTGGTAGGCGTCATGGAGCCGACCGATGAGTTCCTCGATGGAGACCGGCTTGACCAGGTAGTCGAACGCGCCCAGTTCCAGCAGGCGTTCCGAGGTCTCAGTGTCCGCGTAGCCGGTGAGAATCACGACCCCGGTGTGGGGGTGGCGCTCGGCGAGCGTCTCCAGCGCCTGGTCGCCGGTCATTCCCGGGAGCCGCACATCGAGCAACACCACGTCGGCGGGCTCATCCGCCATCGCCGCCAGCCCATCTTCGGCGGTGTGGACCATTCGCACCTGCAGCCCGCGGCGGGCGAGGCGCACAGCGAGCACCCGGATGAAGTCGAGCTCGTCGTCTACCAGCAGGACAGAGAATGGATCCACCAGTGCGCTCCTCCGCCCGGGAGGCTGGCCGAGAATGGGCGCGAGGTCAAGGAGCTGCGATCAGCGCAGGGTGTCCGCCAGCACCGAAGGCACGTGGGCGTAGAACGCGGCCGCCTGCACCAGGTGCTCCACGGGGATTCGCTCGTCGGCCACGTGGGCGAAGCGCTCCTCGCCAGGGCCGAAGCCGATGGTCGGGATGCCCAGCCGCCCCATCGAGGCGACGCCGTTGGTCGAGAACACCCAGCGGGAGAGCGCGGGCTGGTCCCCGCGAATGCTGCCCGCAGCAGCCACGCCCGCACGGCACAGGGGGTGCTCTGGGTCCAGCGTCCAGGTGGGAAACTCCTTGGGCTGGGAGACCTTCATCCCGGTGTGGCTGGTGGCTTCGTAGGGCAACACGATCACGTCGGCACCCTCGGGTAACACGTCGGCCACCTCCTGCCGCGCCGACTCGGGGCTCTCGCCCACGGTCAGCCGCCGGTCCAGGTAGACAGAGCAGGCGTCGGGCACGGTGTTGTACGAGCCGGTCAGGCACTCGATGAAGGTGGCGGCGACGGTGCCCTTGCCCAGAAAGGCGTCGTCGGCCAGCCGCTCGTTGAGCTGCTCCACGGCCACCGCGGCCACGCTGGCGCGATACAGAGCGTTGACGCCCCGGGAGGGCGCCGACGCGTGGCACGACACCCCGGTGGTGTCGATGCGGTACTCGCAGCGGCCCCGATGGCCCCGGTACACGTCCAGGTTGGTGGCTTCGCCCAGGATCACGAACTGGGCCGGCACACCGGAATTCTCCAGCAGGTACTGCATCGCCAGGCCGTCGCAATCCTCCTCCTGGACCGTGCCGCTCACCCAGAGGGACACGCCGTCGAGCAGGCCCAGCTCCTTGGCCAGCGCCGCGCCGTGGACCATCGACGCCATCGCGCCCTCGTTGTCCGCGGTGCCTCGGCCGTAGACGCAGCCGTCGCGCACCAGCCCGCCGTAGGGATCCACGGTCCACTGGTCGGGGTCCGCGACGCTCACCGTGTCCACGTGGGCGTCGAGCAGCAGATGAATCGGCCCGTCCCCTACCCGTCCGATGGCGTTGCCGATGCCGTCGACACGAGCCTCGTCGAACCCGACGCGCTCCATCTCTTCCACGATCCGCGCCACCACCTCGCCCTCCTGGCAAGAGGGGCTGGGGAACGCCACCATATCCTGCAAGAATCGGATGATCTCCGCCTCGCGCCCGCGGGCTCGCTGCACCAGGTCGTTGCCGTCGTTCATCGTTCCTCCATGGCCCCGGTTCATCGGTCGCTCGCTGCCGGGCGCCGCAGTGGGATAGCCGAACTGTACGCGCGCGTCCACTATTTGCGTGCACCGCGCGAGGGATCGGAGGTATCAAATCGGGTCCACGATCGGCGGAGGAATACCATGACGCGATCCCTGCACCTGGACGGCGAGGCCATCTCCGGACTGTTCGGGCACAGCTTTCTGCTCACCCAGGACGCCAGCCGCGAGCAGCTCGACGCCTTGTTATCGGTGGCCCGGGCCTTCGACGCCGCGGACCGGGCCGGCGTCAAGCTGGACTGGTTGCGCTCCGAGCTGGCCTACGCGGTGTTCTTCGACAACTCCACTCGCACCAAATCCGCCTGGTCCGGGGCCTCGGCCCGGCTGGGCATGAGCCCGGTGATCGTGGACGGCTCCTCGACCCAGGTCGCACACGGGGAGACCGCCGAAGAGACCGGCGCGATGCTGGGCATGAACGCCCACGCCCTGGGCATCCGCCACGACCTGATCCTGGGCGAGGGCAACTCCTTCATGCGCGACCTCGAGGGGGGCATCGCCGCCTACCTGGAGGCCACGGGAAATCCCAGGAAGGTGCCGGTGGTCAATCTGCAGTGCGACATCGACCACCCGACCCAGGCCCTGGCCGACCTGATGTGGCTGCAGGAGACCTTCCCGGACGGGTTGGAGGGCAAGAAGATCGCCATGAGCTGGGCCTACTCCCCCAGCTACGCCAAGCCCCTCTCGGTCCCCCAGGGGATCATGACCCTGCTGCCCCGCTTCGGCGCCCACGTCACCCTGGCCCACCCCGAGGGTTACCGGCTGATGCCCGACCAGCTGATGACCGCGGAGCGCAACGCGTCGGCCCACGGCGGCCGCTTCGAGGTCACCGACGACATGGACGCGGCCTTCGACGGCGCCGTGGCGGTCTACCCGAAGAGCTGGGGCCCCCATGACCTGATGATGGAACGGGTCGCAGCCAACGCCTCCGGCGACAAGCTGGCGATGGCGGACATCGAGCGCCGCGCTCTGGAGCGCAACGCCCGCTACACCGACTGGATCTGCGACGAACGGCGGATGGGACTGACCGCCCGGGGCGACGCGATGTACATGCACTGCCTGCCCGCGGACATCGGCGCCGAGGTCACCCCGGGAGTGATGGACCGCCACCGGGTCAACGTCGCCCGGGAGGCCAATTTCAAGGTTTACGTGATCATGGCTCTGCTGGCGGCGGCCAAGGTGCCGGACCTGGTGGAGCGCTTCGCGCGGCTTCCGCTGGATTGAGACACCGGGTCTGGGCTACCCTCGTTACCCTGGCACAACCATGGCAAAGAGCACGCCCAGGATCGAGATCCTCAAGCGCGGCAAGCGGATCAAGGAGTTCGCGCTGGGCGTCCCGCGCCTGGTGATCGGCTCCGGCGCCGACGCCAATGTGCGCCTGCGCGCCCCGAACGTAAAGGCCCGCCACCTGGCCATCGAGGTGGTCGACCGACGGTACCTCCAGGTGGTGAACCTGGCGGCGGATCCCAACCTGCTGTGCGACGGCTCCCCCTTCGACGAGCAGCGTCTCTCGGACGGTTCCGAGGTGACCCTGGGTGACGTGATCTTCCGCCTGCGCCTGCAGGCGAAGAAGCCCGCGACCCGGGACAGCAAGGCCGTCGGGATCGACACAGCCGAATCCCTCCCGCTGCCCGCGGCGCGGTCCTCGTCGCGCCTCTCGCCCCCGCCGCCCAGCCCCGAGGACACACCGACGCCCAGGGAGCAGCCAGCGGTCGTGCCCGTCGTGGCCAGGCCTCCCCGGCCGCCACCGAAGAAGCGGGCGGGCGTGGCCCTGGGCGAGGACACCGAGCTGACCCTGGAGGACGAGGCATCTCCCGCGGAGGAGAGCGCAGCCGAACAGCGGTCGCTGGGCACCCAGACCGTCCCGATGCTGGAGGGCGAGGAAGCGCCCTGGGAGCAGGACGTCGTGCTTGCGAGGGCGGCGACCATCGATCCCACCCCGAGCGCGCCCACCGACCAGGCATCGCCGGGGTCGCCACGGCCGATCCCCTACCTGATGGTCCACCCGCCCGGGGTGCGCCGCAAGCGAGTGCGCCTGCCGGCCGGCACCTTCGACCTGGGAGCCAAGGGCTGTGCCATCTCCCTGAACTTCGCCGGCGTCGCGGACCGCCACGCCGTGCTGACCACCCACGAGGACGGGACGCTGACCGTCGAGGATGCGGGCAGCGGTCTGCCCACGATCCTCAACGGCCGGGTCATCCGGCGCGCCCAGTTCCGGCTCGGGGACACCCTGCAAGTCGGGCGGGTCAGCTTCACCCTCGAGCCCTACGTCGAACCGGTCAAGGCTGCTGCGCCGCGGCGAGGAGAGGACGCGCCCGATCCATCCCGGGCGGCGGCGCCCACGCCACAGCAGAGCAAGTTCCAGGCGGCGGCTTCCGCCAAGTGGGTCGCTGCGGCCATGGCCAAGCGCGAGAGCGGAGAGGACGAAGAGGACGAGTCGATGCCGGGTGTCCCGGTCGCGGCGGCGCCCGCTCCGGCCAAGCCGAAGACCCCTCCCCGGACACGGCAGAAGCCACCTCCGCCAGCAAGACGCGCGGCGCCGAAGACCAAGGCACCACCCGCGAAGAAGAGGGCCCCACCGCCGACACCCAGGAAGCGGGCAGCCGCGCCGCCGAAAAAGCGCGCCAAGCCCGAGGTGTGGGCGGAGATGCCCACCGAGTACAAGTGGCAGAAGCGCAAGCGAGCCGCCGTGCTGTTCGTCCTGGTCGCCCTGTTGCTGGGAACGAGCGTCGTGTACGGGGGCTGGCGGATCTACGAAGACCGCAAGGCACGGGCGGAAGCGGGGCCGCTGCGGACCGAGACCTATAGCTGGGGTGACCAGGGTCAGGGCGGCGAGGGCGACTACACCTGGGCCGGGTTGGTGCCGGCGGCCCCCGACGACGCCGAAGCCAGCGGGAGCAAGGGGTCGTCGCGGCGCGGACACTCCAGCCGTCGCTCGAAGGACGAGGGTCCCGAGTCGGCCATAGCCTCCGCGGACGGTTCCTGGTCCGACCAGGACACCCGGGCAGACGGAGCGAACGACGAGCCCGAGGAGGACCCCGAGCAGCGAATGCTCAAGGATCTGATGAACGAATCCATGGACATCCTGGACGAGGAGTTCGAGTCCAAGAAGAAGGCGTGGGTCGACATGGAGGGGGTCGAGGCGGTCCTTCGCAGCGTCTCGAGCACCGCCCGGGTCTGCTACAAGCGAGCGCTGGAGAACGACCCGGAACTCTCCGGCACACTCTCACTGCGCATCACCATCGACACCGACGGCAAGGCCGGCTCCATCTCGCTGGACCCGATGTCCACGCTGGCCAACACCGACGTACAGAACTGCGTGGAGCGTCAGATACGCTCCAAGTCCTATCCCGCCGCCCGCGGCGGGCCGGTCACGTTCACCTATCCGTTCCGCTTCGACAGGTGAGCCCGGGGAGAGATGAGGGGAATAAGATGACAAGGGAATCGATCCTGTGGATCGCGCTGGCCGTGCTGCTTCCGGGCTGCCCGGCGGACAGGCCGGCTGGACCGGCCCAGCCGGTGGAACAGGCGGTGGAACAGGCGGTCGAAGAGGCGCCGCCGTCGGACGATCCGCTGGCCACGGACAACTCGCTCTGCTTCGGCGACCGGCGCAAGGTCAGCCTGGAGTCGAAGGTGGCCGTGGGTGACGGGACAGCCACGAGGGTCGGCTACCGGCTGGACCTGCCGACCGCCGCCGAGGACAAGCTGGTCCTGGGCGTCCTGGCCAACATCGGGAACTCGACGCCAGCGACGCTGGCCAACCTGGATGGCTTCATCAAGGCGTTCCAGGAGGCCGGCGCAGACGCGATCCTGGTCGACGGAGACGTCGGCGACTCCCAGGTCGACCTGGAAGCCAACCTGGGCCGGCTGGCCGGATCCGGGATCCCGGTGCTGGCGATGGTGGGCAACCGCGAGGGGCGGGTGGACTTCGAGCGTGCCGTGGACGCGGTCCGCGCCGAGCATCCCGCGGTGTTCAACCTCAACCATATCCGGCTGGTGAACACCCCGGTCGCCGATCTGGTCACCCTCCCCGGCTACAACGACCGCAACTTCGTCCACAAATCGGACGGCTGCGTGTACGACAGCAACGAGTTGCAGTTCCTCACCGGAGTCCTCGCCGACGCCGACTCACCGGTGGTGCTGGTGGCCCACTCGTCCCACAAGATGGAGGGCGAGGACGCCGTCGATCACGCCATCGACACCGGCAACATCGGCAACCCGGATCTGCGGGAGTGGGTCCAGGAGAACAAGGTCCGTTTCGGGATCTACGCCAACGCCCAGGAGGCGGGTGGCAAGGGAACCGAGCTGAGTGGAAGCCGGGTGATCAAGCCCGGAACGGCGGTGGGCGAGCTGTTCGTCAACCCCGGACCGGCGATGTCGGATCCCTGGACGATGAACGATCGCACCGAGAGCCGTGGGATGGGCATGGTGGCGACCTTCGCCGCCAACAAGCTCTCGTACCAGGTCATCCGCTCCGAGCAGGCCGTCGCCCCCGAGTAGTTTGACCACGGGGCGCGTACATAGCTCATCCGAGTGTCGCTACACATCCGGGTGGCATTCCTCGAGGTGTAGCGGCGTTCCGCACACCTATCTAGCGGGCCGCCGGG
>CAYTBN010000037.1:0-66688 GCA_964436045.1 uncultured Rickettsiales bacterium | reverse complement strand
GGACGACGACACCGGGGACGACGACACCGGGGACGACGACACCGGGGACGACGACTCCGGGGACGACGACACCGGGGACGACGACACCGGCTCCAACCAGTACGGCCCGCCCAACGCCTGGTGGCACGCCGACGTGGACGACGTCCCGCCCAACCTGGCGGGTACGGGCCAGAGCAACGGCGACATCGCCCACAACTTCGTGCTCACCGACCAGAACGGCGATCAGGTCGAGCTGTACCAGTTCTTCGGCCAGGTGGTCGTCATCGACGTCTTCGCCTACTGGTGACCCACGTGTCAGCAGCTTGCCCCGGAGGGGCAGCAGTTGTGGCAGCAGCACCAGAGCGATGGACTGGTCATCCTTGGCGCGATGCAGGAAGACGCCGGCTACGGTGCGCCCGACGTCAGCGACCTGAATCAGTGGAACAACGAGTTCAACATCACCCACCCGATGCTGGCCGACCCCCAGAAGTCCCAGAACGTCTACGCAGTCCTCGGCTACCCGACCTACGTGGTGATCGGCCGCGACATGCGCATCGCCAACGCGGACCTGTGGCCCTGGGACGCGAACTTCATCACCGGATTACTGTAGACGCCTAGTCTTCCGCGACCACGTGCACGAAGCTCTTCTTGCCCGCCCGTAGCTCGATCCGGCCGTCCTCTTGCTGAGCCGTGCCGATGAGCTGGTCGAAGGCGGTGATCCGCTGGCCGTTGCAATAGCCGCCGCCCTGGGAGAGCAGGCGGCGGGCGGCGCCCCGGGACTTGGCGAGCCCGGCGTCGGCGAACAGGGCGAACGCGGGTAGACCGGCGTCCAGCTCCGCCCGCGGGACCTCGTGGACCGGCACCCCGTCCGCGGCCCCGCCGCCACCGAAGGTCGCCGCCGTGGCCTTCTCGGCTTCGGCCACACCGGCGTCCCCGTGGACGACCCGGGTCACCTCGGCGGCCAGCACCTTCTTGGCCTCGCGGCTCTCCGCGCCCTTCAACGCGCCCAGCCGCCGCACCTCGTCCATCGGCAGGAAGGTGAACAGCGCCAAGAAGCGCTCCACGTCGTCATCGTGGACGTTGAGCCAGTACTGGTAGAAGTCGAACGCCGAGAGCATGTCGCGGGACAGCCAGACAGCCCCCTTGGCCGACTTGCCCATCTTCTCGCCGCTGGCGGTCATGATCAGCGGCGCGGTGAGGCCAAACAGCTGGGCGCCGTCCATCCGCCGCCCCAGCTCGATGCCGGCCACGATGTTGCCCCACTGATCGGCACCGCCGACCTGCAGGGTGCAACCGTACTGCTGGTGGAGCACGCGGAAGTCGTAGGCCTGGAGGATCTGGTAGTTGAACTCGATGAAGCTCAACCCCTTCTCCAGCCGGATCTGGACCGACTCGGCGCTCAGCATCCGGTTGACGCTGAAGTGCACCCCGACCTCCCGCAGGAAGTCGATGTAGTTCAGGTCCAGGAGCCAATCGGCGTTGTCCACCATCACGGCGTCGGACGGTCCGTCGCCGAAGCGGATGAACCTGGCCAGCACCCGCTTGATACCCTGCTTGTGCTCCTCGATCCGGGTCGGGGAGAGCATCTGGCGCATCGCGGTCTTGCCGGACGGATCGCCGACCCGGGTCGTGCCGCCGCCGACGATCACCAGCGGGCGGTGGCCGGCCCGCTGTAGATGACTCAGCATCATGATCGTGACCAGGCTGCCGATGTGCAGCGAGGCCGCGGTCAGGTCGTACCCCGCGTAGACCGTGATCCGTCCCTGGTCGAAGGCGGCCTTCAGCGCCGGTTCATCGGTGCACTGGTAGAGAAAACCGCGCTCGCGAAGCAGATCGACTGGGTTCGCCATCGCACACCTCCTGCGGGCCCCGCTCGGGGCGGCGAGGCTAGCACAACAGCTGAGGCGATTGTGGTATCGTGCGGTCCGGATTGGGGGGTCTTTTCCCGGATGCTCGAGCGGGTGCGGCGCAAGGTCGAACTGGCGCGGCTGCGGGGGCGACGCCTGCAGGCGCAGCTCTCCACCGGCGGCGTGCGGGCCGAGGAATCCTGGCTGACCCTGCCCGACGGCACTCGCATCTACGCCCACGTCCACGCTCCGCCCGGCAACGACACCTTACCCGGCGTCCTGTTGCTGCCTGGCCTCGAGGGCGCAGGCACCGACTTCGACGGTATCTCGACCGTGGTCACGGCGGACGAGGTGGCCGCGCTGGGTTGTGTGTGTGTGCACATGGATCCCCCTGGCACCGGCCGATCCTGGGGGGAGTACGACTACGCCGGGCCCGCCTGTCAGCGAGCGACCCTGGCTGCGCTGGAGCTGACGGCCCGGCACCCGCGCGTGCGGCTGGGATCGGTGGGCGTGGTGGGGGTATCGCTGGGGATCGCGATGGCGACCCCTGTGGTGGCCGAGCACGGCGAACGGCTGGGCGTGGACTGGCTGTTCGACTGGGAGGGGCCCGGAGACCGGCGGGTGATCACGTCGTTCGGCCGGATCATGATCCCCGCGATGGGCCACGGCCTGGACGACGAGTCCTACTGGCGCGCCCGCGAGGCGGTACGCCACGTGGGCGACGTGCGCTGTCGCTACCTGCGCGAGCAATCGTCGGAGGACCACGCCCAGGGGGACCACCAGGGCCACGCGGTGGACATGGTCAACGCGGCCATCGAGGGTGAATGCGCAAGCGTCGAGCTCAACGGCGTACGGATGACTCGCCCCCTCGGTCCACGGTCACTGCCCGCTGTCCAGTGGCGCCCGCCCGGAAGGCTGGCCGCCAACCGCGCCGTGCTCGCCGCCCTGTCGGACCTTCTCGAGGGCTGACGTCCCATCGCCCACGGCCGCGCCGGATGTCGAGGTGCGCGCACAGGCCGGATCGGGTATCTTCGGGGCCGATCGACCGGAGGGAAGCATGTTCGAGCTGAAGCGGATCCTCTGTCCCACCGACCTTTCAGAAAACTCGCGCAAGGCGGTGGCCTTCGCCCTGAGTCTGGCCAACAGGTACAACGCCATCGCGTTCTTCCTGCATGTCGTGGACCGCCCGCCGCGGGACGCGTACGACGAGACCGCGTCCGCCGCGTTGGCAGAGGCAGCCATCGACGACGACGAGCAGGAGGTGCGCGAGCACGTCCGCGAGGCGATGGAGATGCTGACCTCCGAGGGCAACGACGCCGTCCCCCGCGAGCGGCTGATGTACCGGGTGGCGTCGGGGAACATCACCGAGAGCATCCTCGGTGCCGCAACCGACGCCTCGGTGGACATGATCGTGATGGGCAGCCACGGCCGCACGACGATCAAGGAGTTCATCCTCGGCAGCGAGGCGGAGCGCGTGGTCAAGAAGGCCACCTGCGCGGTCCTGGTCGTCAAGCCCGAAGGTTTCCCCTACCTCAGGGACTGAGATTTCCCGGTGACCGAACCCGCCGCACTCCAGACCGTCGGACTGACCAAACAGTACGACGGCAAGCCAGTGGTCAACGACCTGTCCCTGGAGATCCTGCCGGGCGACATCTACGGCTTCCTGGGCCCCAACGGCGCGGGGAAGACCACCACCATTCGCATGATCCTGGGGCTGATCGGCCGGGACGCGGGGTCGGTGCGCATCTTCGGTACCGACAAGCCCACCGAGTGCCGCCGCCAGCTCTCGGGCATCGTCGAGGCGCCAGCGCTGTATCCGTACCTCACCGGGCGCGACAACCTGCGGGTGCTCGGCGCCTACTCCGGCGGCGTGGACGGCAAGACCATCGACGAGATGCTCGCGAGCGTCCGGCTGACCCGGCGCGCCGACGAGCTGGTCAAGACCTACTCGCTGGGAATGAAGCAGCGTCTGGGAATCGCCCAGGCGCTGATGACCCGGCCCAAGATCATGATCCTCGACGAACCGACCAACGGGCTGGATCCGGCGGGGATGCGCGAGGTGCGTGAGCTGGTACGGGAGCTCAACGCCCGCTACGAGCTGACCGTGTTCGTCAGCTCCCACCTGCTCGCCGAGGTGAGCCAGCTGTGCAACCGGGTGGGGATCATCCAGAACGGCACCCTGGTGGCCCAGGGCACCGTCAGCGAGCTGCTGCGCCCCGAAGGCGCGCTGGAGCTGAAGCTGGAGGTCGACGACGTGGCCGCTGCCACCGCCCGGGTGGAGACGCTGGACTGGGCCGCCGTCACCGGACAGGCCCCCACCGGCGAGATGCTGCTGCGCCTGACCGAGGACCGCGTGGGCGAACTCAACCGGATGCTGGTCGAGGCCGGCATCGAGGTGCGGGCCGTGATCCCTCAGCGGATGACCCTCGAAGATTTCTTCATCCAGGTCACCGGGGGTACCGGGGAGCAGATCCAGTGAGCGGGCTGAGCCGACTCCCGGACATGGTCCTGGCCGAGCTGGTCAAGATCCGGCGCCGTGGCTTTGGCACGGTGGCCGTCGTCATCGCGGCGGTCCACGGCCTGCTGGTGCTGGCCGCGATGGTCGGCCTGCGGGCGCTGGCCCGCTGGCAGACGCCCGCGTCGGAACGGGACGCCCTGGACCTGTTCGACGGGCTGCAGGTGGGGGAGTGGACCCTGTTCACCCTCTGTCTGCCCGTGATGACGGTCGTCGTGTTGGCGGTGGTGGCCGAACTGTTCGCGGGCGAGTACGCCCAGCGGACCTACTCGCTGCTGCTGATCCGGCCGGTGCCGCGCTGGCAGGTCTTCGCGGCGAAGTTCATCGCCGTCTACGGCTTCGTGATCCTGCTGTTCGTCGCCGCGGTCCTGCTGACCTCCATCCTCGGGCTGGTGGGATTCGGCGCGTCCAAGGCCACCGGAGCCAGCCCGGCCGACCTGGCGATGGGGCTGGGCACGGAGCAGAGCTTCGGCCTCCGGCTGGGTGAGATGGCGGTGTGGGTCTTCGGCGGCTCCCTCGGCATGCTGCCGGTGATCGCGGCGACGGCGTTCTTCGCGGTCGTCACGCGCTCCACCGCGCTGACGGTGACCTACACCATCATCCTGCTGATCATCGACGCTGGTATCCGGCTGACTTTCCCGCTGGTGGGGCCGATGCTGGAACAGGACTTCGTGGTCCGCATCGCCGATTTCACCATGACCGCGAGCCGGCTGCCCCCGTTCGAGCACTTCCTGACGCCGGCCCTGTCGCCGTCGGAGGCGGTGGGCCACGGCGAGTATCTCAAGGAGAGCCTGGGGGCGTTCGGCCTGCTGGTGGGCTATTCGGCGGCCTTCATCGGCGGTGCCATCGCCGTGTTCACCTTCCAGGACGTCGAGTAGTCCCGATCCGGTCATGTCCGGAGGGGGGTCCATGGAGCGCATCACAACCCGGGCCCGGCAGCTGGTCGCGGCGGTCGGGCTGGTGGCCTGTCTGCCCGCGGTGGCCGCCGGGGCCGTCAGGCTCGAGGCCAGCGAGGACGTGTTCGTCGACGTGGGCTACCTGCTCCAGCCCCACCTGGTCCTGGGCAACGATCCGACCGCGGCTCCGGAGTTCACAAGCGACTTCTACCTCCGCCGCTCGCGGCTGATGCTCGGCGGGCAGGTCTCGCCCTTCGTGTCGTTCTTCGTGGCCACCGACATGCCCAACTGGGGGAAGGGCGGGGACTGGAGCAACCCCGACCTGCTCGTCCAGGACGCCGTGGTCTCGTTCGGGGCCCACGAGGCGTTCAGGGTGTCGGTCGGGATGCTGCTGATCCCCTTCGTCCACCAGGCCAAGCAAGACCCTGGCACGCTGCACACCCTGGATTTCCACGACGCCGTGCTCCGCTCCCCGACGGGGGTGGCCCGGCGGGACAACGGGATCGAGTTCAGGGGCCTCCTGGCCGGGGGACGGCTGGACTACCGGGTCGCGATCACCAACGGCGTCGCAGGCACCCCCCACGACATCCCGCGCCTCTCGGGCCGCGTGGCCGTCAACTTCGCCGACGCCGAGCCGGGCTTGTTCCTGGGTGGGACCCACCTGGGTGACAAGAAGGTCGTCAGCATCGGCGCCGCCTTCGACGCCCAGCCCGAGGCCTTCGGCGGAGCGGACGCCTACTACGCCTTCGGAGGCGACTTCTTCCTCGACGTGCCGATGGGCGGCAACCGGCTCTCGAGCCAGGTGAACTACGTCTACTACGGTGGCTCGGCCAACCCCGACGCCGGCATGGGCGTCCTGTTCGACCTGGGATACGCCATCGGCAAGCTCGAACCCCTGGTGGCCGTGGACTGGTTCATGCCCCGCGGCGCGGCGGGGGGCGACGACCACCTCTTCGGCGGCCACGTGGGGCTCAACTGGTGGCTCATCGGCCACCGGGCCAGCATCAAGCTGGATCTGGGGATCGTCAAGGAGCCGGGGGAGGGGATCAGCAACGCAGCGAGGGTCGCGACGATCCAGACGCAGCTACTGTTGTAGCCCTTCGGCCTCGGCCTCGGTCTCGGTCCCGGACTCGGATAAACTGGATCCCAACCTGGGGGATCCGTCGAGACCAAGACCAGACCACCCCGGCCGCGACGCAGCCCTGGACCGACCCAGCCGCCACTCCGGCGCCACCTGCGACGGCGATGACCGCGACGACACCACGGCCGCCGGCGACGACGATTCGAAAGGGGAGGGGGACGACGACGGGATCGATGGCCCGGACTGCCAGTGCTGCGCGGCCCACGGGGGAGGTGCCGGGAGGTGGGGATTGCTGATGCTGGCGGTGTACGGGGTTCTGGTCCGCGGCCGCATGTTCTTCAGGGGCTGAATCCCGGCGCGATATAATCCCCAACGGGAGGGGCTCGATGAGATCGATCCGGTCCTGTCTGTCTTTCTGGTCGTGCTCGCCGTGGCCTGTAGCCAGCCGAGCCCGGCGGAGGCGCAGGAGGTCCTGATCCTCCAGCACAACCAGCCCTGGGGTTCCAGCTACTGGGAGGCTCAACTCGTCTCCGCCCAGCTCTACTACGACGTGATGGATACGAGCAATATCTTGCACCTGCCCTGGGCCGACTACGACCTGGTGATCGTGCCCAGTCAACAACCGGGCAGGTTCAACATCGACATCAACAACGCCACGTCCGATATCGACCAGTACCTGGCCCAGGGCGGCAAGCTGATCCTGCTGCTCACAACATGGACTGTCTACACGCCCTACATCACCCAGCTTCCCCTGGGTGCGAGCGCGGACTTCGACGATCCCTCGACGTACTTCGAGGTCGCCGAGTCGGGACATCCCCTGATGCAGGGGATCCCCATCTCGGGCCCCACCGATACCAAAGCCCGGTTGTCCGGCTACGGAAACGCCCTGGTGCTCAGCTTCAACGGAAGCGGCAACACCACCGGGTACCTCGCGCGGGTTGGTCGTGGGGCGGCGTTCGTCAGCGCCTGGCCTGTGGAATGGTACGATTCGGTCGTCGAACCAGTCGGAGCCAACGCCCTGGATTTTTTGCTCCACGGGATCCACGACGTGGACCAGGACGGGTACCAGGACGCCGCTTGTGGCGGCGATGATTGCGACGACTCCGACCCGACGTTGAACGGCGACGACGTGGATGGGGACGGGTACTCGATCTGTACGGGTGACTGCGCTCTGGAGGACCCCTCGATTCACCCGGGCGCGGCGGAGCTGTGCAACGGCATCGACGACGACTGCGACTTCTCGGTACCTGCCGATGAGATCGACGGTGATGGCGACGGTTTTTCGCCCTGCGAGGGGGACTGCGACGATTCCCTGGCGTCGGTGTATCCCGGCGCAGCCGAGGTGGCGGGCAACGGTGTGGACGAGGACTGCGCCGGCGAGGACGTTCCCGCGGAAGGGGACGACGACGACACCGCGGACGACGACACCGTCACGGACGACGACTCCGAAGGCGAGCAGGAAGACGAGGAGCCGGGGGGTGGGGACTGCCAGTGCCGCGCGGCTCGGGGGCCGGGTGGCTTCGGGGCTGGGTGGTTGGTGGGGGGAGTGGCCGGGGTTCTATTCCGAGTCCGAGTCCGAGTCCGAGCCCGAGCCCGAGTCCGAGCCCGAGTCCGAGCCCGAGTCCGAGCCCGAGTCCGAGCCTGAGCCTGAGTCTGAGTCTGAGTCTTCTACCGTACCCGCGCCCGATCCTCCTCCACCGCCGACATCCGCCCCATCCCGCAGCTGCTTCCAGCGCCGCTCGAAGCCCCGCAGACCCAGGCTGCGGCCATCGTGGATGTCCTTCTGGCTGGCCTGGATCGGCTTTCCCTTGAGCGCGTTGGCCACCATCGCCCGCTCTGGAACGCGGTAGGCCTCGGCCTTGCGCATGACCTCGTCGAGGATCTCGCCCGCACAACTGCCCGCGAAGGGGGAGGCCGCCGCGACCAGGGCGGCCTGGGCGGCGGCGTACTCCTCGTCGTTGGCGTCGAGGGAGCGCTGGACCTCCTGGCGCATGTAGCCGCCCAGGAACACCCGGCTGAACAGGTCGCCAGCGACCTTGGCCTTGCTCATCATCTCGTCCGCGGCGTCGGCCGCGGTTTGCCAGCCGCCCGGCAGCGGTTCGTCCACCTCGAGCGTCTGGCCCTCCATCCCGACCACGGTGCAGCCCGCGCGGGCGGGGCGAACCTGCGCGAGGGCGATCAGGACCGCGGCACTGGCGACGAGCGCGAAGATACGAGTCATGGCTGTTCCTCCTCCCGGTACCTTTCATATCATGGCGCCGTGGAACTGCCGCCGACCATCCCGATGCACCCGATCGATCTGCTGTACGGCGCGACCTTGCCCGAACTGCAGACCTACATCGTCGCCGGGCCGGCGGTCTCGGTGGACATCGAGGGGCTGAAGGAGACCCTGATGACCCTGCTGCCCGAGCGCTTCACCCGCATGTGTTACGGCCAGCGGAACCACCTGTTCTCCGGTCGACAGCTGCACCGGATGGACGACGTGGTCGCGCCGGTCGAGCACGTCACGATGGAGGAGTTCCGCCGCTTCACGCCGGCCCAGATGCGTGACGTCGGGGAGCGGCACTGGTGGCTCTACGTGGTCGAGGGCGACGAGATCGTCGTGTTGTGCTTCATGGTGGGCCATTGGCTGTACACGGGCATGAAGGCCCGTTCGCTGATCTTCACGGTCCTCGATCAGCTGTACCCGGACAAGCCCGCCGGGGAGCCGCCCGCGATGACGGAGGCGCAGTGGGACGCCTTCCGCGCGTTCCAGGCCCACATGGGGGAGGCTTACCGCTCGGAGCACGACTTCGCTGAGTACCGGCGGGAGTTCTTCCCGGTCACCGACGTCCAGCGAATGTCCCGCTCCCTTGGCCGCACCTTCACCGACGGCGTCAGCCTCTGGCTGGCCCGCTCGATCCACGACGTGGCCCGCCGCGACCGGCCCCTGGACATCGTCATGTTCCGGATGCTTCCGGACCTGGTGCCCGAAGAACTCAACGACCCGGGCTATGGCAACGAGGGGCTGGTGGTCGAGCTGTTCGAGATGCTCCCCGACGGCTTCTTCGCCCGGCTGGATCCCGCGTCGGGCCTGGGCAGCCAGAAGGCCGACGAGTTCGTCGAGTTTTATCGCAAGGTCCCGTTCAAGGGCGCCTTGTTCGCCTTGCTGGACTGGAGCATTCGCCGCGGGAAGCGGAAGCACAAGGTGGTGGATCGCGAGCGGCTGGTGATGAACAACCTGGGCGCCACCGACTACGCCTTCTTCCGCACGATGTATTTCGACCCGTTCAACGACCAGGACAGCTTCGGCCTGGCCTTCATCGACAGCTGCCGCGGTCAGCTGGGCCTCCAGTTCGCCCCCCCCAAGCGCTACCTGGAGTGCTTCGACTGGGACGAATTCTCCGCCACCCTCGTCGACAACCTGACCACCATGGTCGACAACCCCCGCCTCGAGACCCGGGACGCGGGGGGCTGACCGTTTCCGTACCGGCCAGCGCCGGGCTCCGGCCGCTAGCCGTTCCCCCGGTTCAGGGCTCCCAGCCGACGGTGACGGCGGGGAGGCTGACGTTGGGGAGGGTGACGGTCTCGGAGCCGCCGACGCGGGTGAACTCGACGCCGGAGAACGTGACGATGGCGTCGGTCTGGGAGACGGGCTCGCCGCCAGCCCGGTCCAGGACCAGGTGGATCTCGCCGGTCTCGACCGAGTAGTTGTCCTGGACCTGGGGCGTACCGGGGGAACCGGTGCAGATGGCGGTGCCCATGCTCGCCCCCGAGCGAAGGGAGAGGGAGGCGCCGGGACCGGGCAGGTCGTAATCCTCGGTGAACGGCATCGACTCCGCGCCGAGGTCCACGTTGGCCGTGAACTTCAGTTCCACGGTCTCACTGCCGTTGGCCCCGAACACCGTCACCTGCGAACAGCCGCCGAGGGTCGGCCAGGAGGTCAGGTTGTCCACGGCGGCCTGCACCTCGGCAACGCTGACACCGGTGTCGTCGTCGCCCACATCGTCGTCGTCGGCGCTGTCGTCGTTGTCGTCGTCGTCGTCCGGGTTGAGCGGTGTGGTGCTGAACTGATCGGGGCAGCCGGGCAGCAGGGCCAGAGCGGTCAGGAGCAGCAGGGATCGGATCCAGGGGGTCATCGTGTCCTCGCTTCGCAATCGCCGGGACGCTCCGGCGGTTCCCTAGGATACTCGTTCGTCCCGCCTCTGTTGAGCGAGTTGCGTGCCACGGTCCCGGGTCTTCGTCGACCCGGGCTCGGTGGGACGGTGGGAGGAATTGCACACGCGAATTGCGGGGGAGCACGCGCAGTCGCGGATTCTCTGTTACGCTGTTCCGCGCGCGCATTTGGTTTAGGATGGCGCGGTATCCCCCGGGCGGGGGAAGGAGGACGATACCCATGTTGCAGACGCGCAACGGAGTTTCCTGGGCGATCGCGGTCCTGCTGGTCACGGCGGGATTGTTGATGGGGGTGCTGCCGAACGAGGCGGCGGCTCAGGGTCTGAACGTGACGATGATGCCGTCGCCCGAGGTGGCAGCGGACGGGCAGCCACGGGGGGTGAACTTCGTGGTGACCCAGTCCAACGGCATGCTGGCGGCCGATGCCGCCATCGGCTGGAGCCACGTGGACAAGGGGACCCTGGCGGGTTGCCAGGCCGCTGGCGCCGGGATCCTGTCGTGCACCTACACGCCGCCGGCTGACGGCGCCGCCGGCCAGGCCGTGCTGATGGTGGACGTGACCAGTGGCGGAGCCAAACAATCCGCCCACTTCACGATCCCGCTGGTGGCCGCGACGGTGGCCGCGCCGGCCCCGGCTCCGGTCGCGCCCGCGCCGGCCGCCACCCCGGCCGAGACGCAGCCGTGGACCACCCCCGCCGCCACTCCGCCGCCGCCGGTCGAACATCCGCCGACGGCCACCGTGCCGCCGCCGGTCACCCCCGCGCCGGCTCCAGTGATCCCGGTGACCCCGGTCACGTCCTATCTGACCGTGTCGGCCAAGCAATGGGCGACCGTCTACCTGGACGGCGTGATCGTGGGCAACACGCCCATCCGCACCGCCCCGATCGATCCCGGTCAGCACAACCTGGTCCTGCGCTGTGGCCCCTGCGCCGAGCCCCAGGAGCGGCGCTACGCGTTCACCGTCGAGGCGGGCGCGACCTACGCCAGCGTGACCACCGACTTCACCGCCGTCGCGGCGCCCGTGGTCACCCCGGCCACGCCGACCACCCCGGCCACCGCGCCGGCCATCGCGCCCACGCCGACGACGGCGACGACGGTTGCGACCACAGGGGGCGCCAAGTTCCCGTTCACCGATCAGCCCTACCGGATGGGTCGGCTGTTCGTCCGCTACCCGTTGATGGGCTATCGCTACAACCAGGCCGCGGGCGTGTGCGCAGGCGACCGGCCCTGCCCCCACTTCGTCGACCTGGACGTGAGCGGTCCGTCGGGCCAGGGGCTCGTGGCCACCCCGGCCGCCATCGGCATCCACGGGGAGATCTTCCCCATCGAGTTCGCCGGGCTGGCGGTTTCCTACGAGACCTTCAAGTTCGCCACCGACCACACGGTGGTGCACGAGGATGGCTCCGAGGGCACCTTCGGCGACGCCATCAACCGGGTCTGGGTGGGCGCCCGCTTCCGGCTACCGCTGCTGAACAACCGCGAGCAGGGTCCCCTCGACATCATCGCGGACATTGGCTACCAGGGTCAGGACTTCCTGTATTTCGAGACCACCGACGTCGAGAACGCCTGGACCTTCTCCAACCTGTGGGCCAACGGGGTCCGATTCGGCTTTGGCGCCCGCTTCCAGGTCATCTCTCCGGTCCAGATCCACGGTGACTGGCACGGCACGGCCGTGGGCTCGGGACTCGTCAGCCACGAGGCCGAGGTCGGCGTGCAGATCCGGGTCTACAAGATGGTCGCCGTCGACCTGAGCTGGCTGCTCCTGTCCCGCTCGGTCACCATCGCCAAGCAGTACGCCCAGGAAGAGACCGCCGCCGTCGGCGACTTCGCCACCGGCGGCGGAATCTCCGTCGGCGCAGTCTTCTAGCCCCCCCTTCACCCGCACGGGTTCCGCCATCTCTCCGGTGCATTCCTGCGGCCGGCCAGCGCCCGGCGCTAGCCGGGACGTGACGCGTCAGTCGTCCCGACGGACGAACTGGCCGCCGATGGGCATGGCTTGATCGGTGGGGACGCCGTCGATGACGAGGTTGGAGTAGTCCATGGGCATCGACAGGACATCGGAGGAGAAGTCGGCGGCGTCCTGCATGTGGATGTGGATGTGGGGCTCGCTGGTGTTGCCCGAGTTGCCGACGGCGCCGATCAACTGGCCGGCGAGGACCGTGTCCCCCACGTCGACGGCCACCGAGCCCGGCTGGATGTGGGCGATGAAGACGTACTCGTCCTCCGACACCTGGAGGACCACGTGGTTGCCGGCCAGGTTGACCGTGTCGGTCTCCACCCCGGGCTGCATGTCGGGGTGGCCGTCCTCGGCGACCACCACCACGCCGTCGGCCGGGGCCAGCAATGGAAGGCCGTAGACGAAGTAGTCCTCGACCTGCTCGCAAGGGTAGGCGCAGGTGCCGCCGTCCTTCCAGACCACGATGTCGTAGGCGTATGCCTGGTTGCTGTGGGCCTGGTGGTAGTTGGCCAGCTCGTCCATGCCCCCCCAGACCACGTACCACAGCCCATCGAAGGGCAGCTCGAAGGTCACCAGGCTGACGTGATCGTCGTTGGGGTAGGGCAGATCGGCGGTCATGGTCTTGATGAAGAGCCCGCCTAGGCGACCGTCGGGCTCGAATCCCAGCGACAGACCGAGGACCTGACTCCCCCACTGGTAGGTGGCGAAGTAGTACATCTGCCGGTTGAGGCCCATCGATCTGAGGTCGAGCTGGTCGCCGATGGGCGCGTAGGCCAGGATCTGGGAGATGAAGGTCTCCACATCCTCGTAGGGCAACTCGCTCGCGAGCCTATCGGTGAACAGAGCGTAGAACTCGTCCAAGTCGCCGTCGGCCATCAGGGCGACCGCCAGGGGCCCCTGCTCGTGGGCGATGGCCTCGAGCGCCTCGTACTCGGCGGCGATCTCGGAGTAGCTGTCGGGCACGCCGTCGTCGTCGCCCGGGGTGTCGTCGTCGTCGCCAGCGGAGTCGTCGTCCGTCGGGCTCGAGGGGCAGCCGCCCGCCAGCCACGACAGACCCAGCCAATCGATCAGTAGCAGGACGGAACGGGGGGGTCGCATCGGCTCACTCCGCTGGCGCCACGTTTCAGCGCCGGTAGACCTTGCGCCACGGCTCCCGACCGGTGCGGAGGGCATCGTCGAGTGCGTCGCGGGCGGCGCAGGCCGCCAGCTCGGCGCAGTGCAGGTGGTTGTCGCCCAGCCCGCCCAGCTCCGCGGCGATGCCGTGGGCGCTGGCGTCGCGCCGGGCGTCGGCCAGCGACCGGCCGGCCAGACAGCTCGCGGCCGCCGACGCACTGGCCATCGTGTGGGCGCAGCCCGCCGCCAGGAAGCGGGCGTCGGTCACCTGCCCGTCGCGAACCCGGACGAACAGCTGCACGCGGTCGTTGCCGCAGTCGGACGTCGATTGCCCGTGCCCGTCCGCTGCGTCCATCCCGCCCACGTGTGCGGGCCGCACCAGGTGCGAGACGAATCGCTCGCCGAACCGTTCGGTCAGCCGCTGGATGGTCGAGGGCTGGTCAGCCGCCACGTGTTCACCCGTTCGTCGAATCCGCAGCCTATAGTAGCCCGGATCGGGGAGACTTCACGGGAGGACGTTCGATGCGGAGCTGGGCGGTGCCGATGATGCTACTCGGACTGGTGGCTTGGCCGGCGTGGGCGCTGCCCAGCGGATTTGCCGTCGAGGAGGTGGTGCACGACGAGGCCGCGCCGGTGTTCTTCGACTTCGCCCCCGACGGCCGGATCTTCTTCAACGAGTACCTGACCGGCCGCGTGCGCGTCGTGAACGCCGACGGCGCGCTGGTCGAGGAGCCGTTCGCCGAGTTCGATGACGTGGAGGTGTTCTTCGAGCGGGGATTCCTGGGCCTCGAGCTGGACCCGGATTTCGAGGACAACCACCTGCTGTACATCTACTACTCGTCCACGGACGGCACCCACAAGCTGGTTCGGATCCGCGAGGAGGGCGGTGTCGCCGCCGAGATCGTCTACCTGCGCGACGACCTGCCGCTGATGGGCCAGGGAAACCACAACGGGGGCCCGATCGTCTTCGGCCCCGACCGCTCGCTCTACCTGTCCATCGGCGAGCTGTCGGTGGAGACCAATTCCCAGGACCTGGAGATCGAAGCCGGGAAGATCCTGCGTATGGACCGGGACGGCCTGCCCTTGGACGACAACCCGTTCGGCGGCGACAGCACCGTGTGGGCCTACGGCATCCGCAACACCTTCGGGCTGAGCTTCAATCCGCTGACCGGGGGGCTGTACGGATCGGAGAACGGACCGACCTACGGCGACGAGATCAACCGGATGATCGCCGGTGGGAACTACGGCTGGCCCGCGTGGACCGGCGCCCCCGGGATCGAGGGCTTCGAGGACGCGATCTTCTCGTGGAGCGAGGCCGGCATCTGCCCGACGGGGATCGTGATCTACTGTGGCTCCGCCTACCCCGAGGAGTACCTCAACGACGTCTTCGTCGGCACCTGCGACCCGGGCCGGATCCGCCACTTCGAGATGAACGACGAGGGCACCGACGTGTTCGACGAGGACCCGATCTGGTACGTGCAGCCCAGCGATGGGCTCAGCTTCGACCAGGCCTACATGGGCGTCCTCGATCTGGATATCGGCCCCGACGGCTTGCTGTGGTTCTCCACGGCGATGGGCATCTACAAGGTGACCTACGCCGGGGCGCCCGCCGGCCCGGCGAACGTGGACTGCGACCTGTTCGACGGCGAGTTCCCGGGGGTCGGCGGCTGGGATGACGACGACGACGACACCGTGGGGGACGACGACACGACGGGCCAGCCCCCTGGCGGGGACGACGACTCGTCGGACGTGGCCTACAAGAAGTGTGTCTGCCGGGTGACAGGTGAGGGGGCGCCGGCCCAGGCGATGGGGCTGGCGATGATCGTGGGATGGCTCGCCGTCCGCCGGGCAAATTGCACCGGGCGCCAATCCGCCCGTTGACAGCCCCTGCCAACCGGCGCATCTTGAGGACGGTTCTCGGAGGTAGATGGGTTCATGCGTAGTTTCACCGATCTCGATGTCCAGACCGGCAGCGTCCTGCCGGGCAAGGGTGGCGGATGAACACCTGAGGTAGCGCTACGAGCGCCCAGGAGCCCCGCCACCGGACAGAGGTGGCGGGGCTCCTGGCGTTTGGGCACGGAAGGGCAAGGGTAGGCAGATGTCCCGCGGAACTGGGTGGAGAGCGATCATCGTGCTGGCGACGCCAGTGGTGATCTCCAAGCTCAGCTTCACGGCCATGGGGATCGTGGACACCGCGATGGTTGGGCACCTGGGCCCGACCGAGCAGGGCGCGGTCGGCATGGCGACCACGCTGATGTTCACGCTGTACGTCTTCGGCCTCGGGCTGGTGGGCGTGGTGAACACCTACGTTTCGCAACACCACGGCGCCGGCAAGGCCGACCGCTGTGGTGCCGACCTGGGCGCCGGGCTGCGCATGGCCGTGGTGGTCGGCTCGGTGACCTGGGGCGTGCTGATGCTGTCCGCCCCCGGCTTCCGCTGGGTGGGGCTGAGCGAGGGCATCAGCGAGCTGGGCTACCGCTACCTGTTCTTCCGCGGGCTCGGCATCGCGGGCGTGTTCGGCTACTGGGCCTACAACGGTTACATGGAGGGCCTGGGCCACACCCGCACGCCGATGTTGATCACCATCGCGGCGAACATCCTGAACATCGCCCTGGATTACGCCCTGATCTTCGGTATCGGGCCGATCCCGGCGATGGGCGTGGACGGCGCTGGCCTGGCCACCGGCCTGAGCAACCTGTTCATGCTGGGCTGCTTCGCGGCGGTGGTCCACGGGCGACCGCTGTACCGGGAGTTCGGCTCGGCGCGGGTGCTGGCGGCGGTGCGCTGGTCGCAGATGAAGGAGATGGTGCGCGTCGGCCTGCCGATGGGTTTCCAGTTCTTCATCGAGGTCGGCGCCTTCCTGGTGATGACGATCATCATCGGCTGGCTGGGCGACGTGGCGCTGGCGGCCAATCAGGTGGCTCTGCGGCTGATGTCCATCAGCTTCATGACCGCCTGGGGCATCGGTGTGTCCGCAACGACCCTGGTCGGCCGTCACCAGGGTGAGGGGCGGCCCGACCTGGCGGCTCTGGCCGGACGGCGGACCATCGCCCTGTTCCTCGTGGTGGGTACGTTCTGCGCGCTGCTGTACAACATCGCGCCGTGGCAGCTCGTGAGGGTGTTCTCGCCGTACCCGGACGTCCAGCAGGCCGCGGTGCAGCTGCTGATGATCGCGGCGGTGTTCCAGATGTTCGACGGGGTCAACATGGTGTCCTACGGCGCGCTCAAGGGCGCTGGTGATACCCGCTGGCCGCTGGTCGCGGTGACCTGCGTCAGCTGGGGGATCGGCATTCCGCTGACCTTCCTGCTGGCCTTTCCGCTGGGCCTGGGGATCGTGGGCGCCTGGACCGCGTCGACGGTGATGATCGCCTGCGAGGCGGCCCTGCTGTTCGGACGTTTCCACGGCGGCCGCTGGAAGACGATCAAGCTCGTCCAGCCCGATCGGCCCGATCCGCCCTTCGCTCCCCGGCTGGACGCCCGCGGCGCCACCGGCACCGCCGGCTCCCGCAAGACCGCCTGATCTCCCGCTGGACGACGCTCCATGTTGAGTATGGTATAGTATGTACGGTTGTGGAGGCCGCATGGCGAGGACGAGACGAGCCCAGGTACTGCTGGAACCCCGCGAGTACGCGGCCCTCGAGCGGCTATCGCGGCATCGGGGGATCTCCGTGTCCAACCTCATCCGGGAGGCGGTGGTCGATGCCTATCTCCCCGTGACCGCCGGGGGAGGGCGGATCGCGGACGAGATCGCGGCGATGAACGTGCCGGTGGGTGACTGGGAGGAGCTGGAACGGGAGATCGAGGAGGGGCACGATGCAGGTCTTCCTTGACTCCAACGTGTTCCTCTACGCCGCTGGCGCCGACCATCCTCACAAGGTTCCCTGCGTGGAGATCGTCCGCGCGGTCTCCGAGGGACGACTGAAGGCGAACACCAGCGCCGAGGTGGTCCAGGAGATCCTCTACGTCTACCTGCGGCGCGGGCTGAGGGAGGAGGCCGTCCGGCTCGCCGGCCACGTGGCCACGCTGTTCCCGGCGCTCCTACCGGTCACCCGCGACGACATGCTCGCCGCCCTGTCGCTGGTCGACCGCTACCCGGACCTCCCCGCCCGCGATCTCGTCCACACCGCGTGCATGCTCGAAAACGGCATGGACACGATCGTCACCGTCGACACCCACTTCGATCAGGTCGCCGAGCTGACCCGCCTGACCCCGTCGGCCGCCTCCGACCTGGCCTGACACCGGTCTCGGCCTCGGTCTCGGTTGACGCCATCGCCCCCACCAGGGAGGATCCCGCCTCGAACGCGCGAAGCGCGCGTGGGGAGGTTGTCGGGTGCGAACCCTGGTCCGGGGGATCATCGCGTTACGCTGGCCGTTGCTGGCGGCGCTGGTGGTCATCAGTGTGGCGGCCGCGGTGGTGGTGGTCCGCGGGCTGACATTCGACTTCAGCCCCCGCTCCCTGTTCCTGACCCATGACGAGGAGATCGAGTACATCGAGGAGTTCAGGGCCCGGTTCGGGGCCGAGGACGCCTCGTTCATGGTGCTGGTGCACGCCGAGCCCGACGTGCTGTGGAGCGAGCAGGGGCTGACCCTGGTCGCCGAGCTGACCGACGAGCTGGCAGCCCTGGAGCACGTGGGCGAGACCCTGTCGTTGACCAACGTCTGGGTGCCCGTGCGCTACGACGACGGCGGGCTGGACTACCGGCAGCTGCTGGAGAGCTTCGACGACGAGTCCATCGCCCTGGCTCGCCGCACGGCCACCGAGAGCCCGCTGCTGGTCCAGCGGCTGGTCAATCCGGCCGCCGACACGGCGGTGGTGGTGGTTCGCTTCAGCGACGAGCTGGAAAAGGAGCTGGAGCGGCGGCCGGTGCTGGACGCCGCGGATGCCATCGTGGCCGCGAAGATCCGGCCCCCCTTCGAGGGCCACGCGATGGGGCTGGCGCAGGCCCAGCGCGAGTACGCGCTCCTGCTACCCCGGGACCTGCTGCGCAACTCGACCCTGAGCGTGATCCTGATCTCGATCTTCATCTGGATCCTGTTCCGCAACTGGAGCTCGATCGTCGTCTCGAACGCGGCGGTGGGCATGGCGCTGGTGTGGGCGCTGGCGCTGATGGTCCTCACCGATCACCCGGTGGACATGGTCAACTCGGTGATCACCTCCCTCGTGCTGGTGATCGGGGTGTCCGAGGCGGTGCACCTGATCACCCGCTACCGGGAGCTGCTGGCTGCGGGGCATCCACCCGCCGAGGCCCTGCGGGTGGGCGTCAGCCGGGTCGCCCTGGCCTGCCTGCTGACCGCGGTCACCTCGGCGGTGGGGTTCGCCTCCCTGTACACCGCCAAGATCACGGTCATCCGGGTGCTGGGCATCTTCGCCGCCACCGGGATCATGTTCGCCTTCGTGACCGCGATCATCCTGGTGCCGGCCTGCTTCACCTTCCTGCCGCCACCACCGGCCGGGGGATCCGGCGACGTCCGCCCGGGATTGACCGGTCGCTGGACCGCCTGGGTGGGCCGCTACGTCACCTCCACCCGCGGCCGCCGTGTGACCTGGGTCGTCTCGGCGATCGTGACGGTGATCTCCATCGTCGGCATCACCCGCCTGGACGCCAACAACTTCCTGCTCGAGGAGATGTGGCCCCACAACCGGATGCGGGTCGCCAACGCCTTCGCCGAGGAGAACTTCGGCGGGGTGCTGCCGATCGAGATCGAGATCACCGCGCCCGAGGACGGGGGGCAACTGGACCCCGAGCTGCTGGCCGCGACGCTCGCGCTGCAGGACTACCTCGACGAGGATCCCTACATCGGCCGCGGCCTGTCCTTCGCCGATCTGGTGTTGGAGGCCCACCTGCTGGCCACCGGCGACAAGGAGCTGCCCGGCTCGGCAGCCCAGGCCCAGCAGGAACTGTTCCTGTTCGAGCTGGGCGGCGACGTCAACCCAGTCGAGGGATACGTCGATCCCGAGTACCGCTACTCGCGGATCTCGACCACGGCGCTGGACTGGGGCTCGGACCGCTTCCACCAGTGGCACGCGGACATGGATGCGAAGGCGTCGGAGCTGTTCCCGGGCGACGTGGAGGTCCACGTCACCGGCGCGATCCTGATCGCCAACAACGCCCTGGCCAACATCGTCGGCGACACCTTCCGCAGCCTGACCACCGCCTTCGTGATCATCAGCATCCTGATGACGTTGCTGTTCCGCTCGGTGAAGATCGGCGTGCTGGCGATGATCCCCAACCTGTTGCCACTGATCGTCACGTTGGGGGTGATGGGCTACTGCGGGATCACCATCCGCACCTCGATGGTGCTGATCTTCGCCCTGTCCCTGGGCGTGGCCGTCGACGACACGATCCACATCCTTGCCCGCTACCGCCAGGAGCTGGAGGTGGACGGCGACATCGCCGCCGCCTTGCGCCGCTCGGTGGCCACCACCGGCCAGGCGATCGTGTTTGCCTCGACCCTGCTGGTGGCCGGGTTCTCGATCTTCCTGTTCAGCTCGTTCTACGGCCTGTTCCAGTTCGGGTTCCTGGGCGCCATCACCCTGACCACCGCCCTGCTGGCGGACCTGTTCCTGACCCCGGCGATGATCCAGACGTTCCAGCTGCGGGTGAAGGGGGTGGGGGAGCGGAAGGCGGGGACGGGATAGAGCTCGGTTTCGGCCTCGGTCTCGGCCTCCCTACCAGGAGATCTCCACCGAATACTCGCTGCTCTCGGCGTAGCCGTACACGCTCACGTACATCCGGCCGGGGCCGTCGACCTCGCAGGTCTCGTCGGAGCCGTCCACGTAGGGCCGGCAGTCGTACTCGTCCAGCTGGGGCAGGTCGCCGATCCGGACGTAGAGGTCGGCGTCGCCGGTCCCCTTCATCGCGGCGATCAGGGCGTTGCCGTCGTCGACCGTGAAGGGGCCGAAGTCGTGCCACTCCTCTTGCTCGATCGTCCCGCTCTCGGTGGCGCTCTCGCCGGTCGTGTTGCTCCCCTGGCCCTCGCCGGCCAGGTCCTGGTAGTGGGCGACGAAGTCGACGAACATGTCGCTGACCGCGTCCAGCATCGCGTCCTCGACGCCCCAGATGCCGCTGGGGACCAGGTCGATGTACCCGCCCAGCGCCTTGATGACGTGGGCCGAGTGGAAGACCACCAGGGTCGACGAGTCGTCGTATCGCTCGAACACCACGCTTCCCACATCCGACTCGGTGGAGTCGTTGTCGCTGTGATAGACGCGCCAGTAGACCTCGGCCCGGTCCGCCTTGACCCGCACGATCTCCGCCTTGGTCATGTCGTTGTTGACCAGGTCCACGTCGATGTCGCAGGGCAACGCGGCCAGCACCATCCGCTCGTACTGGCCTCCCTCGACTCCGTCCAACGGCAGCAACTCGCCGCCCAGGTAATGGTCCAGGTTGAGGCCCCACTGGTCGGGGGGCACGGCCTCGATCATCTGCTCGAAGGGCACGTCGACCAGACCGACCGTGTACTCCACGCCCATCTCCTGGGCTTCCTCGCCTGCGTACTCGACCACGTCGGCGATGTAGGTCCACGACAGGATCGAGCGGAGCTGGTCGGAGGTGGCGTGGCTCAGCGCGTTGACCACGTCCGGGTGCAGGTCGGCGTGGAAGCTGTCGACCACCGCCGTGAGGACCTCGAACTCCGCCATCTCCGGGTGGACGGTGACGCTGAAGTCGTCGGTGCCGAGGAACTCGGAGTGGCCGCCGTCGTCGGTCGACGTGCGGTCCGCGTCCTGCTGGGCGCCCAGCGGGTCGCAGCCCACGATGGCGAAGGTGGCCAGCAGGGCGATGGAGAATCTTCCGAACCGGTTGTGATGTGTGCGCATGTGTGTTCCCTCGCGTCTTGCGTAGGGAAGTAGCAATGGCCGTGCCAATCGCGACCTGCCGGGCGGAAACCGCGTAACTACAGGAAATCAAGTGGGAAATGGCGGTGGAGGCCTGGCCTTCCCGGGTGTGCGCGGTGTGACCTGCGGCCCGGAAGGTTGTGTCACCCCGAGACAGGTCCCGATCGGACCCCGGATGAATGCAGGGCAGGACAACCCTGTCCCACCCTGTGCCCTCGGGTTTGATAACCTGTCGAGGTAGGCAGGACTCTACCTGACGAAGGGAGAGAGAGATGTCCGGGTTCCGACGACTGGCGATGCAGCTGACGATCGTGATGGCAGCGCTGTTCCTCGTATCCATCGCCGGCTGCAGAA
Source organism: uncultured Rickettsiales bacterium (assembly GCA_964436045.1). Lineage (GTDB taxonomy): Bacteria > Myxococcota_A > UBA796 > UBA9615 > CAYRNR01 > CAYTBN01. The sequence continues at coordinate 44,954 of CAYTBN010000037.1, read as the reverse complement.
CGACCAAGGTCCACAAGGAGCACGACGACACGCCCTACGTGCCGGAGCCGGATCCGAATCCGGACGGCGGACCGGGGCCCAAGCCGCCCAGCGCCACCGCGGAGTAGACAGCACTGCTCCCCGGGGGGGGAACCGAGCTACTCAGGGGCTGGTTCACCGATGAACTGGCGACGCCAGGCATCCGTGCCGAGGGGTGCGCCGGTCGCCCGCTCGATCAGCTGCAGCCAGCCGAACCGCGCACCGTGCTGCATGTAGTTCGCCCGTAGCCACTCGCCGGCCCGGGGATCGCCGCGATAGGCCGCCGATCCCACGTCCTGGCCGATGTGCTGCGCCAGCGCGTCGGCCACCTGGGCGGCCACGAAGCTGCCGACGGCGTAGTTGTTGTAGTAGGTCGCGCTGGCCGAGGCCAGGTGGTACTTGCCCAGGGGGTCGGGGTTGGACCAGTCGGCGGGGCGTGTCAGCCCCTGGAACCGCTCCTTGTGGCGCCACCAGGCGTCTCCCCAGTCCTGGTCGGGGTTGGCGTAGATGTCCTTCTCCCAGTGGTAGATCACCAGGCACCAGCGTGCGAAGATCAGCTCCTGGGCTCGGTATCCCTTCCACGCGGCCTCCGCGGCGGCCCGGGCCTCGTCCTCGGGCGCGCCCAGGTAGTGGCTCATCCAGTCGGAGGTGACCACCTGGCGCTCCAGCAACATCGCCAGCGCCTCGGTCGTCTGGGAGTCCACGTCCAGGAACAGGTACGGCAGGCCGTGGTCCACGGCCTCGTAGTGCAGGCAGTGACCCATCTCGTGGAGCAGGGTCGCCGTGCCCATGCGATTCTGACCCGCCGGAGGCAACGGCAGATTCATCAGCAAGATGGCGGTGTCCAGGCGCTCCAGGTCCATCTTGTGGGCCATCGCGTGGGGGTTCTTGCCCTCCCGTGGGTACAGGTCACTGCGGGCCAGGATCGAGTCGGCCGGCAGCCCCGTGGAGAGACAGAAGTCGGCGGCATCGGCCACCACCTGCTCGTGATCGCGGCGCGAGTAGAGGCCGTCCAGATCCACCTCGAACAGCCCGGGGGGTACGTCCTGGAAATAGGGGTTGCCGTAGTGCCAGGGCATCAGTTCCTCGACCGGGATGCCGAAGCGAGCCGCCAGGTGGGGGTCGATGACCTGGGACTTGAGTTCGTCGAAGGGCGCGTCGGTGGCCTTCTCGACCTCGGCGAAGAACGACTCCAGCCAGGCGGGATCGAAGTCCTGGCTGTGCAAGGACAGCTCGATCCAGTCCCGGTAGCCCAGCTCGCTGGCCGCCTGGTTGCGCAGCTCGACGATCTCCAGGTGCAGGGGCAGGAGGGGAACGCCCACCTGCTTGGAGGCCTTCCACGCCTGCTCCAGCAGGGCACCGTCGAGGCTGCTGGCCATGGTCCGCTCCACGTCCGCCATCGACCAGCTGTCGCCGGCCACCTCCATGCGGTAGGTCGAGAAGATCCGGTCCACCTCGTTCTCCAGCTCGTTGAGCCGGATCCGCGCCTCGTCCGGGAGCTGCTGGCGCAGGTAACCCCGCTCCAGCATCTCGAGCTGGCGCCTCAGGTCCGGATCGGTGAGGGCCGGATCGGCCAGCAGCTCGCGGATGAGGGCGAACCGCTCCCGGCTGGAGAAGACCTCCCGGATGCGGCCGTCGGCCTCGGTCTTGCTCGCGAACGCCGCGTCACTCCCGGTGGTCATCGCCTCCCAGAACGCCTGGCTGCTGGCCAGATAGAGGGGGCGGTAGAGCTGCACGTGCTCTGCGATCAGCTCGGTGGCTCGCAGCTCCGCGGCAGGGACCGGTGGGGGTGGGGCGGGCGCCTTCTTCGCGTGGGCCGGGGTCGCGGACAGCAGGAGCACCAGGGCGGCGGCCAGGGGCCAGCCGGCGGTCAGAGTACGTCGCATCTCGGCCTCCAGGGTGCGAGAGTATAGCCCTGCCTGATAGGCTTTCGTTCGGCAGGGAGCAAGGGATGCGCTTTCGGACCACCCTCGCGGCGGCTGTGGCCGCCATCGCCACCGCCTCCGGCTGCACGCATCCGGACGCGCAGCGGATCCTGATGTACATCGGCGCCTCCTTCGAGGGCGGTACCGACGTGGCGATGCTCGAGCTGCGGGTGTGGGAACGTACGGGCGAGTGCGACGAGATTGTCTTTGCGGACAACGAGGTCTCGGTGGTCTGGTCCCACGTGGCGCGCAGCGGCGAGTACGGGGACTTCTTCACCATCGGTGAGCGGGTGACGCTGGACCGTCCCTACATCACCGCCCGTGAGGACGGCAACCTGGTCTACTACTCCTTCGGCACCATGGCCGAGGTGGCCGACCGTTGGGGCAACGTGGTGGTCGAACTGGGGGAGGGCATGCGGACCGCCACGTTCTACAGTCCCGCCGACACCCTGGTGGCCGAGGGACCCGACGCCTTCGTTCACGTCCAGCTCACCGACCGGATCGCCACCGAACTCGATGTGGTCGGAACGGGGCCCAGCTTCGAGCCGGGCGGGGGTCGGATCGTCTACGGGCGTGAAGGTCAGGTCTACATCTACGACCTCGAGGGACTGGCCGAGCACGCCCTCGGCAGCGGTCTGTGGCCCCGGTACCTCGACGATGGCCGGGTGGTGGCCTTCCGGGATGGCGGCGAGGGCCCCGGGCTGTACACCATCGATCCGGGTAGCGGTGGCTGGTCCTACTTCGGCGATCCCGACCCGGCCGTCCTGGGTGCCGAGTGGTGGCGGTTGGCGCCGGACGGCCAGCGGGTTCTGGTCGACACCGGGGACGGCGGTTTCACCCTCCAGGGATGGGCCGGCCCGGCCGAGGGCGACTGGCGGTACGACAGCGAGCTGTTCTGTGAGTGAGTGGGGTCAGGGTCGGCCGAACAGACGATCCAGCAGCGCCCGGGTCGAGCGCACCTCGCTCAGCCGGCCGACGGGCACCCGTCGGTAGTTCCCCTGGGTGGCCCGCTCCTCGGGGAACTCGTCGACCCGCGGGAGGGGCTCGCCGGGCTCGTCGCCCAGCCAGCAATAGCTCAGCTTCAGCCGATTGCGATCCCGATCGTCCACCTTCACCCAGACCACACAGGCGTCGGGCATGTCGGCCATCGAGGACGGCACCGGCACGTGTGAGATGGTGGCGCTGGATGGGGTGCAGATCAGGGCCACCCGCCGGGCGATCCCATCGAGTTCGAGCACCAGCGCACCTGCGGTGTGCTGCCCGTCGCCGCGGTAGATCGACATCCGCTCACCAGCGCGCCAGACCGTCTCGGTCAGGTCCGCCATCACACGCTGCTCGACCATCTGCTCGAAGAACCCCCGCACCGGCCCCGGGGAGCGTTCGGCGCCGCCCCAGGTACGGTCGTCTCGCCGACCCCGCTGGGGCCGCCCTTGGCGGGCATTGCGGGGGGGGCGTGCGGCTGCAGCGTTCACGTCCCCCGGCCAGCTGGCTGGGTCCTGGAGGATCGAGAGCACGGCGTCCATCCCGGCCGTGCCCGGGTCGATTCGAGCGTGGTGCGGCCGCCCGCCGACGAACACGCCGGCCGGCCAGGGAAGCGCCCGCAGCAGGCGCACCAGGTCGCGGCTGCGGTCGGCCGAGGTCAGCAATACGTTCTCGCCGTCCGGCACGATCAGCCGCAGGTCCACGTCGCCGTAGCGGGTTTCGACTCGCCGCGGCAAGAAGCCCACCTCCTCGCCGCGGGCGTCCACGACCACGAGCTTGCAGCCACCGACCTCCAGGGTCTGATGCTCCTGCTCGAACACCAGATTGTCCGCAGCGGACTCCCGGGCGCGATGGCTGTCGATGGTGGAACGATCGTCGTCGGTCAGATCCGCTTCCACGGCGATCCGGCGAAGGATATCCGGCTGGCAACGTCCGATCTGGGCGCTCAACAGCGACTGCCGGTCCTGCAACCAGTCATCCGCCTCCTCGCCTGCCCCGTCGATCCCCAGCAGTCGCTCGAGGCCGTCGAGATCGATCTCCATCGCCCGCGCGGCGAGCGTGGGGGCCGGAGCCTCCAGCTCCGCGTCGTGCAAGAAGTTCAGTCCGTCGAGGGAGCCGACCTCCTCCAGCAGATTCTGTCGGGTCGTGTGGTGGTCCACCCACACCACCGGCACACCCGCAGCCAGGAGCTGGCGCGCCGCACCGATGGCAGCGGGGCGCACGGGCACGTTGCCGATCAGCACCTCGGAGACGGGCAGATCCGTCGTGATCCGATCGGCGAGCGCCTGCAGGTCGCGGGCCAGTCGGCGGGCGCCGGTGAACCGGACCTCGGTTTCGGGTCCGCGGCTGCGGAGGAACACACAGGCCGTGACCATCCCTTCCACGTCGCCGTGGACGAACACGACCGCCCGCTTCTCCGTCCATTCCAGATCGCGGATCGCGACGTAGGAGTCCCGTTCCATGGCCTATAACCTCCCCGTTACTGGTGCCCCCTCGGAGCAGCGATGATACTAGCAGCGTGGTCGGGAAACCAACCTCCATGGATCGCGCCCGCCTGCTCGCAGCCACCGCCGCGATTCTCGACTCGATGCGCGGGCTGGATGTCCCCCGAATGGCCGTGGTTGCTGGCTTTTCTCGGGCCGTCGCCCAGGCTGCCGCGACCGAACTCGCCGCCGCCCGCGGCATGGGCCGGGGCCTCCGTCGCGCATCCCTCTTCCGCGACAATCGGGGCGACGGTGAGGAGCCGTCCCGCGCCGCCGCCAGACAGCTGTCGACCGCCGGTATGCAGTGCGAGCCCGTGGCGGCGCTCGTGCGCGCGGAGATGTCCCGCGGGGGCGAGGGCGCGCGCCCGGCGGCGTTGCTGGGGGGGCTGCACCAGGTCCTGCTGGAACACGATCTGGGCCGCGTCGGCGACGGCTGGGGGTGGAGCCGCTGGGGTGGCCGCCGCAAGCGATCCGGGGCGTTCTACACGCCGGCTTCGCTGGTCGAACCCACGGTGGCGCGAACACTGGAGGGGTTGCGCGGGCGCCGGGACTGGCCACGGGTCTGCGATCCGGCGATGGGTACGGGGGTGTTCCTGGTCGCGTGTCTCGATCGGCTGGCTGGCCGCCAGGGGGGACAACGGCGGGGTGATGGGCGGGCCCGGGAGGTTGCGCGTCGCTGTCTGTTCGGGGTGGACCGGGATCCGCTGGCGGTCGACCTGGCCCGGATCGCCCTGTGGCTCGAGGTCGGCGACGGCGAATGGTCCGCGGACGCCCTGGACGATCAGCTGCGCCCCGGCGATAGCCTGGTGGGCGCCTGGTCGGACAGGACCGGCCACTACCCGCTGGCGGCGTGGCACCGCGCCCCGGTCTGGCGGCCGCTGTGCGATGGGGTGATCCGCCCGGAGCTGGCCGCCCGCATCGCTGCCTCCGTGGACGTCTGGGCCGCCCGTGACGCGGAGGACGCCGCCCAGCGTGCGGACCTGTGGTGCGCGGCGTGGTTCTGGCCCGACACCCACGCCGACGACGCCCCGACCCCGGCGAGCTGGAGGACGCCCCGGTCCGCAACCACGGCCACGGCGTCGAGCCTGGCCAGGCGCCATCGATTCTTCCACTGGGAGCTGGCGTTCCCCGCCGTGTTCGACAGTACCCGGCCGGGGTTCGACGCTGTGGTCGGCAACCCGCCGTGGGAGATTCGCAAGCCGAGCTCCCGGGAGTTCTTCTCCCGGGTCGATCCCGGATACCGCGCCCTTGGAAAACAGGAGGCGATGGGGCGGCAGCGGCAGCTGTTCGACGCGGACCCGGGGCTCGAGCGACGCTGGGGGCGACACCTGGCGAACCACCGCGCGCTCTCCCATTTCCTGCGACACACCACCAGCCCGTTCGGCGACCCGGGCGCGGGGGGCGTGACCATCGCCCTGCACCGCGATGCCCGCCACAGCCGCGCGCTGCACGACCGCTGGCGTGGGGCCCGCGGTGAGCTCCCCCAGCGGCCGTTCCGTCTCCAGGGGTCCGCCGATATCAACTGCTACAAACTCTTCGTCGAGCAGTCGCTGGCCCTCGTACGCGAGGGCGGCCGATTGGGGCTGCTGCTGCCGTCGGGCCTCTACACCGATCGGGGCGCTTCGGAACTCCGGACCGAGCTGCTGGATCGTTGCGACTGGAAGTGGCTGTTCTCGTTCGACAACCGCGATGGCCTGTTCCCGATCCATCGCTCCACCCGCTTCGGCCCGGTTATCGCGCACAAAGGAGGACATACGACGGCGGTGCAGGTCGCCTTCCAGCGGCGCGACGCGGTTGACTGGCAGGCGGAAAACCCGCCGTCGCTGACCTATCCCCGCGCCCTGATCCGCCGGCTCAGCCCCGGTAGTGGAGCGCTGCTCGAACTGAGGGACGACCGCGACCTTGCGATCCTGCGGACCCAGCTGCGCTCCTGCATACCCCTCGGCGGCCCGGGTGGTGCGGCGGTGGACTACCACACCGGGATGCACATGACCCGCGATTCGGACCGCTTCGTGCGGCGCGACCGAGCCGCGGCGGACGGCTTCCGGCAAGAGACCTACGGCCATTGGCTGCGCGGGCCCTGGCGGCGAGGCGGTGGCCCCGGAGTCGCGGCCGACGACCGACTCGCTCTGTCCGTGGACGGACGCTGGGTGCTGGAGCTGGCCCGGGTCGAGGACGTGGCGCTGCCCCTGGCGCAGGGGGTGGGCATCGGTCTGCTGGACGGGCACGCCGCGGTCCACGTGGCAGGATCCGGCCATAGAGCCCGCTGGACCGCCGTGCCCACCCCCGTCGCTCCCCTCGGCCCGCAGTTCCTGGTACGGACCGCCGATCTGCCGTCGCCCCGTGGCGTCCCCGGCGGCGCGCGCGTGGCCCTGCGCTCCCTGTCCAACGCCACCAACGAGCGTACCGTCATCGCCACGCTGCTGGAGGATGGGCCCTGCGGAAACTCGCTGGCGGTGCTGCGGGTGGGGGAGGGGGGCTGGGTCGAGCAAGCGGCCGCGGCAGCCGTGCTGGCCAGCTTCTGTTTCGACTGGGCCATGCGCCAGCGGCTGGCAGGGACGAACGTCAACGCCCACTTCCTGTGGGACTCGGTGTGGCCGCGCATCGACGGCGTCCGGTCGGCGGCGCTGGCGGCGCTGACCTTGCGGCTGACCCACCCGGGCTGGCGCCACGCCGGCCGCTGGCTGATCGCCCGCGCCGATCTGGGCGCAGCCGGAGACCTCCCGCCGCAGCACCTCTTCGCCCAGACGCCAGCCGCACGACTGCGGCTGCGCTGCATGATCGACGCGCTGGTGGCCGAACAGTTCGGGCTGGACGAATCGCAGCTCAGCTGGATCCTGCGCGACTGTGGGCATCCGCGTCAGCGCCTGTCGTCCGCCGCCTTCCGGCGGTCCCTGGATCCCAAGGGTTTCTGGCGGGTGGACCGGCAGCTGCCGGCCGCCACCCGCCACACGGTCCTCACCCTGGCCGCGCTCCGCGACCTGGCCCGGGTCGGGCTGGAGGAGTTCGCCGGCCTGGACGGCCGGGGTGGCTGGCAGCTTCCGGAGCGGTCGGCGGGGCGAGCTCCCGATCCCGGGCCGCGCGTCGATCCCGCGGAGGGGTGGTCGCTGTGCGCAGATCATGCGCGTCGTCAGGCCCGGATCCGCGCGCTCGCCGGTCTTCCTGGCCCCGCCTGAAATGTTCTGCGCGGCTGGGGCGTAGGAACGGGACGACGGCGGGCGAGACCCCCACGATTCCCCGCCCGGGAGAATAGACGATGAGCAGGATCCAAGAACTACGAGAGACCATCGACCGGGAGTTCCTCGACGTCGAAAATCACCCCGACCTGAGCCCCGACGAGAAGGTCGCCCGGGTGATTCGAGTCTGTTCGACGGCGGCCGCCGCCGTCGCGATTCAGCCCGTCCCGATGGCCGACTTCGCGCTCCAGCTGCCGTTGCTGGGCTACATGGGCTACAAGATCGGCCGGATCCGCGGGGTCGACATCCGCGAGCACCAGGCCGATCAGCTCACCGCCGAGATCCTCGGGACGGTCGGCATGGGCTTCGCCACCCGCCAGGTACTGATCGGGCTGTACAAGACCGCGCTCCCGTTCGTGGGCGCGCTGACCACGTTCCCCCTGACCTTCGGGCTGGTGTACGCCGTCGGCACGGTGATGGACATGTACTTCCGCGCCCAGGCCGCTGGAGAAAACGTCACCCGCGAGACCCTCGAGCAGGCGTTCCGCACCGCCCGCCAGGAGGGTGAGCGCGTCGGTCGCGAAGTGCAACAAGAGCAAGCGACGGAAAAAAAGCCCGCTGCGAAGAAGAAGCCCGCGCCGAAGAAGAAGCCAGCGCCGAAGAAGAAGCCAGCGGCGAAGAAGAAGCCCGCGGCGAAGAAAAAGCCCGCGCCGAAGAAGAAGCCTGCGGCGAAGAAGAAGCCTCCGGCGAAGAAGAAGCCGGCCAAGGCCAGCAAGGACTGACCCCGATCCGCTACTCCCGATCGGATGGATTCCGATAGGTCCAGTCCAGCAACCGGAACGCGTCCCGTTCGTCGGGGAGCGGAACCGCCTTGCCGTAGCGGAAGACCCGGCCGCTGCGCGTGTCGTAGCGCCTCCGTTGCAGGCCCGCGAGGTAACGCTGGGCGAAGCTCGCCGGCCCCGTGCGCAGCAGCAGGTCATGTCCCCAGCTCTCCAGGGTGGTGGCGTAGAGCTCCACCGGATACCCCTCCTACCAGAGCTGCCGGTGGCGCTCACCCCAGCGCTCCCCCTGGCGATAGGTGCCGCGGAAGCGGGGCGCGTCGCCGCTGACCATCCGGCCCAGGTGGGCCCAGAGGGCGTTGACGGTCACCGTGGCCGGCTCCTCGTCCGATGGGGGTGCGAACAGGGCTCCCTGGTTGGACTCGACGGGCGCCTCTTCGCGGAACTGGGGGATGGCCACCAGCACCAGCTCGTCGACCTCCGCCTCCCGGCGGCGGATCGTCCCGGCTGACACGACCCGCTGGCAGTGGGGTGCGAGCTGGCCCAGCAGCTCCCCCGCCGCGCGCATCGCCTGGGTCAGCGGAAAGCTCAGGGGCCCTCAGTCCCCTCGAGGTTCGTCGAAGACCTCGATCAGCGAGGTGATGTCGACCTCGTCGGCCTCGATCACGTCGGGGAACGCGGCGTCCTCCCCGGCCCTGCGAGCCAGGATCTTGGCGGGCACGTCCAGGTAGGCGTCGCGCCGGTCCAGGGGGTAGACGATGGGATCGCCCAGCCCCTCGTACCAGATCGAGAATCCATTCTCGCCGTCGGTCTCGATCAGGATGTGCCCGCCGGCCACGCGCTGGGTACGACCGGTGTAGGGGTGGGGTCCGGGGAACAGGAATCCGTCCACCATCTCGGTCTGGAACACGTCGCTGCCAGTGGGCCAGCCCGTCCAGAGGTTCTCCCAGCCCAGCAGCCGATGGACCGTGTACTCGTTGGGGTGGTGGTGCCCCTTGCCGCAGGAGATGACGGCCACCTGGGGACGGGTGCGCTGGAGGAAGGGGTAGTTGCTAGACCACTGGGAGCCGTGGTGGCTCACCCGCAGGACCTCCAGGTCGCGCAGGGAGTCTGCCATCGCCCCTTCGATGTTGTGGTAGTAGTTGCCCCAGCTCTTGTGGAAGTAGCCGCTCAGGTCCCCGGCCACGAAAAAATCGAACTGCTTGTAGTGGACCACCAGTGCGATGGAGAAGTCGTTCTGGCTGGTGGTCTCGATCCACTGGTCCTTCAGAACCCGCTGATCCATGCCGTCCATCTGGGCGCCCACGGTCAACACCTCGACCCAGATGTCCGGTCCCAGTTCGATCTGCCGGCCCTCGCCGAGCTGGTCGAAGGATAGCGTGTCGCGGGGCACGTCCCGGGTGTCGACCCATTCGGCGTAGAGCTTGTCCAACCCGCCGGCGGCGTCGTACCCCAGGCCCGAGTCGAGCACCGCGTCGATCTTCACACCGGGTGTGTCCCACAGGTAGAAGAAGCCGCTGTCCTTGCCATCCCGCGGCCAGCCGATGTGATCCTTGTGATAGTGGGTGGCGACGAAGTAGTCGATCCGTGCCTGGGGCCGACCGGCCGGGCCATCGTCGAGCCGTCGCCGCAGGTAGGGCTCGACGACGTCCCGCGCCTCGTTGCCGTCCGAGGAGGTCTCGCCGGCGTCGACCATCATCACCTTGCGGTCGCCGTTCTCGTCCTCCGGGCCCTCGACGATCGTGCAGTCACCCTGGCCCACGTCCAGCACGTGGATCCGCATCAGGTCGGGGTGGGGACCCTCCCCCTTGCCCGGTCCGGCCGCGGCGGGTGCAGAGACCGACAGGACCAGCAGGAGCAACAACGTCTGACGCATCCAGTTCACCGTCCATCCTTCACCGGTCGCCGCCACGAGCGCACGACCCAGCTCAACAAGCCGATAACCAGCAGGGCTGCCTCGGGCCGCCGTCCGCCCGCGAGCCGGCAGGCGCAGCCGTCGTCGACCTCCTCGACCGGTCCGGCCAGACACTCCCCGAGGCTGCCTGGCGTCCCGTACTCGCACAGCTCGCTCTCGTGTCGCATGAAACATTGAGCGTCCACTGCCGGGCACCAGTCAGTCCAGCGATCGTTGTCCCCCGCGGCCTGCGCGGGATCGTCGGGGACGAACTGCAGCGAGTGTCGCGCCTCGACCTCGAAGCTGGCCAGCTGGTAGGTGACCTCGTCCACGGTCACCTCATCCGAAGACTCACCATCCTCCGGCGGGCACGCAAGCTCCAGCCGGTGTTCTCCGTTCGCGGGCAGCGTGGCGCCGTCGAACAGGATCTCGTCGTAAGGGCAAGACGCGGCCGCGGGATCGTCCGGATCGGCGTCCAGGCAGCTGCCCGCGGCGAACACGCGAGTCTCGCCGCCGTGCAGGTGAAGGGGCGCGCCGTCGGCCACGGCCAGGGTGGTGTAGTCGGCGTCGTCCGAATCGTCGGTCGATCTGCGGCGAAGCAGGCAGTCCTGGAGCAAGACCGAGTGTTCGGCGGAGTTGTGCAGTTCGAACCACGCCGGTGTCTCGCCCGGCGTCAACATCAGCTCGGTGAAGGCGACGTCGCCGGGCTGGGGGCGCGCCTCGACCCGGCACTCGTTGGCCTCGCCCGGGGTGCCCATCGCCAGGTCCCCTGCGGAGTTGACGAAGGTGAGCTCGGGCGGCGGCAGACACCAGGCGCTGGGGAGCAGATCGTTGGCGTTGGCGCTCAACCGCTCGGAGCGCAAAGCGACCGCGCAGCCATTACCCTCGCAGTCGTCATCGAACAGCGACCAGTCCATCTCGATGGCGTCGAGCACCACCTCGTCGCAGATCATGAACAGGTGGAAGGGCTCGGTGTTGCTGAACGACAGGAAGTAGTCGTAGCTGAAGGTGGCCGCGACCGCGTTCGCCTCGCCCTCGTCTCCGACCACGTAGTCCTCGTCGCGAGCGAACAGCAGGTACTGCTCGGCCCACACGGTGCCCACGCCGTCGATCCGTTGTTCCTGGTCGGCATCCGCGGGATCCGCGGTCGGACTGCGCTTCAGCCAGCAGTCCTCCAGGGACAGGGAGTTGGTCACGTAGATCTCGAACCACTCCCGGTAGGCGCTGCCGTCGGTGGGCGGTGCGACCATGATCTCGGTGATCACCACGTCGCCGGGGGTCGCGGCCCGGGCCGCCGGGGTGGCCACGGTCGCCACCAGCAGGACCACGAGCGCGAGGGAGAGTCGCACGGCGCCCCAACGGGCGCGCGGGGGCGGTTGGATCATCGCGTGGACGAATGTACCACCGATCGCGCTCAGAGCGTCGCCGCGAACAGGGCTCCGCAGATCACGACCGCCGCGGCAATACCGGCGATGTCGGCGGTCAACGCGGCCAGGATCGTGTGGCGCAAGCGTGAGACCTGGACGGCGCCGAAGTAGACCGCGACGACATAGAAGGTCGTCTCGGTGGAGCCCTGCATGGTGGACACCAGATAACCCACGTAGGTGTCGGGTCCGGTGGTTTTGACGACCTCGGTCATGTATCCGAAGGCGCCCGAGCCGGACAGGGGCCGCAGCAGGGCCATCGGCATCGCCTCGGTGGGCATCCCGAGCGGCCCGATGATCGGCTCGAGTCCCTGCGTCAGCAGTTCCAGGGCTCCGGACGCGCGGAACATGCCGACAGCCACCAGGATCGCCACCAGGAAGGGGATGATCTTGAGGGCCACGTTGAAGCCGTCCTTGGCGCCGCCGATGAACGACTGGTAGATCTCGACCCGCGGCTCCAGACCGCGGACACGGTCGACGAGGTGGGCGCCCATCCCGTAGGACAGCATCACCAGGATGATCGTGGGGATGATCCACGGACTGACGACATCGGTGACCACCACCAGCGGTCCCTCGCCGATGAAGATCAGGGTCACGATCAGCGCCAGGATTCCCAGCACCGCGCCGCCGATCACCGCGTACGAGGCGAGGGTCCACAGCAGGTCGAAACGTCCCACCGCTGGCGGCGACGCGGCCGGCTCGGCGTCGACCGCGGCCGCCGGCTCGGGCGCGGAGTCCGCGGAATCGGCCCGGCCCACCTCCACCTCGACGGCCTCGACGACGCCGGGCTCCACGGGGCGCAGCCGGAACACCCCCAGCCGCTGCAGTGACTTGGCCGCGATGACCGCCACCAGCGTCGAGAAACAGGTGGCCAGCAGGGTCGACACCACGATCCCGCTGGCGTCGGTCGAACCCGCGGCCGCCCGGATCGCGATTACGCCGGTGGGCAGCAGGGTCACGTTGGAGGTGTTGATCGCCAGGAATAGCGCCATCGCGTTGGTGGCCGTGCCCTTGCGCTTGTTGAGCTTGTCCAGCTCGACCATGGCGTTGATGCCCAGGGGTGTGGCCGCGTTGGCCAGCCCGAGCACGTTGGCCGACATGTTCATGATCATCGCGCCCATGGCCGGGTGGTCGGCGGGCACGTCCGGGAACAGGCGTACCATCACCGGACGGATCAAGCGGGCAATGATCCGCATCAGCCCTGCGTCCTCGGCGACCTTCATCACCCCCAAGAACAGCGCCATCGAGCCCACCAGATTGATGGCCAGGGTGACCGAGTCCTTGGCCGATTCCAGGGCTTGTGACGTCACCGCGTTCATGGTGCCGGTCGCTGCCGCCACCACGAATGCGATCAGGATGATGCCGAACCAAATGTAGCCCATCATAGCGTTGCCAATGTACTAGGACGCCGACCTCGGCGCAAAATTCCCGTATCATCGGCGGTGAGAAAACCGGAGCCATGAGACGGAAGCTGTTGATCGTGGGATTGCTGGCGTTGCTCGTGCTGGCCGCCGCGTTGCTGTTGCCCACGGTGGTCCACGAGGACCCCGCGCCGCCGGAGTCGGTGGCCGAGCCGGCGCGCCGGACGTCCCGCGGGGGCGGCACCGGATCGACTCCGTCGCGGCCGCGCAAACCCCGCGCGAAGGCCTGCCTGACGCCGGATTCCGCCGCCGCCGACGGTGGCGGCGAGCTGGGCGCCGCGCGGGTCGGCGCGGGGCTGTCGCGGGCCCAGCTCGACGCCGCGTTCAGGCCACACCTGGACTACCTCAACGGGTGCCGCCCGGACGACGGCGAGGACCACTCGGGCCACGTGACCTTCGAGATCCAGGTGGGCTGCAACGGCCTGATCGCCGGGCTGGAGGTGGCCGACGATTCCCTGTACGAGCCCGCGATGATCGAGTGCCTGCGCGACCGCCTGACCTATGTCGGCTTCCCCGCCCACGATCGCGCCGAGGGCGTCCTGTTCGAGTATCCGCTGATCTTCCACCGATGACGTCGTGTAGGGTAGCGGACCAATGAACGAGCCGACCGAGAGCGTGGCCACCGACCCCAGCCCCGTCGCGGAGCTGGAACGTGAGGAGCGCGAGTGGCTCGCCCGGGTCTACCGGGGCGACCGGCTGCCAGAGCTGACCCTGCGCTCCGTGCTCCTCGGCTGTGTCCTCTGCGCGCTGATCGTGACCCTCGACGTCTACATGGGACTGAAGACGGGCCTGGGGATCTCCGGGGCGCTGATCTCGTGCCTGCTGGGGTACGCGCTGATGAAGGCGCTGGGCCAGGTGAACCACGCGAGGCGGCCCTTCAGCGAGCTCGAGTTGAACATGTCCCAGACCATGGCCGGGGCCGGGGCCGCGCTGGGCGACATCATCAACGTGATCCCGGCGATGTTCCTGCTGGGCGGCTTCATGGGCACCAGCGTCGTGCTGCTGCGGCCGGACGGCAGCGGGATGATCCCGACCTGGTGGGAGATCCTCGCGTGGTGCGTTTTCACCTCGCTGCTGGGCGTGACCTTCGCGGTGCCACTCCGCCGCCAGATGTTGATGGTCGAGCGGTTGCGATTCCCCACCGGGACGGCAGCGGCGGAGACCGTCCGGTTGATGTTCGCCCGCGGCCAGGAGCCGGTGCGCCAGGCCCGCGGGCTGGCTGCGGTGGGGCTGTGGTCGTTCCTGGTGAGCCTGGTCGCCCTGTGGAACTACTCGCCGTGGCTGGCGGCGAGGGTCCCGGGTTGGCTGCTGATCCAGCCGTACTACTTCCTCGAATCCGTCCTCGGCCTGTTCGGCGCCGCGACTCCGGCCCTGTTCGGCTGCCCCCCGGCCGCGCTGACCCTCGGCGTGGCCATGAGCCCGATGTTGTTCGGAGCGGGCTTCCTGGTGGGACCGCGGGTCGGCACCAGCCTGGCCCTGGGAGCCGTGTTGATGTGGGCCGCCGTCGTGCCTGCGCTGCATGACAGCGGCGTCCTGGCCCAGGTCGCCGCGACCATGACCGCCGCCGATCCCATGGGGCGGGAATTCGCTCCGCTCTCCTACAAGGTGATGGTCAAGTGGACGATGTGGCCGGCGCTCGGGCTGATGCTGGCCGCGGGGCTGGGATCGCTGGCCCTGCGCTGGAGGATCCTGGCGCGGGCACTCCGGTCGATGGTGGGAGGCGTGCGCGACGGGGGCGGAGCGACGGCCCACCTGGAGCTGTCCTTCCGCAGCTGGCTCTGCGGCCTGCTGGTGGCCTTCGCGGGCATCGAGGTGCTGCTGGTCTGGCGCTTCGGTGTGGCCTGGTGGGTCGGCGTGCTCGTGCTGCCGCTGGCCTTCGTACTCTCGGCGATCGCGGTGCGGGCCACTGGGGAGACCGACGTGGTGCCCAGTGCGCCCATGGGCGCCTTCACCCAGGTGGTCTACGGGGTGGTCCACCCCGGTCATGTGGGCACGAACCTGCTCACAGGCGGGGTCTCGGCGGCTGCAGCTGGCGAGGCGAGCAACATGATGGTCGACCTGAAGGCCGGCCACCTGCTGGGATCCACACCCCGCCGGCTGGCCTACGCCCAGTACCTGGGGATCGTGGTGGGCGCCGCACTGGCAACACCGATCTTCCTGTTGCTGATTCACTCGTATGGCATCGCCAGCGCCGCCTTGCCCACGCCGGGGGCCATCACCTGGTCCGGCCTGGCGCAGATGATGGCCGGTGGTGTCTCGGCCCTGCCCCCAGGCGCACCGACGGCGTTTGCGGTGGCCGTTGGCGTCGGGTTGCTGTTGACCGCCGCCGACGAGTACGAGTGGTTATCGCGGCGCTGGCTGCCGTCCCCGATGGGGCTGGGTATCGCCATGATCCTGCCAGCGTTCTACGCGGCCACGATCTTTGCCGGTGCCCTGCTGCAGTGGGGGTTGAACCGGCGGGCACCCCGGTGGATCGCCGCCTACGGTGTGGCCGTGGCCGCCGGTGGGATCGCCGGCGAGGGGCTGGCCGGGCTGACCGCCGCAGCGCTGAGGGTGATGGGTCTGTTGTGAGCCGTGCGGTCGCAATCGCCCTGTCCCACCCAGGCTCCGACGCGCTGCCCGCCTTCGACCGCGCGGGATCGCCTTCGGCTGCGATCGATCGATGTCTGTGGATGGACCCCCGCGCGGGCCTCCGAGCTGGCCGCCGCGGCGCTGCTCCTGCGGCTGTTGACGTCGCTTCTGGATCTGCGCGTCCACCCCTGAGCCGCTGCCCCATTCGTGGTACGATGCCCCGGTTCAACCGGGAGAGAAGGTCGAGTTGGCGTCCCGCGCCGCGCTCCGGAGACAACCATGCGATCCAGGTCCCTGCACCTCCTGCTGCTCTCGGCGATCTTCGGCACCCTGATGCTCGCTGCGCCCGCAGCCGCCCAGACCCAGCTGTGGACCCAGCCCACGACACCCACCGTGCGGACCATCGGCGATCTGAAGGGCGGAGGACCCCTCGGCATGGGCTTCTCCGTCGGCACCCGCAACGGGATGACACTCAAGATCTGGCCCGCGCGGGGGTACGGCATCGTCCTGGAGCTGGGCGCTCCCCCTTACCTGAACAGCATGGCCCTGTCCCTGGGCTTCCGCGGGCACTTCAAGCCCCTGTCCCCCTCCGGCAACAGCGTCGCCGCGTTGCCCTACATCGGCGCGAGTTTCCGACTGCGGATGATGTTCATGCCGGGCCAGACCCCGGCCGTCTTCGCCGAGATGGGCGCGGTGATCCCCTTTGGCGTGTCCATCGTCTGGCCGCAGTTCCCCGTCGAGCTGTTCGTCGAGGCGGGACCCGTATTGGCGTTCTGGAAGGGACCCGGATTCGGGATCGACGTGGACGGAATCGCCGGAGCGCGGATCTACTTCTAATCTCGGTCTCGGTCTCGGCCCCTAGAACTCCACCGACTCCACATCCCCGACCTGCAGCACCCACGGTTTGGGAGCGCCCTGGTAGCGACGGCGTTTGCGCTCGTCCGTGTCCTCGGTGGGCGGCAGCACCATGAGCAACGTCAGCTCGGCGGCGGCGTAGGAACCGCTCCAGGTCAACCCCTCGGTGGCGTCGGAGACCAGCGACATCTGGCCGTCGGCGCCGATGCGCACCGATCCGGCGTCGTACTCCTCCCAGGGGATCTCCTTGTCGAAGTGGATCCCCTGCTCGTACGCCGCAATCTTGACCCTCTGGATCTGGTAGCTGCCGCCGGAGGACAGCAGGCACCAGACCTTGAACAGGTCCTCGTCCATGGTCTTGCCGTCCTCCAGCCACCACTGGATCACCACGTCGCCGATCCAGTTCTGGTCCACCAACCAGGGGCCGAAGTCGAATTCGCCGCTGACCCGCGTGATCGGGGTCAATCCCGGCCAGACCGGCTCGGAGCCGGACAGGGGCTTGACCGCCGCGTCGAGATCCACCGGGAGGCCGTAGGCGGTCACGGTCAGCGAGTGGTGCTGGAAAGGCGAGATCGCGTCCGCCGGCACTGTGAGGGTGGTCTGATCGGTGGACCAGCGGCCCTCCTCGCCGGTGACCTCGACGCTGTAGAGCGCGGCGCCGTCGGCGGCGGTCCAGGCCACGGTGAGGTCGGACGTCGCGGCGTTCTCGGCTGCCTTGGCGGGCTGATCGAGGGCAGGGAATCCCGGCATGGTCCGGGTCTGCTCCCATAACTGGGTGCCCCGCTCGACCCTCACCGGGAGCTCGGCGCCGGGGTCCACGCAGGACCCCTGGAGGCGGTACCGACCCTCGAACCAGCTGTCCTGGGGCAGGGCCATGCCGGCGACGGTGACCGTCGCGTCGGTCACGGGCTGTTCACCCTCGGCGACGTACACGTACAGGTCGCATTCGAGCTTGGTGCCGAAGCCGTACTTGACCTGATCCTGCAGGTAGACGCCGTAGACCTGGAAGGTCGCCGGTTCGGAGGCGGCTGGCGGCTCTGGATCGGGGTCCTTCTTGGCCTTCTTGCCGATGGCCGTCGCGGGCATCATGCCGAGGCACAGGGTGATTGACAGGCACAGTGTGCGGGTTGCTAGCAGTGGCATTGTCTCGTCATCTCCACGATTAGGCGTCCACGGCGGCGTATATTACCCTAGAACGGCGCAGCGGCTGAACCATCACCCCGTTGCACTGCAACCGAAGCGGAGGACCTGGGCATGGCGGAGCGGTTTCATCGACGGCACATCCTCGGATTGCTCGGCTGCGGCGCGGCCGCGGCCACCGTGGGTGGGTATCGCTTGATCTCCCCTCCGCAGTCGACCGCTGCCCCGGCCGCCGCCACCCCCTCCAGCACCGGCTGGACAGCCGGCGAGGGCGCCGCCCAGGCGTCGGACGGGGCGACCAAGCTCGCCATCGTCCGCAACGGAAGTCCCTCGGCGATGGTCGACGCGGCGCTGGGTGCCCTGGGTGGGATCGGCGCGTTCGTCTCCTCCGGCGACAAGGTGCTGGTCAAGCCCAACGTGGGCTGGGACCGAACCCCGGAGCAGGCCGCCAACACCAACCCCGAGGTGGTGGCGCGGCTCGTCGAGCTGTCCCTGGGGGCAGGCGCCAAGCGGGTCACGGTGATGGACTACACCTGCAACGACGCCCGCCGCTGCTACACCAACAGCGGCATCCAGGCCGCCGCCGAGGCCGCTGGCGCGCGGGTGCTCCACGTGGACTCCGAGCGGGTGACCACCGTGGACATCGGCGGCGAGGTGATCCGCGAGTGGGACGTGTTCGACGAGATGCTGGACGTGGACGTGCGTATCAATGTCCCGGTAGCCAAGCACCACTCGCTGTCCCGGGTGTCCCTGGGCATGAAGAACTGGATGGGTTGCGCGGCGGGGCACCGGCCGCGGATGCACCAGGAGATCAACACGAGCATCGTCGATCTGGCGGCCTATTTCCGCCCGGCGGTGACCCTCATCGACGCCTACCGGATCCTGACGGCTAACGGCCCCACCGGGGGGCGGTTGGCCGACGTCCGCCAGGCCAACACCCTGTGCGCGAGCACCGACCCGGTGGCGGCGGACACCTTCGGCGCCTCGCTGTTCGGAATCGGGCCCGACGATCTGCGTTCGCTGACCCTCGGGGAGGAGAGGGGTCTGGGCACCCGTCAGCTCGATAGCCTGCCCCTGCGTGAGATCGACCTGGGATCCGGGGCCTGACGGGTGCTGCGGCGGTTCCGCCGGCCGGTCCAGGGGTTGAGCCTGCTGGCCTTCCTGACCCTGCTCGTGCTCACGCGCTACGGCGGCAGCGACGAGATCACCTACCCGGTCCGGCTGTTCCTGGACATCGATCCCCTGGTGATGCTGGGCTCGCTGCTGTCGGCCCATGCGGTGCCGGTGGCGTTCCTGGCCTCGCTGGCCGTGCTCACGGCGGGGCTCGTGGTCGGGCGCGCGTTCTGTGGCTGGATCTGCCCCCTGGGCGCGGTCAATCAGCTGATGGGCCGCTGGGTCAAGCGCTCACCCGTCAAGCAGCGAGCGGCCCACCGGGCCACGTCCGCCCAGCGGATCAAGTACGGCGTGCTGGCTGGATTGCTGGCCGCGTCGGCGTTGGGATTGCAGTGGGTGGGGCTGTTGGATCCCATCTCGCTGTCGATCCGCTCGTTCGGTCTCGCGCTCGGACCCGGGGCCGAGCTGGTCATCCGCGAGGGTTTTGATCTGCTCTACGACACGGGCTGGGAGCCGGTGCGCGCCGTCTCCGAGCCGGTGTACCGGCTGGCCAAGCGGACCGTGCTGTCCTTCGAACAGCCCGCCTTCCGCCAGGCGGACCTGATCGGTCTGTTGGCGGTGGCGCTGCTGGCGCTCAACCTGTTCCGTCCTCGCTTCTGGTGCCGGGTGCTCTGTCCGCTGGGGGCACTGCTGGGGGTGGTCGCCCGCTTCGGCGCGTTGCGGCTGGGGCTGGAAGGCGGTGAGGACGCTTGCGACAGCTGCGGCCGCTGCCAGCTCCGTTGCGCTGGGGCCGCGGAACCTCGCGAGGCACCCCGGGGCGGTTGGAAGCCGGCCGAATGTTACGTGTGTGGCAACTGCACGACCCGCTGCGAGCAGGGGCTGGGCTTCTCGTGGACCAGGCCCCGCCTGCGCAGTCCCGCCGGAGAGCTGGCCCCACTGGATGCCAGCCGCCGGACCGTGCTGGCCGGGGTGGGCGCGGGGCTGGTGGCCGCCCCCCTGCTGCAGGTTCCCGGGGTCCGCGCGCTGCCCGAGCCGAGCCTGATCCGCCCCCCCGGTTCTCGCCGGGAACCGGAGTTCCTCTCCCGCTGTGTCCGCTGCGGGGAGTGCATGAAGGTCTGCCTGACCGGTGGACTCCAGCCCACCGCCTTCCAGGCCGGGCTCGAGGGGCTCTGGACCCCGGTGCTGGTGCCCCGGATCGGGTACTGCGAGTACAACTGCACCCTCTGCGGTCAGGTCTGCCCGACCCGGGCGATCGAGGAACTCACCGTCGAGCGGAAGCAACAGGTCCACATCGGCCTGGCGTTCGTGGACCCCGGGCGCTGCCTCCCGCTGGCGCTGGGGACGCCGTGCATCGTGTGCGAGGAGCACTGCCCCACCTCGCCCAAGGCCATCAAGCTCGCCGAGGTGGACGCGGCGGGGGTCGACGGGATCGTGCGGCGTGTGCAACGGCCGGTGGTCGATCCCGACCTGTGCGTCGGTTGCGGCATCTGCGAGAAGGTCTGCCCGGTGGTGGACAAGGCGGCGATCCGGGTCACCTCGATAGGGGAATCGCGAGACCCGGACAATCAGCTGCTGCTGAACCCCGGGGGGGGGTATGGATACGGATGACCCACGCGGCGCCGGCCGGCCCGGGGCGTGCGCGAGCGACGATCACATCAGCTGCCGGGCGATCGCGCCGATTCTCCGGGAGCTGGAGGAGGTCTACGGGGGCGCCGTGCGTCCGTGCCTTTGGACGCCCCCGTCCGAATATTGCTAGAACGGAAACCGCCGGACCTGGCAGGATCTGAGGTTCGGGGAGGTTCTGATGCAACGCGTGGCACAAGACCTGGCGTGGTCGGTGGTGGTTTGCGTCTGTCTCGGTGGGGGTGCGGCCCATGCGCTGGAAGGAGGGCCCGATGCCTTCGGCTACTCCTTCATCGACAGCGACGAGCCGGGGGGACCGCTGTACGATTTCGAGACGCTCGGCAACAACGCCGCGGGCACGGCGAGCACCTGCGACGACTGCGTGCAGAGCAACATCCCGATCGGGTTCGACTTCGAGTACTACGGAAACACCTACTCGACCGTGTCCGTGTCCTCCAACGGCTTCATCGGCTTCGGCGCGCAGTCGTCAAGCGGCTGCTGCTTCGGCGCTCCGATGCCGAGCACCTCGACCCCCAACAACATCATCGCGATCTGGTGGGAAGACCTGATGCCGTCGGGGGGCGGGACGATCTACTACGAGACCCTCGGCTCGCCTCCGTTCCAGCGGTTCGTGATGTCGTTCCAGAACGTCATCCACTACTCCAACGGGAACCCGGTCACGGTCCAGGCCAAGCTCTTCGAGGGAAGCAACGCCATCGAGATCCACCTGGAGGCCGCGGTCAGCGACGGTGGAACGCACTCCCTGGGCATCGAGGACTCGACCGGAAATGTCGGGTTGCAGTACCACAACGGGTCCCAGGCGCTCCCCGGTGGGACCGCCATCTGGTTCGGGACCTGCAGCGAGGATGACATCGACCTCGACGGCTACACCGAGTGCGGCGGCGACTGCGACGACCTGGATCCCGACCTCTTCCCGGCGGCCGAGGAGATCTGCGACGACGGCATCGACCAGAACTGCGACGGGCAGAGCGACGAGTACGCCGACAACGACCAGGACGGCTTCACCAACTGCGACGGTGACTGCAACGACTTCATCGATGTCGCCTTCCCCGGCAACCCCGAACTCTGCGACTTGATCGACAACGACTGCGATGGAGAGATCGACGAGGACTTCGACGACGACGGGGACGGCTTCTCCACCTGTTCGGGGGACTGCGACGACGCCGACCCCGACGTCTATCCCGGCGCGGCCGAGGTCTGCAACCAGATCGACGACGACTGTGACAATGTGGTGGACGAGGAGACGGACGACGACGGCGACGGCTGGACCGTGTGCGCTGGCGACTGCAACGACAACGACGAGTTGACCTACCCCGCGGCTCCCGAGCAGTGCGATCAGGCAGACAACGACTGCGACGAGGCGATCCCGCAGGACGAGTTCTACGACGGGGACGGCGACGGCTACGTCGAGTGCGGCGACTGCAACGACGCCGATGCCGCGATCAACCCGATCGCCACCGAGATCTGTGACGGGATCGACAACAACTGCGACGGCTTCATCGACGAAGGGCTCGACGGCGACGGCGACGGGATCTCGATCTGCTCCGGGGACTGCGACGACACCAACGGCGAGATCTACCCCGGCGCTCCCGAGCTTTGCGACGAACTGGACAACGACTGTGACGAGGCGCTGGCGGAGTACGAGTTCGACGACGACGGCGATGGCTACATCGCCTGCGCCGAGTGTGACGACACGGATCCAGCGATCTACCCGGGTGCCGCGGAGACCTGCGACGACGACGTCGACAGCGACTGCGCGGGCGACCTGGCCGCCACCGAGATCGACGACGACGGCGATGGGTATTCGGAGTGTGGTGGTGATTGCGACGACGAGGATGCCCTGGTCAATCCGGGCGAGGTCGAGTCCTGCAATTCGCTGGTGGACGACGACTGCAACCCGGCGACGGACGAGCTGGCCGACGTCGACCAGGACGGATACAACATCTGCCAGGGCGACTGCAACGACCTGGACGCCTCGTCCCACCCCGACGCCGACGAGATCTGCGACGGCGCCGACAACGACTGCAACGGCCTGGTGGACGACGAGCTGGACTACGACTACGACGGCTTCACCGGCTGTGGGGGTGAGGACTGCAACGACAACAACCCCAACGCCTACCCCGGCGCTCCGGAGGTGCCCTATGACGGCATCGACCAGGACTGCGACGGCGAGGATCTGACGGACATCGACGGCGATGGTTATGCCGGCGGCGCGTACGGCGAGGACTGCAACGACAACGACGCCGAGGTGAGCCCGGACGCCGACGAGGACTGTTCGAACGGCTTCGACGACGATTGTGACGGCATCGCCGACGACTTCGACGACGACTGCGTCGGGGACGACGACGACTGCAGTTGCGACGAGACCGGGATGACCCGCGGTACGAGGGCCGGCAACCTGGCGCTGCTGGGCCTCCTTGCCCTCCTCGCCCTACGCCGCCGCCCCTGAGCTGACTGCTCCTGACTGCTCCCTCCTCTTCTCTCCTGACGCCTGCCGCCTGACGCCTGCCGCCTGACGCCTGCCGCCTGCCGCCTGACGCCTGACGCCTAGTAGGTCAGGAACGCCGAACCCCAGGTGAAGCCGGAGCCGAACCCGACACACATCACCTTCATCCCCTTCTCGAGGCGGCCCTGCTCCCGGGCCACACACATCGCCATCGGGATGGTCGCAGCGGTGGTGTTGCCGTAGTCGACGATCGAGTGGATGACCTTCTCGGGCGCGATCTCGAGCATCTTGGCCACGTATTCGTTGATTCGCATGTTGGCCTGGTGGGGCACCACGAGATCGATGTCGTCGATGGTGACGCCGTTGCGGGTGCAGGCCTCCATGATCGCGCCGACCATCCCGCGGGTCGCGTACTTGAAGACCTCGCGGCCATTCATCTTGGCGTACAACAGCTCCGGATTGACCACCCCGGCCTTGCCATCGTGCTGGATGAAGGGGTGCTCGCGGATGTCCCAGATCTTCTGGGCCAGGGCGTCGGCGTAGCGTCCGTCGGCGTACAGGTGGAAGGAGTGAATCGTCGCGGGATCGTCCTCGGCGGACCTGGAGATCACCGCCGCTCCGGCACCGTCGCCGAACAGCACGGCCACGTCCCGGCCCTTGGTCGTCAGGTCGAGGCCGGCCGAGTGGATCTCAGAGCCTACGACCAGCACGTGCTCGTATGCGCCGGACTCCACGAAGGCCACCGCCGTACCCAGGCCGTACAGGAAGCCCGAGCACTGGTTGCGGATGTCCATCACACCTACGCCCTCCATCCCCATCGCGGCCTGCATGTAGCAGCCGGAGCCGGGGAAGTGGTGGTCGGGGCTGAGGGTGGCGAACAGGATCAGGCCGATGTCCTTCTTGGTCAGGCCTGCGTCCTCGATGGCCTGCTCTGCAGCCGGCACGGCCAGGCCCGAGGTGGACATCCCCTCGGTGGCGAACCGTCGGCGCTCGATACCCGTCCGGGTTCGGATCCACTCGTCGTTGGTGTCCATCAGCTTGGACAGGTCTTCGTTGGTGACGATCTGGTCCGGGACGTTCATTCCGATCCCGGCGATCTTGGCCCTCGGCATCGCGATCTCCTCCTGGCTCTCTACACCCTGGACGCCTGCGGACACGACCGTCGGCGAGCGTCGACCGGATGATGAATCCGCCCCCCTCGGTTGTCAAAGAAGAAAGGCGATAACCGCTGATAGTTCCTCAGCTTTTTAGTGGGTTGGTTCAACCGCTTGACCGCTGGCGGTGCTGCCCGCCGGGCTGGCGCCCCGGTCAACTGCGGCGGCGGATCCACAGGGCCACGCCCGCCAGCAGCAGCGCGAGGCCCGAGGCCCCCGGGGCGGTCGTGCCACCGGAGCGACACTCGCAGCCGTTGTCCACCAGGCTGATGCTGCCGTCGTCGTCGTCCATCGACACGTCGTCGTCGTCATCATCGTCGTCATCGCCCGCGGGCGGCTGCGCTGCGTACAGGCAGACGTCGTCGAGTGTCCAGCCACCGAACTGCAGCCCCTGGTCGCTCTCGATCTCCCAGCGGATCTGAACGTCGGCCTTGCCCGCCACCTGCTCGGTGATGTCCAGATCGAACAGGATCCACTCGGCGTCCTGGTGGTGGGTGTCGCCATCGCCGACCGTGTTGTCCCAGACCACCTCGTCGTTGACGTAGACGCGGCCGTGGTCGTAGACGCCGTCCTCGACGCCCAGCCAGCGGCGGAACTGCAGCCGCACCGCGTCGTAGTCGCTGAGGTCGTGGGTCGGGCTGGTCAGGGCGTTGACCTTCGAATTCTGGTACTTGCCGTCCCAGTTGTCCTCCAACGCCAGGTCGTTCCCCCAGACGTAGGAGCCGCTGGCTGCAGTGTCCGGGTCGCCACCGCGGCCGACCGGGATCCCCCGCATCCAGTCGTCGGCGCCCTCGGCCCACTCCCCGGACACCAGCTCGTGGGACCAGCCCTCGTTCTCGGCCTCGAAGTCGTCGCAGAAGATCTCATCGAGGGGACCGACGTAGCTGTAGTACGCCGGATCCGCCGGGTTGGACGGCCGGGTGATCGTGCCGCCGGTCTCGAGGTCGTCGGCCTCGATCCGGTAGCGCACCTGTGTGCCCTCGGCCACCGCCGGGATCTCCGCGACGTAGTCGCCCTCGCCCAGCGCGTCCATCCCGACCTCGTCCCAGCTGGCCCCGCCATCGGTGCTCCACACCAGGCGCACGTCGCCCACCATCGACTCGGTGCACTCCGGATGGGCGGCGGCCACGGTGGCCAGCACCGGGATCGGGTCGCTGGCTTCCGCCAGGTTGTCCAGGGCGTCGTGGGTGATGACCAGCGCGCCCACCGAGCCGTTGACCAGTCCGTGGGGACCGAAGGCGGCATCGATGGCACACACGTGGGGTGTGCCGTCGGCGAGGTCGCCGTTGTCGTCGTCGGCTACGAGGGCCGCTTCGTAGGACGAGGGGATGTCCGAGGTGGTCTTGGCCATGCCGGCGAAGATCTGCTCCACCGCCGCCTGTCCCGCCGACTCGCCCAGGTCGTCGATCAGCAGGGTGCGCAGATCCCAGACCGCGCCGCCGACGATCAGGCCGTCGTAGTGCACCTCGCCGATGATGTCGTCGGGGTAGACCCGGTTGGGGCCGACGTCGCGGATACCGCTGCCGTCCTCGTAGAAATAGGGCGCAATCTCCGACTCGCCGGTCTGCAGGAACGCCAGCACGTCGGCATAGGCCTCGCCGACGTCGCCGTACCAGTCACCCACGCCCCAGATGATCGAGGACATGTGAAAGCCGTGGCCGTACTCGTGGTAGACCACGTCGGCCAGCATGGCGGTGTTGTTGCAGCCCTGGCCGGCGCGTAGGAAGGTCATATCGCCGTCGAACCAGGCGTTGCAGTTCTCGTCGTAGTTGACGTGGATCGCCACCGACTCGTGGACCCAGTCCACGTCGTCGACCAGGTGGTCGGCGTAGGCCCGCACCTGGGAATGGAACAGGTAGGCGTCCAGCTGGGCCTGGGAGTACTCGCCGCCGGTGTCCCAGGTGAGCACGTCGCCGTCGGTCACGCCGCCGAACGATGCCGTCAGGTTGTCGCCTGCCTGGTTGTCGACCCGGGAGTAGGAGCCCCGCACGGCCAGCTCGGCGCTCGTCGACGCGCCGTCGGCGGTGAAGACCCCGTCGACGTCGGCGAACACGTTGCCGCCGTCGGTGCCGACCCGGAGGTAGGGCGCCCCCGACTGGACCATCGGGGTGGCCGGGTTCCGCTCGTGATGCTCCAACTCGACGGTGGCGTCGAGGAACAGGCGTTCGTCCCGCAACGCGACCAGGTTGCCCTCGATTGCGTCGATGTAGGCGGTCCAGTGGCCGTGGGGCCGGGCGTCCACGTCGACGGAGTAGACCAGCTCCAGGTCGATCCGGTCGGTGAGTACCCGCGGGAAGGCGACCAGCTCCGTCGCCCCGGCTTCGCCGGCGAAGCCCCGCTCGGCCACCGCCTCGATGGCGGCCTTGGCCGCGGATTCTCCG
Source organism: uncultured Rickettsiales bacterium (assembly GCA_964436045.1). GTDB lineage: Bacteria > Myxococcota_A > UBA796 > UBA9615 > CAYRNR01 > CAYTBN01. The sequence goes on along the minus strand of CAYTBN010000037.1, from coordinate 18,548 downwards.
TTCAGCATCGGGGAGGAGGACATCGGTCCCGCCGGCAGGCAGCGGGCACCGATCCAGACGATCCGGCCAGCCGAGATCGCCACGAACACCGAGCTGCGCAGGATCGGCACGCCGTGGAGCGTCTGACGATGGCTCACGTAGCGCACGTCCCCGGCCACGACATTGGACCAGGGCTCCAGATCCGCCAGGTCGACACCGCTGGGCAGCAGCTCCGGGTGCTCCTGCCAGAAGGCGTCGGCCGCCTGCAGTGCGACCAGGTCGTCGGTCTGCGCCAGGGGATCCACCTCGATGCCCGGGCCCCAGAGGTGGCGGTAGTTGCCGTTGGGACCGTGGACCCGCTGCATCCATCCCTCGCCGTGGCGTTCCTGGAACGCTGGCGGAGCGTCCATCACGTAACTGGCCAGGCCCGTCCCGTCGTGCGCTGCGATGTACGCGGTGCCCGCGGGCAGGTACTCGACCCGCGCGTCGTGGCGTTGCACGGCGGCCGCGGGCAGCGTGACGGCGAGGACCAGCAGGGGAAGGGCGATTCGGGGCGCTCGGGTCATCGGACTCTCCTGGCTCGTGGCAGCTCTCTCCAGCGTTTACATTAATCCAAAAGTGGCCCGCCGCCAGGACATCGGTGTCCCTCGGGTGGCGAATTCGCACCTTCTTGACTCAGTTTGCAGACCCTTGACAGTAGCGACCGCCGCGAGCAAATGCGCTACTTTGGGTTGTCGGCCGCGAACCAGACCCGGGTCTCGCTCGTCGACCGGAACGCGCTGGAGAGCCATGCCTGAACCCCGCTACGTCGAGCTCCATCGAACGGGGGAGCTGACCCGCCGTGCCGATGCTCTGCGCGCGCGCCTCGCGGATTGCGATCTGTGCCCCCGCCGCTGCAGGGTGGACCGGCTGTCCGGGGAGGTGGGCGAGTGTGGGATCGGCGACCTGGCGGTGGTCGCCAGCGCGGCGCCGCACCATGGCGAGGAGGTGCCGCTGAGCGGGCGGCAGGGCTCGGGGACGGTGTTCTTCTCCGGGTGCAACCTGGGCTGCTCGTTCTGCCAGAACGACGACATCAGCCAGTCGGACGAGGGGCACCTGGCCGAACCCCAGAAGCTCGCTGCGATCTATCTGCGGCTGCAGGAGCTGGAGTGCCACAACCTCAACCTGGTCACTCCGACCCACGTGGTGCCGATGGCCATCGAGGCCCTGGATGTGGCCGCTGGCCTGGGGCTGCGGTTGCCCCTGGTCTTCAACACGGGCGGGTACGACGACCTGGAGGTGATCCGGGCGCTGGCCGGGGTCGTGGACATCTACATGCCCGACGCAAAGTTCGGCGATCCGGAGGTCGCCGACCGCTTCTGCGGCGCGCCCGACTACCCGGAGGTCAACCGTGCCGTGCTGCGGGAGATGCACCGGCAGGTGGGCGATCTGGTGATCGGCGACGACGGCCTGGCCCGCGGCGGCCTGCTGGTACGCCACCTGGTGATGCCAGAGGACCAGGCCGGCACGGCCGCCGTGATGGAGTTCATCGCCCGCGAGCTGTCCCCCGAGACCTACGTCAACCTGATGGACCAGTACCGACCCTGTGCCGGCGCGGGCCGCTTCCCCGAGATCTCCCGCCGCGTCACGACCGCCGAGATGGACGAGGCCCGCCAGGCGGCGCGGCTGGTGGGGATCACCCGACTGGATGATCAGGATCGGTTGAGGTGGGTTTTCTAGGGCCGAGGCCGAGCCCGAGTCCGAGACCGAGGTCAGGGCAGGTAGATCACCGCCATGTCGGCGGGTTCCGATCCTCCGAGATCACCGCCCACGATCAGCGCTGTGCCGTCGTCGAGGGCGGCCCCTTCAGCCATGAAGACGGGGGAGGGGAGGGTCAGACCGATGGCCTCGCTGAACTCGCCGCTGGCCTCGTCGTAGAACTCGCAGTCCGCCCGCAGGCTGATGCCGTCGTGACCGCCGCAGACCAGCACCCGCCCCTCGTCCGGGAGACGGAGTACCAGCGGGTGAATGCGGGGATGGACCATCGAGATCAGGGCGCTGGAATGGAACGACGAGCCGTCGTGGGAGACGATCTCGGCCGTGTCGAGGGCGCCGTCGGTCACGTCCAGGGGTGGTGTCGACGACAGGTTCTCGTCCGTGCCGCCCACCAGTAGCAATTCGTCCAGGTCGGCTCCGATGGAGACGGTCCGGTGCGCGGCGCGGCCCTGCTGGAGCAGCTCGAACTCGGTGGTGACCTCGCCGCTCCCGGGGAACACCTGATCGCAGCGGTCGGAGGCCACGTAGCCCTCGAACGGGGTCGATGCATAACCGCCGCAGACCACCACCGTGTCCGGTCCCCAGGTGTTGGCTCCGTGCATCCAGGCCATCCGGTTCAGGTTGGCCAACTCGGTGGCGCCACCGTCCGGGTCCACCGTCTGGACCCAGTCGGTGAAGTCCGTCGACAGGAAGGTCGAGTGGTAGATGCCACCCACCAGCGAGATCGTGCCGTTGCTGGCGTCGCTGAGCGAGGCGGCGACCGCTCCGTAGCGGGGCTCGTCCAGCCGCTCGCCCTCCACCGTGTACTCGCCCTCGACCGGATCCCAGACGTGGTACTCGTCGGTGACGCCGGTGAAGGTGTCCACCGAGGTGGCGCCGCCGGCGATGAAGATCTGACCCTCCAGCTCGCCGCCCCGGATCAGCGCGGCAGAGAAACCGGAGTGCTCCGGACCCGCGTCCACCTCCTCGAGGAGGTATCCGCGCCGCTCGGTGCGCACCAGCTGGCTGATGGGGGCGTACCCGTCCCCGGTCTCGCCACCGACCACCACCGCGCCCCCCTCGACGGCGAAGACCTTGTGACCCAGCCGGGGCTCGTCGGCCCCGCCCTCGAGCCGCACCAGCGCCGGATGACGGTGGAAGAGCACCCAGGCCTCGTCCATCTCGGGCAGGTCCAGCGGAGCGCTCTCCCCGGACGCCTGCTGTTGCTCTGCCGTACCCCGGGCGACGACGCCCTCGATGCGGATGATGATCCCCTCGCCGTGGGATACTTCCGACACCTCGAGGGCTGCCTCCGCGTCGAACGGATCCCACTCCTGTTGGACCGCTTGGCCGTGCGGCCCTTCGATCTCTACGCTCAGGGCGTCCAGATCCGACAGCAGCAGGTCGTCGCCGGCCACGTTCAGGTGGAGGGTGAACTCGAAGGTTTCCTCGGGCGATGTACAGCCGAGAACCCACGTGGACAGGAGGAGCCACAGGGCGGCGCGCTTCATCCTGTCTTCCTCCCTTCCGCGGCGGTCCCGCGGATCCGACGCGCACAGTATGGACGGATCGACCGTCGGCCGAAAGACGAGGGCCGGAGGATCACGGATCCACCCGTCACCCGGCCGCTGGCACGCGGCCGCGGTTCCTCGTAGCATGGTGCGAATGCCCGTGACCCTCGCACTGCCCGATCTCCGCCACGCCGGATTGAGCGATGTGGGACAGGTGCGGGACGTCAACGAGGACGCGTGCGCGGCCGAGGCGATGGATGGTGGCCACCTGTTCGTGGTCGCGGATGGAATGGGCGGCCACCAGTCCGGGGACGTGGCGAGCCGGGTGGCGGTCCACACCGTCGTCGACGCCTTCCGCAGCGGCCACGCGATCGATCTGTCTCAGCGCCTCGCGGACGCGCTGACGGCCGCTCACCAGGCGATCGTGGCGCGTCAGGGGATGCGCCAGGGCCGGGAACGGATGGGCACCACCGCGGTCGCGCTGTTCGTGACGCCGGGCCAGGCCCACTACGCCTGGGTGGGGGACTCGCGGATCTACCTGGTCCGCGACGGCGAACTGAGCGCCATCACCCGGGACCACACCCTGGGGCGAGAACTCCTCGAGCGCGGCTACCAGGACGCGGCTCAGATCCAGTCCAACCCGGAACGGGGCAAGCTGGCCCGGGCCCTCGGTATGAAGGACCAGTGGCGTCCCGAGACCTGCGCCGCCTTGCCCCTCGAACCCGGCGACATGTTCCTGCTGTGCAGCGATGGCCTGTACCGCAAGGTGCCCGAGGCGGACATCCTCGCCATCCTGCTGGGGCTGGAGCCCGTCGAGGCGGCGATCCAGCTGATCCAGATGGCCAACGACGGCGGCGGCGAGGACAACATCACGGCCCAGGTGGTGCACGTAGACTCCCGGGAGGCGGCCATCGAGGCCGCTGCCCAGGGCGGGCACGTGGGATCGTTGACCACCGAGCTGATGGCGCTGAGCGAGGCCGACGTGGGCGAGTTGCCCGCCCGGAGCACGCCAGCGACCCAGCAACTTGGCCCCTCCCTCGACTCGGCGCCGACCCTCCCAGCCGTGCCCCCCCCGGTCCCGGATCCGCTGTCGGCCCCCGAGGATCCGACGCCCGTGTCCTTGCCGGTGGTTCCGATGCCGGTCGCTCCGCCGCGACCGCCCCCGCAACCCGCGCCGCAACCCGCGCCGCAACCCGCGCCGCAACCTGCGCCGAGACCTCCGCGAGCGGCCATCACGTTGCGGGCGGAGCCCCACGGCGCGGACACCTTGCCGCCCTCCGCCGCCTTCCCCCCCGATCCCAATTCGAGCGCGGACACGGCCGAGGGACCGGTGGTGGCGGGTGAGGATGGAATCGACACCCTGCCCCCGGAGGGCGCGGAGACGCAGATCGAGGCAGCCCCGGCCACCCCCGCGGAGAATGCGGACGAGGCGGAACCCGTGGCGCCGCCGGTTGGGCCGTCGATCTCGATCTCGCGGACCTTGCTGATCGTCGGGGCGTTGTTGCTGTTCCTGGCCGCGTTCGTGGGCGGGATCATCGTCACCGTGGCGGTGGTCCTCGTGGTGGGCAATCGCGGAGCCGCCGAACCCGCCGCGGAGCTGGCCGTCGAGGGGCTGCCTGAGCCCGCACCGCTGCCGGACGCCACCACCACCGTGGCCGGCGCGATCCTCGCGCTGCCCGAGGACGAGAACTGCGAGCAGCAATGGAGCCTGGCGCGGGAAAGCCACGGCGAGATCGCGGCCGATCCCGAAGCGCGCAGCGCTGTCGCCGAGCGGATCTTCCGCTGCTTCGATACCCAGGCCTACCGTGCGGTGGAGACGTTCCGTGCCCATCCCAGCGACGTCACCCTCCGGGACGCCGAGCGGTCCGTGCGCTCCGCCCGCCGCTTCCTGGAACCGCCGCTGCGGGCGGACGACAAGCTGCGCGACACGGCGGCCGTGGTATCGGCCCAGCTTGGCGCCGACGAGGTGCAGTCGCGGCTGGCGGACATGGACGAATGGGAGGCTGCCCTTCACCGGGAGGAGCAGTGACGCTCATACCCTGGTAGAATCAACCGATTCTATGGCTGGGGGTATCCCCAAGGGATGCGAGGTGTGGAAGTGAATCGGTGGACGACGATCGCGCTGCTGCTGGCCCTCATCGGCCTTCCCGGTCAGGCGTTGGCGATAGACATGGACGAGGACGGCTGGGACGCCGTGCTGGACTGCAACGACCTGGATCCGGACGTCAACCCCGCCGCGACCGAGACCTGTAACGGCCACGACGACAACTGCAACGGGTCCGTCGACGAGGGTTTCGACGCCGACGGCGACGGCGCCACCCAGTGCGCCGGCGACTGCGACGACGCGGACGCGGCGGTCCACCCCGGGGTGGCCGAGATCTGCGACGGCATCGACAACGACTGTGATCTGCTGGTCGACGAGGGATTCGACGCCGACGAGGATGGTTTTGCGGTCTGCGGCGAGATGCCGGACTGCAACGACACCGACGGCGGGGTCCACCCGGGTGCCGACGAGGTCTGCAACGCCCGCGACGACAACTGCGACGGCGTGGCCGACGAGGGCCTCGAGTGTGACTATTTGAGCGCAGGTGAAATCGAGGGACTCGGCGACCACGGCGCGATGGGCGGCGGGTGCAACTGCGACGCCACCCCCTCGGCCAGCCCGGCCCCGTGGCTGGCGGCCCTGTTCTCGGTGGGCCTGCTCGCCTTCCGCCGTCGCTAGCGGCGGCAGCCCCTACCCTCAGCTCCCGCGAGCGTCGATCTCCAGCGCCAGGACCGCTTCCTTGCCCAGCTGCGACGTGGCCACGTACACGATCCGATCGCCGCTCACCAGCTCCTGGGCGGAGGGCGGATTGACCTGGATCGCCCCCGGATCCCCTGCGTGTTCGAGCGAGAGCAGGGTCGCGTTGGCCCGGGACTTGAGCGCGCCGAACAGGCGCCCGACCGGCATGCCGATCCACGCCGCCGGGACCGCCAGCTTGAACACCTTGTTACCGTCCTGGCTGTTGATCAGCTCGCGGAAGGTACTCATCAGGCCCCGGGTGCGGGTGGCCACCCCCAGCAGACGCCCGGTGTGCCGGTCCGCCACCAGCACCTCCTCGACGCCGGCCATCATCAGGTAGGCCTCGTTGTCGGGGTTGAGCAGCTCGACGACGACAAAGGCGCGATCGTTGAGCTTCTCGATCACCAGCGCAGTCAACACCGAGCGGGCGTCCCGGTCCTGGTCCGCCAGGTTGTTGAGCTTTTCCGGCACGATGATCGCGACCGACGCCCGGTCCACCCCCGCCCGGCGGAGCACCTCGACCCGCGTGTGATCACCCCGCAGGAACAACACACGGTCGGGGTCGATCCCGTCGTTGTCCAGCCGCGGTTCGTTCTCCTGGTCCGAGACCACCACCACTCCGCTGTTGCGGATGGTCGGGTCGACCTGCAGCTCGGCGATCAGCCCCACCATGCCCCGCTTCCAGCCGCAGACCAGCACGTGACCGGTCAGGTCGTCGATCTCCATGTTGATCTCCTCGGTGCGGTCGCCCCCCACCTGTAGCAAGACAGCGGTGAAGGTACCGGTGAACATGGCGAACACGGTGACGCCGCCCAGCATCAGCAAGAGCTCGATCAGCCGTCCCCCGCCCGTGGTCGCCTCCCCCCCGATGGGCTCTCCGGCGATCAGGGACATCACCGACCACCACAGGGCCGCCTGGAAGGAGCCGAAGTCGGCGTTGGAGCGGCCCTCGAGGATCGTGATCGCCAGGGCGCCCACCAGCACCAGGGTCACCAGCGAGATCCCCACCAGCAGGTACCCCTGCAGGCCGCGGCGGATCATGCGCGTGGTCCGTGAGACCCGCCGGTCCAGCAGCACCCCGAGCCGGAAGAGGCGGAGCAGCCGGAGCAGGCGGAACACGCGGAACGCGCGCATCAGCGGCAGGATCGCGAGGATGTCCAGCCAGTAGGTGCGGAAGAACCAGCTCTTGGACGGCGCCACCAGGAACCGCAGGGACAGCTCGATCACGAAGATGACGATGAAGACGTCGCTCGTGACCTCCAGGAGCACTCGCTGGTCGCCCGCCGGCATCAGGGTCTCGATGACGATCCCCAACACCGACGCCAGGATCAGCAGGAGCACCACCAGGTCGGTGGCCGGGTGGTTCATCAGCCGGCGCAGGCGTGGATAGCGATTCCGCTCGGACGGCGGAGGCGGTGGGAAGGCCTTGGCCATGGCGCAGTATCGCCCCGCCCCGCGCTCGAACGCTAGGTCGTCTCCATCCCGAAATGCGGGATAGAGACTGCGGAGTTCCCGATTCCGAAATGAGTCATTTTCCGCGAGGTCAAGGCGGGCAAGCGTTTCCGCGGAGACGTACTCGTGTACGTCGCACAAGGAAACGTGCAGACCAACGCAGATATCGCGGAAAAGGGCCATTTTGGGATGGGAACTAGGTCGGATCGGGCAGGGAGGCCTCATACTCGTAGACCAGGTCGTCGCCATCCGCCAGCAGGTCGAACCAGCGGAACCGGCCCAACCCCTCGGATTCGCGAAACAGGGCCGGCACACCATCGCGGCTGTCTTCTTGTGCGATCAGCGACCACACCTCGCCATCCGCGGGTAGGTAGGGCGCGTCCGCACAGTCGCCGCTCTCCGAGATCAGCGCGTAGGTCACACGGGCCACGGGGGGCGATCCCTCGCCGGTCTCACCAGCGGTGGAGAACTCCCGCTCACAGACGGGCTGTCCGGCGTCCTTCAGCTGGTAGTTCTCGTTGCCGCTCCAGGTCTGCCCATCCCAGGTCGCCGAGCCGGACTGGACCACCCGCCGGGAGCCGATGTCCCCGATCGCGGGACACAGGGGCGAAGCGGTCGTCAGGAAGGCCGCGAGTCGGTCGAGGGCGTCGAGTCCCTCCGGGTTGTGCTCGTTGATCGGGAACATGAAGCCGTGGATCCCGTCGGGGTAGGTCTGCAGCTCCACGTCGACCTCGACGCCGTCCAGGGCGTCCCGCATCAGCTCGGCCTGGATCGGCTCCACCAGCGCGTCCTGCTCGCCGTGGAGCAGCAGCACGGGTCCGCGCGCGTCGCCCACGTGCTGGATTGGTGAGGCGAACTGATAGCGCTCCGGCTGGTCTTGCGGACTCCCGCCGAGGAAGTCCTGCTCCATGGGCGGCACCGAACCGTGTTGCTCCTCGCGGGTGGAGAAATCGTAGATGCCCGAGGTGCTGGCCAGCACCGGGACATCGTCGCTCTGCCCCCGCAGCGCGGGCCAGCCGGCCCGGACCATCAGGGGATCGTCCCGCAGCAGCACCGTCAGCGATGCCAGCGTCCCGCCGGCCGAGGTCCCGAAGGCGCCACAAGCCCCCGCGATGCCCAGCTCTTCCCGATTCGTGTTCAGGTACCGCACCGCATCGAGTGCGTCGACGGCGGCTGCGGGGAACTCGCCACCATCCACCCCCACCAGGCGATAGTCCACGTTGAAGACGGCGACCCCGTCCCGCTGCAGGTGGCCGGCCGCCACCTCCAGGTCGGCGCGCTCCCCCTGAAAAAAGCCACCACCGTGGAACAGCACGAACACCGGGGGCGGGGCGTCCCTTTCGGGCAGGTAGAGATCGCCGCGCAGCGTCGATCCCCCCGCCTCGCCGGCGTAGACCAGATCCTCGATCACCTCGGCCGCCCCGGGATCGGGGGTCGTGCTGTCGTCGTCGTCGTCCGGCTTGCACGCCAGTAGCGAGCTCGCCAGCGCGGCCAGCAGGCCCAGCAGGGCGAGTCGTGAGCGACGGGGCGTGGGGGACATCGAGGTGGCTCCAGCGACCGGATCGTAGCAGACGTCCCCCCGGTCCATGTGCATACTCGGGGTATGCCACGCCCGGTGCCCCTGCCGATCCTCGTGTTCTCGATCCTGGTCTCACTGGCCGCCGGATGCCCGGTGGACGACGACGATGTGACCGGCGACGACGACATCGGCGACGACGACACCGGCGACGACGACACCACGGCGGCCGCACCGGTGACCTTCGTCTGCACCGAGCCGGTGTCCCTGGGCGAGCCGATCAACTCGAGCTCCAGCGAGATGGGGCCCTCCCTGTCCCCCGACGGGTTGCGGCTCTACTTCTCGTCGGGCCGCGAGGGCGGGGCCGGGTCCGCCGACATCTGGGTGGCCGAGCGGGCGGTACAGGGCGAGCCGTGGGGGGAGCCCTGGAACCTGGGCGCCCCGGTCAACGGATCCGGCGGGCAGACCAATCCGGTGGTGTCCCCCGACGGCGCCCAGCTGGTCTACGGAGGCAATCGCAACGGCAATTACGACCTGTGGGCCCATGACCGCGAGGGTGACGGCTGGGGGATGCCGTACTGCCTCGATACCCTGGCTTCGGACGATCTGGAGAACAAGCCAGCGTTCAGCTGGGACGGCGGGGAGCTGTTCTTCAAGCGCTCCGATCCCTCCCTCGTGAGCAACATCTGGGCCAGCTCGTGGCTGGGGGACGACTGGGGTGAGGCGGAGCTGGTGACCGACCTGAACGACGACCGGGCCCAGACCGACCCCGCGCCAGATCCCGCGGGCGACGTGATGTTCTTCGTGCAAGGTAACGATACCGAGTCCCCCTTCGACGTGTTCTACGCCGTCCGCGATGGAGAGGGTTGGGGCTGGATCACTCCCCTGCCCGGCGTCAGCATCGACGGCGCCAAGGACGAGGGGATCTACGTGGGCCCGGACGGCCGCGAATTCCTCATGGTCTCCAACCGGGACGACCCTGCGGACAAGGAGCTGTACACGTTCACCTGCGAGCGAGCGGCGGGGTAAACTGCCCCGCGATGGCCGACAACACAGACCTCCCCCAGTTCGTCGACGTCCGTCAGCACGGCGGGATCGCCTCGCTCGCGCTGGTCGGTGAGCGCGGTGGACGGCTGGTGGGCGTGGCCGCCGACGGCGGCGAGGTGCTGGTTACCGAGGGGCGGATCCTCAACTGGACCGGCGTTCGACCTGTCGCGGCCGGCGCGCCGGAGCTGGCCGCCGCGACCGAACTCTTCGAGAACGACCAGACCGCCGCTGCTGCCGTCCTCGACCTCGACGGCCTCTGGGGGCGGGCTTGCGAGGGTGACGGGGAGGTGTCGCTGGCCGGGCTGGCCGAGGCGATCCAGCCCGATGCCGACGGCCGCCTGCGGTCCGCGCTCCTCCGGGCGATCGTGGCCGACGGTCTGCGATTCCAGCTGCGGGCCAGCGACGTGCGCGTGCTGAGCCGGGGCGAGGTGGACGAGCGGCTGCGTCGCCGGACCGCGCGGGCGGCGGCGGAGGTGCGTCGGGGGGCGACCGTCGCATGGATCCGCGGTGAGGAAACGACGCTGCCGGCCGATACCGAGGTCGAGATCGAAGCCCTGCGGCAGCTGGCAGTGCAGGCCGGCCAGGTCTCTCCACGCGATCCCGGCGCGGCGCTGATGGTGGCCGCCGGCTGCGAGGGCACGCCCCTGGCTGCCTTCGACCTGCTGGTCGAGCGGGGAGTGTTCGACCCGGACGAGAACCTGGCGTTGATCCGCTTCGGCCTGGACCGCCCCTTCTCGCCGTCCCTGCTCGACGAGGCCACCACCGCCGCCGCGCTCGCGCGGGCGCTGGCTGACGGCGATCGTGAGGACCTGCGGCGCTTGTCCACGGTCACGGTCGACGACGAGGGCACCCGCGAGATCGACGACGCCCTCTCCCTGGAACGCCTGGCCGACGGCGGGATGCGGGTCGGGATCCACCTGGCCGACCCCGGGGCGCTGATCGCTGCCGGCGAATCCGTGGACCGCGAAGCCGCCTGCCGCCAGACCACGCTGTACCTCCCCGAGACGACCCGCCGGATGCTGCCGCCGTCGCTGGGCCAGGACACCGCCTCCCTGGTGGCCGGCGCGGACCGCCCGGCGCTGAGCGTGCTCGTGGAGTTCGACGTGGACGGCGCCGAGCGCTCGGCGCGGATGGTGCGCAGCGTGGTGCACGTCGACCGCGCCGTCCCCTATTCGCGCGCGGACGCGGAGCTGGGCGAGGGGGGCGACCTGGCCGAGCTGGGGCGCCTCGCCCGTAGCCTGCAGCAGCGGCGCGTCGCCGGCGGAGCGCTGGAGACCGCGCTGCCAGAGGTATCACCGCGCGTGGGCGCCGAGGGGACCGCGACGATGCGGCGGCTGGACCCGGCCACTCCGGCGCGCAAGATGGTCGCCGAGTGGATGATCCGGGCCAACCGCGAGGCCGCCCGGATCGCCACCGAGGCGGACCTGCCGATCCCCTACCGCTACCAGCTGCTCAAGGAGGCGTTGCCCGCCGACCTCGATCCCACCGACCCGTTCCAGGTGTTCCAGGCCACCCGCTGTCTGGGCCAGACCCGGACCGACACCGTACCCCAGCGCCATCACGGCCTCGCCCTGGACGGGTACACCCAGATCACGTCGCCCCTGCGACGCTACCTGGACCTGGTCGCCCAGCGTCAGCTCGCGGCCCTGCTGCGCGGCGAGCCACCTCCCCTGGACGAGGACGGGATGCGGGCTGCGATCGCCGCCGCCGATCCGATCCTCGCCCGCGCCCGCGCCGCCTCCGCCGAGTCCCGCGAGTACTGGCAGCTCCGCTGGCTGGAGGGCCAGATCGGCCAGCCCCAGCGCGCCCTCGTCCTCCTCGTCCGCCGCCGCCGCACCCGGGTCGCCCTCCTGGACGCAGGCCTGCGCACCTGGTGGCGCCACGACGTCCCGCTGGAGCCAGGGCAGAAGCTGTTGCTGGTCGTCGACGCGGCCGAGGCGCGTGGCGGCCACCTCGTGCTCTCCGAGTACGCGGCGACTGCAACGGGCGGGGAGGGGGGCCGGTGAGGATCGGACATCTCGCGTGCCTTGCCGGGCTCTGGGCGTTGCTGCCCGGCGGTCAGGCGGCCGCGCTCGAGTGCACCCGCGACACGGATTGCCCCGGCGACCAGATCTGCGAAGACGACCTGTGTATCGGCACCGCGAGCGAGGGTGTGAGCACCGGATTCCTCCACGCCGACCCGGCACTGGCGCTGTACGCCGATGGGATCCTGGAGGCGTTCCGTGACGGGGGGGCCGTTGCCGCGGGTGACCTGGCCGCTCGCGACCCGGAGCTCCGCGAGGAGTTCGTGTGGGAGCTGGGCCAGCGAATCGACGCCCTCGAGGACTACCTGATCGGGGACCTGGGCCGGCGGGCGATCCGGGCTCTTCCCGACGCCGAGGTCAAGCCGATCAAAGATGATCTCGACGGTCTATGGGAGCTGGTGGGACGCGAAGGAGTGCCCGTCAGCGGGAGCGAACGCTGGGCCGAGGTCAAGCGAACCGGCTACCAGGGTCTGCGTGAAGCGGTCCGCCCGGACGCGGAACCGGGACGGCTCCTGGACCCCCGCCCCGTGGCCTGGGCCACCATCGCGCCCCAGGTGGGCCTGGCGGGGATCTCGGACGGGCAGCTCTGGCTCACCTCGACCCTCGCCGGGGTGGGGGAGATCCGTCCCAGGGGGCGCGTCGGGCGGGTCCTGTGCATCTCGTGGGAGGCTGCCGGGGGCCCCGCCTGGGGCCTGGACCGGAACGACCGGTTGGCCAGCGGCTTCGGACATCTGCGCGCGACCCTCGGCTTCGGCGGCTCCCGCAACTGGCGCATCTACGACACCACGGTCCGCAGCGTGGAGCGCGGCGGATACCGCGTCAGCTGGCACGTTCCGCGCTACGCCGCCCTGAGCACCAACTTCATCCAGGGTTACCTCGGCCCACAGGTCAACGTTTGGCCCGACCGCAGCGGCGAGGTGGCGTTGACCATCGGCTTCCGATACAGCGTGACGAGCGGTTTCCGCTGGACCCAAACGCTGCCCACGACCGGTTCGTCCCGTATCGAACCCGGGTGGTCCTGCTCGACAGTTACCTGCTCTATGGCCCCCGCCTCGACGGCGGCGGGACCACCGCCGGGATGGGAGTGGCGCTCCAGGTATCCGCCAGCGCTTTTGCCTTCCGGCTGGCGGCCAGCTTCCTCGACGAGGGCTGGGCCCAGGTCAGCCTGACCGTCGTCGGTGGCAACCTCTCCAGCCCCTCGGTACGCCAGGTCCACCCCCTCCACGAGTCCGGAGACTGGCCCGCCCTGCTGGCGATGACACGATGATCCGCTTGTGCGGTCCGGCGGGCGCCGCATCGACTCGTGGTCTGCAACCCCTGCGGGAAGACCGCTACTGGATGTACATCACCCCGCTGATGATCGAGCGGCCGATGCCGGACATCATCGCGCCGCTGCCGGTCTCGGTGAAGGTCTCGGTGTAACACTCCACGTGGGTGATGGCGGCGGCGGCTTCGGGGAACAGGGAGGTGAAGGCGCCCGCGATGGTGTGCTGGCCGGCGCCGGGGAAGACGCACAGAACGGTCTCCTCGTACTCCAGGTAGGGGTCGCCCGGGTAGTACAGGTCGAGGGCCACCGCGGCGGTCTCGCATTCTCCGGCGATGGTGAGGGTGACGCCGGCCTGGAAGCTGGCGGGGGAGATCTCGGTGGGGTTCATCGCCGGCACCGTCGTGAACACCGGGGGCGTGAACAGCGCATCGGTGACCACGTCGGCGGGCAGGTCGTCACCGCCGGGCACGTCGAGGGAGTAGACCCCGCTGGACCAGTCGGCCACGTCGCCGTCGTCCAGCTTGTAGTAGCTCCAGTAGCGGTCGAGGTACCAGGTGGCGGGGCCGCTCAGGGTCAGCTCGCTGCCCCCGCTCAGGGAGCTCCACTCCACCTCCGTCCAGCCCGTGTAGCGGTCGAACATGGTGCAGTTGCCCAGGGTCGGCAGCTGGTTGCCCCACAGCACCTGCCGCGGGACGTCGAGCTCCATGGGTTCGATCAGCCAGCCCCGGCCGTAGACCGCCGAAGTAGGCGGCGGCGTGTAGGCGTCGGGGTAGGCGTACTCCTGGCGGGCCAGGTAGACCACGTAGGTGATCAGCTCCGCGAGGTTCAACTCGTAGGTGAAGCCGTCCTCCAGGGTGCCCTCGCCGTTGGAGTTGGTCACCGTCACGTCGACATCGCCCTCCTCCTCGCCCGCGGGGACGGTCACGGTGCAGGAGGTGTCGCGCACTCCTGGATCGTGGCGACCCGCTCGCCGAAGGTGATCTGCATGTCGTCGGCGGTGGTGAAGTAGGTACCGTAGACGTTGGCGGGGTAGCCTCCCTCCGGGGGGCCGCTGGACGGCGAGACCGCGGTCACGGCCGGATCGTCGAGTACAGGGGTGGCGTCGTCGTCCGCGGGTTCCTCGGTCGTGTCGTCGTCGTCGCCGGCCTCGTCGCAGGCTGTCCACAGCGCGGCGCCGAGTAGCAGAGGGAGCAGCCGCGCCATCACCGAAGCATGTGTCCGCATGTCGCCTTCTCGTCGGGCTGGGTGTCCGGCGGACACCGTATCACAGCCGACGAGGGCGGCTCAGCGCCGACGGACGCCGATGGTGGCCCGTGCCAGGCCCGTCAGCAGCGACCACAACAGCAGCACCGGCACGGCGAAGACCGCCAGCAGGTAGGTCAGCAGATAGACCGCGCCGCAGACCAGCCCGGCGAGGACGGCCGAGCCCGGCGGAACCGTGCCGCTGAGGAACGAGACGTACTCCCGGTAACCCAGCAGGTGGGCGGATCCGAACGCCAGCGTCAGCAGCGCAGCCGCGGCCAGCAGGTGCCAGGGAATCTCGCGCGCGAGGGTTCTCATGTCCTCACCTCCCCCCGGACCCGCTCCCAGAGGGGCCCGCAGGTCAGGGCGTAGAGCAGCACGGCGTCGCCCACGTGGTTGCTCGATGCGTAGCGAAGCCCGCCGTCGTCGGCCGGCTGGGGGAAGCCGGCCAGCTGCAGCGACGTCAGCAGCTGGCGGAGGTACTCGGTGTCGTCGAAGGCAGCGGCGCCCAGCAGGGCGAGCCCGCTCGAACCGGCGTTGGCCTCCAGCAGCGGCACCGTCGGGCCAGAGTCCACGTCCACCGGTCCGACCCAGGTCACCGGCCATTCCCGGGCGTAGCCGAATCCGGCCACGGAACGGCCAAGCTCGTCGCGGGTGCGACGGAACTGATCCTCGGCGAACTCCGGGTTCACCAGCCTCAGGTTGTGGGCCGCCATCCACAGGGTGGAGCCCTCGGGCCCGTCCAGGTGCTGACCGTCCAGGGTGTAGCTGGAGATCAGCAGCCCGGTATCCGGGTCGACCAGCTCCCGGCGGGCCAGGTCGACCCAGCCGTCCAGCAGCACCGAGTGGTCGCTGCCGTCCAGGGCGTCGGCGGTGGCGATGGCCGCCAGCGCGGTGGTGTTGCAGAACGTCCAGCACTCGTCGGGGTAACTCTCGGCCGACAGGGTCGGGCTGCGTCCCATGCGGTCCACCAGCACGGCGACCCGCTCACGGTGGAGGACCGCCAGGTCTTCCCGATCCTCGACCAGCCGGCGGGCGCCGAGCATCAGCGCGATCTCGCCATCCACGAAGATCGAACGCGCCGGCTGCTCGACGAAGGGGCGCGCCCGGGCGTAGCTCATGAGGAAGTGATAGACGCCCTCCTGCTCCTCGATGGCCAGGGTGTCGGCGATGACCGCATCGATGGTCTGCAGGTAGGCCTCCTGGCCGGCGGGGTCGCGCAGAGCCATGTTGGCCAGCGCCAGCACCAGGTAGGTGCGGCCCATGAAGTCCCACTCGGGATTGCTGCGGCGAATCTCGCCCTGATCGGCGGCGAGCTGTGCCGGATCCGACCACATCGACGTGTAGCGCTGGGACAGGGAGTGCGCACGCGGCGATACCCCGATCGGCGCCACGAACTCCTCCATGTCCGGGGCGAACATCAGGTGCACCCCCGCCGCCCAGGCGCCGGTGGCCAGCGCCAGACAGGCCAGGCTGAGCGCCATCCGACCCGCGAGCCGTTCTATGATCCGTCCCATGTTCTCGACCTCCGTCCTGGTGGGCTCCGTCGCGGCCCTGTCCCAAGAGATCTAGCGGGCGGTCGTGAAGGCGGTGGGGACGGGGTGTGGAACCCCGGTGGATCGGTGGTGCAGACCGCGTGCAGGCGGCGGCGGTCAGAAGGGAACGAAGACCCAGAATGCGAAGGTGCGGTAGCGTCCACACAGACCTGAACACGGCTCGGCCGTGGCCCCTTCCTCGGCGAACAACAGCCCCCAGGCGAACCATGCGAAGGAGCCGTCGTCGGCGGGCAGGTACTCGTAGCTGCCCAGGGGATCCATCTGCCCCTCGATCCCCCGCCCCAGCCAGATCGCCTCCACCTCGCCGAGGGGCAGCTCGGGCAAGGCCTCCCGCACGGCGGGGGCGGTGACCAGGCAGTAGCCGGCGAACGTGCCATCGCCGGCGCCGGTGGGATCGTCGCCGAGGAAGCTGGGGTCGAAGGCCGCCTCCTCACAGCTGAGGAAGCCCATCGGGTTCCAGCCGTCCAGCAGGTCGGCCGGCGTGTCGTGGTAGGGCTTGCCCATGCCCTCGAGGCAATCGGTGGTCCCCGGGTCGGTGGCGGTCAGGAGGGTCAGCCCCTCGTCGACGCCGGACCAGAACGGTCCGCCCAGGTCGGGGCCATCGGCGTAGCTGGCGCCGAATTCGATGGGGTAGACGCACAGGGGCACGCGGTCGGCGTCCATCGGCACCACGTCCAGGAGCACCTGGGCATCCGCGCCGTCCACGTCCAGGGTGAAGTCGTAGGACAGGAACGTGAATGCGGCGGAGGTGCTGTCGTCGTCGTCGCCGGCGGCCGAGTCGTCGTCGTCGAGGGAAAAGACGGGGCAGCCGCACACGAGCGAGCAGCCCGCCGCCAGCGCGGCCCAGCTTGACAACCGGGACGTCCTGTCATCCGATCTTCGACGCCCATCCCTGCCGGCGGATGATCGCGCCGTTCGGCCGGCGATGACGACGGGAGCAGCCATGACCGCAGTGTACCCCCTCCGGGGCGTCCGGCCCCGGCCCGAGCTGGCGGCCAGCGTCGCCTCGCCCCCCTACGACGTGCTCGACTCGGACGAGGCGCGGGAGATGGCCGGGGGCAACCCCCGCAGCTTCCTGCACGTGATCAAACCCGAGATCGACCTGCCCCACGGGATCGATACCCACGACGACTCGGTCTACGCCCGGGGCGTGGAGAATCTCGACCGATTCATCGCCGACGGGGTGCTGGTCCAGGACGCAGAACCGTGCCTGTACGCGTACGCCCAGCGCATGGGCGAACATCGGCAGCTGGGCCTGATGGCCTGCGTGTCCGTCGACGAGTACGAGCGGGGGTTGATCAAGAAACACGAGTTCACTCGCCCGGACAAGGAGGCGGATCGAACCCGTCACATCGTCCAGGCGCGGGCGCAGAACGGGCCGGTCTTCCTGGCCTACCGGGCCAGCGACGGCACCCGGGCGGCGATGGAGTCGTTGACCGCGGGCGAACCGGTGGTCGACTTCGAGGCCGACGACGGGATCCAGCACACCTTGTGGGTGGTCGGGGACACCGCGCGCGTGGTGGGGGTGGCGGCCGCCTTCGAGGAGTTGCCCGCCCTGTACATCGCCGACGGCCACCACCGCAGCGCGTCGGCGCTCAACGCCCGTGACCAGCTGCGGGGGGCCGATCCCGGTCACTCCGGCAACGAGCCCTACAATCGTTTCCTGGCGGTGATCTTCCCCGACGATCAGCTCAAGATCCTGGCCTACAACCGGGCGGTCGCCGACCTCAACGGCCTGTCCAGCGAGGCTTTCCTCGAACGGGCAGCGGAGCGGTTCGAGGTCGGCGAGATGGACGATCCGGTTCCCGACCGGACGGCGTGCTTCGGCTGCTACCTGGATGGCCGCTGGGTCCGGCTGACGGCGCGCCCTGGAAGCTACGACGAGTCCGACCCGGTGGCCCGCATCGACGCGGCGATCCTGCAGTCCAACCTGCTGGCGCCGGTGCTGGGGATCGCCGATCCGCGCACCGACGAGCGGATCAAGTTCGTCGGGGGAATCCGGGGCACCGCCGAGCTGGAGCGGCTGGTGGACGGAGGCGACTTCAAGGTGGCCTTCTCGCTGTTCCCCACCTCGATGACCCAGTTGTTCGACGTGGCCGACGCGGGCCAGGTGATGCCCCCCAAGTCCACCTGGTTCGAGCCCAAGCTGCGCTCCGGGATGGTGGTTCACCTGATCCGCTAGCCTGCATATCTCACCAGGTGCCGTGATGTCGGGGGACTAGCGAGGGCGCGGCGATCCTGGTGAGATATGCAGGCTGGCCCCGGTCACCCCGCCGTGCCGCCCGGTGGCGGCGAGGAGGCAAGATGGCCGATGTCAGCTACGAGCGTTTTGGGCAGTTCGTGATCGAGAACAACGTGCCATCGTCGATCTGAAGACGGTGGACCCGCCCGGCGGTCCGCATCCCACGCTGGGCCCGCGGCGACCAGATCCGGGTCGA
>CAYTBN010000036.1:0-67616 GCA_964436045.1 uncultured Rickettsiales bacterium | reverse complement strand
CGTCGGGATCGGTGATGAAGGAGAGGATCTCCATCGGAGCGCCACAGCGGGTGCAACCGTTCAACGGTGCTGATCTCCCTGGGTTTTATCGTCGCGGCCAGTGTCGCCCTGATGTCGTGGACCCGGCTGACCGAACCGGATCTGAGCGATCTGCACGCGATGATCCCGCCCCACGTCCCCTTGACGTTGATCGTCCTGGGCGGCCTGCTGTTCTCGATCGGCAACGCCATCGGCGAAGAATTCCTGTGGCGCGGAGCCATCCTCGAGGCGCTGGACCGGACCCTGGGCCGAGGCCCTCTGTCCGTGGTGATCCAGGCCGCGTCCTTTGGCCTGGCCCACATCCTCGGTTTCCCCAGAGGCTGGAGCGGAGTGGCGCTCGCCAGCGTCTACGGGCTGATGATGGGGATCGTACGCCGTCGCTCCAGGGGCATGCTCGCCCCCATCGTCGCTCACGTGTTCGCCGATCTGACCATCGTGGTGATCCTCGTGACCCAGGTGATGGGGACCTGATCCGTCGGAAAGAGGCAAGGAGAGAGTCATGACGAAGAAGCACTACGTTCTGAAATGTACCCGTTGCGGGGCACCCGCCGCCGACTGCGTCCGGATCTGCCCCTATTGCGGCCAGGCCACCGGCTTCGACGACCTCGGGTTGGGTGAAGGGGTGAGGCGCGGAAAAGACGGCGGGATGATCATCGAGAACGACGCTCGAGTCGTGATCGGCCACCCCGACACCGAGCCCCGGCCCTGCCCGTTCTGCGGCGCCGAGGTGGAGCCCGCGCAAAGCTACTGCAAGTACTGCAAGGAAAAGGTCGTCATCGAAACCCTGCGCATCGCCACGTTGGTCATCTCGGGCGGTTCGATGGTCATCGGCGGCGGCGGCTCGGTCCAGGTCATCGGCCGCCGGGTCGTCCCGGCGCACAAGGCTGCGCAACGCGGGGACGTGGCCGAGCTCAAAGCAGCGATCAACGACGGTGACGATCCCGACCACCAGGACGGGAAGGGGCGCACTCCACTCCACTACGCCGCATCGCGCGGCCAGACCGACGCGCTGAGGTATCTCCTGTCGATCGGCGCCGACGCGAACGCCACCGACGATCGCGACCGGACCCCGCTCGCCGAGGCGAGGGCAGGCGAGTTCGAAGAAGTCGTGCAGGTCCTGTCGAGCGTCGGGGCGAAGTGAGATGACCCCCATGGCCACGAAGTTCCGCTACGGCCTGTTCGGCGTCGGACGCGCGGGTTGCGTACACGGTCGAATCCTCCAGGACCAGGGTCAGCAGATCGTGAAGATTCCAGCGCTCATGTTCCTCCTCTCCTAGCTGCAAAAAAAGTGCGCGGGTTTTTGCGTATTGCAACGTAGTTTTTGTCGAGAAACGGGTGACGCGGCCGCATGGGTCACTATCCAGTCGGGCGCAGACCGGCGGTTCGCGGTCAACTTGGAGAGCACAGAAACCACGGATAATTTCTTGGAAGCCTCCCCCGACCCAGCTCTTCTGCACCCCGGAATCACGTCCATATCTACGTCGCCAGACTTCGGGGGAACCGAGGCTACTCGGGAAGGAGCCGTGTGTGGAAAAGCTGGCCGAACTCAGGATCGACGTCATGAACGCCATGGACCATCTCATTAACGAGGAGTGCTCGTTCTATGATGTCCAGGTGGCGCCGGATCGCATCAGAGCTGCCCTTCGGGAGGCGCTGGAGCAGGAACACTCGAGGGGGCTAGAGCTCGTGAAGTGGGTAGCTTGCTACTTCCCAGACATCGCCGGCGAAGTCGAGGATTGGGGACAGAGGGGACAATCCGATGAGCCCTGATGAGTGGAAATCCGAGTGCGTTTGGATACCTATCAGCTGGAAGGTGGCGTTCGCATAGGTGGAGAGGTCTCGGCGGGTATTCGATGCCCGGCCACCTTCACCAGAGTGGGTTCATCACGCGATACCGTGAGCACCTGTCTCCTCGGTTCGCGGTCCCCGATCTTGGCCTCCAGCTGCTGCCACTGTACGAACAACACCGGCAAACCCCTGGGCCGCAGTGCCACACAAGTTTGGTCAGAGCGTTCCAATTTCTCCCAAACGCTCTCACTCAGGTGGAATTTCCAGTGCCCTCTGCGCTCATTGCCAAAGGGAGTCCAGACCAACGCGTGGGTCGGACCGTGACCGAACAAGCGTCGAAAACGCGGAACGCGTGCTGACCCCGTCCATCCTCCATTCACTGCCGCCACGGTCTCCTCCTCGTCAGCTGAGCCCGGAACCAGCTACGGACTCGTTAAATGGAAGGGGAACGTGTCAACCGATAGCGAGCGGAAATCGGTGACAAATTAACTGGGCGCTACAAGCGCGGCGGGCAGGCTCTCGGCCGGAAGCCAGCGCACGTCACAACCCTCGATCTCTGCCTCCCCTGGTTCGCCCCGGTGGACCACCAGGGTCCGGTCGGGGGCGTAGGCCTGGAGGAAGGAGCGCAGGGCGCGAGGGATGCGGGGCGGGGGTGGGGCGTGGGCCTTGACCTCGATGGCGACGAGGCGGCCGGGTCGGGGTTCGAGGACGAAGTCGACCTCGGCGCCGTTGGTGGTGCGCCAGAAGCGGATGTCACTGGGCGCAGGGAAGCGCTTGTGGAGTTCGCCGAAGACCCAGTTCTCCAGCAGCTTGCCCACGTCCGTGCGCTCGTCCAGGGGCGCGAAGCCGCCCGCGACGGCGTTGCGCAGGCCGTTGTCGAGGAAGAAGACCTTGGGCCGCCGGGTCAGCTCGGCTCGCTTGCCGCCGTGGAACGGCCAGATCGCGTGGCGGGTCGCCCGTCCAGCGAGGGATTCGCGGGTGCGGGCCAGCAGGTGATAGGACGAGCTGCCCGTGACCACGATCCGACGGTCGGTTTACGCGTCGACGACTCCTTTGAGGAACAGGCCCGCCTCGTCCAGCCACTGGGCTTCCTCGAGGAACACGATCCCGCCGGGGGGCAACCAGTCTCGGAGGTCCGCCGCGAACAGGCCGGGGGAAGCACACCAGTGGCGCACGAGGGGCTCTTCGCAGTCCAGGAACAGCAGGGGCGCCGCCTCGTCGGCGAGGACACGCCAGATGGCGGTGCTCTTGCCCGCCTGCCGGGGCCCGACGACCAGGTGGGCCCGATTCGCCGTCCCGATCGCGCCCCTCAACGCAGGGATGGTCCGCCGGTCGACGAAGGGGGATGGGACGCGCCTCCGGGCCTCGGCCCGCGCGGCATCCACGTCGTCAGCCCAGGGGTTCGTGCGTTCGAGGAAGAACCGCATCTCTGTATCCATTGGAAACAGAAGAGCACGGCATCAAATAACCATGAGTTTTGATGAGCCAGTCAACGATAATCATGGGAGGCGGGGGCTCTAGGCCTCCTGAGCCTCTTCCTTGTGCTTGCAGCCGCACTCCGTCTTCTCGCCCGCGGCTTCCATCTTCAGCGCGCCGTGCTCCTGGATCTTGGTGACCAGCTCGGCGTCCTCGGCCACGAAGGTCAGCGCCACGCCACCCTCGATGGTCTCGGTGGTCATGGTGACGCCCTCCATGTGGAAGGGGCTGTCGGCGTGGGCGGCCTTGGCCTCGTCGCTGGCCATGTGTTCGACCAGGGTGGCGGCGGCGGTCTGCATCTTCTCCTGCTTGTGGGGGCAGCCGCAGGTGAAGAGCATCTTGACGCCGTTGTCCAGGTTCTCGGCGGTGCGGGTCACGCCCTCGGCGTGGAAGATCGCCCAGGGGCCGTCAGCGTGGGCTTCGTGGCCTTCGCCGTGGTGGCCACCGCCGTGGCCGCCTTCGGCCTTGGCGGCTATGAACTCCTGGATCTTGGTGACCAGCTCGGCATCCTCGGCGGTCAGGGTCATGGTCACGCCGTTGTCCAGGTTCTCGTAGGACTTGGTGACGCCCTCCCACTTGCAGGCGCACTCGTGCTTGCAGCCCTCGTGCGCGTCGCCCTCGGCCTTCTTGGCCACGAACTCCTGCAGCTCGGTGACCTGGTCGGCGTTCTCGGTGGTGAAGGTGACGGTCACGCCATTGTCGATGTTCTCGATGGCGGACTCGACGCCCTCGGCGTGGAACGGGCTGTCGCCGTGGCCCTCGTGACCCTCGGCGACTGCCTCGTCGGCGGAGCCCGTGTCTCCCGTGTCTTCTGCCGGGGGGCAGCCAGTCAGCAGCATCGCGGCCAGGGCGATCAAGGTCCAGAGGAAGCGTGCGTGGTTGCTCATGCGGAAGCCTCTCGTTGTGTTTGGGGGACACGTTCTACACTGGACGGGCGTGATTTGCCCACTGAAACCGACTCCGATCCCTGCGAAGGGTGCTCCGCTGACCTCCCTGTCGGCCGTTCTCCCCGCCCTCGCCGCGTTGCTCCTGTGTCCGATCCCGGGGTGTCCGGCGGCGATCACCGACGACGACACCAGCGGGGATGACGACGTGGCGGGAGACGACGACACGTCCGGCGACGATGACGCGACCGGGGACGACGATTCTGCGGACGACGACGATACCACCGAGCCCCCCGAAGACGACGACTGGCCAACCCTGGCGTTGGGTGTGGCGCCGGCCCACCCCGGGGTGGGCTCGATGATCGGGGCCACCGGGGTGACCTGGGCCCGCCTTGCCGACGACCTGTTCGCCTGGGGCTCCATCGAGGAGTCGCCGCCCGACGGGGCCCTCCACGTCTATGACTGGAGCTGTGGCGACACCGCCGTCGCCGGTTTCCAGGCCGCGGGTGTGACCGGGCTGCTGGCCGCGATCAGCCCCCGCAACGCCTGGGCCAGCGTCGACGTGGACGACAGCGGCGCCGACCCGCCCGCGGACGGGGACGTGATGCCGCGGGCGGAACACATGGACGACTACCGGGCCTTCATCCACGCGCTGGTCGAGCGCTACGACGGCGATGGTGTCGACGACATGCCCGGATTGGCGGCACCCGTTCGCCACTGGACCGTCGGTCGCGAGTGGTCCGATCTCTGGCCCTCCAACGACCACGGGGACTATCTGACCCTGGCCGAGGCCACCGCCGAGGAGGCCCAGGCGGCCTACCCGGAGGTCCGGCTGGGCACGGTGCCGCTGCTGCTGTGGGAGGTCTTCGAGGGCAACGAGCCGACCGCGGCGGAGATCGAAGCGCGGCTGGCCGGCGAGCCCCTGGCCCACAACTCGTTCGCGGGGGTGGCGGCGATCCTCGACCGGCCGGACCTGTTCGACTTCGTGGCGGTCCACTCCCGGGGCGACTACACGGAGATCCGGCCCACCCTGGACTGGCTGCGGGGAGAGATGGCCGACCGGGGCTATGACCATCCGATCTGGATCGTCGCCGCACCGGCCGTCGGACCGCTGGCAAGCGGCGCCGGCTTCCCCGCCCAGTATCCGGTCGAAGCCGCCCAGCAGGCTGACATCGTCGCCGCGCTGGCGGCGTTGGCGACCTTCGAGGAACCGGCGGCTGGCCAGGCCCGGGACTGGCTGGCGGCCCGCGCGGCCAGCGGCGTGGTCCACAAGGCGGCCACAGCCCTGGGTGAGGGCGCCGTCGGCATCCAGCTGGCGCCCACGGTCGACGCCCTCGACGCCTCCGACGCCGGGCTGCGGCTGGCGGCCATCGAGCGAGAAGGGGCCTCCGTTGCCCTCGGCATGCTCGATGCGTCCCGCACCGACGGTGGTTGCGGGACCTGGACGGCCGAGGCCCTGCGGCCGGCCTACCGCAACCTGGAGCTGCTGGCCGACAAGCTCGGCGACGGGCAGTTCGTCATTCAGTCACCGGTCGGCGACACGGAAGGCGTCCGGGGCTATCGCTTCGAGCGCATCGGCTACGCCCTGTACGTGCTGTGGTGGGAGGACGGCGTCCTCGAACTCCCCGGTGAGACCGAGGCCCCCACGAGCTACTCGCTGCCCCTGCAGTGCGCCGAGGACGAGGCCACCGTCACCCGCGCGGTCATCGATCCCGCCGCCCCGCCCCCGCAGCCCGAGCAGGTGCCGCTCGAGGAGGACTGTTCCCTGTACCTGGAGCTGACCTCGGTGCCCGTGTTCGTGGAGTTGTTCGCGCTCAGCGAGTAGCCGTGGAGCGGTTCGGGACGCGGATCCCCACCGACAACCCGAGGAAATGGGCGTGGCCCCGGTAGCTGGCCTGGGGGTAGTCGGCGCTGGTCGAGGCCCGCTCCAGCAGGCGCAGGTGCTCGTAGAACAGGTCGATGGACAGGGGATCGGCCGGGCGGACTCCAGCACCGATCGTGAAGCCGATCCGGGTGGCGTCGGGGGAGGAGGGGGAGAGGTTCTCGGCCGGAGGCGGCGCGCCGGGGATGCCATCGACGTACGCGCCCGCCCGCAAGCTGAGGCGCTGGGCCACGGCGATGTCGGTGCCCAGCCGGACCGCCAGCGAGTCACGCCAGCCGTAGAGCACCTCGCTGTCCGGGGTGACCTCGTCCTCGAAGTCCAGGGTCAGGGTCTGGTTGACCGACCACAGGGTGACGCTGGCGTCGCCGAAGACCGACACCACCGACCCGCAGTGGGCGACGCCGATCGCGATCCGGTCCGGCAGCCACCATTCCGCCGCGATCCCCTGGTCGGGATAACCCGGGGCGAAGGTGGCGGGCACGGTGAAGTCCGCGTCCCCGGTCAGGATCAGGCGGGTGCGGCTCTTGTATGAGACCCCCAGCGCAAGCCGGTCGGAGATCTCGAGCAGCACGGAGACGTCGCCCCCCACGCCCTCGGCGTCGAATGCGAAGTGGGCCTGCCCCTCCTCGGCCACGTGGTTCGTCGCCTTGAGCACGTCCAGGGAACCCAGATCGAAGTGGGGACCGATGGCGATCCGCACCGGGCCCAGGCGGTAGCCCACAAAGGGAGCGACGCGGAAGAACCGGGATACGGACGAGATGATGTCGAAGCGCTGGGGCCAGTCGGCGGACCAGCGCATGGTGGAGCCGAAGGGCACGTTGAGGGACACGCCCATCAGCCAGCGGCCGCCCGCGTAGCTGAGGTAGAGCTGGGGGGGCGTGGAGAGGCTGGCCTCGGTGGTGGCCTCCCAGGGGGCGTCGGGGGCCGAGGGGATCGCCTCGGCGTGGATCCGGGGGGCGGCCAGGGTGATACCCAGCCCCAGCCGCAGGCCGCCGTCGTCGGCGAGCGCCGCAGGATTGAACCAGGCCGCCGAGGGATCGTCGGTGCGTGCGACGCCAGCGTGGGCTGTCCCGCCGGCGACTGCTCCCTGCTGGGCGATCTCGAAACCCCCGGCGCGGGCGGCCCAGGGGACCAGCAGCAGCGCCAGCGCCACGGCGGCGTGGCGGGGTCCGGCCGCCCGATCCCTCACAGCTCCAGCTCCCCGGTCAGGAAGTCCACCATGTCGTCCTGCATCTCGTAGCCCAGGCCCGGGACGATGAGATCCACGTGCAGGTTGGATGGGTACTCGATGATCGGCAGCCCGGTGACCCGGATCAGGGAGTCGGTGGTGTAGTTGGGGATGATGATGTCGCCGCTGTCCTCGTCGATCCGGTCCATCTGGATCAGCCCTACGCGCTCGTCCTCGGCGAACTTGTGGCCGAGGGTGTGTGGGTCGACCGAGTCCACCAACCACGACGAGATCGCCAGCAGCCGCGCCTGCTCCAGGCTGCCGTCCTCCACCTCGATCTTCCGGAAGTACTCGTCCACCTGCGGGCCGAAGAAGTCCGAGTCCAGGAAGAGATCGACCATGTTGGAGCCCGGCACGTTGAGCACGACCTTCTCGATGTCGGGCGTCACCGCCACGTACACCGAGCCGACGATCGAGCCCAGCGATTGGCCCACGTAGTTCACGTGAGCCGGATCCACCGGTGCGCCAAAGACGGGTGACCAGTCGGCGGTCCGCAGCGAGTGGTGCAACCCCCCGATGTCCGAGAGCGCCTGGCGGAAGTGGTCGGTGATGTGGGGGATGTCGCGCACGTCCAGGAACGCCGCCCCGGACGCGGGCTTCATGTCGATGATCGGGAAGGTGGTGAAATCTTCGGGGGCGCCCGTGGCGTCCAGGCACTCGCCGCTGTCGCTGCAGGTGGCGTCGTCACCCGACTCGCAGGGGGGTAGCCAGATCAGCTCGTCCTCGAAGCCCACCAGCGGCTGTAGCTCCTCGGGGAAGAAGTTGGGCACCGCTGCCAGGCTGGCTTCGATGCAGACCGTGCGCTCGCCGTGGAATGGGTAGTCGATGGCCACCGCCGCGAAGCCGTTGGTCGCCAGCCGGCCGCTGATGGTGATCAGGAAACGCCGGTCGGTGACGATGGCCGGACCGAAGATGACCACCGGCAACGGCTGGTCCGGATCCACGTCCTCCGGGACCATCGCCCAGAACGGCACCGCCTCCACGTCCGAGCTGCCGTCCTCGCGCCAGCGGCGGGTCTCCCGATCCAGGAAGTAGGGCATCGGCAGCGTGCCCTGGACCACTTCGGCCACGCCGTAGGTGCGGACGGCGTAGATCGCCGGCGCCGGGTTGATGGGGCCGGGGAACAGGTCTTCGAGGGCGTCGTCGCCCAGCAAGGAGTAGGCGGGCTTGCGGGCCTCGATCAGGGGGGTGACCGGGATACCCAGGTCCTGGACCATCGACGCCGCCGCGGCGACCGCGGGCACCGCGTCCAGGGTCGTGAACGGCCAGGCGGCCACCAGCTGGTCGCGCTCCAGAGTGTCCAGCAGCGGCGCCGCCTTCAGCCGCACCGCCTCCAGTCGCTCGGCGTCGTCGTCGTCGAGCACAGCGACCTGGCTGCGGCCGTCGGCGAACAGGGGGAACTCGCTGGTCACGAAGTGTCCGACCGCCATCGGCACGACGGAGCGACCGTCGGTGTCGTGGAGCCCGCGGCCGACCACCAGCGCGTAGGTGCTCTTGCCCGCCAGCGGGATCTCCAGGGCGTCCAGGGCCACGAAGACGTGGCGGCAGTCGGGGTGGGTCGGGGTCTGGTGGCAGGGAGCCTCCCCCTCCTCGGCCAGCAGCCTCACCGAGATCTCCAGCTGCCGCGGCTCGGCGCCCAGCTCCCAGAGCTGGATGCTGTTGGTGTTGGCCGTGGCCGGATCCGCCGCGCCGGTCAGCTCGAACATCAGGTCCGCCGACACGCCGAAGCCGTCGAGCTTGTTGGCCTGGAGCTTGGCGTCGGCCTCCAGCTCGCTGTCGTCGGCGTCCGCCGGCAGGTCCACGAGGCCGGTGTCCGGATCGATCAGCAGGTCGAAGGGCAGGGGCATACGTCCCGAGTCGGCGTCCATCGCCAGCTCGACCCGGTCGGTGATCGAGAACGCCCACAGGGCCGAGACCTGGTCCCGTGGGATGCGATCCTTGGGGGACGCGGCGTCCTCCAGGAAGTCCAGGTAGGGGTCCAGCTGCAGCCGGATCTCCTCGAGGGAAGCGGCCACCTCCAGCCGCTCCTCGCGGTTGGCGCCGGGGAAGGCCCGGTGATTGACGTAGGCGTCCAGCGGCTCGTCCAGGCGCAGGAAGTAGAACGCGGTGTCGGGCCCCACCTCCGCGCCCGTGGCAGTGCGGACGCCGTCGTCGCCGCCGCGGACCAGCGCGAAGTACTGCCCGCCCGGCTCCCAGCCACCCTCCGGCGCGGTGAGTGATATCTCCGCGCCGTCTCCCTCCAGCGTCAGCGCCACACCTTCCACCCGCCCGGGCGCGTCGCCCCAGCGCCAGACCTGCACCGTGTCCTCGCTGACCGAGTCGGGGGTCAGGGGATCACTGAACTTCACCGCCGCCGAGATGGTCGTCGGCCACGCCTCCAGCGAGTTGAGGTACTCGCGGAAGGCCACGTCCGCCTGCGACAGCTCCGGATCGTCGGTCGGCAGCGCCAGCTGTCCCTCCTCCACGACCAGATCGCTGGGCAGCGGGATGTCGCCCTCCGCGGGGTCGTAGACCGCGTGTGCGTACGCCCGCGAGGGGTCGCGATCGAGTGGGGAGCATCCCGCTGATGGGAGCAGGAGGAGCAGCGCGAGCGACGCGACGACGTGTGGCTTCACCTCATCGCTCCTCGAGCCGGGTCATCCAGTCGTCGACCTGCTCGTCGGTATCGCGCGCCGCCTCGGCCCAGGAGCGCATCTGGCTGACCGCGGGCGGATGGACCCCGAGGTGCCTCGCGATCCTTGCGCCGCGGAAGCGGTCACCCCGGCGGAGCCACCAGATCGCCACCCAGCGAGCCCGGTTTCCTCTCCGGCCCCGCGGGGCCCGCAGCACCTCGTCGACCGGCAGTCCGGTGACGTCGGCGACCTCCTGGATCGCGTCTTCGATGGTCCCGGTGGGCCGGGGGGTGTCCGCGCTGGAGGCCGGCTCGGGTTTCGGGCGTCGCCACGCCTCCCAGTCCCGGGGATCATCCAGCGTCGCGGGCAGCGTGTCCCGGCCGATCCGCAGGTTGTCCAGGCGCTCGCGGTAGGCGGCCAGCGAACCGTAGAGATCCATGATCTCGTCGCGGGTCAGCCACGGCGGAATCGGGTCGACCAGCCCGGCGTACGCCCCGTGGCTCGTCCAGTCCGCCGCGTCCGGCGTCTTGACCAGCCCGGCCTTGACCGGGTTGAGGTGGACGTAGGCCAGCAGGTCGCGCCAGTCCCCCTCGTCCTCGACCACCCGGTTGCGGTAGCGGCCCTTGAACAGCGGCCCATCCCACTCGTAGATGCGGTCCATGCGCAGCGCGTAGGTGCCGCAGAGGAACTGCATCGCCCGGCCCAGGTTGGCGTTGGGGGTCTGGAGCAGCAGGTGGAAGTGGTTGGGCAGCAGCGCGTAGCCGTGGACCCGCACGCCGTACCGCTCCGGGAGCTCGGACAGCAGCTCGACGAACAGGCCGCCGCTCTGATCGTCGAAGAAGATCGGCGCCTTTCGCGCGCCGCGGTTCCAGACGTGGTGACGGGCGTCGGGGTAGTCGAGTCGAGGGCGTCTTGGCATCGGGGGAGCCTAGCAGAAAAAAGCTTAATCATTAATACACGACCCCCGGATCCACGACCCCCGGATCTGGAGCCGGGAACGGGGTCACAGCAGGGGGAGGTCGGCGGCTTCGCAGAGGGGGGCGGAGAGCAGGGGTGGGCTGGTGATGGGGGTGCCGGAGGTGGTGGCGGCGCGGACGAAGCAAGCGGGGTAGGACAGGGCGGATGGGGGGACGTCCGCCGCGTACTGGCCGCCGCCCAGGTCCTCCATCGGGGATCGGGTCCAGGCGGCGTGGCGCAGGTCCGGGCTGTCCGTGGGTTCCATCGGAGCCGATTCACAGTCGGGCCCGATGTCCTTGACCATCGGGTTGGAGGCGCCCTGCTCGGTGGAGCACCACAGGTCGACGGAGGCCACTTCGCCTCCGTCCACCGTCGCGGTCACCCGGTCGGCGTCCACGTCCCAGGCCGCATCGAGGGTCGGCCAGGGCGCGTCCGCCAGGTCGGACGCGATCATCGCTCGGAAGGCGGCGAGGTGGTCCACCGCGCCCCAGCCGTGGCCGTAGTCCGGGATGAGCAGGAAGCGGGTGTCGTCGGGCAGGGCGTCGGCGTAGGTGAGCGAGGCGCCGATGGGGTAGAGGTGGTCGCGGGCGCCCACGGCGAGGACGTAGGTCCGGTCTGCGAGCACCTCGGGCGCCCAGCGGAACGGGTCGAAGGCACGTAGCCAGGCCTCGTGGACGTCGGGATCGGCCAGCTGGCCGTAGTAGGGAGCGCCGAAGGAGTACCCGCCCTCCCAGACCGCCAGCTGCTGCGCGGCGAAGGCCGGGAAGTTGGAGACGTCCGCCGCCGAGACCACCAGCCCGCGGATCCGCCCGTCGAGGGCGGCGGCGATGGGCTGGGCGTGGCCGCGCTTGGACGATCCGAGGGTCCACAGCCGCCCCCAGTCCAGGTCGACCGGCGTGCCCAGCTCTTCGTAGGCCGCCTCCAGCACCGCCTCGGCCGCGTCGATGATCCGCATCTGGGCCACCCCCCAGTTCAGGAAGGGGTCGAAGGTCAGATCGCCGGTGGCCAGGGCGGCGCGCTGCAGGCAGTCGAGCTTCTTGTCGTCCGCGGAGAGCACCCCCGCGCAGACCTCGTCGTCGCAGGGATCGGTGGTCTGTGCGGCCACGGCCTGGATCGCGGCCACCGTGTCCGCGTCCAGCTCGACCGTGGCGGCCACGATGTTCGTCGCCACCAGGGGTACGCCGAGCGCCGACGTCGCCGTCGCGTAGGAGGCCAACAGGTTCTCGGTGGTGTCGGAGCCCAGGAACCATGGGGGGTGCTCGACGCCGTAGATCGGATCCGGATCGTCGGGGCCGATGGGGTTCAGCGTCCCCGTGCCCGCGGACAGGGTGGCCACGTCGGTGGCGGCCAGGCGTGGGGCGGCCGGCGCTGCGACGATCACCGGGTGGATCCAGTCGGCGCCGAAGCGGTCGTGGAAGGTGGTCACATCAAAACGAAGGACGTGTACCAGCTCCCCGTCCAGCTCGAGCTCCTGGTACTCGATGCTCTCCCGGTCGATGCCCAGGTCCTCGGGGCGTTCCTGGAACACCGCCTCGTCCAGCAGCTGTGCCGGACCCGCGCCGTTCTGTTCGGCTGCAGGCAGCGCAGTGCAGGCTCGCCCGGAGCCTCCTTCACCGGAGTCGTCGTCGTCGTCGATCTGCAGACCCCCCGGACAGCCCGCGAGCCCGAGAAACACGGCCGCGACCAGCCGCCCGATCAGGGGAAAGTTGCCCGCGCCCATGCCTCACCTCCGGCGTCATTGCGTCTCCCATTAGATCAGACACGCGAGGAGGCCACGGGGGAAACCCTGGCGTTGGGGGGCGATGGCAGCGGCGCGCGAGTGGTATCGTCGCGGCCACGGAGGCGAGCGGATGAGCAGATTCAGTGGGGCGCGGGTCTCGGTGGCCGTGGCGCTGGTGTCGTTGGGGGGCCTGCTGGCGGGATGCGAGAAGGAGGGCTGCCTGACCGGGAACGACCCGGAGTGCATCGTGCCCTCGCCCTGCGAGCAGCTGGGCTGGACCTGCTCGGGGGGCGAGGCGACCGTCGAGGTGGCCGGGTCGATGGACATCATGCCCGGCGGCCTGGCGGCGCTGGGCTCGGTGGGCGACATCGTGCTGGGCAACGACCAGGTGGTCGCGGTGATCGACGCGCTGGATCACCCCCACTACCTGGGGCCTACCGGCGGCGGGATCCTGGATCTGGCGACCCGGCGCGGCGACGCGGACTCGATGCGGCACATCGTCCAGGTCACCGGCGTGCTGCCGGACGAGGCGGCCGAGTACACCGAGATGAAGCTGCTGACCGGCGATGGGTTCGCGGCGGTCCAGTTCCGCGGGACCCTGTCGGGCCGGCCGGACGTGCCCATCGCGACCCGCTACGAGGTGCGGCCCTGCGAGCCCGGGGTGCGGGTGCGGACCGAGATCGTCAACCTGGAGCCCGACCCGATGTCCCTGTACCTGGCCGACGGGTTCTACGACGGCGGGCGCGGGCTGCTGCCCTTCACCGCGTCCGAGGGTGCCGGGTTCGAGCATCCATCCTTCGGGCTGAGCACCCTGGCCGACGGGTTCACCGACTTCCCCTACTTCGTCTGGGCCTCGGCCGAGCAGCCGGCGACGGCCTACGCGGCGGTGGCCTGCAACGCCGAGTCCCTCAGCGGGTTCCACAGCGAGTCGGTCAACACCGGCGGGCTGGCGCCCCAGGTGCTGATGCCCCGGGACTACGCGATCTACGAACGCTTCATCGCCGCGACCGACGGCCAGGCCGTCTCCGCGGCCGCCGACCTGGCGCTGAGCGTGCGCAAGCAGCTGTTCGCCGAGCCCTACGTCACCCTCAGCGGCGAGGTGCTGCTGGACGAGGCCGGCGACCACCTGGACACCCGCACCCGCGCCGCCGTCCTGATCTCCGAGGGCAACCTGGACACCCCCCGCGAGGAGCGGATCCCGTGGACCCAGGCGATCCCCGACGCGGACGGACACTTCTCGGCCCGGGTCCCGCCGGACCGCCACTACGTCCTGGAGGTGGAGTCCCACGGGATTCTGGTCGCCGACGAGGAGATCGACGTCCGCGTGGGTGATCTGGACGTGGGCTCGCTCGACGTCCGGCTCAGCGGTTGGCTGACCCTTGACGCAATCGTCGACGGTATGGGGGACCACGTGCAGGTGTTCATCCACCCCGCCGACGACGCCACCGACGCCGATGTCCGCGGGATGATGTTCGACCACTTCACCGAGTGCGCGCCCCTGCTGGGTTCCCCCTTCGGCGCGTCACCGGCCTGCAACCGGGTGCTGGTCGACGGACCGACCACGGTGGAGCTGTTGCCGGGTAACTACGACTTGTTCGCCACCGCCGGTCCCTTCGCCACCCTGGCGGCGGC
Organism: uncultured Rickettsiales bacterium; assembly: GCA_964436045.1. Classification (GTDB taxonomy): domain Bacteria; phylum Myxococcota_A; class UBA796; order UBA9615; family CAYRNR01; genus CAYTBN01. Next base: position 53,398 of record CAYTBN010000036.1, on the reverse strand, counting down.
CCGGGGAGTGGAGATCGATCCCGGCTCGACCGAGTCGATCCTGCTGGAGCTCGAGACCCTGGCGGTGCTGCCCGAGGGAGTCCTGTCCGCCGATCTGCACGTACACGGCTCCGAGTCCTTCGACTCCAGCCTGCCCCACGACGACCGGGTGCGGTCCTTCCTGTCGGCGGACGTGGACGTGATCGCCGCCAGCGGCCACCACGTGGCGGGCAACTTCGACGAGGCCATCGAGTGGCTGGGTGCCGAGGACCGGCTGGCGGTGATGACCGCGGTCGAGGCCACCGGCTCGATCCTGTTCGCGCTGGTCGAGGACGCCGAGTTCCCCCAGGTGTTCGGCCACTGGAACATCTGGCCGCTGCCCTACGACCCCGAGGGGCCCTACCGGGGCGCCGCCTGGGACCAGCTCCAGCAGCCCGGTGAGTTCTTCACCTCGATGCAGGACGCCGGCTGGCCCGCGGACACGGGTGTGGCTCAGCTGAATCACCCCATCAGCTACCTGGAGTTCGGTCGCGATCTGGGCTGGGTGACGGCGCTGGGCATCGACGGCAACGAGCCGATCCCCGCCGAGTTCGACGGGACCCTGCCCTCCCTGTTCCACTACCAGCCGCCCGGGGCCGACTTCGCCAACTCCGACTTCCACACCCAGGAGGTGATGAACGGCACCCAGAACGACTACATCCTGGCGTTCCGGGCGCTGTGGTTCTACGAACTGGACCAGGGTTTCGTGCGGGCCGGGACGGCCAACTCCGACTCCCACAGCCTGACCGACAACGTGCTCGGCACCCCCCGCAACCTGGTGTGGACCGACACCACCGTCGACGACTTCGACGATGTGGCGTTCAACGCCGCGGTCCGCGACGGCCGGATGGTGGGCACCAACGGCCCGGTGCTGTCGGTGGCCGTGTTCGACGGCGGCGACGAGTACGGACCGTCGCTGACCCCCATCGAGGAGCCGGGGGGCTCGGCGACCCTGAGCATCCGGGTCGACGCGGCGCCCTGGGTGCCGGTGGACGAGGTGCGGATCGTGGTCGACGGCGTGGTGGTCGAGACCCTGACCGCCGATCTGGTCCACCCGGCCGACCCGCTGGGGGTCGACGGGATCGCGCGGCTGGACGTGGAGCTGAGCCTGGCCGACCTGCTGCCCGCGTCCGGCGACAGCTGGCTGGTGGTCGAGGCCGGCCACGCCCTCGAGGACGCCGCCGACCTGGACTGCAACGGCTTCCCGGACACGGGCGACAACAACCGCGACGGGACCATCGACTGGCAGGACGTCGAGGAGCTGACCGAGGCCCCGGAGGAGGACTGCTTCTCCACGGTCGGGCCCTTTGCCGAACCTCCGCCGCCCGACGACCGCGACGGGCCGGACTACCTGTTCACGACCGTGGTCCCCGGCGGCTACCCGGCCGCCTTCACCAACCCGTTGCTGTTCGACCGCGACGGGAACGGATTCGAGGGGGTGCAGCGATGACGCGCCTCTCCTCGATGGTCCTCGCGCTGCTGTTCCTGGCCCTGTCCCCGACCGCTGCCCTGGCCGGCCCCTGCGGAGAGGCCGGCGACGGCATGCCCACCGGACCGGTGGTCGCGGGGCTGCTGGACGGCGATCTGGGCGCCCCCCACAGGGCCTGCGGCCGCAACGAGGTGGCCCTGGACGCGGGTGCCCTGCTGCTGGTGGACGCCCCCAACTTCTACGGCCGCCTCTCGGCCGGCGGCACCCTGGACGCCAGCGTGATGCTGACCGAACGGCTGGAGCTGCTGGTCCAGTTCGAGTTCCTGCGGTTCGAGAACGTGATCACCCCGATCCCGGCCACGGCCCTCGGCGTCGGCCACCTGAATCTGGGGTTGTCCGGGCAGATCTACCGCAGTGATCGCTGGGTATTGGCCCTCAACGGCAAGACCGTGCTGCCCACCGCGTCGGGCATCTACCACCACGCCTGGCCCGTGGCACTGGACCTGGGCCTGGCCGCCCAGACCGTGGTCGCCCGCGGAGTGGCCTTCCACGGCCAGGCCGGCTTCCTGGGCTCCGCCGCGATCTCCAAGGGCGCCGCCGGTCCCCGGATGGGCGGGGCGCTGACCGTCGGCACCGAGCTGCGGCCGGGCAAGGCCTTCGCCTTCGTCCTCGATCTGCAAGGCAGCTTCGGCTACCGCGGCCCCCTGGACGCCCTCGCCCTGGCCTTCGCCCTGCGGTTCTCGGACGGCAAGCGCTTCGGCTTCGAGCTCGGCGGCATCCTCCCCTTCGCCGGCGCCGAACGCGCCACCGTGGCCGTCGACCTGCGGGCCTCGATCCGCTGGGGCGAGTTCACGCCGCATCCGGGGCGGCAACCCAGGTAGGACGCCGCGTCACCCGCCAGACCGCCATCGGTAGCGCGGTCGGCGCTCAGGGGCCCCCGAGGATCAGGTAGACCGCGCCGGACATGGTCATGCCCGCGTCCTGATACCCGGAGCCGACCAGCAGGTCGTCGTAGCCGTCGCCGTCCACGTCGCCGGCGCCGGCCACCGACATGCCGGCTTCGTCATCGATCATCTCGCCGAGGAACTTGGCGTCCGCGTTGGCCAGGTCGATCGTGCCGGACGGGGTCCCGTAGACCAGGTACTGCGCGCCGGCCTGGGAGTCCGCCTCGTCGTTGTAGGGGGCCGCGATGAAAAGGTCGTCCAGACCGTCGCCGTTGACGTCACCCGCGCCGTCCAGGGAATGGCCGGCCCAGTCCAGCGGCGCTTCCCCCAGGAAGACCGCGTCCGCCTGGGCCAGGGGCACCGTGCCGCCCACCGGGCCCAGTACCAGGTACACCCGGCCCACGGCGGTGTTCCCGGGGGCTGCGTGGGCGCCCACGAGCAGGTCGGCGTGGCCATCGCCGTCCACGTCCCCGGCCCCGGCCACCGCCCAGCCCGCCTGGTCCGCGCCTTGTTCGCCGGTGAGCTTGGCGTCGGCGTAGTACAGGTTGACCATGCCCATGAAGGCGCTGGTCACGAGATAGGCCGCGCCGTTGTTGTCGGCGTTCTTGGCCCCGATCAGGAAGTCGTCCAGACTGTCCCCGTCCACGTCGCCCACCCCGGCCACCGAGACACCCGACTGATCGCCTCCGTCCTCGCCGACGAACATCGTGTTGGCGCCCGACAGGTCGAACAGCCCGTTCACCGGCCCGTGGACCAGGTAGGTGGCGCCTGCATCGCTGTCCTGGGTTCCGTCCTCCGGGGTGGCCACCAGCAGGTCGTCGTGGCCATCGCCGTTGACGTCGCCAGCGCCAGCGATCGCCAGCCCACACTGGGCCACGCCCACCAGCTTGGCGTCCGCCGCGGCCAGGGACGACGTGCCTACTACCGGCCCGTGGACCAGGTAGGCCGCACCGCTGTTCGGCCAGTTGGTGTCGTCGTACGGGGAGCCGATGAGCAGGTCGTCGAACCCGTCGTTGTTCACGTCGCCGGCCCCGGCGACGGTGTAGCCGGTGAGGTCGCTGTCCGCCTCGCCGGTCAGCTTGGCGTCGGCGGCCGACAGGTCGATCAGCCCGGAGACCGGCCCCAGCATCAGATAGGCCGCCCCGGCGTCGCTGCCCCCGGTGTCCTCCCAGGGTGCCCCCATCAGCAGGTCGTCGAAGCCGTCGGCGTTCACGTCCCCGGCCCCGGCCACCGCGATACCCACCTGGTCGTATGCGTTCTCGCCGATCAGCTTGGCGTCGGCGGTCGACAGGTCGATGACCCCCTGCGGCCCGTCGACGGTCGTGTCGTCGTCTCCGCTTGTGTCGTCGTCTCCGCTTGTGTCGTCGTCTCCGCTTGTGTCGTCGTCTCCGGATGTGTCGTCGTCCCCGGATGTGTCGTCGTCCCCGACGGTGTCGTCATCCCCGACGGTGTCGTCATCCCCGGTGTCGTCGTCATCCCCGGTGTCGTCGTCCCCCGTGTCGTCGTCATCCCCGGTGTCGTCGTCGCCCACGCCGCAATCGCAGGTCGACCATCCTGCTGCGTCGTCCTCGCAGGTCTGGACGCCCTCGAGGCCGCCGACGCAGTGGCAGAGCTGGGTCTCGCCGGGATCGCAGACCGGATCATCCTCCTCCGTCGGGCACCCCAGCAACAGCGCCAGCCCCGTGAATCAGCCACAGAAGATCGACAGCCTCGATCGCATTGGGTTCCCTCCCAGGATGTTGTTCGGACGCTGGCAGCGCTCGTCTGCTCCGGGATATCATACGCGGCCACAGGGGAAACTCCGAGCCGTGGGGAACTCCGCAGTCTCCATCCCGCATTTCGGGATGGAGACGAGCTAGGATGGCCCGATGACCGGGGAGGAGCCGAAGCGGGGCAGCGGGCGATCGGTCGGGATCCTGATCGTCGGGATCGCGGCGGCGGCGGTGATCACGCAGCTGCCGCTGGGCGGCGGTGAGGCGGCGGGGGGGCTCTCGCCCGCGGCCCGCAACCTGGGTGCGATCTTCGCCCTGTGCGTGGCGCTGTGGGCCACCGAGGCGATTCCGGTGGCGGTCACGGCCCTGCTGGCGGTGGTGCTCCAGCCCCTGCTGGGGGTGGTCCCGCTGGACGGCGCGCTCGGCGCCTTCATGTCCAAGGTGTTCTTCTTCGTGGTGGCGATGTTCGTCATCGCCGGGGTGGTGGTCCACACCGGGCTCGATCGGCGGTTCGCGCTGGCGCTGCTGACCCGGGCCGGCACGAACCCGCGGCGGGTGCTGCTGGCGCTGATGGCGGGCACCGCGGCCGTATCTTCGATCATGTCCGACGTCCCCGCCTGCGCCGTGTTCATGGCGGTGGGCCTGGGGGTGCTGTCCCGGGCCGGGGTGAAGCCGGGAACCTCGCGCTTCGGCAAGGCCGTGATGATGGGGATCCCCATCGCGGCGCTGATCGGCGGCGTGGCGACTCCGGCGGGCAGCTCGGTCAACGTCATCGGGCTGGACCTGCTGCACCGGTTCTCGGCGGAGCACGACCTGGGGATCCGGGTGACGTTCGTCCAGTGGATGGCCCTGGGCGTCCCGATGGTGCTGGTACTGGTGCCCGCCGCGTGGTGGGCGATGCTGCGCTTCCACCCCCCCGAGCTGGACAGCGTCGGCGACACCGGGGACGTGGCGCGGGAACGGCAAGACCTGGGGCCCATCGGCGCCGACGAGTGGAAGGTGATCGTCATCCTGGCGGTGATGGTCGTGCTGTGGGTCGCCGGCAGCTGGGTCGTGGCGCTGGACCTGACCATCGTCGCCCTCTGCGGCGCGATCGTGACCTTCCTGCCCGGTGTCCGGTTGATGGAATGGACCCGCGCCGAACGGTTCATCGGCTGGAACACCTTGTTCATGATCGGCGGGGTGACCTCGCTGGGGGCGGCAAGCATGGACACCGGCCTGGCCAACTGGCTGGTGTCGATGACCATGGGCGGCATCCAGACCTGGCCGCTGGTGGCGGTGATCGCGCTGATCGGCGTCGTCACGGTGCTGATCCACCTGCCGCTGCCCATCGCCCCGGTGGTCAATGTGGTGCTGATCCCTCCGGTGGCGGCGCTGGCGCTGAAGCTGGGCGTCCACCCCGCGATCTGCGTGCTGCCGGTGGCGTTCACCGCCTCCTGCGCCTTCCTGCTGCCCCTGGACGCAGTCCCCCTGCTGACCTACCGCGCGGGCTACTACCGGATGTTCGACATGCTGGGCCCGGGCGCGACGATCAGCGCCCTGTGGGTGGTGGTGATGACGGCGCTGATGTTCGGCGTCGCGCCGCTGGTGGGATTACTCTGACCCGGCTACCAGCGCCCCGCGATCCCCAGCGTGGCGGAGTCCGGGGAGAGCGCCACCAGCGGAATCAGGGTGATCCCGGGCGCTGGGCGGTCCGCGGAACCGAACCTCGGTGTCACGACGCGAACGTGATCGATCAGGTGCTTGCGGCGCTTGCCCACGTCCAGCCCCAGCAGGATCGCCGCGGGGATGGTTGTCAGCATCGTCAGGGGTAGCGTCGCTGCCACGACCCGTCGTCCGGGGCTCCCGCTCACCCAGTCCGGCTCGACGGCGATGGCGATCGTGCCGACCGCCGCCAGCCCCAGGGTCACCCCGGTGAACACCCAGCCCACGGTGCGCAGCGCCAGCTGCCGCTGGGGGAGGCCGAGGTCGTCGGTGATCCTCCGGATCATGGTCCCGGACGCGGTCATCACCGGCGCCCCGAGCGCCAGCATGCCGATCCCGCCCAGGGCGAACCCGAGGGCCATCATCCGGTAGTCCTCGTCGTAGCCCGAGAGTACGGAGGCGGCGAGGAAGCCCGCGGGCGCCATCCAGGTCGCCCACCCCCCCAGGACGCAGACCACCCGCACCCCATCGAGCCGGTTGTCCAGGCGCTCCTCCTCGTCCTCGGTGAGGAACACGGCGCCCCCGGCGACCATGTCCACGCAGACCCCCTGGACGCACAGTTGCCCGCCCTGGCAGTCCGAGTTCGATTCGCAAGCGGGGGCGGGATCCACGCATTGCCCGTCGTCGCAGACCAGCTCTCCCGGGCAGTCGGTGTCCTTGGTGCAGTCGGTCGCCCGGGCGGGACCGGCCAGGGACATCAGGCCCAGGCCCACGAGGAGAATGGAGGTTTGCTGGCGCACGGCGGCTACCACAGACCGGAGAGGCCGACCACCGCGCCTCCCGGGGTTATCGCGAACGTCGGCATCGCCTGCAGCTTGTCGGGCCTGTCCAGCTCGCTCACCCGCGGATCGTCGACGAACTCGTAGCGGTTGGTGATGCGCTTGCGACACGCGCGGACGTCGTAGGCCATCATGATCAACCCGATGGCCCCAGGACGCCGGCCGCGCTCGCGCCCATGGAGATGTGACCGAGCCCCTCCTCGATGAACCCGTAATGGATCATGTTGGCGCCGTTGCCGAACCCCGCCCCGCCGACGAGCAGTCCCACGCCCCAGAAGGCCCAGGCGACGACCCTCGTGGCCATGTTCGGCGGTGTCAGTCCCATCCGCCGGACCGCCTCCCGCGCCGGCTTGCCGCCGGTCGACGCCAGCGGCACGCCTGCCCCGATCAGCCCGATCCCGACGAGGGCGAAGGTGTAAGCAGCCGGCACGTTCTCGGAGTAGCGAGCCGCCATGGCGGCGTAGGTCAGGCCGAATCCCGACAGCCCGACGACGAAGCCCGCCGCGAGCCTGCCGCGGGCGGTCTTCAGGCGCTGCTGGGTAAAAGACGCGTCCGGGTCGGAGGTCAGGATGTACTCCTTGCCCGGAAGCACCGGGTAGCACAACGACGCGACACAGACCTCCCCGCCCCCGCACTCCGAGCTGTCCTGGCAGACCAGATCGGCCACGGCCGCCTCGACACACGATCCCTCGACGCAGACCCGGCTGCCCTTGCAATCGTCATCCGACGAGCACCCGGCGCGGGCGGACGGCGCGGGGGTGAGCAGCGGCAGCAGCGCCACCACGACCAGGACGATCCGCGGTGCGCAAATGGACTCCCCGGGAACATGGTCCATGTGGTGCTTCCAATCGAGGCTCTGGTATGGGTCCATGATTATACCCACGGGGGGATGGACGGCGACCGGCGTGCCGGGACGACGCGGAGCGGGTAGGGTAGCGGGATGGGAACCGAGGGAGTGAGCCGCGGGAAAGGCCGCGGGAGGTGGTTGCGCGCGCTGGGCTTCCGGCTGGGGGCCGTGGTCCTGGCGCTGGGGCTGTGCGCGGCCGTCGCCGAGATCGGCTTGCGGCTGTACGACAAACCCACGCTGAAGCACGAGTCGCTGCTCTCCCGGCGCTGGGAAGCGGGCCACGTGCGCACGAACACGCAGGCGTTCCGGGCCGACTACGAGTACGCGCTGGCCCGGCCGCCGGGGATCGGCCGTCGGATCGCGGTGGTCGGCGACTCGTTCGCCTTCGGCAACGGCGTCGACCGCGAGCAGACATTCGCCGCGCTACTCCAGGAGGGGCTGGCGGGCTCGGGCCCGGACGGCGGCGTCGAGGTGCTCAACTTCGCCCAGCGCGGGTCGGAGACCGCCGACGAGTTGCGGCGCTTCCGCGAGCAGAGCCGGCAGTACGAGTTCGACGGCACGGTGCTGGCGTGGTTCCTCAACGACATCGGCGCCCACGACGCGTTCCCCGAGGCGACCGCCCCGCCGCCGGTCCCGCCGCGGGGGCTGATCGGCGTCCTGTACCGGAGCTCGGTGGCGTTCAACTTCCTGTACCTGCACGGCGGGCAGCTGCGTCTGGGGGGGATCGGAGAGGCCCAGTCCGACTACCACGCGACCCTGTTCCGGCTGCTGGTCGAGCCGGAGCGGGCGGCGCGCCACCGCGCGGAGTTGGAGCAGCTCGCCGATCTCGCGCGGGAGGGGAACCGCTGGATCGTGGCCGCGATGTTCCCCTTCCCCAGCATCGTCGATCGATACCCTCCGGAGGGCGTCGAGGCCCACCGGGCGATGCGGGAGCTGTTCGCCGGGCTCGGCGTGCCCGTGGTCGATCTGCTGGAGGTGTACGCCGAGCACCCGGGACGGGATCTGGCGGTCTCGCGCTTCGACGAGCACCCGAGCGCTTTGGGACACCGGCTGGCGGCCGAGGCGTTGCTGCCGCTGGTCGAGACCGCGGACAGACCCCGCTGATCAGGGACCGGCGTGGCTCCGGTCGACCCGGTACACCAGCGCTGGCCCCGACAGCTCCAGCGGCGGGCCGAACACCGTCTCCATCTGTTCGATCAACAGCTCTGCGGCCTTGGCGTCCATCAGCCCGGGCAGCAACACGACCGCCCCGTAGTCGGTCTTCTCGACCAGCTTGGCCACGGTCCCCGCCCGCGGCACGATGTCCTCGGCCATCAGCCTGGGAAGCTGCCAGTCGCTGGACAGCCGCTCGTGATTGTTGAAGGTCAGGGTGGTCGGGCGGCCATGGAACACCTGGAGGATATACGTGTAGTGCAACGACAGCGGGATGACGAGCACCGGTGTGTCGTCGTCACCCAGCGCCTCCTGCCAGTGGGGTGCGTACATCGGTAGCCGCGTTACCGGTAGGATCGGATCGACGGGTGACGCCCGCACGCCGGCCAAGACCAGGGCCAGGCCCGCGACAATGGCGAGGGCGCCAGCCGCCAACGCCGGCCATCGGGGGCGCAGCCGCTCCAGCAGCACGCTCAGCCCGACTGCGACGGCCACACCCCAGGCGGCACACGCCAGCACGCCGAACGCCCGGTAGGTGTGGAACCAGCCCATCCCCGGCACCGCTGCGAACACATTGCACGACTGCATGCTCAGCCCGGTGGGGGGGATCGGGACCAGCCCCTGGTCGGCCGACGAGAGCCACCAGAACAGGGCCGCCAGACCCAGCCAGGGGGCCGTGCGCCGCGGCGCCGCAGCCAGGCACACCAGCAGCAGCAGGGCCAGGGGCCAGACCGGGGCGCGGATCGGGCTGTGGTTGACCAGCTGCAGCATGAGCGAGGTGGTCTCCCGGTCCGCGGGGGCCGCGCCCGGTCCGAGCGCCGGGCAGTACTCCAGGTAATTCACCCCCACGCATTGCTTCAGCGTGTCGGGGGGAAACAGCCCCAGCTCCCCGGCGCTGGGCGCGTCGGCGGAGCGCACCAGCCGGGTCAACCGTGGGCCTTCGCACGCGGCGGGGCAGTCGTAACCCTGGCACAGCCCGGACCCCGATTCGTTCTCCATCATGACCGGCGGGGGCGGACGTTCGGGATCGAGATCGTCGAACTTGTCGACCCGCCGCCCCTCCGTCGACTCGACGGCTCTCAGCAGGGACATCTCACCCGCGCCGATCAGTCCGATCAGCGCCCCGGCCGCCAGCGTCCACAGGCGCCGACCCCGGCCGCGCACGGCCAGCCAGACGAGGGTCGGGGGCCCCATCAGCAGCGCCATCACCGCGCTGAGGTTGGGGCTGGACAGCAGCAGCGCGGCACCGCAGGCCACCAGAGCGACCAGGCGGGCGGCACCCGGCTGCCGCAGCAGCCGTACCAGCGTGGCAACGGTCAGCGCGCACAGCCCCACCGTCGCCTGGTCCACCAGCCCGGACGCCAGGATGCCGTTGAGCTGGGGCATCATCGTCGCCGCCGCCGCGGTTCCGGCCGCCAGCAGCGGGTGGGCGCCGAACGTGCGCGCCAGCAGCGCCACGCCGACCGTCATCATCAGGATCTGCAGGGCGACGACGGTGTTGTAGGCGGTCAGCGGTCCGCCCAGCCACTGCACGGCGATGAACACCAAGGTGTTGAGCGGATCGGTGGGGAAGTAGGTCTGGCCGTTGGGCCAATCGAGCATCGCTGTGGACAGCAGGCGGCCCTCGCTCAGCCACTGATGGCCCGCGATCCAGTAGTTCCAGAACCGGTAGTTGTCCTCGCCGCGGCAGGCCCCCAGCAACACGTCGCCGCGACCGATGGCGCGGGAACACATGACCGCCGTGGGCGTGACCAGCAGGGCGGCCACACCGGCCCGGCTCAGTACAGTACCCATAGCTCGGTCCCATCGTCCGCGGCCTCCCGGCTGACCGCCGCGGCGCGGATGCTGTCGAGGTCCATCTCCACCTGCACCAGGGGCCCTTCGAACTCGGGGTGATAGACCACGTAGCGGACCCCGGTGTCGCGGATCTGTTGGCGTGCAGCCTGCTGGTAGGGGCCGGCGGCGCCCCTGCGCTGTCCCGCTTCCCTGTACAGCAGATCCAGCTCCCCGTACTGCTGCACGACCGCGTCACCGATGCGCTGCGGGTAGTGGGGTGCCACCGGCCCCACCAGCCGCTTGCCGTGGAAGGTCTGCCAGAACAGGTAGCGGGACATGTGGTTGAGGTGCAGGGTCGCGGGCAGCTCCAGCACCGCCACGTCGTCGGGATCGTCCGCAATGGTCTGGTAGACCTGCGAGATGGTCGACTCGTGGGCCGGGAAGGTCTCCATCGGCATGGTCGCGGGCTGGATGCCGAGGAAGGCGAACTCCAGCAGGTAGATTGCCAACGCCGCGCCGTGGACAGCCCAGCGGCGCGGTCCGCCCGACCCCGCCAGCCGCGCCAATCCGCCGGCCGCGAGGATGCCCAGCAGCAGGCGCACCAGCACGATCCAGCGGAACGCTTTGTGGATACCGCGGAAAAAGCGCAGCTTGTACAGCAGCGCCATCGGCATCGGCACGATCCACCCAGGGATGGTGTGCGGTTGGTTGGCGGTGTGCAGGAACTCCCCGAGCGAGAACGAGAAGAACAGCAGCGCCATCACCAGCAACAGCCGCCGGTCCCGCAGCCGCACGGCGATGAAGCCGACCACCGCCAGCCCGATCAGCACCCAGCCGATGTAGTAGATCTCGTAGAAGTTGACCTCTCCGGACCGCTGCTCGCCGCCGATCGCAGCTTCGGGCGTGGCGATGCCCGGCCAGAAGAAGTGCTCCAGGTTGGGGATGTCCTCGAGGAAGATGAAGCCCTCGTGGAGGTGGTCGCGCAGGGTCACCACGTGGGGCGCCAGGACGGCACAACAGATCCCGGCCGCCAGCGCGCCCACCGCCAGCTGACGGCCACCCGTGCGTAGACCGTCGGCCCGGGCGGACTGGATCGTGCGGACCGCGACGAACAGCAGCGCGAACAGCGCCATCTCGACGCCGAAGTACCACGAGCCGAGACAGCTCAGCGCCAGGGCGAGCCCCGTGGCCACGGCCCATGGCCAGGTCCGCCGCTCGCACATCCGGTGCAGCAGCCAGAAGTCCAGCGGCACCCAGTAGTAGTTGGACAGCTCGGACTCGCCGTTGTTGAGCGCGCCCCAGATCACCGGCGCGGCCAGGAAGAATACTCCGGTCACGAAACACGCCGGCCGATCGTCCACGTAGAGGCGCGCGCACAGGTAGGCGAACAGGCCGGCGAGGGCCATCGCCACCAGGATCACGACGTTGTAGACGCCGACGATGGGCAGCACCAGGTGCAGGGGCTGCTCGATCACCTCGTGCATCACGTTGTGGAAGGTGTCGAAGGTGTCGTAGCCCTCGGGGTAGCGGATGAAGGTGGTGTGGGCGAGCTTCTCGTCGGTCCACACCGCCTGCTTGACCCACCACACGAACCACAGGTGGTCGTAGCCGCCCTTGTCCGCGCCGCCGATGCCGTGGGTGGTCAACCGCGCCACCGCCGGCCAGGTCAGGCCCAGAACCAGGGCCTGGTAGGCGGCATAGACGCTCGCCAGCCTGGGCACACGCCGCCAGGGGGACGTGGATACGGACAACGCTGGATCCCCTCTTGCGGCTCCGCCGGAGCGGCGGTGACCGTCGGCTGTCAGCGTAGCAGAACGTCAGACGGCCTTGCTCGGCGGCGCGGTGTGTGGGCGCCTTGCTGATACAATCGGCGGCCTGCGCGGGCCAGACGAGGCCGGCGAGGGAATGTCCATGGACACCATCGTGACCCGGGGGATCCGTCTGGCGGCGCTGACCTGGGCACCGCTGGCATTGGCCAGCGTTGTGTTGGCCACCGGTTGCGGGGACCGCGCCGCTCCGGTCGCCGCCGAGCCGGTCACCGAGGCCGCCCCGGCCATCGCCTCCGGTGATCGGCAGATCCCCGACGACGTCCCCGAGGATCGACGCCACCGCCTGGACATCAACCCCACCCGGGCGGTGGTCGTGTCGGCGATCTCCGCCGACGGTCTGGCCTGGGCGATGGAGCCCGGGATCCGCATCGGTCTGGACCACGAGCTGCACAGCAAGATGGCCACCGCCCCCACGCCGGTACAGCTGCCCGACGGTCGGGTACGCGTGTACTTCGGCGGCGTCGACCTGGAACGCGGCGATGCCCGGGTGATGTCCGCGGTATCCGCCGACGGGCTCGCCTTCCAGGTGGAGCCGGGGATACGGATCCGCAACGACAGCGGCTTCGCCACCGACCCGACCCTGTTCACCGAGGATGGCCAGCTGGTGGCGTACTTCTGTTCGTGCGGCGAGGAGTTCCGCGGGCGCTTCGGCGATCCCTACATCCAGCGCGCGAGCTCGGACGACGGGCTGGTCTTCCGCATCGGGGACGTCGTGTTGAGGCAGGAACGGGTGGCGTACGGCAGCCCGGAGGTGTTCCGCACGGGCGACAACTGGCTGATGTTCGTCAACGGGCTCGGGCTGTACAGCGCGGACGCCGAGGGGCGCTGGCGGCAGGTCCTCCAGTCGTTTCCGCCGCCAGGGGGCGGGGCCTCGGTGGTGGCGACCGACTCGGGATATCGGCTGTACTACAGCGCCGTCACCGATGGGCGGAGCGTGATCCGCAGCGCGGTGTCCGGCGGCGGGCTCCAGTGGACCGAGGAACCGGGGATCCGCCTGCAGACCGAGCAGGGCAGCTGGGGGCTGCTCAACGGCGACGTGCTTCCCTTGCCCGATGGCCGGCTGCGGATGTACCTCAACTACCAGTGGAACGCCGAGACGGACGGGACGCCCACCGATCTCGCCACGCCGTGACGGCGGGACGGCCGCGGCTCAGCGGCGGACCAGCGAGCGGATCTCGGCCACGGTGACCCCGCGGACGGCCAGCAGCACCGCCACGTAGGCCCCAGCGGCGACCACGATCGTGGCCCCCAGCCACACCAGCCCCCCGGGGCCCATCACGGCCACTACCGCCGCCATCGCGACGCAGGCCAGCAGGATTCGCGGCAGCACCCACCCCCTGGGCAGCAGCCGGACCGGCAGGTGGCGGCGCGCGGCGAGCCACATCAGCAGCGCCATCGTGCTGAACCCGACCGCGTTGGCCAGCGCGGCGCCGAGGATGTCCAGCCGGGGTACCAGCAGCAGGTTGAGCAGCAGGTTGAGCCCGGCCGCCACGACCAGCACCACCGTGATCACCGCGGTGCGCTCGACCAGCGCCAGCGCGTAGAGGGTCAGCGAGGCGATGCCGTAGACCGCGAACGAACAGGCCACCACCGGCAACACCACCACGGCGCGGACTGCCACCGCCGGTTCGGACATCGCCGCGACCAGCGTCGGGCCGATCGCCGACAGCCCGGCGGCGGTGGGCAACGCCAGCAGCCAGAAGAACCGCAGCGCCCGCTCGAGCACCCGCACCGCCCGCTCTCGCTCGCCCTGGTTCCACAACCCGGACAGGTGGGGGTAGAGCCACACCTGCAGGGTGGCGGTGTACAGCACGAACACCAGGCACAGCTGGACCACCACGCCGTACGCGCCCATCGCGTCGACCCCCAGGTAGTGGCCGACGATCAGCCGATCCGCGCCCTTGAGCATGCGGCCCAGCACCTCGTTGAACAGCAGCGGCAGGCCGTAGACTGCGTAGGGGGCGAGCCGTGAGAAGTCGGGCCGCACCAGCCCCAGCGAGCGCGTGATGCCCACGTAAGCCAGCGCCAGCACCAGCGTTCGCGCCGCCACCACCGCCAGCCCACACTCGGTGATCGGCCGGTCGCGGGACAGCAGCAGCGCCACCAGCCCGATCTCCAGGCCGCGCTGGAGCAGCACCAGCAGGGCGTAGCTGCGCAGGCGCAGGGTCGCCCGGTAGCCCTCCAGCACCGCCAGCAGCAGGGACTCGCCCACCACCAACAGCGCTCCGATTCGTAGCATCGCCGGACCGAGCGCTGCGTCGCCCACGATCTGGGCGGCGATCCACGGCGCGGCCAGGAGCTGGCAGGTGCCCAGCAGCAGCGCCGCCGGCACGATCACGACCATCACGGCGTGGAAGTTGGCCGACACCGTCGCCCGGTCGTCCAGACCGGCGCTGTACCGCGTGAATCCGCTGCGCAGGCCGAGCCACGCCAGCGGTGCCGCCAGGTTGACCAGCAGCCAGGTGCCCTCCCAGAGGCCGTACGCACCGACGCCGCCGAGTTTGGTGATCAGGGGGATCAGGAAGAAGAAGAACGCCGCGTTGGCGCCCGTGGCGACCGCGGACCACGCCGTCTGGCTCGCCACTGTGGGGCGCCTGGGCATGCTATGGGACCGTGGGAAGCGGGGCGAAGCCCTCAGTTCGTGGGGGGCGGCTCGCCTTCGGCCGGAGCGGGCCCGACGGGCGGCGGAGCGGTCTCACCCGGCGGCACGATACCCTCGGGCGGCGAGCCGCCGGCAAGCGGATCCTCGGGCAACACCTGGGTGTCCGGGGGCGGCGGGATCTTGACCTCGATCGTGAGTCCGGTGACGTCCGTGGTTCCGATCTCGAGGGGCTCGGCCTGTCCGGAGGGCTCTCCCACACTGAGGCCGTTGTCGTTGAGGTCGACGAAGGCCTGCGGCGTGACCGCACCGAAACCCCTGGGCACCTGGACGCTGAACGCGCCGAACTCCTCCAGCTGGATGCTGTGGACGGTGCGGAACGTCGGGGGATCCTCGGAGCCGAGGACCACGAAGTCCACGTACAGGGTGCCCGCCAGCTCGCCCTCGCCGGTCACCGTTCCGGACACGGTCACCTTGGGACCTGTGGCCCCGTCGAAGTCGGAGGGCGGGTTGTGCCCGGCCCCGGCTGGCATGTTGCCCGGTCCGTCCTGATCGTTGGCTGGCGGCGCCCCATGGTTGGGGTTGTCATCGGCAGCTGCCCCGCCGCCGCCGCCGGATCCCGTGGTCCCACCACCGGTACCGGTGTCGGCCGAACTGGAACAGGCCATCAGCAGCAGCCCGGTTGCGACGAGTATCAGTGCATTGCGCATGTTGTCCTCCTCGTGGATCACGCTGGTCGTCTTACGCAGCGAACAGGGTACCGCAAACCCGGCCTCGCTGTGTCATCGGCCCTCGGCGAGCAGCTGGCCGACCCAGGGCGCCATCGTCTCGGCGGCCAGCCGGTGCCCTTCGGCGCTGTAGTGACTGTCGTAGCGGAAGGTGAGTACCCCGGGGTCGGGCACCGCCGCGAACACCGGACAGAGGTCGAGCACGGGTAGTCCGTGGCCCTCGACCAGGAGCCGCGCCCGTTCGACGATCCGGGCGGCGTCCACCTCCGCCTCGGGTACCCGCGAGTGGCGGGCCACCTGCTGGATCTCGCCGGGCCGGAAGTTGAACGACGCGGGCATGATCACCACACCGACCGGCAGCTCGCGCGCGGCGGCCTCGGCGGCCAGCTCGCCCAGCGCCCGGTCGGTGGCGTCGAGCATCGACTGGATCCGCTCGCTGACCGGCCCGCTGCGCGCCAGCTCCACGAAGTGGGCTACCTCGTCGGGGGGTGGCACCGGGACCTGGAAGATCTGGTGCCTCTGGTGTACCTCCACCGGCCCCTGCGGCCGCTCCAGGGCCCTGCGTAACATTTGATAGCTGCGCACGTGGGCGCGCAGCCAGACGTCTGCTGGCGAGGGCCCGGTCCCATCGGCCCGGGCCCGTCCCAGGTAGCCGCCGCTGACGATCATCTCCGGGGCCAGGAGGTTGTCCTCGACGTCGTTGGACAGGTTCAGCGTCACGATCACCAGGTCGGGCGCCACCGCATCGACGTGGTCCCGTAACTGGGCGACGGTGTTGACCGTGCCGTAGCCACCCACGCCCCCGTTGACGACGGCAGCCGGCCCGCCGTTGTTCGCCAGCTCGTTCTCCAGCTGGACCGACATCACCCGCTCGGCGTCGACCCCCTGGCCGAAGACCAGCGAGTCGCCCAGCAGCCACACCCGCGGGCCGCCGGGCAGCGCGTTCAGCTCCCGGTCGCGGTATCCGAGCCCGTTGAGCTGGAACTCGAAGCTGTAGTCGGCCTGGCTCATGGTGCCGTGGAAACCGGGCACCATCTCGTAGTAGCGCGTGGGGTGCTCGCGGTAGAGCTGCCCCGGGTAGCTGTAGACCGAACCGGGAGCGAACAGGCGCAGCACACCCTCGGCCAGCAGCAACGCCACCACCAGCCCGCCCAGCACGAGCGCCAGCCGGGATCTCAGTCGTCGCATCATCCGGCGGCTCCCTTCCCCTCCGACCCCTCTCCGGTCCGCAACCCGTCGACGAAGCGGCGGAAGGCAGCGAACGACAGCCGGTCGATCCACAGGAAAGGTAACGCCCAGGCCATCACGATGCCCAGCTGGGCCACGTGGCTGACCACGGCGTAGGCGGCCGCGTCGCTGCGTTCGACGCCGTACAGCGTCACCCCGGCGATCAAAAAGGCCTCGAAGACGCCGGCGAACAGCGGGGGCGCGGGCAGGAGCATACCGACCATGAACACCACCAGCAGCACCACGCCCGCCAGCGGTTCGATGTCGAACCCGAAGGCCCGCGCTGTCGCCCAGAACACCCCGGCGTTGAGCGTCCACGCCAGCGCTGTGGTGGCGAGGATCGCCAGCGAGAAGCGCCCGTCACGCATGGTCGCCGCACCCTCGGCGAACGAGCGCAACAGCCCGCCGATGGCGCGCCCCAGACCGCGGTGGACGCGGATCGCGGCGGCCTCCACCGGCCCGGCGATGCGGTCCCCGAGGAACAGGAAGGCGGCCAGGCACAGCAGGAACGGCGTCAGCGCCAGGCCGATCGCGCGGCGGCCGTCGTCGACGAAGCTGACGTCCCAGTTCCCCAGCTGCAGGCTGTCCAGCGGCAGGTCGGCGAACACGACCGCCACGGTGAACGCTCCGGCCAGGCCGACGATCTCGGTGGTCCGCTCGAGTACGACCGTGTACAGCGCTGCGCCGAATCGCAGTCCACGGCGCTCCACCAGCAGGTAGGGCCGAACCACCTCCCCCATCCGGAACGGCAGCACCTGGAGCGCCAGCAAACCCACCGACGAGATGCTGATCACCTCCCGAAACGGGACCGGCTGGACCCGGCCGATGATCAGCCACCATCGCCAGCAGCGGACCAGGTGCATCGCCGATGACAGCCCCACCACCGCCAGCAACCAGCTCGCCCGCACGCCGCGAATGGCCGCCACGAAGCGATCCAGCTCGACGCCGCGGAACACCAGCACCAGCAGGGCGGCACCCAGGCCGATGCTGAACACCAGCTTGAGGACGGAGCGGCGGCGAGGGGGGGGTGACGTCTCCACAGCCTCTCAGTACATCACGAACAGCTCGGTGCCGTCGTCCGCCCGTTCGCGGCTCACCGCCGCCGCGCGGATCGCGTCGATGTCCAGCTTCATCGCGATCCGTTCGCTGGACAGTGTGGGGTGGTACACCACATAGCGGATCCGGGCATCCCGCAGTTCGTCGCGCAGCGCGTCCTGCTGGTCCGGCTGGTCCGCCAGGGCCCTCAGCTGTCGGCAGGTCGCCTCCAGCTCCCGGTATCGTTCAGCCACCTCCGCGTAGATCGACGGCTCCAGCAACAGCGCCAGCGGGCCCACCAGCGGGTGCTGGTGGTAGGTCTGGAAGAACAGGTACTCGGACACCGGCCGGGTCTCGATGGTCGCCGGCAATTCCACCAGCGCCACCCGTTCCGGATCGTCCCGCACCGTGCGGTAGACCGACGGGATCGACTCCTCGCTGGCGTCGAAGCGCTCCAGCGGCATCGCGCCGGGGCGGATCCCGATCAGCGCGAACTCGGCCACGAGCAGCGCCGCCGAGCCACCGAGTACCAGGGCCCTGCGCCGCGACGTGCCCCGCGCCAGGGCCGCCAGTCCGCCCGCCGCCAGGATTCCCAGCAGCAGGCGCACCAGCACGATCCAGCGGTAGGACTTGTGGATCCCGCGGAACAGCCTGAGCTGGTACAGCAACATCATCGGCAGCGGCACCAGGTATTCGCCAAAGGTGGTGCCCCGGTGCCCCCAGCGCAGGAACTTGCCCAGGGCCAGCACGAAGAACAATCCGGCAATCACCAGCAGCAGGCGCCGGTCGCCGATCCGCCCGCGCACGTATCCAAAGGCCGCCAGCGCGATCAGCACCCAGCCGATGTAGTGGTTCGAGTAGAAGCTCGCCTCCCCCACGCGCTGCACCGAGTGAGGGACGAATCCCGGCGACGGTGTCGCCGGCCAGAAGAAGTGCTCGATGTTGGGCACGTCGACCGTGAACACCACGTCCTCGTGCATGTGGTGGCGTAGCATCAGCACGTGGGGGCCGATCGCCACGAAGAACACGGCTGCAGCGAGGGCCCCCAGCGCCACCACCCGCAGTCCCGAGCGCCAGCCATCGGCGCGGGCGGCCTGGGCCGCCCTGAACGAGATGTACAGCAGCGCGAACAGCAGCATCTCGATGCCGAAGTACCATGAGCCGTACGAGGCCAGCGCCAGCACCACGCCGGCGCCCACCGCCAGGCTCCAGCTGCGCCGCTCGACCATCAGGACCAGCGCCAGGTAGGCCAACGGCACGAAGTAGTAGGTCACGAGTTCGGATTCGCCGTTGTTCAGCGAACCCCAGATCTCCGGTGCGCAGAGGAAGAACAGCCCGGCCACGAGGCACGCGCCGCGGTCCTCCACGTGGAGCCGGGCGGCGCCGTATGCGGTGACGCCGGCCAGGGCCATCGAGATCAGGATCACCAGGTTGTAGACCATCACCGGAGGCCCCAGCAGGTGCAGGGGCTGTTCGACGATCTCGTTGAACACGTTGTGGAAGGTGGAGAACGTGGCGTAGCCGTCCGGGAAGTTCAGGTAGGTGATGTGGCCGAACGAGGCCTCGTCACCCCAGAACACCTGCTTGGCCCACCACACGAACCACAGGTGATCGCGCCCTCCCTTGTCCGGACCGCCGACGCCGTGGGTCGTCAGCTGGGCCACGGTCGGCCAGGTGAGCGCCAGCACGAACGCCTGGTAGGCGGCGTACACGCCGAGCCAGCGGGCCACCCGCCGTGCCAGTTGCCTTCTCATCGCGCCCCGGCGGCGGCGGCGTCCGCGCGCACCCGATCGGCGATCACCTCCGCCACGCCCTCGGCCAGCAGCCGGTTCCCCCGGGGGGTGGCGTGGCCGAAGTCGCCGGCGAAGCGGTCGATGAACAGGTCGGCGAAGCCGTAGCGGGCGACGGCCTCCTCGAAGCGCCGCTGGTTGTCGACCAGGAGCACCGCCTGGTCCGGGTCGAACATCCGCTGCAGCTGGGTCACGTTTCGCCGCGGATACTGGACGGCCACCAGCTCGACGCCGTACAGCTCGCAGTAGTCCAGCAGGGCCTGGTAGCTGTCGCGGATGGCCGTGGGGCAGAGCGCGGCCTCGATCTCGTTGGCCCGGCCCAGCGCAGCCTCCGCGCCCTCCCGGTCCCCCCGGCGCTGCCGCACCTCGGCAAGCTCCCTGTGTAGCCCCGAGTGCTCCGGCTCCCTGGCGATCAACGTCTCCAGCTGGCCCGTGGCCCGGGCCCACTCACCCGCCTCCTGGTAGCAGGTGTTCAGGCGCATGTTCACCGACGAGTCGTTGGCAGCCACGAGCAGGGCGTCGGTTGCCAGCGCCTCGGCCTCGTCGTAGCGGCCCAGGCCGCACAGCAGCTCCGCGGCCACCACGTAGGGGAAGGTGTCGTCGGACCCGTAGGCGAGGGCGGTCCGCAGCACCGCCAGCGCGTCCTCCGGTCGTCCCGCGCCCGCCAGCAGCTCCGCCAGCTCGGTGGCCAGGTAGGTGTCGTCCGGATGGACCCTGTGCCCGGCCTCGAGCAGCTGCTGCGCGCGCTGCCGACGGCCCTGGTGCTGGGCGATGCGCCCCAGCTCTAACGACGCCTCGGCGTGCCCCGGCTCGGCTGCAAGCGCCCGGTCGTACCACGCCTCGGCCCCGCGGGCGTCGTTCATCGCCCACGCCAGATCGGCGCGCACCGCAAGCAAACCGGCGTGATCGCCGGCGCGGGGCATCGCGTCCTCCAGCCGCTGCAGTGCGTCGTCGTGACGGCCCGTGCGGATCAGCAGGCGGGCCATGTCGGCGCTGGCGGCGAAGTCGTCGGGATTCGCGCGCAGCCGCTTGAGTAGCGCGCGTTCTTGCTTCCGGGCGCTGACCGCGTCGAGCTCGTTTTCGGCCTCGATCATCGCGCCCTGGTTGTCCTTGGGCAGTGGGCGCCGGCTGAGCACGGGCCACGGCCGGGTCACGGCCTTGTACAGTCGCAGATCGTGAAGCCACGAGACCAGGGGGCCCGGGGCACAGCCCTCCCCGTGATCCCGGGGGTCGTTGATGCCGATCATCGCGACGACCATCTGCGGCTGGTAGCGGCGGATCATGTCCGGGAACGTGGCGACGATGTGCGCCGATGTCGTGCCCGGGATCCCCTCGTTGATCACCGCCACGTCGACGCCCAGCTCCCTCGCGTCGAGGATCCGCTCGAGCTGGTGCGGGTACGCGTAGTCGCCGCCCATGGCGGTGGTCGATTCGCCCACGCAGAGGATGCGGTACTCGCCTCCGTCGGCAAGCGACCGCTGATTGCGGGCCTCCTGGCGGGCGCTGTAGACGAACCCGCCAGCCCGCAGCGCGCCCTCGGCGAGCAGCAGGCCCGCCAGCGTGCCCGCCAGCACCAGCGCGATCTTCCGCGGGGTGGTCAGCGGCGTCCGCCGCGCGTCCACGCGGCCTGTCCGTCGCCGCTCCATCAGGGTTGGTAACCTCCGCGCCGTCCACGTATTCTGCCCTCCACGTCCGCGGGCGCGCAAACCGCGTGCCCGCGTCCGGAGGACCCGTGAAACCAACCCGGCCCCGCAGCAAGCGATTCGGCCGCAGGGCGCTGTTCGCCCTGATCCCCGCGTTGCTGCTGTGTCTGGGCGCCGAGCTGACCGCCCGGATCTGGGTCCGTGGTCAGGCCGAGGAGGACGGGCGCTGGTTCAACGCCCTGGTCACCGTACCCGACGATGGCCGGCTCTACCGGCTGCGGCCGGGCGTCCACCTCCGAGCGGCCCGGATCACACGCTCGGACTGGCGGATGCGGCCGATCTGGGAGGGGCGTACCGACCTGTCGATCAACCGCCACGGGATGCGTGACGAGCCGTTCCGGGCGCGTAAGCCGGCGGGCACGCTGCGCGGATTCTGTCTGGGCGACTCGATCGTGTTCGGCCAGGAGGTGGAGGCCGACGAGACGTTCTGCGCCGCGCTGGAGCATCGGCTGGTCGAGGACCGATCGGGGCCGGTGGAGCTGATCAACGCGGGGGTCTACGGCTATTCGACGACCCAGGTGCAAGACGCACTCGACGACGCGCTGGCGTTCGACCCGGACCTGTTGATCGTGGTGATGCCGGCCAACGACGTCGGCCGGGCGGACCGGACCGACCGCGAACTGATGGCGTCCCTCGATCCGCGGGCGATCTGGCTGGAGCGGCAGCTGGTGCGCTCGCGGGTGTTCCTTCTGGCGCGCGACTGGATGCGGCGCCCACCGAGGGGGCGCGGGATGGGGGACGTGCGACAGGTTCCGGCCGCCGAGTGCGCCGACAACCTGGAGCAGATGGCCTCGGCCGCCTCCGCTGCGGGGGTGCCGCTGGTACTGGTGCTGCCCCACCACCTGGAGTGGCCGCCGCCCTTCGACTTCGCCGCCCACCGCGGCGAGCTGTGGCCGCTGGCCCGCGAAGCGGCTCGCCGCCACGGCTGGTCGCTGGTCGACCTGGAGCCCGCGTTCACCCGGGCTGGCGCGGACGGCCTTCTGGTGGATTCGTGCCACATGAACGCGGACGGACACCGGTTGGCGGCAGACGAACTCCTGCCGGTCGTCAAGACGCTGCTGGTGGATCCGCCCTGAGCAACCGCGGGTCCTTCCGTCAGAAGGGGATCTTGGTGCGCTGCCCCGTGAGCCGCAGCGCTCCCAGCACCGCCTTGTAGCCCAGGTCCAGCGGCAGCCGCACCAGGTCCATCCCGGGATTCTTGAAGAACCGCGGCTCCAGCAGATCGTCGTCCGGTGTCACCACGCCCCGCTCCAGCGCGAGCCGGTGCAGGGGCGTGCCGGGGTAGATCCGCATCACCTCGACCGTCGAGAAGAACCGGTAATGGCGGTGCAGGCTCTCCTCGGCCAGGAACCGGGCCAGCTTGAGCAGGTCGCGGGTGCGTTCGCCCGGTGCGCCCATCATGAAGCTGATCTTGAGCCGCGCCTCGGGGTGGCGGTCGATGACGGCGTAGGCGCGGCGGATGTCGTCGACGGTGTACGGCTTGCCCAGCGCGCTCAGCGACTCGTCGCAGATCCCGTCCGGCGAGAACTCGAACATCCGGCAACCGGCGCGCACGCAGGCCGACACCAGCTCGTCGTCGATGCAGGCCTCGGTGAAGAACGCTCGCCAGGTCGGCTTGAGCCCGCGTCGGATGATCGCCTCGCAGACCGCGAGGGCGTGATCCCGGGGGTAGTTGAACACCTGGTCCACGAAGTAGAACTCGCGGACCCCCGCGGCCATCACCCGCTCGACCTCGTCCACGACCCGGTCCAGATCGTGGAGCCGCACGCTGTGGCTGCCCTCCAGCATCGGGTAGATGCAGTACAGGCAGTCGAACACGCAGCCTCGTTTGGTCTGGATGCCCACGGAGTAGGGCTGCGCCAGGTAGGGCTGCATGGGGATCGCGACCCGGTCGGGGGGCAGGACCCGGCTCAGGTCCGCCGGGACGCGGGGTGTGGCCAGGTCCACGTGGCCGCCGGCGTCGCGAACGAACACCCCGGGCACCGATCCCAGGTCGTCCAGGTTCTCCAGCAGGGCAGGGAACGCGGCCTCGCCCTCGAACCGGATGCCACAGTCGATCAGCGGGAAGCGGCGCATCAGCGCCTCGGGGAACACGGAGAACCCGGCGCCGCCGGCCACGATCAGGGCGTCCGGCGCCTCGCTGCGCAGCAGCAGCAGCTGGTCGCCGAAGGAGTCCAGATACGAGAACTTGTCGTAGACGTGGGTCGTGTCGATGTTGCGAAGCGATACGCCGATCACGTCGGGACGGACGCGACGGACCGTGGTTCGCACGGCCTCGTCCGGATCCGGGGACAGGTTGGGGTCCAGCACCTCGACGTCGTGGTCGCCGAGCGCGGCCTTCAGGTAGGCCAACCCCAGGGGATACAGCGCTTTTTCCCGGCGCCCGAGGATGGTCTGC
Organism: uncultured Rickettsiales bacterium; assembly: GCA_964436045.1. Lineage (GTDB taxonomy): Bacteria > Myxococcota_A > UBA796 > UBA9615 > CAYRNR01 > CAYTBN01. The sequence goes on along the minus strand of CAYTBN010000036.1, from coordinate 29,728 downwards.
ACGAGCAGGATTCGCATCGAGAAGTCAATCTAGCATGACGGTAGAGGCATGCAGGCTAGAATGAGCGCTGCCGCGCGGCACGGGAGGGTCGGGGCCGCGCCTGGAGAGTCACCCCGCGATGAGCGATCCGTCCGCTCCATCCCGCCCGCCGCGCTGGCGGCGCCGGCTGCTGGGTTCGGTAACGGTGCTGCTGCTGTTCTTCGGCGGCGTCGAGTTGGTGCTACGGCTGGTTGGCTTCGACGACCACTCGCTGATGCGCTGGACCGGCGAGATGGGGCGGGGTCAGGACCTGGTCCTGTACTCCGGCGAGCTGTTCGATTCGGACCCCGAGCTGATCTGGGCGCTGCGCCCGGGAGTATCGACCACCTGGTTCGAGAAACCGGTGCAGGTCAACTCCCTGGGGCTGCGGGACCGCGAGATCGCCCCCGACAAGCCCGCGAACACATCGCGTGTGCTGTGCCTCGGCGACTCCAGCGTCTTCGGCCACGGGCTGGAGGTCGACCACGGATTTCCACGGCAGCTCGAAGCGGCGCTCTCGACCCACCACGGGGGCAATCGGTACGAGGTGATCAACCTGGGTGTGCCCGGGTACTCCACCCAGCAGTCGCTGATCCAGCTGCGCCGGCTGGCGCCCGTGCTCCAACCCGATTTCCTGGTGATCTACAACGCCCACAGCGACTACTACCTCGATGCCGTCGAGGACAAGGAGCGCGTCGACCTGCTCGCTTCCCAGTCCAACCAGCTTCACCGTCACAGCCGGCTGTATCAGCTGCTGCGCAAGTTGCTGCTGCCGCTGGCAGTGCGGGTCAGTGGCCGCCACGATCCGTTCTGCACCCACCGGGTGAGCCTGGAGGACTATCGGACGAACCTGGAGGCGATGATCGCGGACGGGGCGCGCCGCGGCGCAGGATCGATCCTGGTGGTGGCGCCGCTGGTGCTGCGGGAGAAGCGCAGCGAGGCCGAGGTCGGTGCCGAGCGCGCGCTGATGTACTGGGACGTGATGCGGGAGGTGGGTGCGGCGAACGACACGCCGGTGGTGGACATGCACCAGAAGCTGGGCGATCGGATGTACAACGAGCGCGAGAAGTTGTTCCTGGATGATTGCCACCCCACACGCTGGGGCAACGCGCTGATCACCGACGAGCTCCGGCTGACGATCGAGCGAATGGCGGCTCAGGGCCGCCGATGACCAACCCCCGCCCATCCTCCGCGGCGCCGTCTCCGCTCCTGCTGGCCGCGGCGCTGTACACCGCCCTCGCCCTCGCGGTCACCTGGCCCGCCGTGCTGCGGCCGGGGAGCTGGCTGGTCGGCCACTCCGCCGGTGACCAGTGGCAGAACCTCTGGGCCTACGCCTGGGTCCGCGACAGCCTGCTCGCAGGGCGCTTCCCGCTGCGCGTCGAACAGCTCGGCCACCCGGACGGCGGCTGGTTGTTCTATCTCGACCTCCTCGACGGGCTGCTCGCGCTGCCGCTGGAACCCCTGTTCGGCCCAGTGGCCACCTACAACCTGCTGGTCTGGTTCAACATGGTGCTCGGCGGTATCGGCGCTTTCGTGCTGGTCCGCCACCTGACCCGGGACGCCGGCGGGGCGCTGCTGGGCGGGCTGATCTACGGGTTCTCGCCCTACCTGCTCAGCGCCGTGGCCAACGGCAGCACCGAGACCCTGACCATCGGCTGGCTCCCGCTGTTCGTGCACCAGCTGCTGCGGCTCGGCGAGACCGGCCGCTGGCGCCACACCGCGGGGGCCGCTGCGATGGCCACCGCCTGCCTGACGGGCTGCCTCTACCATGGCGTGATGGCCGCGTTTGCGGGGGCCCTGATCGTGGGGTACGGGCTGGCGCTGCGGCGACCCCGTTGGCCCCTCTCCCGGCTGGCCGGTCTGGTCACGGTCGCCGCGATCGCAGGCGCCGTGGTCCTGTTCCTGCACCACGAGCTGCGACGGGCGGAGGACAGTCCCAACAACCTCGCCGGCGGCGAGCCTGCGCAATCCCGGCTCGGCGCGGATCCGGACTGGCGGACTCGCTCGCTGGTCACCGACCCGGTCAACCTGCTGCTCCCGGGCAAGCCGGTGCTCCCGGAGCGCTCCTTGACCAACATCGTCAACCACGTCACTTACCTGGGCTGGCTGGTGCTGGCGCTGGCCGTGTTCGGTGCGTGGGGGGGGCGCCGGGCCGCGGATCCGGTTGCCGCTGGCGAGGATGCGCCACCGCTGGCGGGACGACGGGAGCGGCTGTTCTGGCTGGTCCTGGCGCTGGTGTTCTGCGTGCTATCGATGGGGAACAACCTGCGTTTGGCGGGCCAGCCAGTGTCGGTGGGCGGCCATCTGGTGCTCTTGCCGTTCGCCGCGCTGGACGCGTTGTTGCCCGTCCTGGCCGCCGGCGAGAGCAAGTATCGGCTCGTGCTGGTGGTCGAGCTGGGCCTGGCCGTGCTCGCCGGCTGGGGCTTCAGCCGGCTGGCGGCCCGCCTGGGACCGAGCGCGTCGCGGGGGGCGCTGGCGGGCGTCGCCGTCGCGCTGCTCGCCGAGACCGCCCTGCTCTCCCCGGCCCACGTGCCCGTGCCCGGCTCGGAGGACACCGCGCCGGCCTATTGCCGGGAGCTGGCCGACGATCCCGACCACGGCGCGGTGTTCGACCTGCCCTTCCACTCCAGCGTCCAGGTCTTCGGCCGCTATGTCTATCAGGCGCTGCTCCACGGCAAGCCGATCCCGTACATCTTCCAAGAAGCGATGCCGCGGTCGACGTTCCGCGTGCCAGCGGTGGCCGAACTGGTCGACTGGTCCCGGGGGCTCGCCGGCGCGAGGCCCCTACCCCTCGTGCTGCGAGAGTCGCCGTTTCGGTTGCGCGAGATCGGCTTCAGCAAGCTGATCGTCCACCTCCGGGTGGCCGAGGAGCTGGCGCCCGACGCCGCTACCCTCAACCGCGCGCTCGATCTTCTCGAGGATCGCCTCGGCCACCCGGATCGAGACGACGGCGAGGTCCAGGTCTACCACCTGGTCGGGCTCCGGGGCCTCGACGAACCCACCGAGTAGACCTCGACATCACGATCGAAGACGCGCGGTTCGCCGAACGCGTCGGCCAGGAAGCGCCGCGTGGCGGTCCGCCCCGGCTCCTCGAAGCGCGCGGGGTGCAGCGCCACGAAGCCGATCCCGGCGGCCTCCAGTTCGCCCGCCAGTTCGGCGGGCGGTGTGCGGGCGGCGTTGTCGTTGGCGAGGGCGGTGAGTTCGGTCAGCAGCGTCTCGGCCCCGCAGCCGGCCCACCGGGGGCCCCCTGTCCCCGGAGCCGACGCGGTCCAGCCTGCCGGCCCTGGCGTCTCCAGGCAGCGGCGGTGCAGGGTCTGGTGGTACAGCGCCTTCTGCTCGGGCAATGCCTGGCACGAGGAGCAGCGCCACGGATCCCAGGGGGCGGGCAGCGGCCACTCGACCACCGAACCTTCGGCCTCCTCGGCCCCCAGCCAGGTGAACGCCTCGCTGACCCGCGCGTCGGTGGCCGGCACCGGGAACGGCACGTGGCCGAGCACGAGCGAGTCGGCCAGGCATGCCACCAGCAGCCCGGCGGCGGCCACCTTGCCCACCGTCCCACGCCGGCCCGCGTTCGTGGCCACCAGGGCAGCTCCGGCGGCCGCCAGCACCGTGTAGATCGAGACAAAACGGAAGGGCGAGTTGAGGCCCCAGGCCGGTGGCCACACCCGGGCCAGCAGTCCCAGGGGTCCCATCAACGCGCGGTCGGCGACGGTGACCGGGTGACCGTGGAAGGTCACGTAGATCCCCGCGGACAGCGCCAGGCTGGCCAGCGCTCCCAGGAACAGCCCGCGGCGCTCGCGGCCGCCGCCGAACAGCAGCGCGACCAGGCAAAGCTGGGCCACGAACCCCGGGTACACCGCGCGCAGCAGCGGATCGGTGCAGCTGTCGTCCAGCCGCGGTACCGGCAGCAGGGCACCCAGATCGACCGCGGCTCGCCGGCCCGCGGACTGCCAGCACTGGGAGGGGGGCGGGAGGTGATGGAAGGCGCCCACGTCCTCCATCGACCCCCCCGACTCGGGCGCGGCCAGCGGTGACGCCGACCCGCGCAGGGCCGCCGCGCCGGGCAGCGCCAGCAGCAACCCCAGCGCGGGAGCCGCCACCAGCCACGGCAGCCGGCGTGCGACGGGGGGCCTCAGCGCGACCGCCGAAACCACCGCGACATAACACGCCGCCGTGGCCACCGTCGTGTACAGGTCGCTGTAGAACAGCGCGGCGAACAGCAGCCCGATGGCGACCGCCCTCGCAGGACGCGGATCCCGCAGCTGCCGCACCAGCGAGCGCAACACCAGCACACCCCAGAACAGCCCCAGCGCCTCGGAATATCCGTCGATGAAGGACGCGCGTACGTAGGGACCCAGCCCGGCGATGATCCCCGCGCCGGCCGCGGCCCAGCGCGACGCCCCCAGCTCCAGCGAAAGCAGATAGACCGCGACCATCGTGGCCAGCAGCAGGCCGATCATCAGCAGGTCGAAGGCGGCGACCAGCCCGACGATCGGCCGGAGCGCCGTCGTGATCACCGCGTTGAGCGGATCGACCGGATACAGGGGCATCCCGTCGGGGCAGTTCACCAGGGAGGCGTGGAACGGGGACTCGCCCCTGGCCAGCCCATGACCCATCAGCCAGTGGGCCCAGAGGTGGCCCCAGACCTCGGAGTGGGGGCCGCTGCCGACGTGGCTCGCCGGCCGCAGGGCCACGGGGTACACGAAGCCGAGGGTCGCGACGGCCAGCGCGCCCAGCGGCGCCAGGTGGCGTCGCACCCCCGCGGCGGCGGCGTCCGGCGTGTCGGTCGAGGGTTCTCTCACGGCCCGTCGAGCACGTCGGCGTCCCACATGTAGTTGAGGTACATTCGCAGCCGGCCATCGGACAGCCGCACCACGTCACTGTTGAGCAGACCGAAGCTCTCGTCCTGCGTCTCCAGCCGGATCCCCTCCTCGGCTGTCCACTGGACGCCGTCGTCGGACACGGCGCTGCGCACCACGTGCTGCATTCCGCGGTTGGCCGTGTAGTACAGCCGGTAGCCCTGGTCGGTCTCCACCACGGAGGCCCCGCCGCCCTGGGGCAGGCGGGCCTCGTTGACCCGTTGCCAGGGGCCCAGTGGATCGGGGGCGCGGTAGAGTTCGAGGCCGTTGACCAGCATCAGCCAGGCGTCGCCAGCGCGGAACACCTCCGGGCTGCCGTGGGGCACCCCCCGCTGGCGCAGCATCTCGCCGGCGGGCTCGAAGGTCAGCCCGTCGGTGGAGACCGCCGCCACGATCCAGGGGTCGAAGAACCGGTCGCGGAACTGCGCGCCCGTCGAGACGAAGAACAGCACGATCTGGTCGCCGTCGCGGAACACGTTGGGATCGGTGGCGTACCCGCTCTCGTTGCGCACCCGGATGCCGTCCTCGCGGGTGAACTCCAGTCCGTCGCCGGAGATCGCCGACAGCACGCGCGCATCCCCCAGCTCCATGTCCACTCCGCCATGGTAGAGGCGGACGCCGCCATCCGGCAGCGGCAACGCGGCCGGAGCCGTGGCCATCTTGTCGCTCAACGGGTGGTCCAGGGCCAGCCGTTTTCCAGGTTCGAGGGCCCAGCTCAGGCCGTCCTCGGAGATGGCCGACAGGGTCACCGCGCGGGTCGCGTTGACCGCCAGCCGCGCCCTTCGATCTGCGGGTATGTCGGCCGGGATCGCTCGCCCACCCGGCGCCTCTTCGAGCCACTCGACCGGAGCCGGGTGCCTGGGCGGGGCGGCGTGCGCGATGGCGGGTAGGTGCCCGTCGTCGCGGGGATCGGCGGCGGGCGGGTCGGCGGCTTCCGGCCCGTCGGCACCCCCGGAGCGGCAGCCCGGGATCAGCAACGCCGCCGCCACCACCAGCGGCAGCAGGACCCGATCGACGTGGTTGGTCACGTGCATGCCCTCGCCAGTCCTCCGGTGCTCCATCGTACACTCACGAACTCTCACCGAAGGAAGTAGATCCCCGGCAGGGCCGTGTCGTACAGCGCCAGCACGATCACCATCGCGGCGATCACCGCCAGTCCCAGCAGCAGCCACCAGTACCAGGCACCCAGCAGCGCCCGCCAGCGTGAGCGGCCCTTCTCCGGGGGCTGGTTCACGGGTTCACTCCGGGCCGGGCGCCGCCGATCCGGGCCGGCGGAAGCCACCCCTCGTCGCTCAGCAGTTCGAACAGCGCGTCGGCGATGACCAGGTGCCCGCGCGCGTTGGGGTGGTTGCCGTCCAGGCTGACGGCCTGGGCCGTGCCCTTCTCCCGGTCCAGGTACTCGTAGATCGCGGGGGCAATCGGCTGGACGTTGTCCGGGTCTGCGTAGTGTGTCTCCAGCAGCACCGTGGTCTCCTCCTCCCTGTGCTGGACGAGCCGCTGCAGGTCGCGCTCCCGGTCCAGGGTCAGCCCCTCGCGCCGCTCGATGTCCTGGAACAGGGTGGCGGCGTCCAGCAGTGGGCAGTTCTTCTGGGCGGCCACCTCCCGCGCCACGGCGAGGAAGCGCTCCACGTCGGGGAGGGGAAACAGGCTCGTCACCGGAGGGGTCATCAAGACCACCCGGGCGCCGCGATTCCGGCCATCGTCGATCATCCGGCCGGTGGCGTGACGGTAGTTGCTCTCGAGCCGCTGGTACTCGTCCTCCTCCAGGCGCGCCCGGGTGGGCTCGAAACCCGCGTGGGCCTTGGACTCGAGCGTGCCCGAGCCCGGGCAGATCAGCAGCACGTCGGTGCGCAGGTCGGCCCAGTCCCGCGTCAGCTTGCCGAGCAGCTCGCCCGCCGTCGCCCCGGGGACGCCGATCGTCAGCGTCTCGGCCGGAACGCCGCCAGCCCGTCCTGCGAGCCGGGTGCCCAGCAACGCCATGAACGTCTCGTCCTCGCCAACGCCCACGCCGAACACCTCGCTGGCGCCCAGGGCGGTCACCCGGTAGGTCCCCGGGGGCTGCATCAGCTCGGTCTCGGGCCCGCGAAAACCCAGTTCGTTGCGTCGATAGCGGAAGGTGGTGGTGTTCCCCATCTCCAGGATCTCGTGCTCGCTGGTCAGCGGGACCCGGTGGGGCCGGGCGGGCACGGTGGCCTCGAACCAGCCGTCACCGAGATCCACCGTGGCCTGGTCGCGGGTGGCCCGGCGGAGGTTCTGCCACGCTCGTGGGCCGAAGGTGGCGATGACCACCAACAGCCCGAGCGCGGCGACCACGGCCAGCCATCTGCGACGAGATCCCATGCCCCTCTTCACCAAAACGGCGACTCCGGGAAGGCCTCTGTCGCCGGCAGGTTGTTAGGATAGCCGACGGCACGGGCACACGCCCGCGACAACGGGACCGATGGCAATCGACAGCACCCCTGCTCCACGACCGCGCACCCCCGGGCGGCAGATCGCCCGCGTGATCTCGCGGACCCTCGCGCTCACGCTGCTGGCGTTACTGGTGGCGCTGGAGACCGTGCCGCGGATCAGCCCGCGGGCGGCGCGCTGGTTCGAGCCCGACGATCGCCTGGGGGACGTGCTGCGGCTGCTGGAGCGGCACCCCGAGCGGTGGTGGCGGCTGCGGGCCGGGCTGGCCACGACGTTTGCCGGCGCCAGCGTGCGCACGGGCGAGCTGCACCTGCGGGGAGCACCGAGCGCGGGCCCACCCGCGGCCGACCGTCTTCGCGTCCTGTGCCTGGGCGAATCGCTGACCTTCGGGTGGGGTGTGGAGGAGGACCAGGCTTATCCGTCGGTGCTACAGGATCTCCTCGGCGAGGTCCCGCTGGATGGCCGCCGCGCCGAGGTGATCAACGGCGGTACGCCGGGCTACTCCAGCCACCAGGGACTGGCCTTCCTGCGGGAGGTCGGCCTGGAGCTGGAGCCGGACCTGGTGACCATCCCTTATGCGGTCAACGACCTGGACCGGTTGCGGTTCTTCCGCAACGACGGCCGGCCGGATTCGGCGCTGACGCCGGGATCAGCCCTGGGTGCGCGGGTGCTCAACGCGGCGGCCACGAGCCCCACGGTGCTGCTGACGCGGCGGCTGCTGGCTGGCGCGCTGAAGGGCGCGGCGGTCGCGCGCCTGGAGGCGCGGGCGCTCGCCGCCGGTGACCAGGCCAGGGTGCCGCCGGACGACTACGAGGCCAACCTGCGGGAACTGGTGGGCATCTGTCGCGAACGGGGGATCGCCGTCGTGCTGGTGGTGGTCCCGCTCCACCTGCCCCTGCGGGCGGTGGACGATCCGCCGCTGGAGCTGGCCGGTCCGCTGGCAGAGCTGGCGGCCGCCGGGGTCGGCACGGGACCGTCCGACGCGGAGCTGGCCCAGCTCCAGGACTGGGTCGACGAGCAGCTCGCCAGCGCCCTGGACGCGGCGCTGGCGGCTCCGGCCGAGCAGGCGCGTGAGCGCGTCGACCGCGCCCGCCACTGGGACGCGTGGCGCTGCCGGCTCGCCTGCCTCGGCTACAACCGGGTGATGCGGCGGCTGGCGGCCGAGCTGGGGACACCCTGCACCGACGTGGCCGCGGCGGTGGCGGCCCATCCGGACGCCGCCTCCCTGTTCCGGGGCGAGCACGCCGATCCGATCCACCCTTCACCGGCCGGTCACGCGCTGTTCGCCCGGGCCATCGCGACGACGATCGACGGATCGTCGTCCACTGCCTCCGGGGCGGATCCACCACCCGCGGTCCCCTGACCTCGGCCCGAGGCCAGTCGAGCCGGGGCCGGGGCATCCGTGCGATCGCGTGCTAGCGTCTTGCGCGAGGAGAAGCGACTCGGTGAGGGGTTCCGCTTTTTTTTCATTGCTGATGGCGCTCGGCCTCACGGTTCCCGCGGCAGGCGGCAGCTACTCGACGCCGTGGCCCGCCGTGCTGACGGGCAGCCCCTCTTCATCCTCGAGCATCGTGTTGGGCGGAAGGTCGCCAGCGTCAGCAGGCGGCTGGGGCTTGGCCACCAGTTCGATGCCGCGGATGTCGACGTCGGCGATGATGAAGGGCGCGGCGCCGCCCATGGGCTCGCCTGGTCCCGGTCCGTTGTCGTTGAGGTCCAGGAATCCGTGCACCAGTACCCGGCCGAAGCCGGCGGGGGCCTCGAAGCTCCAGGCGCCGGGTTCGGCCAGCTCGATGGAGTGCACCAGGCGCGTCGTTGCCCGCTGGTCCACCTGGTACACCTCGACATCGACGAACAGCACGCCGTCGGCGGCGTCGACTCCCTCCAGGGCCAGCGTGCAGGAGACGGTGACCTTGGGCCCGCTGGCGCTGTCGAACTCCGACGGGGGGGCGTGGTGGGCGCCTGCGGCCAAGCCCGCGTGGATGGTCGAGGAGTCCGCGGAGGACGTGCCACGCGCCGCCTGGTTCGCGTGGCCGCCCGTGGGGGCCGTCGAGGTCGTCGCGCTGGCGCTGGCGGTGCCGCCGCTTTCCGGAGGGGTGGAGCAACCGCAGCACAGCAGGCTGCCCCCGACGAGTATGGCCCGCAGACGAGATATCCGATCCTCCCTCGTGCCAAGGATCGCCCGGCCCCCACCGGTTGACCGGTCGCGGAGGCCAATCCTAGGATCGCTGACGGGCGTCGAGTGGGGAACCCCATGCATCGATATTGCGGCCAGATCGAAGCGCGCGCCATGGGGCAGTTGGAACAGGCGAAGGCTGGGACAGACGCCAATGGTCAATAGTCATGCTCCGTCCCAAATCGTCCGTCCCCATTCGTCGCCTGGAACGCGCGAGTGAGGCGATCGCTTATTGTTGTGGAGCGAAAAGAAGCGATCGTTTAATATCGTCGGGTAACACGAAGCGAACGTTTCCAGAGGGTGGGCGATGAAGAGGCAGCCCGGAGAGTACGAACGCAGCACCGTCGCGGGTGAGGAGGTCCAGGCCTTCATTCCGTATCCGCTGCCCCCCCGCGATCCCCCGTTGTACCTCGAAGGAGAGCTGGCTCCGCTGCTCGACCGTGCACAACGGCGGGTCCGGCTCCTGGACCTCGCCGGAGACCTGGTGCCCTCGGTCGACTGGTTCGTCTACGCATTCGTCCGCAAGGAGGCCGTGCTCTCGGCGCAGATCGAAGGAACGCAGGCCACGCTGATGGATCTGCTGGAGGTCGAGGCCTCGGGGGAAGCGCCAGCCGATGCTGACGTCGAGGAGGTGTGCGGCTACGTCGATGCCCTGAACCACGCATGGGAGGAGATCGGGAGCGACACCGGGCTGCCGATCTCGATGCGCCTGCTCTCGGAGGCGCACCGCCGGCTGCTCAGCGGCGCCCGCGGCGGCCAGAAGCAGCCAGGCGAGGTGCGACGGTCCCAGAACTGGATCGGGGGAACCCGTCCGGGCAACGCGAGGTTCGTCCCTCCGCCACCACACAGGCTTGGCGAGCTGCTGAGCGAGTTCGAGCACGCCGTCCACGACCAGAGCGATTTGCCGCCGCTCGTGCGGATCGGGCTGCTCCACGTGCAGTTCGAGACGCTGCATCCGTACCTGGACGGCAACGGGCGGCTGGGGCGCCTGCTGATCACGCTGCTGCTCCGACACTGGGCCCTGCTCTCGCGACCGCTGCTCTACCTGAGCCTCTTCTTGAAGACGCACCGCCAGGAGTACTACCGGCGCCTCGGCGCGGTGCGGACCGATGGCGACTGGGAGGGCTGGCTCGCGTACTTCCTCGAAGGCGTCGCAGTCGTCGCTGCGGAGGCCGTCTCGACGGCGCGTCGACTGCACGCCATCGTCGGAGCGGGCCGTGAGCGGCTGCTCGCCCGCCACGACGCGACCGTACTCAGCCTGCGCCTGTTCGAGCTCCTGCCGCAGCACCCCGTCGTGACGATCAACCGCGCCGTCGAGTTGCTCGAATGCTCGCGCCCGGCGGCCGCCAAGGCGCTGCGCGTGCTCGAAGCGGCGGAGATCCTCCACGCACTCGACGACCGCAAGAAGAACCGGGCGGTGGCGTTCACGGAGTACCTCGGCCACCTCCGCAAGGGAACCGAGCTGACGGCATGAGAGAAATGGGGGCCATGCGTTACAAGGCCCCGGTCCCAGCAGGTCAGAGTCGGCGAGGACTACTGCACATAGCCCAGCCGCCGTAGCTGCTCCCGCAGCCGGGCGATATCATCCTCGGCCAGGGCGCCGACGGTGGCGCCGTCGCGATCGACGGCCAGGCGGGCGAGGGGTTCGGCCCAGCGGTCGGGGTCGGTGGGGTAGAGGTCGGCGGTCTCGCCGGGGTCGGTGGCCAGGTCGTAGGCGCGGACGCGGTCGGCGGCGGGCTCCCAGATCAGCTTGTGGTCCAGGGTGGTCAGGGCGTAGGCGCGCCACAGATCGTCGGCGCTGGCGGGCAGATCGGGGGCGTCGACCACGTCGCGGTTCTGGGCCGCGATGGCCTCCGTCGCGGGAGCAGGCACTCCCGATTGAACGCAGTCGGCCAGCGACAGGCCGTCGATGCGGGGGCCGAGGGGGTCCAAGCCCAGCAGGTCGGCGACGGTGGGCGCCAGGTCGACGGTGCGGGCCAGACCGGTGACGTCGTGGCCGCCTCCTCCCCCTGGAGGGCGGACGACCAGCGGCACCCGCAGGACCTCGTCGTGCAGGTGGTTGCCGTGCAGGTCGAACACGTCGCGCAGCCCGGCGGTCTCTTCCCGTTCGCCCCAGGATTCGCCGTGGTCGGCGGTGATCATCACGGACGTACGGTCCAGATCGAGGGTGTCGAGCAGGGGCGGCAACCACTCCTCGGAGAAGCGGTGGACGGCGTGGCGGTAGAGCTTCTTGACCCCTTCGCGGGCCGCCGGTCCCGCCCGAAGCCCGGCCAGCACCCGGTCGCTGACCTGCTTCCAGGCGGGCACGGTCATCGGCTTGGAGACGTAGGGGATGTGGGTCCACCAGTAGTGGACGAACAGCAGGAACTCCTGGTCCCGGTGGGCCCGCAGCCAGGCCAGCAGGGCGGCGGTGTCCTGGGACGAGCCAGCGACACCCGCCGCCGGCACGCGGCGGAACAGGTGGGCCGGGTCGAACACGAAGGAGGCCACGGTCAGACCGGCGGCCGCTGCCCGGTCGAAAACCGACGGGAAGCGGTCGGGCCAGGGCTGTTCCCACTTGGCCAGCCCCAGCCGGTGGCCGTGGACTCCGGTGAGCATCGCGGCCACCGAGGGTACGGTCCACGGGGCGCAGGAACAGACGCGCTCGAAGCGGGCGCCCTCGGCCGCGAGCCGGTCGACGGTGGGGGTCGCCGCGCCGCCGCCGTCGCAGCCGAACACGTCGGCGCGGACGCTGTCGGCGACGATCCAGACCAGGCTCACCCAGCCGCTCCCTGCTCCACCCGCATCAGCCGCCGTAGGCAGTGGGGATTGTCGCCCGCCTTGCCGGTGACCGAGACTGCCAGGCTGGTGCAGCCTCCGCGGCAGACCCGACCCAGGGGGCAATCGGCGCAGGCACCGGTCAGCTGGCTCGGGTGGAAGCGGCGGGTGAAGGCGAAGCCCGCCGGGTCGTTCCAGATGTCGGCCAGGGAGCGCTCCCGCAGGTTGCCCTCGTCGAAGACCGGCGGCAGCGAGAGGCAGCCGCGGACCCGTCCGTCGCTGGTCAGCCCGATGACCTGGATCCCGGCCTGGCAGCCGGCCCAGACGTTGCCGTCGCGACCGGTGCCCGAGCGGATGCGGTTCTCACCGCGGCCCATGTAGCCGACGCTGTCGGCGGCGTGGACGTAGAGCTGGCCCCGGTCCAGGTAGGCCAGCATGCGGTCCTCGAGCTCCGGAAGCTGCCCGGGCTCCAGGCAGATCGGCTCGCGCCCCACGGGCAACGATGCGGCCCGGCCATGGGCAAGAGTCAGCTGGATCTGCCAGCCCTCGAACCCGTGGGCCAGCAGCAGGTCGTGTACCTCGTCCAGGTGGGGTAGGTTGCGGCGGTTGACCTGGGTCACCGCGCCGATGCGGACGCCGCGGTCCCGCAGGGCCCGGGCGCCCCGCGCGATGGCGTCGAACCCGCCGTCGACCCCGCGCAGCTCGTCGTGGAGCGCCGCCGGCCCGTCGACGGACATCGACACGGCGAAGAAGCCGGCGGCGGCGATGGTGTCGGCCTGGGCCTCGACCGCCAGCCCATTGGTGACCATCTCCAACCGCATGCCGCGCTCGACGATACGGCCCGCCAGCGCCGGCCAGTCCTCGCGCATCAGCGGCTCGCCGCCGGACAGGGTCACCGAGCCGCAGCCCAGGCCCGCCAGCTGGTCGACGGCATCCAGCGCCTCGGCGGTGGTCAGCTCCTGGCGTCGCGCGGGGCCCGCGAACGAGCCGCAGTGAACGCAGCGGGCGTCGCAGGCCAGTGTCAGCTCCCAGACGCAGTATCGGGGCCGGATGGGGGGCATGGATTAGCCGCGCTCGCCCGCTCGCTGCAAGCAGAACGGGTTGTCGTAGATCGTGCCGGTGGCGCCGTAGGCCATCGAGGTGCAACCGGCACGGCAGACCCGGCGGTACGCGCAGTCGGCACAGCCCCCCTCCAGCTTGGACTCGTCGAAGGCGGTGTTGTACGAGAAGCGGTCGCCGTCGGCCCAGATCTCGGCCAGCGGGGTCTCCCGGGTGTTGCCCACCACGAACACCCGCGGGTGGGAGGGGCAGCCCTTGACGTCGCCGTTGGAGCACAGGGCCAGCACCCGGCAGCCGGCGAGGCAGCCGACCCAGAACGTCTCCTTGCCGATCATCGCGCCGCGCAGCGTCGGCTCGTGGCGGCCGTAGTAACCGATGTTGTCGGCCACCGCGATCCTCATCCGCGAGTCGTCGCCGCGGATCTCCCGGATCATCCCCGCCAGGGTGGCCACCAGGCCGGGGATCTGACGCGGGTCAATCAGGTAGTCGAAGCGGATCTTCCACAGCCGCCCCAGGGGCATCGCGATCTGCACCTGCCAGGCATCGACGCCCATCCCGTCGAGCATCGCGTACATCCGCGGCAGGTCGCCCAGGTTGTGGCGGTGGATCTGGGTGATGACCGCGGTCTTCAGCGGGGAGGCGCAGAGCCGCTCGAGGGCCTGGATCGCGGCGTCGTAGCTGGAGGGGGCATTCCGGCTCGGCGACACGCGGATGGTGTCGTGGACCTCGCTGTCGCCGTCGAGGGAGACGGAGACCGCCCTGACGCCAGCCTCCAGCATCTGGCCGATGCGGGTCTCGTCCACCGGCAGGCCGTTGGTGATCATCGTGACGTTGACGCCCTGCCCGGACAGCCGCGCCGCGATGTCGATCCAGTCTTTTCGCAGGAATGGCTCGCCGCCAGTCAGGTTGACGCTCTTGCAGCCGATGCCGACCAGGTCGTCGGCCAGCGCCAGGGCCTCGTCGGTGGACAGCTCGTCAGCCGATCGTTGCCCCGCGTCCGCCTCGCAGTGGATACAGCGCAGGTTGCACGCGTCGGTGATCTCCCAGAAGCAGTGCTGGGGGAAGCGGGGGATCTTGCCGGCGAGGTTGGCTTTCACGTGGGGGTCGTTCACCGGGGCTCAGTCCGGGAAGGCCACGCCCTTGTAGGCGGGCTGGGGGCCGATGGGGGGCAACCCCCTCTCGGGCGGATCGCAGAGCCAGCCCTCCTGCAGGTCCGGCGCGACCTCGGCGTAGTCCTCGTTCAGGACCCAGGTGTCGTTGGTGCAGCACTCCACCATCTCCTCGAGCACCGCGGCGATCTCCGCCTCGCCGCCGGTCTCGAACAGGGTGGTCAGACCTTCGTCCCAGTCGGTGTTCATGTCCGACAGGCAGGGGCAGAGGTCGGCCCGGTCCTGGTCGCCCAGTTCGGACTCGTCGATGGCGGCCCACAGGGTGGAGTTCTCCTCCAGCGGACAGTCGGCGGTCCAGTCGCAGCCGGAGGCGGCCAGCCCGAACAGCAGGAAGCTGCCCAGGACGGCGCCGGAGAGCGAACGGGCGAAGCGCGCCAGGTCGACGGGGGCGCCGCCATTGTCGTCGGGCAGCGCCGCACGCAGGTCCCGCAGCACGGCTTCGCGGTCGAAGGCGTTCAGCAGCTCGGCCCGGGGGGCGGGCAGCGAGCCGGGCCCTGCGGTGTCGTCGACCAGCTCCTCGAGCAACGCGCCGAGGGGCTCCCAGAACGCCGGATCGTCGCGGCGCTCGCGGAGCAACGAGTAGAACGCCGCGTAGGTCTCGTCCAGTCCGGACCAGGGCTCCAGGTTCACTCCCTGGCCCGCCAGGAAGCCGCGGACCCGGTGGGTCGTCGTGGGTCGTAGCGCGCCGTCGAACATGTCCACCACCGGTTCGGGGATGATCGTCCCCTGGCCCCCGACCCCAAGCAAGCATCGTACCATCCCGCGGGGCGTTTGCCGGCGGCACGCGGCCGGTGGGATAGGATGCGGCGCGGGAGGACGTGGCGATGCGGACGAAGGTGTGGATCCTGGGCTGGCTGCTGGTCGCGGGGCTGTCGGGGTGTCCGGAGGACAAATTCCCCTGCAACGACATCCCCTGCGATCCGGACTGCTGGTACGAGCTGTCCGGGGACGGAGAGAGCTGCGAGTGCGTCTGTGACGGGGACGATGACGACGACGGTGATCCCTGCTCGCTGACGGGCCTGCCCCAGGCCGTCGACGGGGCGGCGTGGGCCAATCCGGCGGTCTATCCGTCGATCCCGCTGCGGGTCGAGGTGAACGGAGACGTGACCGGCGTCAGCGCCTCGCTGGACACCGGCAGCAGCGGTCCGGGGGAGGAGCTGGCCCCCGGTGAGTGGGTGCTGACCCTGCTCATCGACGGGCTGGAGGAAACGGTCCACCCGGTGGTGATCTCAGCCGATTGCGGGGACGGCAGCGTGCAGACGACCATCCTGGACCTGGGAGTCGGCACCCAGGGCGTCCAGCTGACCGACTTCGACGAGGCCGGGCTGACGACCACCCCGCGGATCCACCGGGTGGGTGACGCCCTCTACCTGACCTGGGTCGCCACCTACTCCGAGCAGCGGGAGGCCTGGATGCAGCGGGTCGACGGCGCCGGGCGGCTGCAGGGCGACCGCATCCAGCTGACCGAGGCGGGCGAGGCCGACACCCTGTACGCGTTCACCGCCTTCGGCACCACCTCGGTGGCGGTGCTGTACCAGGAGCCCGGCGCGCCCTACGTCAACAAGCTGCGGATCCTGGATCTGGAGGGCGTCGAGCTGCTGGCGCCCCTGGACCTGACCCCCGAGGCGGGCGCTGGCCAGCCCCGGGGTGACGTGACCTTCGACGGCGAGGCCTTCGTGGCGGCCTACCGGGTGTACCTGGACACGGGGGTCGAGGAGGTCCGCTGGTTGCGGATCCCCGAGGACACCCTCCTGCCCATCGGCCCGGTGGTGGCGTCGTCGTCGGGGGACGGGGACCCCATCGCCGGCTTCGACCCCTTCGTGTTCGTCAACGTGGAGGCGGTGGGAGAGGTGTCGGTGGTGTCCTTCGTCCGCTACCGCTGGGACGACTGGCTGGAGATGGACCTGCCCAAGACCCAGGTGGCGACCCTGGACGCCGACGGGATCCTGGTCGACGAGCAGTACGCCGGACCGGAGGCCGAGTGGACCTGGGCCTGGGAGGCCAGGCTGGGCTCCCTCGGGGACGACTTGCTGCTGATCTGGAGCCTGAGCGATCTGATGGATCCCGATCCCAACTCCCCGACCCTCTTCCGCGGCGAGACCATTGGCAGCGACGGCATCCTGGCCCAGGGCACCTACCAGGTGATGCTGGACGACGCCCCCTTCGACCGGATGGACCCCTTCGTGATGGGGCACCCGGACCACACCGGCGTGTTGTTGTGGGCCGATCTGCGCTCCTACGAGGAGACCCCTGAGAGCGGGCGCATCGAGCTGTGGGTGGCGGCGGTGGATGCCGAGCTGGCCGTGGGCGACGGGGTGGTTATCGACCACGCGGTGTTCATCGCCGGCTCGTCCGAGCTCAACGGCGCCGCGGCCGGCACCAACGTGGTGATGACCTGGGAGGACGAGCGCCACGGCAACGGCCTGCTGGACATGCGCTCGGAGATGGTGGTCGAGACCGCCTGGTTCTGACGCGCCCCGGAACGCGCTACCATGGGGGGCTGGCTGCGGAGAGCCGCGGGGCGCGTCGAGCGACCCCAGCGGACACCCGGGCCCCTGCTGACCGAGGACCCACCGTGACAGATGACTCCTCCGAGGGTCCGATCAGCTACTACGTGTACCCCAAGGCCTATCTCTCCCATTTTCAGATCCCCCCCTTCGGCCGCTGGTTGACCAACAATCATCGGTCGATGGCAGACGCGTTGCCTCCCCTGCCCGCGGACGCCCGGATCCTCGAGGTGGGCAGCGGGCCGGGGCAGTTCACCCGCCAGCTGGCGCGCAGCTACCCCAAGGCGAACATCGTGGCCATCGACTCGTCCCGGGGGATGGTCCGTTTCAGCCGGCGGGACGGGACGCCGGACAACGTGGAGTTCCGGATCACCGATTTCCGGGACGTGGAGGGGGTCTACGACCTGATCGTCGGCTCCGGCTGCTGGGAGTTCCTGCCCCTGGACCGCTGCATCGATCAGATCGAGCGGTTGCTCGCGCCGGATGGGGTGGCGGTGATCAACACCATCGGCCCGACCTTGTGGGCTCGTACCCACCAGCTGTTCTTCGCGCTGGCCTTCCGGGCCCGTGTCCGGCTCTTCCTGCCCGGGGCCGTGGAAGACGCCCTCGTGCGGCGGGGATTCACCTCGACAGTGCACCCGGTCAATCCCCGGGAGGGGACCTACACGGTCGTGGCGCGCCGGGCGACGGATACACCGCCGCCCGCCCGCTGAAGACCTCCGCTCAAGTCTCTGGCGGCCCGGGCTCCTTTGCGTCCGCCTCCTGCTTCGCCGAGCGAGCGATGTCGAGCAGCCCGCGAAAGGACAACCCGTCCAGCCACAGGAAGGGCAACCCCCAGCCGAACAGGAGACAGATCTCGGTCACGTGGCAGACCACGGTGTAGGCAGCGGCGTGGTCGTGGGGGACGTTGTAGAGCAGCAACCCGGCGATCATGAAGACTTCGAACACCCCGGCGAACAGGGGTGGGGCGGGCAACAGGATGCCGACCATGAACACGACCATGATCACGACCCCGGCCATCAGCGGCAGCTCCATCCCGAAGGCCTGGGCCAGGGTCCAGTAGATGGCGACGTTGAGGAGCCAGGCCGCCGCCGTGGTGAGCACCATCGCCACGCCGAAGCGCAGATCGCGCATGGTGCGGACCCCCTCGAGGAAGGAGACCAGGAAGTTCTCGATCTGGTCCGCCAGCCGCCCGTGAACCACGCGCACCGCGGCCGCCGTCCAGCGCACCGCGCGCTCGCCGAGGAGCAAGAACGCCAGCAGGCAGCCGGCAAAGGGGATCAGGGCGAGTCCGATCACCCGCTGCCCCTCCTGGACAAAAGACACCTCCCAGTCGCCCAGGGTCAGGGTCTGCAGCGGGATGTCGGCGAAGAAGATCGCCACCGCGAACATCACCGCCAGGCTGAGCAGGTCCAGCGTCCGCTCGATCACCACGGTGTACATCGCGCCGCCGAAGGGCATCCGGCAGCGCTGGGTCAACAGGTAGGGACGGACGAATTCTCCGAGGCGCAGGGGGATCGCCTGGATCGCCATCATCCCCACCGACGCGATGCTCAGCGTCTGGCGCAGGCTCGTGCGCTCGACCCGGACGACGATCAGGTGCCAGCGCCACACCCGGACCAGGTGCATCGCGCAGGACGAGAGGACCATCAGGAACCACCAGAACACGCTCACTTCGCGGATGCTGGTGACGAACTCGTCCAGGTCGACCCCGCGGAACACCAACCCCAGCAGGAAAACACCCAACGCGGTGGTGCCCACGAGCTGGAGTCCTCGCCGCCCCGGCAGGCGAGGGCGCCGTCTGTCTGGCCCTGTCGACGTCATAGGTCAGTCAACCGGGTGGAGGGTGGGCGGGGCAGTGCGGGGCCCTGGGAAGCGCCGCGAGGCGGCCCGGACTCCGGATTCGACGATCCCCGGGCCTCGCCTTCGCCCCGGAGGGAGAACACCACGACCTGGGGGTCGGCGTGCTGGGGTTCGCCGAACCGGTCCACGAGGGCGGCGAGGATCCGCTTCTCGGCCAGGGGCTTTTGCAGGACCCCGGCCATCAGGCCCCGGTGGACCACCAGCAGCTCGAAACCCATGTCCAGCAGCGGCGCTGGCGTCAGGCCCCCGCGATCCGCCAGGCTCACGTCACTCCGCTTCTCCATCGTCCAGTCCTGCAGCTCCTGGACGATGGGCAGGAAGCGGACCTCGTCGGTGGCGGTGGCGTTGAAGGTGTAGGGCGTGCGCTTGCCGTGGATCGCGGCGTAGTACAGGTACCGTTCGTGGACCCAGTTCTCGTGGTGGAAGGGCAGGTCGAGGACCGCGTAGTCGGCGGTGTCCCCGGCCAGCTCCCGGTAGAAGTCGGGGACCACCGCGTTGGCTGCGGGTACGGGTAGCGGCATCGGCGAGATCCACAGGGTCTCGGCCGCCAGCAACACGGCCACGCCGGCCGTCGCCAGGACACGAAGACCGCGTCCGGGCAGACGGAGCACCAGTCTCCTCCACCCCCCGGCCCCGAGCATCGCCAGGCAGAGGACCACCACCACGAAGTAGCGGAAGGTGTGCTGGCCCAGGGCGGCGACGGGGAGCACCTTGGCCAGGAGCGCGCCGGGCAGGATCAGCCGCAGCCCGGCGATCCGCGCCTCCTCCCCGGCGATCACCGGGTACTCTCCCATCGACAGCGCCCCCAGCAGGAAGGCGGTGCCCAGCCAGAACGCCCGCTCCCGCCGCGCGTCCAGCGTTCCGCGGGGGGGCGGACGGCGGCCCGGGAGCAGCCCGGCCACGAGCAGTGCCAGCACGGCGAAGCCGACATAGGTCACGTGGAACACGGTGTTCTCGGACTTCACCCCGTCGGCGGCGGTGGTGAGCTTGCCGGGGCTCAGCAGGTTGGCCAGGTCGGTCACCGGGGATGCCTGGCGCCAGTTGACCGGGTAGGCGCGCGGGAGGACCAGCGGGCGCGCCTCGAAGTCGTTGCCGTCGGTCAGTGTCCGGTTCACAGCGAGGTAGAGTGGCCCGAAGATCGCCATGGAGATCAGCGCCGCCAGCGCCAGCGGGGCAGCCCGTTCCCGCAGCGTCCAGCGGGGTCGCCGTGCCAGCAGGCCGTACAGCACGAGCATCGTCGCCACGATCCCGGCGACGATTCCGTAGTACAGGCAACCCATCGCCGTGATGGCGAGCAGCAGGCCGGCGGCCAGGGCGTCACGCCAGCGCCCCGTCTCGCCCGTTCTCAGCACTGCCAGCATCGCCAGGGGGAACCACCCGGCGGAGACCGTCTCGCTGACCCCGGACGCCACGTTGCCCAGCAGATATGGGGAGAAGCCGTACACCAGCCCCGCCAGGAAGGATCCCAGGGAGCTAGCGGTCAGGTGACGCGCCAGGGCGAAGGCAGCCACGGCGGCGAGGGTCAGGTTGAACCAGACCAGCAGGTTGTAGGTCGTCGGCAGGCTGAACAGGCCCAGCAGCGGTACCGCGAGCAGGGCGTCGGTGAGGTCGGTGAAGTAGAGCTGGCCGCCAGCGGGATGGCTGATCTGCGTGACCTCGACCGGAAAGCGCCCCGCGAGCAGCTCGCCACGGACCCAGTGGTAACCCCAGAGATTGGTCCACAGGTCGCCGTTGGGGTGGCCGATGACCCACCGGCTGGGCGCGGTGACGGCGGGCCATGTGGCGGCCAGGGCCACCAGCAGGTAGGCCGGGGCCGCCAGCAGCGCCGCCCGTCCGCCCCCCGCACCGATCCCCGGCGCTCCTGGAGTGCGGTCGTCGACCGTGGAACCCTCGTCCGGTTGTCGCTGCCGTGCCAAGGAGGCCCCTCCAGCCCGCGAGCCCAATCTATGAATGTACTCCTCGCCGCGTCAAACGTCGGGCAACCTGGCCGGTGTTGCCGCCGAGGTCGTATCATCCCCGCATGACCCGCCGGAGCCCCGACCGCAGGACCTGGAGACGCCGGGGGATCCTGATCCTGGTCTCCCTGGTGATGGTGCCCCTGGCGGTCGAGCTGGGGGCTCGGGCGATCTACGCGATCCGGACCGGCAACGCGGGATACCTGGGTTACCCCTACACGGCGCCCGTCGCCGCCGACGTCATCGCGGTCTCGATCCAGGCGCCGATCGCCGAGCGCCGGGGAACCCTGGAGCCCGGTACCCACCCGCTGTACGTCAACGGCGAGCTGTTGAACACGCTGGAGATCAACAGCTCGGGCTACCGGGGGCGAGACATCGCCGCGCCCAAGGAGGCTCGGATTCGGATCGTCGCGCTGGGCGGCTCGTCGACCATGGCCAGCGAGTGCCCGGAGGGTGAGACCTATCCCGACCAGCTCGAGGTGGTGCTCGACGAGCGCCTGGGAGACGAGGACGCGGTCGAGGTCCTCAACATGGGGATGGTCGGCTACTCGTCGGCGGACGTGGCCGCCCTGTTCGAGCGTGTCGCCGCCCGCCCGCCCACCGATCTGGTGACGGTCTGTTCGGCGTTCAACGATGCGTTCTCGTCCCAGCTGCTCGACGTCCGGCCCGGCATCGGCGCCTGGTACACGCGCGCCCTGTGGGGGCGCAGCGTGTTCTACACGGTGATGCACAACCGGCTGATCGCCCGCCGCCACGCGGCCCAGCCTTGGGAGACCACCCGCGACCGCTACCGCCGGGCGCTGGAGGACATGGCGGGCTTCGGCCGCCGCCGCGGGATCCAGCTGCTGTTCGTCCTGCAGCCGCTGGCCGACCTGGATCGGATGGACCTGTCGGTGGTCGCCGAGCGGCTTGCCCGCCGGGGTGACGGGGGAGTGGACCAGCTCCGGCGGAGGGTGCAGGAGTCGCGGGCCCGCCAGGAGGAGCTGTGCGAGCTGATGGCCGAGGTGGCCGAGGAGCGCGGGGTACCCTGGGTCGATCCACGGGCGGCCCTGGTCGAGGCGCCCCACCCCGAGCGGCTGTTCTTCGCGTTCCTCCACCTGACCCCCGAGGGCTCCCGGGCGATGGCGGGCGAGGTGGCGCGCCAGCTCGAGGATCGTTACGGTGGGTTGGAGAGTCTGCTGGATTCCCGCTGATCGCCGGCCGTCTGCCGGGCTGTTGATCGCCTCGACCGGGCGTCGATACGATGGTTGTGCCCCGGTCTCCCCTCCTGCAGAAGAGGTGCCATGAGACGCCCGCGCCCGATCCCGCTGATCTCGATCACCGTGATCGTCGTCGCCCTCACCGTGGCCGTGGTCGTCAGCGTGAGGCGGAATCGGACCCGGGTCCTGTCCGATACGATCTCGGAGCCCGCACCCGAGGAAGGGCCGCGCCAGCACCGGCTGCTGCCCAACGTCGAGGGCGCCACGATGGTGGTCCCCGATCGCCCCCACTCCGCCCACGAGATGCGGGGCCGTGGCCATCTGGAGGGGATTGGGCGCCGCCGGGAGTTCAAGGTGAACACCAACAGCCTGGGGCTGCGGGGCCCCGAGGTCGCGGTGCCCGCCACGGGCTACCGGATCATGTGTACCGGGGACTCGGTGACCTTCGGCTGGGGGGTGGAGTACGAGGACAGCTGGCCCGCGCAGCTGAGCCGGGAGCTGGGCGTGGACACGGTCAACGCCGCCTGGCCGGGGGCCCAGCCCGACCGGATGTGCCGCTACGCATCCGAGCAGGCCCGGCCCCTCGACGTCGACCTGGTGCTGCTCTGCTGGGGGCCGTTCTCCGGCGGCGAACCCCTCCAGGCGGTGATCAAGCAGGTCCGGGAGACCGCCGCGGCCATCGCGCCGATCCCCCTCGGCTGGGTCATCCCGCCCCCGGGCACCTTCGACCCCCTGGGCGTGCACAACGCGCGCGAGGTCTATCCCCGGTTGGCCGAGCTGATCCCCGACATCCCGGTGTTCGATGTGACCCCGGCGTTCCGCGCTGCCCTGCCCCTGCCCGGCGTCGTGGGCGAGATGGACGGCGACCTGCAGCGAATGATCAAGCTGCCGGAGGGCACGGTACTGGTGGAGGCGGTGGGGGCGCCCAACAGTATCGCGCCGGAGATCGTCGCCAAGTTCGAGGCCGATCCAACGCTGAAGGAGCCCCTGTTCTTCGACGAGGGCCACCCGGACGCCGAGGGCTTCACGCTGTTCGCCAGCGAGGTGGCGGGCTGGGTGCGGTCCCAGGGTTGGGTCGAGTGATCCGGCCGGAGCCGTCCCGTCTGCGCAAGGCGATCTACGCAGCGGTGATCTCCATCGTGGCGCTGTCCTCGCTGGAGATCGTCGGCCGGCTGATCGTGGCCGATCGCCGCTACCGCCCCGCCAGCGGCGACGTGGCGGTCGAGTTGCAGTCCGATCCGACGGCGCCCGTGCTCGAGGAGGTGAGCCCGGGGACCGTGACCTTCGCCCGCGGTGCCGGCAAGGGCGGCGTGATGTACCGCGACCAGACCTGGACGAGCCGCGCCGATCCAGCCGACTTCCGCGTGATCGCCGTCGGTGATTCCACGGTCTTCGGTCCCTTCCCCGACGCCGTGGCGGCCGGGTTGGTGATCCCGGACCGCACGGTGGAGATGCTCAACTTCGGATCCAACGGTGCCGCCAGCGACCGGACCCGGATCGCCGCGCACGCGGCCCTGACCCAGGATCCCGACCTGCTCCTGGTCTATGTGGGCCACAACGAGGTGATGGAGGCCCGGCGGGATCCCGCGTCGCTGCGTCCCTTCTGGCGGCGAACGCTGCGCTCGTCGGTGCGTCATTCGGGCCTGGGCCGGCTGCTGGCCGGGGTACTCGAACCCACGATCCGGGCGTTGACGCCATCCCCTCCTCCCCCGCCGGAGGAGGAGACCTGGGTCGCTGATTACTGCGGCGCCGTGGACGACGGGGACTGGGCGACCGTGGGAGCCAGCTACCGTCGCAACCTGAGCCGGCTGGCTGCCGATGCCCGGGAGGCCGGGATTTCTCTGGCGCTGGTGGAGCCGGTGTCTTCGGTACAGCGGTCCGACGACCCGCCCTCGGTCGCCCAGATCGTCGATCCGGCGCTGGTTCGGATCAGCGAGGGCCTGCGCGCGTGCAAGGACGGGCGGGCGTCGGAAGCCCTCGCCTGGGGCGACGATCTGGCGGATCGCTTCCCCGAGTTGGGGGAGCCCCAGCTGTTGCGTGGCCACGCCTTGTTGTCGCTGGGCCGGCTCGACGAGGCGAGGGAGGCGCTGCTGGACGCCAGGCGGCGGGAGTTCCACCCCACCCGGGCCAGCGAGCGGCACGCCAGCGTGCTGCGCGAGGTGGCCGCCGCCGAGGGCGCGGTCTTCGTGCCCGTGGCCGCCGAATATGGCGCCGATCCGGATTACCTGGAGCTCGGCGATCCCCTCTTCGGCGACGAGATGCACCCCAGCCCAGCGGGCTACATCCTGCTGGCCGGGATCGTGGTCGCAGGTCTCACCGAGGTCCTCCCGGCGGGGTCGCACTTCGACGCGCAGCGGGTGGATCCAGCCCGGCTCAAAGGCCCCGGACGACGGGGCTTCCGGCCCACTCACTAGGCATGCCGTGATCCGGCCTAGATCACCAGCAGCTCCTCGACTTGTTGCAGTAGCGCGATGCGGCCCTGGATCACCGGGCTGGTGCCGTCGAGCAGGCGGCCGGTCTCGGCCAGGACCTCGGCGAGGGGAAGGGCCCGGACGTAGGGGTCCAGGGTGGCCTGGCCGTGGCCGAAGGGGACGTCCCAGCTGAGCATGATGTCGTGGGCCCCCTTCTCCAGGGCCATCACCGAGGCGTAGGCCATCCGCTGGGCGATCACACGGTCGAACGCCGACGGCCGGCCGCCCCGGACCACGTGACCCAGGATCGTGGCCCTCAGATCGACGCCCGGGGCGTCGGTCTCCAGGTGCTCCTGAAGCCGTTCGACCAGCCGGTGGGTCGGCACCTCGACGCCCTCGGCCTTGATGATCAGCACGCGCTTCTTGTGCCACCCCTGGTGGAAGCAGGTCTGCATCACGGTCCGCAGCCGTTCGACCAGCTGGTCCTCGGTCAGCGACAGCTCGCCATAGAGGATCGCGTCGGCCTCGGCCGCGATGCCGGACCGCATCGCCAGGAACCCGCAGGCGCGCCCCATCACCTCGACGATGAAGGCCCGGCGGTGGGCGCGGGCGGTGTCCGTGATGCGATCGCATGCTTCCACGATGGTGTTGACCGCGGTGTCCACTCCGATGGCCATCCCGCAATGGCCCACGTCGTTGTCGATGGACGCCGGGATGCCGACGATCTGGCAGGGGCGGTCGCTCCCCAGCAGGTGTGCGCCGGTCAGCGAGCCGTTGCCGCCGATCACCACCAGCCCGTCCAGGGCCATCCGCGCCAGGCTCTCCCTGGCCCGGGCCTGCCCGTCCTCGGTCGGGAACACCGAGGAGCGCGCCGAACCCAGGATCGTTCCGCCCCAGCCGGAGATTCCGCTGATGGCCGCTCCGTCCAGCGCGATGGAGTCTCCCTCGAGCAGCCCGGCGTATCCCGATCGCACGCCGAGCACCTCGCGCCCGCGCCCGAGCCCCACCCCTGCCACGGTGCGGACCGCCGCGTTCATTTCCGGAGCGTCGCCGCCGGAATTCAGGACTCCGATGCGTATGTCAGCCTCCGTCTCTCGAATCGCCGTCCACGATAGCACCGCGGGGCCGACCATCGCTTTGGTCCTGGACAGTCGGGCCGAGGGTCTGAAAAGCTGTCCATGAGGGGAGGTGGCCATCATGCCGGCGAGGGCCCGATCGGTCGCCTGGATGGCGTTGTTCTCGCTGTGCGGGTGCCCCGAGATGCCCGACGGCGACGTCCATCCGTTCGAGGTGTCGTTCAACTCGTGGTACCAGCAACGCGTCTGGGGCTCGGGGGAGAGTTGCTGCGACCTGGAGGTAGCGTTCCTCGAGGTCGAGGAGGACGACGGTTACGCCGACGGCGACGGCGCCGTGATCGAGATACCCGAGGACCCGGGGGATTGTGCGATCAGCCGCTTCGATCGCGACGAGGACCAGGCCCAGGGCAACATGCACGTCCAGGGCTCGCTGGAGGCCGGGGAGGCCGTCTACCTGTCGGCCGGCGAGCGAACCCTGGAGCTGATCCCGGATCCCTCCGGCGACGAGCGCGTGGTCTACCGGATCCCGGATTGCCCCGCCGAGGGCCACCCGGTGGGAGTGGCCCTCGATCTGCTGGTCCCGGGTGGTGCGCAGGGTGATCCGGTGCCGGGATTCGCCCTAGAGGACAACCTCGGCGTGGGGCCCGAGGTCGCCCTGATCACCCCCGATCCGGACGGGATCGACTCCGACTGTCTGGACGTGCCCACCGACGGCGATCTGGAGCTGGCCTGGGAGCACCTGGGCGAGATCCCGTGGCTCTCCGCCAGCGGGCTCCAGCGCGAGACGGTGGTCTTCATCCGCAACCAGGAGCAGGACATGTTCCTGTTCGAGGCCATGGCCTGTCGCCCCGATGGCGAGGGCGTGCTCACGATACCCGCGTCCGCCCTCTCCGAGCTCACCGCTCCCCCGGAGGGGGATCCGGACCTCTACTACACATCCCTGCAGATCGACGTGAACTACTCGTCCGAGCACATCCCGATGCCCTTCGGAGGCATCTCGGGGGTTCGGTCGGGGGTCTCGTTGACCGGGGTGATCCAGCTGGCGGCGGGGGACGGGGTGCGATAGCTCACTCGACCGCAGCGGCGGCGTGGACGGCCGCGACCAGCACCGCAGCCCTGCGGATCGTGTCGGCGGCGTCGTCGGGACTGGCGCCGACCTGGATCCGGCCGTACAGGGCCAGACCGTTGGGGCCCACCCTGACCACGGGCGTGTCGAAACAGCCCGTTTCTACCACGTTGCGCCCGGCGTCGAGCACGCCAGGGGAGTCCAGCAGCGCCCGCCCCCGCTCGTCCCCCCAGAAGGCCTTCACTCCAGGGCCATCGAGGGAGCCGTTGAGCCCCAGGATCGACATTCCCCGGTCCGCGGTCCCCGGCGGCGCGAAGGCCACGTAACCCCGGATCGAGACCGGGATGTCCAGGTAGGCCATCCAGCCGAACAACAGCCGGCTGCGGCCCGGATCCGCGGGTGCCAGCAAGCCCCCCATGCGGATCAGCGAATACGAGAAGGGCATTCCCTGCAGCTGTCCATACAGCCCCGGTCGCATGAACGCCCACAGCAGCGTGGGCCGCTCCACCTCTCCGCCCACCTGCTCGGCCACCCGGGCCAGGTACCGCCCGCCGTTGCCGCCCATGACCCGGACCACCATGAACATCAGCAGCGGCGCCAGTAACAGAACGAGGGCGGCGAAACAGCAGGCGCCCCCTCCAAAGAGCAACCCCGCCTCCCACCCCATCACCAGGGCGAGCAACAGGCCCATCGCGAGGATCAACAGCGAGGGCAGCAAACACGCCAGCCAGGAAATGATGCTGGCCGGCTTGGCCATCCTTCGGTGGAAGCGGGTGACGTTGAATGACATCGCAGATCCACCGTCGGCGCGGCGGCCCCGCGAGGGCAAGGGGCCGGAGGCACAGGGTGGCACACTCCTGTCACACATCTCGGCCGGTGCGCGGCGGCCTGGGCAGTCCAGCTGGTTGACGCGTAACCCGCTGAAAATTCGGGGGAAAATACGAGAATTACCGTCGAGAGGGGGCTGACGGAAAACTGGCCCACTCCTTGCAAATTCAATGATGTGCCACATGACGTGGCCTCGAACGAAGGAGGAGCCAAGATGCGGACCCTGACCCTCATCGCCCTGGCCCTGCTGACAACGACCCTGACCGTCGGCTGCGTGCTGCCGGACAACCCGCCGGTGGAGCAAGCTCCGCCCCTGGGGATCACCGTCACCCCCGCCGACTCGGTGCTCCCGGTGGGCAGCGAGATCCAGCTGACCGCGCTGGCGTTCTACGAGGACGGCTCCACCGCGGACATCACGGCGTCGGTGCGCTGGTCGGTGATGAGCGGCGCAGACTGCATCAACCTCTCCGACGATTCGGACAACGAGGGCCGCGTTCGGGGCCTGCGCTCGGGTACCGCCTCGGTGCGGGCGGTGCTGGATACCCTGTACAGCGACCCGGTCCCGGTGCTGGTCACCGACGCCCAGATCGTCGGGCTGTCCGTCACGCCCAACCGGCTGGAGCTGGCGAGCGGCGAGAGCGAGTGGCTGAGCGCGATGGCGGAGTTCTCCGACGGCACCCGCGGTGACTTCTCCGGCGGCGTGCGCTGGGTCGTGGGCGACAAGGACATCGCCGAGGTGGCCACCGACGGCCGGGTGACCGCCCTGTCCGAGGGCGTGACCCACGTGACGGCCGAGTACGAGCACCTCGCCTCGACCCCGGCCACGGTGGATGTCCTGGGCTTCGACGACGAGCCGCTGGGCGACGACGATGACGACGACGACAGCCCTGTGGGTGACGACGACGATGACGACGACACGCCGGCAGGCGACGACGACGATGACGACGACGATCCCGGCTACACGGGCATGCCCAACCTGGAGATCACCTACTTCGAGGCGTTCGTCGATTACGACATCGACACCACCTATTTCTGGATCGACGTGACCAACTCCGGCACGGCGCCGGCCTACGGATTCTGGGTCGACCTGTGGATCGACCCCTGGTTCGATCCCGATGTGGGCGACGAGGGTGACGCCTGGGTGGAGATCGAAGAGCTGCTGCCCGGCGAGACCATCTACGCCGACTTCGAGGCGGCAGACTCGCCGTGGTTCGGCTGGGGCTCCTTCGCCATCGTCGACACCACCGAGGACGTGGACGAGACCCACGAGACCGACAACGTCGCCGGCCCCCTCGACGTGAGCTGAGCGGCCGTCGTCCGCGACGGCCCCTCGACCAGCGGTCATAATGGTCCGCGCTCGAGAGGTTCAGATGACGCCCACACACCGCTGGATGCTGGCTCTGTTGCTGGGATCCCTGTTGTTCCCGGGGGCCGCCCTGGCCATCGACTGGGACACCGCCGATCTGGACGAGGACGGCTACTCCAAGGACGAGGGTGACTGTGCCGACGGCAACCCGGAGATCAACCCCGGGATGCGTGAGGTCTGCGACGACGAGATCGACAACGACTGCGACCTGGCCGTCGACTTCGACGATCCCGAGTGCACCCCCTGCGGTGCGTGCGGCACCTCCAGTTCGGGTCGCGCCGGCGCCGCCACCGCCTTCCTGTTTGCCCTCGCGGTGGTCGCGTTGCGACGCGTTCGACCTCAGCCTCCCCCAATCGCGATAGACTGATCGCTCGTTCCAGACGAGGGAGGTACCCATGTCCGCACGCTGGATGTTCCTGATGCTGCTCGGTTCGGCCCTGGTCCTGGGGTGTCCGGATCCGCAGGATGACGACGACGACACGACGACGAGCGCCGATGACGACGACGACGCCACCGGGGACGACGACAGCACCGGGGATGACGACACGTCCGGCGACGACGACTCCACCGGAGACGACGATACCACCGAGGCCACCGACGCGGACGGGGACGGGTACCCCGCCGAGGACGACTGCGACGACGCCGATCCGCTGGTCTATCCGGGGGCGGAGGAGCTGTGCGACGGGCTCGACAACGATTGCGACGGGGCGGTGCCGGCCGACGAGACCGACGACGACGGCGATGGGCTGGCGGAGTGCGAGGGTGACTGCGACGACGGCGATGCCGGGGTGCTGCCCGGAGCCGAGGAGGTCTGCAACGGCGGGCTGGACGACGACTGCGATCCGGCCACCGACGAAAACGCCGACGACGACGGCGACGGGTTCGCCGAGTGCGAGGGCGACTGTGACGACGACGACGCGGACGTCTTCCCGGGGGCCGAGGAGGTCTGCAACGGGATCGACGACGACTGCGATCCGCTGACCGACGAGGCGGTGGACGACGACGGCGACGGG
>CAYTBN010000035.1:0-68627 GCA_964436045.1 uncultured Rickettsiales bacterium | reverse complement strand
CCCCCCCCCCCCCCCCCCCCCCCCCCCCCCCCCCCCCCCCCCCCCCCCCCGAGACGGGGACCCGGGCTCGGACTATCTGTTCTGCAACGGCAGCGGGATCTCGCGGCCTTCGCGGGCCGACTGGTAGATGGCCTGGATCAGCTCCAGGCTCTTGCGTCCGTCGCGGCCGTCGGGATCGGCGACACCTTCGCCGCGGAGGACCCTGGCCACGGTCTGGTAGTAGCCCAGGTGGCCGATGCCGTAGACGTCCTTGGGGGCGTAGCTGGCCTCCTCGACCTCGCGGTCGTCGTCGTCGTACTCGGCGAAGTTCCAGGTCTCCATCTTGTTGACGGCCACCCCGCCGAGCTTGACCGTGCCCTTCTCGCCGATGATGGTCAGCGAACCCTCCAGGTTGCGCGGGTAGGTCAGCACGGTCACCTGCAGCACGCCGATGCCGCCGTCGCGAAAGCGGACGATGGCGGCGCCTGTGTCCTCGGTCTCGATGCGGCGGGCCAGGGTGCCGGTCTTGGCCATCACGCTCTCCACCGGACCCATCAGCCACAGCACCAGGTCCACGTAGTGGCTGGCCTGGTTCATGAAACAACCGCCGTCGAATTCCCAGGTGCCTCGCCACTTGGCCTGGTCGTAGTAACTCTGGGGCCGGGACCAGAACACCGTGGCGTTGATCATGAACACCCGGCCGAAGCGGCCCTTGTCCATCGCGCGCTTGACCAGCTGTACCGGCGGGTTCAACCGGTTCTGCTTGACCACGAACAGCTGCACGCCCTCGTCGTCGCAGGCCTTGATCATGGCGTCGGCGTCGGCCACCGAGGTCGCCATCGGCTTCTCGGTGACGATATGCTTGCCCGCCCGGGCGGCCGCGATGCTGTGGGCCGCGTGGCGGCCGCTGGGGGTGCAGATCACCACCGCGTCCATGTCGGTGCCGTCCAGCATCGCCCCGAACTTGGCGTAGGTCGGAATCCCCAGCGGGTCGGCGATCTCGGCGGAGCGTTCGGCCACGGCGTCGCACACCGCGACCAGCTCGAGGCCCTCGGTTCGCCCGATGGCATCCACATGTCGAGGCGCGATGCGCCCACAGCCGATCAGCCCTAGTCGCGTCATGGTCACTTCCGGAAGAACGCGGCGATGGCATCCACAACCCGCCGTTGTTGGTCGTCGGTCAGCTCGGGGAACATGGGCAGGGCCAGCACCTCGCCGGCCGCCCGCTCCGACACCGGCAGGTCCCCGGGGCGGTAGCCCAGGTCCCCGAAGCATGCCTGCAGGTGCAGGGGTACGGGGTAGTAGATTGCGGTGCCGATACCCTCGGCCGTCAGCTGGCGCGCCAGCTCGTCGCGCTGACGCACGCGGATCACGTACTGGTGGAAGACCTGGTGGTCATCGCCGTCGGGGGCCGGCAGGGCCAGGATGGGTCCATCGTCCCCCACCAGCCCGGCGTCGGTCATCAAATCGTCGTAGCGGGTGGCCGCGGCCCGCCGCCCGGCGTTCCAGTCGTCCAGGTGGGCGAGCTTGACCCGCAGCGCGGCCGCCTGGATCGCGTCCAGCCGGAAGTTCCCGCCCACCAGGTGGTGGTGGTACTTGGGGCGCGCGCCGTGAACCCGCAGGATCGCCAGCCGCTCCCCCAACTCCAGGTCGTCGGTGGTCACCATCCCTCCGTCGCCGAGGGCGCCGAGGTTCTTGGAAGGGAAGAAGCTGAAGCAGGCCACGTCCCCCAGGGTGCCGGCCATCCGGCCGCCGGCCCGGGCGCCGATGGCCTGGGCCGCGTCCTCGACCACTGCCACACCGTGGGCCCGGGCCCAGCCCCCGATCGATGCCATCGGGGCGCAACGGCCGTAGAGGTGCACCGGGATGATCGCCTTGACCCGCGCCGGATCCACCGTCGGCAAGGTGGCGGGGTCCAGGTTGAAGGTGTCGGGCTCGATGTCGACGAATACCGGAGTCGCCCCCAGCCGGTGGATCACCCCGGCGGTGGCGAAGAAGGTGAAGGGGCTGGTGACCACCTCGTCCCCGGGACCCACGTCCAGGGCCATCAACGCCGCCAGCAGCGCGTCGGTGCCGCTGGACACCCCCAGCGCCCGGCCGCAGCCCAGGTAGCTGCCGACCTCGTCCTCGAAGGCCGCCACCTCGGGGCCCATGATGAAGTGCTGGCTGACCAGGACCCGTTCCATCGCCGCCCGGATCTCGTCGCCGATGGTGGCGAACTGGGCTTTGAGATCGAGGGTCGGTAGCGGGGGAGATGCACTGCTTGCCATCGCCCCATGATACTCCTCCGCGGGCGAACTCGCGCGCCGGCCTGCGCCTTGACACCGGCCCGGCCCCCTCCCTACAACGAGACACCCACCCCCCACCGGGAGAACAGGCGATGGCGCGGATCTACCTCTCACCGCCTCACATGTCCGGGGACGAGCAGCCCCTGGTCCACGAAGCGTTCGATACCAACTGGATCGCGCCGCTGGGACCCCACGTGAACGGCTTCGAGGTCGAGACCGCCGCGCGCGCCGGTGTGCCCCACGCGGCAGCCCTGTCCAGCGGCACCGCGGCGCTCCACCTGGCGTTGCTGATGCTGGACGTGGGCCCCGGCGACGAGGTGCTGTGCTCCGACCTGACCTTTGCCGCGTCGGCCAACGCCATCACCTACGTGGGCGCGAAGCCCGTGTTCATCGACGCCGAGGCGTCGACCTGGAATCTGGATCCGGCGCTGGTCGCCGAGGAGCTGGAACGGGCTGCGGCGGCGGGCAAACTACCGGCGGCGGTCCTCTCGGTCGATCTCTACGGCCAGTGCGCGGACTACGATCCCATCGTCGCGGCCTGCGAGCGCTTCGGCGTGCCGTTGATCGAGGACGCTGCCGAGGCGCTGGGCGCCAGCTACAAGGGGCGTCCGGCGGGGAGCTTCGGGGTGATGGCCGCCCTGTCGTTCAACGGCAACAAGATCATCACCTGTGGCGGTGGCGGGATGTTGCTGTCGTCGGACGAGGCCTTCGTCACCCGGGCGCGTTTCCTGGCCACCCAGGCCCGGGACCCGGCGCCCCACTACCAGCACACGACCATCGGCTACAACTACCGGCTGTCCAACCTGCTGGCCGCGGTGGGCCGCGGTCAGCTGCGGGCCCTGGACGAGCGCATCCGGGTCAAGCGGCGCATCCATCGGTTCTACAAGGAAACGCTGGGCGACGCGCCGGGGTTCTCGTTCCTGGAGGAGGCCCCGACCGGAGATTCCAACTTCTGGCTCACGGTGGCCCTGATCGACCCGGCGGTGGCGGGTACGGACCGCGAGACGATTCGCCTACATCTGGAGGGCTGCGACATCGAGTCGCGGCCGGTCTGGAAGCCGATGCACCTGCAGCCGGTTTTCGCCGACTGCCGCGTATGCGGCGGGGGGGTCTCCGAGGGACTTTTCGACCGGGGCCTGTGTCTGCCCAGTGGCACCGCGATGTCCGACGGTGATCTGGAGCGAATCGTCACCGAGATCCGGCGTTGTCTCCCCTGAGGCACGCGGTTCCGGTTCCAACGATCGGAAACCAATGGGGCGCTTCCTGATCACCGGGGGTGCGGGGTTCATCGGCTCCCACCTCGTCCATAGCCTCCGAGCGCGCGGCGAACGGGTGCGCGTGCTGGACGATCTGTCCGCCGGCTCCGCCGATCGCCTGCCGCCGTCCTCGCCGGACTGCGAGCTGGTGGTCGGTACGGTGTGCGACCCGGACACCGTCGAGCGCTGTTGTGAAGGGGTGGATCGGGTGGTCCACCTGGCCGCCCGGGTCTCGGTCCCGTGGTCGGTGGAGCACCCCGCGGAGACGTTGGCGATCAACTCGGGAGGTACCGGGGTGGTAGTGGACGCCGCCGCCCGCACGGGCGTGGGCCGCCTGGTCCTCGCGTCCTCGTGCGCCGTGTACGGCGATCCGCAGCAGATGCCAGTGGACGAGAGCTGCCCCTTGTCGCCCGCCTCACCGTACGCGGCGTCCAAGCTGGCCGCCGAGGAGCGGGTGCTGGGCGCCAGCGATGCGGGGAACCTGTCGGGGGTGGCCCTGCGATTCTTCAACGTGTATGGCCCGGGCCAGGATCCGGCGTCGCCCTACGCGGCGGTCGTTCCGCTGTTTGCCTCGGCCGTGCTGCGGGGGGACCCGATCACCCTCTTCGGCGACGGCCGGCAGTCCCGTGACTTCGTGTTCGTCGGCGACGTGGTCGCGGCGATCCGGGCGGCCTGCGCGACGGAGCGCGGCGGGGGCCGGGCCCTGAACGTGGGCACGGGTGTCGGGACCTCGCTGCGGCAGCTCGTCCGGGGGCTGAAGGACTTGACCGGTCTGCCAGCGCTGGTGGAGCACGCGGCGGCGCGTGCCGGGGACGTGCGCCACTCGCGGGCCGCGGTCGAGAGCGCCGACAGGACCCTCGGCTTCCGCGCAGGTACCCCGTTGCTCGAAGGGCTCCGCCGTGTCCTCGAGGGGCTTCGAGCCCAGGAGGAATGTCGGTGAGCCGTCACTGCGCGTGCAAGCGGATGCTGGACATCGGCGCGGCCTCGGCCGCCCTGGTGGGGCTGGCGCCGCTGATCGGCGCAACCGCCGCCGCGGTGTGGTGGGAGAGCGGGCGACCGGTGATCTTCGCCCAGCGACGGGTGGGCAAGGATCGCCAGGGGTTCACCATCTACAAGTTCCGTTCGATGCACACGGCCCGGGGCGACGCACCCCCCGCCCGCGGGGGCGGCGATCCTTCCGGTGGCGATGACGCCCACCGGGTGACCCGGGTGGGCCGTTTCATCCGCCGCTGGGCCCTCGATGAGCTTCCCCAGCTGGTCAACGTCTTGCGGGGCGAGATGAGCCTGGTCGGACCCCGGCCGCTGATCCCGCAGCACGACGATCTGCTCCGCGGCCACCAGGCCGGTCGCCGCGCGGCGCTCCCCGGCATGACCGGCTGGGCGGCGGTCACCGGGGGCGGTGCGCTGAGCTGGGATGAACGTGTCGAACAGGATCTGTACTATCTGCGGAACGCCTCGATGTGGTTGGATGTGGCGATCCTGCTGATGAGCATCCCAGCCATCGCCAGCTATGGCGAACCGCATGGGGGCCCGGGGCGCGTCCCCGAATCGCTCGCCAGGGGGGGGCAGGCCGGGACGGGAGGAACGAAGCCGTGAAGCTGTCGGTGGTGATGCCGGTGTTCAACGAGCTGGCCACGGTCCGCGAGATCGTGGCCCGGGTGGCCGCCGTGGACGTGGGCATGGAGCTGGAGCTGGTGCTGGTGGACGATGGCTCCACGGACGGCACCCGCGACCTGTACGACGGGATCGTCGCCGAGCACGCTCCGATTCCAGTTCTCGTGGAGCTGCACGAACGGAACCGGGGCAAGGGTGCCGCCCTGCGAACCGGGTTCGCCCGGACCAGCGGCGACATCGTGCTGGTCCAGGACGCGGACCTGGAGTACGACCCCGGCGACTACACACGGCTGCTGGGACCGATCCTCGACGGCCGCGCCGACGTGGTCTACGGTTCCCGCTTCGTGGGCAGCGAGGAGCACCGGGTCCTCTACTTCTGGCACATGGTCGGCAACCGGATGCTGACCACCATGTCCAACATCTTCACCGACCTGAACCTGACGGACATGGAGACCTGCTACAAGGTCTTCCGTCGGGAGGTGGTCGACCAGATCAAGCTGGTCTCCGAGCGGTTCGACATCGAGCCGGAGATCACGGCGCGGGTCGCCAAGGGTCGCTGGCGGATCTACGAGGTCGGCATCAGCTACTCGGGCCGGGACTACGCCGAGGGCAAGAAGATCGGCGTCCGCGACGGCTTCGAAGCCGTCTGGGCGATCGTCAAGTACAACACCTTCGGGTAGGAGAGCCGCCTGACGCCTGAAGCCCACCTCCCATTTCTGCTATCTTCTGCATCGACGGGAGGCCCCGCGTGACCACCATCCGACGGTCGATCATCGCCCGCAACGAACCGTCGATGGAGGCGTTCCGGACGCTCCAGGCGAGCTACCGGGCTCTGCGCGGCAAGAGTGACGGCTATATCGAGTCCTACGACCTCAGCCGTCCACAGTTCGAGGTGCTGTCGGCCCTCGGCAGCGCGACGGGGCTGACCCTCAAGGACCTGTCCGGCCGCGTCCCGGTGACCAAGGGCACCCTGACCGGGGTGATCAACCGGCTCGAGGAGCGCAGTCTCGTGCACCGCGCCCCCAGCGACTCCGACCGCCGCTCGACCGTGGTGTTCCTGACCCCCGCGGGCGAGGAACTCTACGAGCAGGTGTTCACCGGCCACGTCTCCTACCTCAAGCAGTACCTCGACGTGCTCGACCCCACCGAACGCGAGGAACTCGTCCGCTTGCTGATGCGGATCCAGGTCGCTTCCCGCTAACAGCCCCCGAGAAGGCCCATCTCCATTCAGCTACCGAGCTGCAAAACGGGGAGGGTTGATGGAAAGCGCCGCGGCTGTGGATTTCTGGACGGGCGGGGTGATCCGGCAGAAGACGTTTTCCGGGACCTGTCGGACCGGCGCGATCAACGCAATCCCCGGGCGCCCGTCCAGAAATCCACAGCCCCGGCACCTTCCTCGGCCCCTCCCCCCGCCGGCCGGACCGGGCGTCACGAACACGTGTTCGTGGCCGGGGAGCGAGGCCTCCTCCACGGCAAGGGTCGCCGTGGGGAGCAACCCACGTAGATTCGGAAGAGCCGTTTTTTTCTGGTGCGTGGCGGCGATCAGCAGCCGTTTCCGGGGGTGACCGCCGGGTCGTGGTCGTCGCAGTCCCACCCCCCTGCCGGGTGGAGGACGGGGTCGTCGTGGCTGGTGTCGTCGTCGTCGTGGCTGGTGTCGTCGTCGTCGTCCTGCGCCGTGGCGTCGTCGTCATCGGCTGGCTCTGCGGTGGGACACCCCGCAAGGACGAGAAACAGGGCGGCCGGCAAGGTCTGGATGGAGCAAAAGTCCGTCAAGACATCCCCCTCCCATAGCTCTCGTTACCAGGAGGGGCAACGCAGCCGGCATCGCTTCTATTGCCGAGACCGAGACCGAGACCGCGTCCGCGTCCGCGTCCGAGACCGAGCCCTGTATCACCAGGAATTCGGCAAATCCCGTAGACGGCGGCTCCTACCGGATCCCCACCGTCTCCAGGGAATGTGACGAGCCCTCGCTCGATGCCTCCGGGTCCATCGGGAGGCGGACGATGAAGCGGGCGCCTTCGCCGGTGCGGGATTGGATGTCCAGCTCGCCGCCGTGGGCCCGGATGATGCGCTCGCAGATCGGGAGTCCGAGGCCGTTCCCGGCGTTCTTGGTCGTGTAGAAGGGGATGAACAGCCGGGAGAGGTCTTCGGGGGAGATGCCGTCCCCCTGGTCCTCGATGGCGATCTCGATGGCGCCTGCCAGAGGATTGATCAGCGCGCCGAGGCGCCGCTGGTTGCCCGTGGAGCCCAGGGGACGGACCCGTCGCAGGGCGCGGTGGTGGCGGGCGGAGATCCGCAGCTCGCCCCCGCCCTGCATCGCCTCGAGGCCGTTGCGGACCAGGTTGAGCAACACCTGCCGCAGCTTCTCCACGTCCGCTGGGACGGGCGGCAGCTCGTCGCCCAGGTCCAGGTCGATGGTCACTCCTTCGGGCACGCCGTCGGTGTCGATCATCCGCACGGTGTTGCGCAGCACGGGCCCGAGGGACACCGGATCCCGGTCCAGTTGCATCGGTCGGGCATAGTCCAGGAACTGGCTGACCACCGTGTTCAGCCGGTCGACCTCCTCGACGATGATCCGGACGAACTCCGAGCCCTGGTCGTCCGCCGACTGCTCCTGGATCACCTGGGCCGCGCCCTTGATCGCCCCCAGCGGGTTGCGGATCTCGTGGGCCAACCCCGCGGACATCTCGCCCAGGGCAGCCAGCCGGTCGCGGTCCTTCATCCGTTCGAACTGCCGGCTGTTGTCGATGCCCGCGGCGGCCCGCTCGACCACCCGGCCGATCAGCTCGATCTCGGCGCGGGTGAAGCCCACCGCCCTGGCCTCGCAGTGCAGGTTGAGCCAGCCCAGCACGCTGCGGCCGGACAGGAAGGGCATGGTCACGTCCGCACCCATGCCCTCCATGGTGTGGAGGGCGGCCTCCTGCCATTCCCGTTCGCGGCTGTCGCCATCGGTGCGCGGCGGTGGCAGCAGAAGGTTGTGCTGGGCCTGGCGGCGGAAGTTCTCCCGCAGTACCGGCGACCGGCCCCGCAGCAGCCCCTCGGCGAAGGGCCGGGAGGGTACCCGCTGTAGCTCGGGCATCGAGTGGTCCCCCGCGTGGGCGGCCATCCGATAGGCTCGATCCTCGTCGTTCCACAGGAACACGGACGCGGCCTGGACCCTGCCCGAGCCGGTGAGCGAGGTGAGCAGTTCGTCCACCAGCGCGTCGATCTGGAAGATGCCCGGCAGCCGCTTGATCAGCCGCTCGACGGCGCGCTCCACCTGGTAGCGCTCCTTGAAGAAGACCCGCACGGTCCAGCGGTCGATGCTCTCCCGCAGCGGCGAGTAGAGGATCAGCATCACCGCGGTGGCCATCAGGGTGTTGACCACCGACGCCACCAGCGACGTACCGCTGCCGGGCCACAGCACCAGCACCGCGTAGACCCCGGCCAGCAGGATCGACATCACCACGAAGTTGGCCAGCTGGGC
The DNA here is from genome assembly GCA_964436045.1 of uncultured Rickettsiales bacterium. Classification (GTDB taxonomy): domain Bacteria; phylum Myxococcota_A; class UBA796; order UBA9615; family CAYRNR01; genus CAYTBN01. The sequence continues at coordinate 60,024 of CAYTBN010000035.1, read as the reverse complement.
GATCAGCTCGTGGAGCGCCAGCAGGCGATACAGCAGGATCACCTGGCCCAGGAAGTAGATGTAGACCGCGGTCGCCAGCGTACCCACGGGGGGGAAGGGGATGATGCCGAAGAAACCCCCGGCCTCCAGGTTGTAGGCCTGGATCACCATCTCGGTCAGCAGGAGTCCGAACGCCCCGGTGCCCAGGTACGCTAGGGTTCGCAGGCGCGCCTTGTCCACCGGCTGCTCGATCCCGCGCTGGACCCGGAAGAGGACCACCAGGTTGGCAAGCAAGCCCGCGAACACCACCGCCCCGTTGAGCAGGTGGATCGGATCGAACCGCCGGGCGAACAGGATGACGACCACGCCCTGGATCACCGCCGCCCCGAACAGGACCCGGCTGAGCACCCCCGTCGCCGGCCTGTACCTGCGCAACACCAGGTGGTAGACCTGCAGCGAGGCCGGTGCCACCAGCAGTCCGCCCAGGAGCACGCCGTAGCGCCAGAACGGCTGCCGGGTGTGTACATAGAAGAACATGCACAGGAAGACCACCGCGACGATGGCCGCGAAGATCGCGTACCGACGGTACACCCGGTTGCGCCGGTCCCGGATGAGCACCGAGACGGCGAGTGCGGCTGCAATCAGGGCCGTGATCAGGGGCGCGACGGTCTGCACGCCAGGAGTGTACAACGGCAACGATCCACGGGTGGCGGGAGGCACGGGATGACCGACGAGATTCACCAGCGGTTACGTACCCTCCCCCAGGTGGGCGAGATGCTCGAACACCCGCTGCTGACGGCGGCCGGTGGACCGCCGCTGTGGGCGGTCAAGGAGGCCCTGCGGGAGGTCCTCGACACCCGGCGACAGACCCTGCGCGCGGGTGGTGTGACCGACACGTCGCCGGACGCGGTCGCAGCCGATGCCCTCGGGGGGGCCGAGCAGCGGGCGTGTTTCCACCTTCGACGGGTGATCAACGCCACGGGCGTGGTGATCCACACCAATCTGGGCCGCTCCCCGCTGGCGCCCGGCGCGCTGGAACGCGTGCGCGAGGTGGCCGGCGGATACAGCAACCTGGAGTTTGATCTGGAGGCGGGCGAGCGGGGCGGACGGGGCCGGGGTGTCGTTGACCTGGTGACCAGGCTGACCGGCGCAGAGTCCGCGCTGGTGGTGAACAACAACGCCGCCGCCGTGTTCCTCGCCCTGCGGGTGCTGTCCGAGGGCAAGGAGGCCGTCGTCTCCCGCGGGGAGCTGGTGGAGATCGGCGGTTCCTTCCGGATCCCGGATGTGATGCGCTCCAGCGGCGCCGTCCTCCGCGAGGTGGGCACGACCAACCGCACCCACCCGCGGGACTTCGAGAGCGTCATCAACGACGCCACGGGCCTGCTGCTCAAGGTCCACCGCAGCAATTTCCGGGTGGTGGGCTTCGTGGCCGAGGTGGGGCGGCGGGAGCTGGTGGCCATCGGCCGGCGCCACGGACTGCCCGTGGTCGAGGACCTGGGCAGCGGCCGGTTGCTGCCCAGTGACGTGGGGGACGAGCCACTCGTGAGGGACGCCATCGAGGCCGGGGTCGACCTGGCCTGCTTCTCCGGCGACAAGCTGCTGGGTGGCTGCCAGGCGGGGATCATCGCCGGCCGCCGGGAGTGGATCGAGCGGCTGGCGAAGGACCCGATGATGCGTGTCCTGCGGGTCGACAAGCTGACCTACGCCGCCCTCGAGGGCACCCTGCGCCACTTCCTCGACGGCGAGGCCGACCGGGTGCCCACCCAGCGGATGGTCCACGCGTCGCCCGCGACGTTGCGCTCGGCCGCCGCCGCCCTGGAGGCGACGTTGCGCGACCGGGCCCCCGCGCTGGCCGACCACTGCGAGATCAGGGTCTGCGAGGCGGTCGCCCGGGCCGGGGGCGGGGCGCTGGCGCAGGTGGACCTGCCGGGACACGCCGTCGGACTTCGGCCCCACGAACACTCTGCGGGCCAGTGGGCCGAGCGGTTGCGACTGGGCCGGCCGGCGGTGCTGGTCCGGGTCGCCGAAGACAGCCTCTGGCTCGATCCCCGCACCCTGCTGCCGGGGGACGGGGACGAACTGGCCGACGCACTCGAGGAGCTGATCCGATGATGGACGAGGAGGCGGTCGCGCCGCCACCGTGCTGCGCCCGCTGCGGCACCGTGCTGAGCACAGGCTCTCTGCGCTACGTCACCGAAGTCACCGTCACCGCGGACTTCGACCCCGTGCTCGTGATCCCCGAAAACATCGACGCGGAGATCGACCGCACACTCCAGGGGATGCAAGACGCAGCCGACCAGGGGCTGGCGGGACAGCTCGAGGAGCAGGTCGTGGCCCGCCGCACCTTCCTGCTCTGTCCGGGCTGCCGGGCCGAGTTCCTCGAGTCCATCCCCGGCCGGCTTCAGTAATCCCGAATCCCCCGGATCCGTCCGTCCCGTCACAATTCTTTTGACCCTTCAAAACAAGGGCCGCTCGCGTACGCCATGCCCGGGTGAGCGGCGGCGCCCGCGCGGGCGCGGCGCCGGGTTGGCGCGGTTCGTGGTAGCTTCCCGGAATTCTTGCGATATCTCCCCGAAAATGTATTGACGATCCAGGGCCATTTTGGTTTGATACGAGCCGTAGAACGTTGAACCTGCTGCGAATAAGGCTGATGCTGTTTCAGAAGCTGAACACCGCCACCCGGCGGAACGGGGGAGCCCTCGGCGACCATCAGGGTACTGTGATCCGGGCACGGAGTGTGTCCTGGTCGGTCGCCGGGGCTCGGGGTGGCACGGGCAAGAGCCTGCTGACCGCCCACCTGGCCGCGGATCTGGCGGATCGTGGTTGGCAAGTCCTGGCCGCCGACCTGGACTGGGACGGCGGCAACCTGCAGACCCTGCTGGGCGGTTCGCCCGGCTCCCTCACAGTCACCGACATCGCCGAGGACGGCGCTCCGGACACCCCGTCGGCCCTGCCGATGGTGCGGACGGGGCTGCGCCTGCTGCCCGGCGTCTCCGGATTCTTCGACGCGCCCACCGCCGCGGCCCGTGTGGAGCTGCTGAGTGTGCTCCAGTGTATGCCCTGCCACCACCTGGTGATGGACCTGGGCTCCGGTCCCCAGGACCACGTGACCGCACCGTTCCTGGGCGCCGATGTGCCCCTGCTGGTCGTCGTGCCCGATCCGGTGGGTGTCGAGAACGCCTACCGGTTCCTCGGCGGCCTGGTGCGCGAGCGCGTCCGCGAGGCCATCGACAGCGCCACGGACGCCCCGCCCCGCCGCTGGGAGTCCCTGCGCCAGGTTCGCTCCCTCGAGGAGCTGCAGCGGCTGGCGGCAGAGCTCGATGGTGACGCGCTGGCGCTGGCGGATCGGGTGGGCGCCGAGCTGGCGGGACGACCGATCTACCTCGTGTTGAATCAGGTCCGGCGGTTGGACGACCTCGAGGTCGCCAACGGACTGGAGCAGGTGGCGCGCTCCACCTTCGGGTGCGAGCTGCGGACGATGGGCGCGATCCAGTACGACGAGCGCGTCTGGATCGCGTTGCGCAAGGGGCAGGCGGTCTCCGAGTGGGGACCGACCGAGGGCCTCGGAGACGATCTCAAGGAACTGGTCGACGCCCTGCTGATGGAGCTGGGGATCTCGGCGGAGAACCGCTCCGGGGGCGTCGCACTGGTGGGACAGCATTGCAGCGCCGACGTGGCTGGGAGCCGATAACGATTCGAACAGAGAAACTGGCAGCACCGTGAAGTTCGTCAGCCAAAACTACTACGAGATCCTCGATGTCGACCCGGCGGCCTCCCACGAGGACGTGAAGCGGGCCTTCCGCCTGGTTCGCGCCTCGTTCGAGCCGGACTCGATGGCGATCTACTCGCTCTACTCTCCGGAGGAGACCGAGGCGATCGGAGCCAAGATCGACGAGGCCTTCCGCATCCTCACCGATCGCGATCGGCGGCGGGTGTACGACAAGTACCTGCGGTCGACCCGGACCCTGGATCCCGTACCCGACGATCCCGACGAGTTCTTCGACAACGTGCACGACATCCACGAACTGTCCGCCCTCGAGGAGCTCGTCGACGGCGCCATGGGCGAGGCAACCGTCGCCCGCGCCGACGTCTCCATCGAGTTCGATGACGAGGATTTCGACGAAGAGGACTACGACGGAGGGGAGTTCGACGACGAGATCGAAGTGCCGGTGCAACTCGATCCGGAACTCCCGCCGATGGAGATCGAGGATCCCAGCCTCGAGGAGTTCGTGGACGCCCCCATCGACGAGCAGGTCCTGGAGCTCCCGCTGGGGCTCGGGGATCCGGATCTGGACGAGCGGGCATCAGTTCCCGCAGTCGAGTCCACCGTTGGCTTCGGCCACGATTCGGGCGACGACGAGCCGTCGGTCAGCAGCGCGCGCCTGCGCTCGTGGAGCCGCGAGTACGCCGTCGAGCGCCAGAACGCCGCCTCCGCTTTCCGGCTGAGGCCCCTCGACGATCGCCTGCTGGGTGAGGTGCGCAAGGAGCGGGCGCTGACGGGCAGCGCTCTGCAGCGCCTGCGGAGGGAGCGCGGGGTCGATCTCGACACCATCGCCGAGCGCACCAAGATCTCCAAGATGTACCTTCGCTTCATCGAGGGCGACGTCTACGACAACCTGCCCGCCGCCATCTACCTCAAGGGGTTCGTCGACCAGTACGCCACCCTCCTCGATCTGCCCAACGACCTGGTCGATCGCTACATGGAGCATTACCAGAGGGTCTGTGGCTGAAGAACGAATCTTCTCGGTAGCCAAGCGCGAGCAGGGAAGGCGGCTGGACCAGTTCCTGGCGACTCGTCTCGCCGACTTCTCCCGGGCCCGCCTCCAGCGACTGATCGACGAGGGACGGGTTCTGGTGGACGGGGCCTGGCGTCGGCGTTCGCATCGCCTCCAGGGGGAGGAGGAGGTCTGCGTCTACATTCCGGACGTGGCCGCCTACGACGTCATCGCGGAAGACATCCCGCTCGACATCATCTACCAGGACCCGGACCTGCTGGTGGTCAACAAGGCCGCCGGGATGGTGGTGCACCCGACCCAGCACGAGTCCACGGGCACGATGGTCAACGCGCTGCTGTACCACGTCGACGACCTCTCCGGGATCTCCGGGGTCGAGCGCCCCGGGATCGTCCATCGGCTGGACAAGCTCACCACGGGTCTGCTGGTCGTGGCCAAACACGATCGCGCCCACGAGATGCTGGCCGACCAGTTCCGCGACCACACGACCACCCGCCGCTACATGGCCTTCGTGTGGGGCCGGCCGATCCCTTCGGAGGGGACCATCGTGTCGGACATCGGCCGCCACCGCACCGAGCGGATCAAGATGAGCAGCCGCACCGACCACGGCAAGCGCTCGGTGACCCACTACCGGATCGTCGAGCCGCTGGGGCCGGTGAGCCGCCTGGAGCTGGTGCTGGAGACCGGCCGGACGCACCAGATCCGGGTCCACATGTCCGAGAAGCAACATCCGGTGGTGGGCGATCCGGTCTACGGCGGTCGGGCGAGCAAGCGGATGCCCGTGGACCCCGACCTCGCCGAGCTGCTCGAACCCCTCGACCGCCAGCTGCTGCACGCCTTCCATCTGGGCTTCGAACACCCGACCTCCCACGAATACATGGCGTTCGACCGGCCGCCCCCGCCCGACATGCAGCACGTCTGGGACGAGCTGCGCCGGCTCACCGCCTGAGTCGCAATCCGACCGGCTGCACCGCTTGAAGGGGTCCGTCCCTGGCCCTATCATCGGAGCGCCCACTGGAGGGTCGAAGCTGAGCTCCCGAACGCTACTGCTGGCTGCGCTGCTCGCCGGAGGGCTGGTGTGGGTGTCGGCCCCGGCGTGGGCGGATGAGGCGGACACGGAGGGCGAGGAGGAGAGCTCGGCCGAGCCCGCCTCCGACCTGGCCCCGGCCTACCCCGGTTTCCCGGATCCCGTCCTGATGAAGCGCGCAAGGACCTACCGTGCGGTGGGGGTCACCCTCTCGGTGCTGGGCGGGGTCTCGCTGCTGGTCAGCTTCAACGTGTCGCTGGCCGTGATCCGCAGCGGGAACGAGGACCAGTTGAACTCGATGAACGGCTGGCTGATCCCGATGGGGATCGTCACCGGGATCGGTCTGCAGCTCGGCGCCCCACTGTGGACGGTGGGTGGCGAGATGGTCCGGCAGCTGACCCGCAACACCCGCGGAGACGAGAAGCTGCGCCGCGAGGTGGCCAACGACCGGCGCTACTGGCAGGGCCGCACGATGAACGCCTTCGGGACGTCGATGGCGCTGACTGGCGGCCTGTCGGTGGTGATGGGTGCCCTGATGCTGGTGGGCGGTATCTGGGTCGTGCAGCGGGAGGCGGAGTTCGCGGAGGCCGGCATCGCACCGTCGCCGAACTTCATCGGCGTTCCCATCGCCGTCCTGGGTGGGGGTGCGGCCGTACTGGTCGCCGGTCTGGAGATCCGCAAGGCAGGGCTGGAGCGCGCCGAACGAGTCCGCGAGGCATACGCCACCACCCAGCTGATACCCGTTCCCTTCGTGGATCCGGTGGGTCGTTCGGCCGGCCTGGTCGTCGCCGGCCGTTTCTGAACTCGTCAGCCCGCCAGCTGCTCAGCCAGCTCGCCGGGGGCCGGTGGCGGTGGGGGCCGCTTGCCGCTCGGGGACGCGGCGGGCTCCTCGTCCAGGGGTAGCCAACGTTCGTCCGTCAGGTGGCGGGGGTGGAGCCGGCCGCTGGCGCCGGCCAGGTTGCGGCGGGCGCCCGGGAAGCGCTCCTCGAGATCGGTCACCAGTTCCTTGATCTGGGGTCGCCGCAGGGTGTTGTTGCCCGCGCCCAGGCACTGGCAGGGCACGGACGGTAACCCGGCGCCGTGGGCAAATGCGCGGATCGTGGCCTCCTCGATCATCAGCATCGGCCGGATCACCGTGGTCACACCGTCATCGGAGCGCAGCACGGGTGGCATGGCCTTGAGCTGGCCGTTGAAGATCTGGTTGAGCAGGAGCGTCTCGACCAGGTCGTCGGCGTGATGTCCGAGCGCCACGGTGCGAAATCCCCCCTCGCGGGCGGCCCGGTAGATGGTCCCGCGCCGCATGCGGGCGCACAGGGGGCAGGGGGTGTCGTCCTCCGGCACTCGCTCGACCACCGCGGAGACGATGTCAGCCTGGCGGACCTCGAGGGGCACGTCCAGGGCCTCGCAGAACCGCTGGAGCTTGGCGATGGGATGACCACCCCAGCCCCCATCGACGGTCACCGCGGCGAGGGCGAAGCGGACCGGCGCCCGTGCCTGCAGGTGGCGCAGCACGTAGAGCAAGGCAGAGCTGTCCTTGCCCCCGGACACCGCGACCAGGATCCGGTCCCCGTCGGCGATCATCCGGTAGCGGGTGATGGTCCGCCCGAGGGGTCGCAGGACAGCACGAAACTGGCGGTCGAGTTCAGTCACACGGGGAGGGTAGGGGCTGGCCGCCCGCTGGGCAAGCTTGCCGTGTGAGAGCTTGATCGCGATCATGCCCCCGTGGGCATCTCGAACATCCAGCAACGGAGTCTCGCGGCCCTCGACTGGCCCCGGCTCGTCGAGGCCCTGGTGGAGCGGGCGCGCACCACCCTGGGACGGGAGCGCAGCGCGAATCTCCGGCTCTCCATGGACGTCGAAGGGGTGCGGCGGAAGCTCCGGCAGGTCACCCAGATGCGGGAGGCCACCCGGGAGGGGACGGCGCCCTTCGGCGGGATCCACGACGTGCGCGATCACGTGGGCCGCTGCCGCAAGGGAGAGATCCTGGACGGTCGCGCCCTGGTGGAGGTGGCCGATGCCCTGGCCGGCTGCGCGGACTTGCGGCGGTTCTTCGCGAACTCACAGGTCGAGGTGCCGGACCTGCGGACCATCGCCGAGGAGATCATCCCGCTGGACGAGCTGCAGTCCCGGCTGGCGACCTCGTTCGACCGCCAGGGTGAGCTGTCCACGGTCACCTATCCGCACCTGGCCGAGCTCCGGGGACGAAAGTCGGGACTCCACGCCAGCATCCGCGAGCGGCTCGAGGATCTGACGGCCGGCGAGACCTGGCAGGGTGCGCTCCAGGAGGACTACCTCACCCAGCGCAACGACCGGTACGTGGTGCCGGTGAAGGTCCAGGCCCGCTCCCTCGACCTCGGGATCGTCCACGACACCTCGGGGAGCGGCCAGACCGTATTCGTCGAACCCCGCGAGGTGGTGGGGCTCAACAACAAGCTCAAGATGGCCGACGCCGAACTCAAGCGGGAGGAGCTGGCGATCCTCGGCTCCCTCTGCGAGGCGGTGGCCCTGTGGAGCGACGACCTGCAGCGGGACCTGGGGGCGGTGGCCGAGCTGGATGCCATCTCGGCGCGGGCCCGGCTGGCGGCGGACCTGGACGCCTGCGAACCCCGCATCGACGAGGCCGCGGGGCTGGACCTGCGCGCGGCTCGTCATCCCCTGCTGGTGCTGCGCGGGCTCGACGTGGTTCCCAACGATCTGCGCCTGCGCGAACCCCGGCGGGCGCTGGTGCTCAGCGGCCCCAACGCCGGCGGCAAGACGATCAGCCTCAAGACCCTCGGGTTGTGCGCGTTGATGGTCCGCGCTGGCATGCACCTGCCGACAGAGGCCGGCTCGTCCATCGGCCTGTTCCCCCACCTGCTGGCCGACATCGGCGATCAGCAGTCGGTGGAGCAGGACCTGTCCACCTTCAGCGGCCACGTGCTCGCGCTGCGGACGATCCTCGAGACCCTGCAGGAGGACGACGGGGACGCGCTGGTCCTGATCGACGAGATCGCCGTCGGGACCGATCCGCAGCAGGGCGCCGCACTGGCGGCGGCGGTGTTGCACTGCCTGGTCGACCGGGGGGCCCGGGTGGCGGCCAGCACCCACTTCGGTCCGCTCAAGGCCCTCGCCGAGACGGACGAACGTTTCGTGAACGGCCGGATGGAGTTCGATCCCGACGCCCTGCGGCCCACCTACCGGCTGACGGTCGGTCATCCGGGCCGCAGCTACGCCCTGGACATCGCGCGCCAGCTGGGCCTGCCCGCCGAGGTGCTGGCCCGGGCCGAGTCCCGCCTCGAGCCCTCCGACCGGGAGCTGGAGGCGCTGCTGGCGAGCCTGGAGCAGGAACGGGCCGCGGTCCGTGGGCGGGCGGCCGAGGCGGAGGAACGGGTCGAGCGAGCGAAGGCGGCGCAGGCCGAGGCCGAGCGCCAGACCCGGGAGCTGAAGCGCCGGCAGAAGCAGGTGCGCGCGGACCTGCTCGAGGACTTCGACCAGGAGGTGGAGGGCTACCGGGCGTCGGTCCGGGGCATCATCCGCGAGCTGCAGCGGCAGCCCAGCCTGTCAGCCGCCGACCGGGGCCGGCGGCGCATCGCCCGCGGCGGGCGGGAGATGCGCGACAAGCTGGCCGACGCCGCTGGCCTGCGGGCCCGTCCGGAGGCGCTGAGGCTGGACTGGAGCGCTGCGCAGGTGGGGGACCCGGTGCGGCTGCTGGCCGGGGACCGGGAGGCCGCACTGGCCTCGCTGCCCGACGGCCAGGGCCGGCTGGAGGTAAACGTCGGTGGGCTGCGAGTGCGCTGCCGGGTTCGAGATCTGGGCCCATCGCAGGCTCCCGCGGGCTGCCCCGCGGCCTCCGCCCCCAGCGCACCCGCCCCCTCCCCGGACGTGACCTCGGGTCCCGTCGACATGGATGCGGCGATCCGCACCTCGGACAACACCCTGGATCTGCGCGGCGAGCGCGTGGACGAGGCCCTCGCCCTGGTCGACCGCTTCCTGGACGAGGCGGCCCTGGGGGGCGACGCGGTGGTGTTCATCCTCCACGGCTTCGGCACGGGCGTCCTGCGCAAGGCGGTGCGAGCCCACCTCAAGCAGAGCCCCTACCCCCGCCGCAGCCGCCCGGCCAGCCCCGAGCAGGGGGGGGATGCGTTCACGGCGGTGGCGCTGTAGGAGGGCGGTGGGCGGGCGGGTCGTTCCTTGATAAGGTCTCCGACCAGGGGGGCGCTGGCGGCGCTGGTCTGCGTCGCGAGTGCAGGAACGGTGGCGGCGTGGTGGGCCCTCCGCGCGCCGGTGGACAGCCCCTTGGTCCTGGCGCCGGCGATCCTGCTGGCGCTCGGAATCCTGCCGGTCGTCCTGGTCTGCCTGCGGGAGGGGACGGCCGAGCGAGCCGCCCGCCGAGCGGTCGCGGCGCGCCTGGGGGTTGGTCTCTGTCTGGTCCTGGCCGCCGGGGCATCGATCGCCGCTCTCCGCTCCCAGTCCTGGACGCTGGCCCACAAGGCCGTGGGCAAGAGCTCCTTGGACGATACCGCCGCATGGCTGGACTGGGCCCTCTCCCTCGCCGATGTCACCGGGCAGCTGGGTCTGATCTGTGCGCTGGCAGCGGTGGTGCTGCTGGCGGTGCTCGGGATGGCACCCCTCGGACGGCTGCTCAACGCCCGTTCCCTGGCGGGGCTCCTCCTCGTCGTCCTGATGCTGGTTCCCGTGGGTGTGGGTCGCTGGCTGCTGGGGAAGCAGGCCAGCCAGCTGGCGCGCGAGAGCGGGCCTCTGCGCGCAGCCGCGGCCGCGCGCGTCATAGGAGACCTCCCGCAGGTCTCTGGCGGGGGGATGGACCAGCGGTTGGTCGCTACCCACGTCGTCTTCCGCTCCGACGAGACCTGGTTCGAGTTGAAGCCCGGTGGAACGCAACAACCCGCCGGCCCCTTGCCAGCTGACGGCAGGCTCGCGCTCGTTCTTTCGGCCCAGACGCCAGCGACCGAGTTGGTGGGACCGGATTGGGGAGAGGGGCTGGAGAGCGGCGAAACGCGCGTCCTGCAGCTGGCCTACCGTCAGGCTGGACAAAGGGAGGGATTCCTCCACCCCTTGGCCGATGTCGCGCGGCTGGGGGGGCTGGACCTTCACGTGTTGTCCACCGAGGTGCCGGAGACGGCGGCGGTCGCGATCGATCCGGACCTCGAGGGCCAGGGGCTCACCTTCAAGGGCCTCCCGCTGCAGTCGACCCTGTTCATCGCCGATGGTCCGCCCGACGAGCAGACGCCGGGGTCGCCGGGCGACATCTTCCTCCTGGGCCCATCCGCCACCTCCGTGCGGTTGACGGCAGCGGATCCGGTCGAGCAAGAGCTGGTCGCGCGGGCCCGGGGAGGGGACCTCGACTGGGTCGTCCTGATCCCGGGCGAGCACTGGACCGTGGGCGATCTGGTCGATCTGTGCCGCTGGGCAACCGACGGGCCGGCCGCGGTCGATCTCTACGCCGACCACGAGCCGATCCTCTGCGCGATCGACCACGCCTTGCCCCGGCCGCAGCTGGAGTCCACAATCGGGCCACGATGAACTCCCCGCCAACCCTGGAGATCGGCGCGCGCATCGGCCCGTACACCATCGTCGAGCGCGTCGGCGAGGGGGCCTACGCGCGCATCTACTCGGCCCGGATCGATGGGCCGATGGGCTTCCAGACCGAGGTGGCCCTCAAGGTGGTGCACGAGGAGCTGCTCGAGTCCCAGCCGGAGATGATCCGGTCGCTGGTCAACGAAGCCCGGATCGGTGGATTGCTCTCCCACCCCAACGTGGTCCGGATCATCGACTTCGCCGAGTACGATGGCCGCCACGTGCTGGCCATGGAGTACGTGGAGGGCCCCAGCTTCCGCACCCTGGTGGACTGGCTGAACAAGCGGGCGGCGCCCATGCCAGGCGGGCTGGTGGCCGAGGTCGGCGCCCAGGTGTGCCGGGCGTTGCAGCACGCCATCGACCGGCTCGATCCCGAGGGAAACCCCATTCGCCTCGTACACCGCGACGTGAAGCCGGAGAACCTGATCCTGGCCCAGGGAGGGCTGGTCAAGGTGCTGGACTTCGGCATCGCCCGATCCACCGCCAACCTGTTCCTGACCACCACGCTCAACCTGACGCGGGGTACGCCCTGTTACATGTCCCCCGAGCAACTCAGGGGCGAGATCCTGGACGGCCGCAGCGACCTGTTCGCCCTCGGCTGCGTGCTCTACGAGCTGCTGACCGGCGAGCTCCTGTTCCAGGAGGCGGGCTTCAAGCTGGTGAACAAGGTGCTCGAGGGGGATCTGACCGAACGGTTCGCCCTGGCCCACGAGCGCTCGCCGGCGCTGACCGCGGTGCTGGCCGCCCTGCTGGAGCGTCCGGTCAATCGGCGGCCCGGCAGCGCGCTGGAGGTCGAGGAGGCGTTGATGGCCGTGGCCCGCGCCGAGCCTGTCACCCCCGACCTGACGGGGCTGGCGCGGATGTATGCTGACGGCGACCCACCTCGCTTCGATACGAGCGCGCGGCTCGCCGCCGAGGCCCCCGACGAGGTCCCGTCGGGCAAGGCGGGCACCAGCTGGGATCGCCTACGAAGCTGGTTCTTCGGGAAGTGAGCCGCTACTAGTCGGTCGGGTCCGCGCCCCGCAGCTGCTCGAGTTCGGCGTCGATGGCCTTCAACTCACCCTCGGTGTCGGCGAGCAGCTGGATCAACTGATCCCCGTCCATCTCCGCCTGACCGGGATCCGCAAAACCCTCCTCGAGCAGGGCCAGGCGCTCCCGCAGATGGTCGCGGCGGCTCTCGAGCTCGGCGATTCGCTCGGCGGGGGGGACGACCTTCGCCACCTCGTCAGGATCGTTCTTCTCTTCCGGGTCCTCGAGTCGAGGGCGGCGCTCGGAGGGATCCGGTGGGTTCTTGGGCGGCCGTTCTTCCTCCTCGTCGACCCGCACGCGCTGGCGTATCTCCTTGAGCCGCGTCTCGGTCCGGTACTCCAGCGGGACCCGGTTGAGATCATCCACCATGTAGGTGACACCGTGGTCGTCCGTGTACTGATAGATGACGCGCTCGACCACGCCCTCGTCCTCCTCCTCGTCGTCATCGTCCCATTCCTGTCCCAGGGCGAGCGCGGGGTAGACGAGGAGCACCAGCAGCGCCATCGACGGTATCCAGGGGGTGGTCTTGGCTCGCATGCCCCACTATAGGCACGAGCGGCGGGGTTGCACCCGCGGGAATTCAGACAGCGAGCCTCTGCAGCGCCAGGTCGACGGCATTCCACACCTGCTCGCGAGCCTTGCGGTACTTGCGCATGGAGCGCTTGTAGGGGTCCTTGATCTGCGAGCGGTTGGTGAAGGAACCCAGCGCCCAGGTCTTGAACGGCGCCCGCCAGTCCTTGGCGTTGACCGCGTGCAGGTGGTTCTCCTCCATCACCAGGATCTGATCGGCCCACTCCACGAGTTCGCGGGTCAGTGGCTGACTCTGGTGCCCGGAGATGTCGACCTCCTTCTCGGCGCAGGCGGTCACGGCGTTGCCGCTGGCCGGCATTCCCGGACGAGCGATGGTCCCGCAGGAGCGCGCTTCCAGCTCGATCCCTCGCTGCTCTCCGAGGTAACGGGCGATCCCCTCGGCCATGGGCGAGCGGCACAGGTTCCCCGAGCAGACGAACAGCAGGCGCAGGGGGTGGCCAGACATGGCGCGTATGGTACTCGATGGCGCCTGAAATGTCCGGGGAGGCTGCTGCGTAGGACGGAGAGGGGAGGGGACCCGGAGGTGCCATGTTTCCCATGCCCACGGACGAGCCGTTGCAGCTGCTGTTGCAGGTAGGCCTGGCCATCGCGTTGGCCGCCACCTGCGGCTTGCGTGCCTTCCTGCCGATCTTCCTGGCCGCGGTGGCCCACCACGTGGGCCTGCTGCAGCTCAACGAGGGTTTCTCCTGGATCGCACACCCGGCGACGATGGTGATCTTCGGTCTGGCGGTTGTGCTGGAGGTGGCAGCGGACAAGGTGCCCGCCCTCGATCACGCCCTGGACTCCTTCGGACTGGCGCTCCGGCCGATCGCCGGCGCGCTGGTGGCTGCGGCCGCCCTCGGCGAGCTGGACGCGGGCGCTGCGACGGCGTCCGGACTGGTGCTCGGCGTCTCTTCTGCCGGGGTGATCCAGCTGCTCAAGGCCAAGTTCCGCCTCGCCAGCACCGCCACGACCGGCGGGCTGCTCAACCCCGTCATCTCCCTCGCGGAGGATGGCCTGGCGCTGGGCACCGCGGCCACGGTGATCCTGGTACCCGCGCTGACCGTGTTCGTGGTGGCCGTGGTCGCTGGATTGGCCCTGCTGCTCTACCGCATCATCGCCCGTATCTTCGTCCCCCGCGCCCGGCCGGCGGCGGCCTGATCCCGGCCCCGCCTCGGCCAACCTCCCGGGCGCTGACGGCTCTCTTCCTTTACTGTACGATGTGCGCTCATCGGGCCCCGGCGCGTCGCGGGGGGCCCCGTCCCGGAGGACCCATGACCCGGTCAGCCCACGCCATCTTCGCCGTTACCCTCGTCTCCTTGTGGCTCCCCACCGCCGCCCTGGCGGGTGCCGTCGCCTCGTCGGAACTCCAGGATTCCTGGGGTGAGTCGGGCGCCTCGGCCTCCAACTCGGCGGTGGACGGCAGCCTGGAGACCGCCTGGATCGAGGGCAACGAGAACGACGGCGTCGGCGAGTGGATCGAGCTGGACCTGCCCCGTGGCACCCTCAAGAGCTTCACGGTCTCGGTGGGCAAGGGGCCGGACGATGTCCAGTTCAAGCGTTACGCCCGCCCCAAGCAGATCGACATCGACATCTTCTCGCTGGACGACGCCCAGAACCCGATCCAGGTGACCCAGATCACCCACGCCTTCGACGACACCTGGGCCGCGGTCACCATCGAGGCGGGCGACCAGCTCATCGGCGGCGACCTCTGGGGTGGCAAGGCCCGTTTCACCATCCGGTCGGTGTACACCGGGACCGACTTCGACACCCTGGTGGCCATCTCGGAGATCCGGGCCAACTTCAAGGTCGACCCCTGTCCGACCATGGTCGTGGAGATGTCATCCAACCCCGGCGACAAGGGCAAGCTGACCGACGAGAGCCCGAAGAGCGTGTGGATCGCCGCTGGCGGCGCCGAGGAGTGGGTCACGGTGGAGTCTCCGGACTGGTCCATCTCCCGCATCGGCATCTTCCCCGGGCACGGATCCAGCTCGTCCAACTTCGCCGCCTACAGCCGCCCGAAGACCGTGGACATCCGCGTGATGATGGAGACCTTCACGGTCACCCTCGAGGACAAGCGCGAGCTGCAGTGGTTCGACCTGCCGGTCACCGGGGGCTACAACGGCTCGTCCTGGGGTGAAGTCCGGGTCCAGGTCAGGGACGTCTACGCGGGCGGATCCCACGCCGAGGTCGCCATCAGCGACATCATCCTGGCCGCCATCAACTACGGCGGCTGAGCCGCCTCCACCGTCATTCCGGCTCGCCTCCACCGTCCCGGCCATAGGAGACCCGGCGGATGCCGTGGGCGGCGATGCGGCGGGCGAGGGTGCGCAGGGAGACGCCCAGGGTGCGGGCGGCCTCCTCGCGATTCCAGCCGGCGCCACCGAGGGCGGCGATGATCAGGTCCGCCTCGACCTGGCCCAGCTTCTCCTTGAGGTTGACCGCTGCCACGGAGGCGTCACCTGACGTCCGGGGGGCGGGGATGGCGACCGCGGGCTCGCCCGGCGCCGCCAGCTCGCGGACCGGCTCGGGGAGCTCGTCGACGGTGATGGTCTCGTCGTAGGCGATCACGACCGCCCGCTCGACGGCGTTGCGCAGCTCGCGCACGTTGCCCGGCCAGGGATAGGCGCACAGGGCCGCCATCGCGGCCTCGTCGATGCCGCGCACATGACAGTCGTTGGTCCGGTTGGCCTGTTCGACGAAGCGGTCGACCAGCGGCTCGATCTCCTCGGCCCGCTCCCGCAGCGGTGGGATGGTCAGGGTCATCGCGTTGAGCCGGTAGTACAGGTCCAGGCGGAAATCGTTGGCCTCGCACATGGCCAGCAGGTCGCGGTGGGTCGCGGCCAGCACTCGCACGTCGACCTCGATCTCCCGGGTAGCGCCGACCCGGGTCAACCTCTTGTCCTCGAGCACGCGCAGCAGCGCCGCCTGGGCGGCGGCCGGCAACTCACCGACCTCGTCCAGCAGCACAGCTGCGGTCGGCGGAACGACGGCAGCGCCCTGTGCTGGGGTGACGACGGGCTGGGGCAGTCCAGCCCGCCGCAGGTCACCTTCGACGCGCTGAGTGCCGGCGCCAACCACGTCTGTGGCGTGGCCACCGACGGCCGGGTGTTCTGCTGGGGCGACGACGGGGCCGGACAGGGCTCGCCCCCTTGATGGGCGACCGGGCGGGATGCGGAGAGGAGAGGGAGACCATGGCCGTTCGACATCGACGCCGCTGGCTTGCTCTTCCCGGGCTGCTGGCGCTGGCGACATTGGTGCCGGGACCCGGGTGCGAGGAACGCTGGAACGACGACGACGACACCGGCGTGGGCGATGACGACGACTTCAGCGTCGGCGATGACGACGACACCGCAGATGACGACGACACCGGGGATGACGACACCCTCGACCCGAGCTGGACGGACGTGCTCCCCGCGGTGGATCCGGAAGGGGACAGCGGGCACACCTCGGTGGACCTGATGCGCTACCAGTTCCGCCACGAGGACGGTGCTCTGGACCTTCGAGCCTGGAGCTGGACCCCCTTCGACGACGACGACGGCGACCTGACTCTCCGGCTCTGCCTGCGCGATCCCGTCCAGGCCTACTGTCTGGTCCACGACAACGTCTCTCCGGTGCCCTCGGCGACCCAGCTGTGGACCACCCGCGACGATCTCGCCATCTGGGCCCAGCTGGATCCCCCGGCTACACTGGCGATGGATCCGGATCTCGCCTACTCGACGTTGCTCGGGTTGGAGCTGGAGGACACGGCCCTCG
Source organism: uncultured Rickettsiales bacterium (assembly GCA_964436045.1). GTDB lineage: Bacteria > Myxococcota_A > UBA796 > UBA9615 > CAYRNR01 > CAYTBN01. The sequence goes on along the minus strand of CAYTBN010000035.1, from coordinate 43,356 downwards.
ACGGTTGCGCCTTCGAGGGGGCGGCGGAGGTCGTGGACGCGGGCGGATCGGGGGACGCCGCGCCCGACACGACCTGGACCTCGGGTCTGTGGAGCCCCTTCGAACTGGGCGACGTGCTCCTCCTCTCGCTGGAGACCGTCCACGTGGACGATGGGGCTGGCGGAGACGGAGACGGGATCCCCGAACCCGCCGAGACGCTGGCGCTGCTGCCCACCGTCACCAACACCGGCTGCGGGCCGTCGGCACGGCGGTGGTCGCCGCTTCGTCGACGGCTGGACCGGCGGCTCGCTCCGTGGGCCCGTTGCCCTGGGTCATTCGGCGGTACCGGCGCCACACTCCAGGACTTCGCGGACGAAGCCGTCTCGGGCGCGTTCGAGGGGGCCGTTGGCGTAGGGCAGGGCATCCCAGGGGGGTTCCAGTCGCCGCGGGTCGTGGCCCGGCCAGCCCGCACAGTCGCCACCGCGGGCCCGGATCACCGCCCAGAGGAGCTGGGCGTCGGCGTCCGCGGGTGCCGCTCGCAGGGCGTCTTCCACCAGCACCGCCGCCTCGCCCGGGCGGTCGTCTCCGGACAGGACGAGGGTCGCCGCCTGCAGGGCGGCCCGCGGCTGCCCGGGTTCGGCGCGGGCCAGTTGCCGCAGAATCTCCTCGGCCGTGTGCGGGGCGTGGCTGGCCAGGCAGAGCCCCAGCAGGTACCGATCCTCGGGGGCTTCGCGCTCCCACAGCGTCCCACAGGCCGGTTCGATCTCGGCGTCTGCCAGGGCAACGCGGACCGTCGCGGCGGCGGACGGCGTGGCCGACGCCAGCTGGAACGCCTTCGCCCCGCGCGGGTGCACCAGCGACAGGTCCACCAGCATGGTCTGCCGTCCGTCCACGTCGTGGTCCAGGACGGTCAGATCGGGATCGACGCCCTTGTGAAGCAGGCGGGGAGCGATGCTGTCGGGCACGACCGCCTCCTCGATCCAGGCCTCGAAGCGGGCACGATCGACCTCCGTCGTCAGGTCGAAACGGCCGGGGTCGGCCAACGCACGGGCCAGGGCGGCACTGTCCTCGTCGAACAGGTAGGCGACCACCAGCGCCGAGGTGTACCAGCGAAGCGGCTCGTGGTAGCGGTTCCAGCCGGGCTCGGCCACGGCCTCCAGCGGCGCCCGGGAGACACCCGCGGCGTGGAGTGCCGGGAACGAGGCAGCCGTCAGCTCCAGCCGGCCCTCCTCGAGGCTCAACCGGGCGAGCAGCTCGGTCATGCCGCTGCGCAGCCAGGGGGGGAGGGTGCCGGCGGCGCGGAGCAGTCCGTACTCGGCGACCTGGACCGTCGCCGGCCGCAGATCCTCCAGCCCCGTGTCCTCCCGCACCAGCACCCAGAGTCGGGTATCGGTGGGCACCAGGTGCTCGTGGCCGATGCGATCCCCGCGGAAGGGAAGCTTGCGCTCCATTGCATGACTTCGGTGCAGATAAAGAAGGGTGACCGGCTGACTGAGCTGTTCGGTGGGCACGGCGAGCCAGCCGGCGAGGAACAGGTCCTGGGCCACCAGCCGCCGGGCGATCTCGGGGACCCTGCCGCCGACCCGGTCCGCGACCACCGTGAAACGACCGGTCTGCCCGATCCGCGGTTCGGCCTTGTTCCTGGGGCCCGCCTGGGCGGCGCCAGCCAGGCCGATCAGCACCATCAGCAAGGCCGCGACCGCTGTACGTCCAGCGTTGATCATGGTCATCTCCCGGCGGCCCTCACGCTGGCCGCTGTCCCCGCGGATCGTCCGGCCCATCCCAGATAGGCCACCCACAAGACCGCCGTACCCAGGGCAAAGGCGAGCCGCCAGCCCGAGGGCAGGTGGGACTGGCGCAGAAAACTCTCGATCAGCCCGGCGCAGATGAACATCGGGACCGTTCCGAGCATCAGCCGCAGCGCCACCTGGGCCCGCAGGCGCAGGGCGTCGCGGCGGGGCAGGCGGCCAGGGTCGATCACCCCGACGCCCATGAACAGCCCCGCTGCGCAGGCGATGTTGATCGCCAGCAGCTCGGTGACGCCGTGGGGCAGGATCCAGGGCAGGAACAGGGGGTTGAGTCCATCGCTGCCGTAGAACACCGACGAGAACGCCCCCAGCAAGATGCCGTTGTACAGCACCAGCAACACGGTGGGCACCGCGGCCAGCACGCCGGACACGAACGCCAGCAGCCCGACCTTGGTGTTGTGGGTCATCAGGTACGAGGCGAACAGTGCCTTCTCGTCGCCCATGAGGTCGCGGCCCCCGGTCAACAGGGCGTCCTGGGACGCGCGGTCGAGCAGCAGGGCGTGTAGCGCATCCCGGGGGTACATGGCCGGGGTGACCAGCGAGTACGCGAGCTCGCCGTCGATCTGCACGGCGATGAAGGCCACCGCGCCCGCCCCCAGCATCAGGGCCCAGACCGTCAGCTGATAGCGCCACGTGGCGCGGAAGGTCCGCGGAAAGCGCCTCCGGAAGAAGCCTGCCAGATCGATGCGATCCCGGGTTGGGCGGTAGATTAGGCCGTGGCCGCGGATCGCCAGGTCGTTGAGGTAGGCCACGATGTCCGGATCCCGGGCCTCCTGGCGGTATCGGGCCAGGTGGGCGGTCACCAGCCGATAGCTGGCCCCGAGCCGCTCGGTCTCCTCGAATCCGAGGCTGGACACACCCTCGCTGCGGGCGCGGGCCAGCAGCCGCTCCAGCTCGTTCCACACCCCCCGGTGCTTGTGGTAGGGATCGCCCATCGAACGCCGGGCATGATAGCATCCGCGCGCGCCGGCGAATCCAATGACATCCATACGGCCAACCGTCGATTTTGCGACCCCCGAGGACGTCCCGCTCTCCTTCGAGCTGGCCGGCGTCGGCAGCCGGATCCTGGCGGCGTTGCTCGACCAGCTGATCATCCTCACCGTCGAGATCGGACTGCTGCTGGCCGCCCTGCTGGCCGGTGTGCTGGGCGAGTGGATCAGCGAGGCCGACATCCAGCAGGTTGCCGACGAGCTGTCCGCGGGCGGCGGGCCGACCGGCTACCTGATCGCCATCTCGATGGCCGCCGGCTTCGTGGTCAACTTCGGCTACTACGTGCTGCTCGAGATGGTCACCAACGGCCAGACCCTCGGCAAGCGGGTGCTGGGGATCCGCGTGATCCGCGACGGTGGCTACGGTTTGACGCTGACCGCGTCCCTGCTGCGCAACCTGGCCCGGATGGTGGACATGCTACCCAACACCTATCTGGTCGGGATGATCGTCATGATCACCCATCGCCAGGAGAAGCGGTTGGGGGACATGATGGCCGGCACGGTGGTCGTGCGGGAGCGGTCCCGATCGAGCCAGGGACGGCCGTTTGGAGACCAACGCTACTCGACCTTGACCGAGCGCAGGTTCCACCTGGACCGGGAGGCGCTCGCGTCGTTCGGCGAGGAGCACGAAGCGGTGCTGGCGCAGTTCTTCACCCGTCCCCGGCTCGACCCGCAGCACGAGCGGCGCACGATCTGGGGTCTGAGCCAGGGATTCATGGCCCGCATGCCCCAGGCTCCGCTGTTCGAGGGCGACCGGGATCGGCTGCTGTTCCTCAAGGAGCTGTATCTGGCGCTGAGGGAGCGCCGGGAGATCGGCTGATCAACCGTCCAGGCTGTCCCCGTCTCCATCGAGTCCGCGGGTCTCGACCGTCGAAGCATCCGAGTCCAGGATCACCCGCTGGGTCACGGTCCCGGGCCGGCTGATCAGGGGCGTCTCTGCGCTGCGATCGAAGCAGCGGGAGAATGCCTCGACGATGGCGGGATCGAACTGAGTGCCGGCGTCGGCGTGCAGCGTCTCGAAGGCTTCGGCGCGGCTGCAACCGCGACGGTGGGCGCGGTCCGAGGTCATGGCCTCGAAGGCGTCGGCCACCGCCAGGATGCGGGCCCCGAAGGGGATCCCTTCGCCCATCAAACCTGTCGGGTAGCCGCTGCCGTCGAACCATTCGTGATGTGCGGCGACCAGCGGGATGATCGGCTCGAGGAAGCCGGCCTCGTGGAGGATGCGCTCGCCCACCTCCACGTGGGTCCGGACCCCGCTCTGCTCGTCGGCGGACAGGGCGTCCGGCTTGTCCAGGTAGTGGCTGTCGATGCCGATCTTGCCGATGTCGTGGAGCTGGGCCGCCAGCACGATATTGGCCCGCTCCCGTCCAGCCAGCAGCAGATCCTCGCACAGCAGTTCGGCGAACTCGGCCACCCGCTCGGAGTGGCCGTCGGTGAACGGATGGCTGGCCTCGAGGGCGGTGACCAGGGAGCGCAGGGTGCCCTCGTAGCGCTTGCGGGCCTCGATCTCCTGGGCGCGGTGTTCCAGGGCGCGCTCCACCAGTCCGATCACCTGCCGGTTGTCCCAGGGCTTGCGAATGTATCGCCACACCTGGGCCCGGTTGATGGCGTCGACCACGGCTTCGGCGTCGGTGTAACCGGTGAGCAGGATGCGGACCGTTTCCGGGTGCTGGCCGAAGCACCAGGCCAGCAGGTCGACGCCGCTCTCCTTGGGCATTCGCTGGTCCGAGATGACCACGGCCACCTGTTCGCGGTCGAGGATCTCCCGCGCCTCGGTGGCCGAGTTCGCGGTGTCCACCTCCCAGCGCTCCATCAGCAGCAACTCGAGCGCGCCGAGGACCAGCGCGTCGTCGTCCACCACCAACAGCCTCGGTCGGCCCAGCGCGGGGGGCATGGTCTCCTCCGGCGTCGTCGCCCGCCCCCCCCGGAACGCAGGCGGATCGACCTCCCCATTGTCCCACCCCGGTGGCGCAGCGGTAAACTCCCCGTGTGGACGAAACCCGCCCATCGGATCTGCTGACCCGCCTGGCCGCCGCACTGGACCGCCGTGTCGCCGAGAGTCCGGCCCGGGCGGAGATCCACTGGACGCTGATCAGGGCGGTTGGGGGCGGGGAGCACGGCGCTTGCCTGCTGGATCCCACGGGCGGGCGTCGCTGGACGGCGCTGGCTTCGCCCGCTGCGGTGGCGGAGCTGGATCGGATGCGCCGCCGGCTGGTCGCCGGGGCCGGCGGACCGGATCGGGTGGTCGCGGCGCTCCTGGACCGGGCGCGCGATCGCCTGCTGATGGGCGCGCTGGCGCCGGATCCGACCCCCGCGCGCGAGGTTCTGTCCGAAGCGATGGCGACCACCCTGTCCGTGGGCCGAACGGCGTTGGGCCTGGACGGCAGACTGGCTGGCGCCCACGAGATCCAGCGCTCGGGGTTCCTCGACGGCGCCGAGTGGATCGGAGACCTGTTCGGCCCCATGCTGGTGATCGGCTGGGCGGCCCGGGCCGGAATGGAGGTTGCCGACGCCTGCGAACGGGTGCTGGCGTCGCGTCAGGGGCGCGATCTGCGCCACTATCGGGATTGCCCGCAGCTTCCCCACGACGCGGACGTCGCCGCGGCGGTACTGGACGGCCTCGCCGTATCGGAGCGGGTGGGCGAGGGGGGCAAGTGGGCGCGTGGACAGGCCCGTTCGATCCTGGCAGCGGCCACCGACGATGACGGCGAGGTCCGCACCTGGGTCGACCGGCCAGGCGACCTGCCGCGGGTGGCCGATCACCGCTGGCTGGGGCCCACGTGCAGTGGAGTGGGCGGCCGGGCGCTGGCGGCCATGGCCGGTGATGTCGGGGGTTTCGGCGACCCACGGGTGAAGGCCGTGGCCGGCTGGCTGGGCGCCCGGGCGGACGACGACGGCGGCTTCACCGGGGTCCATTACCCCGAACGGGTCGTGGCCACGTCCCTCGCGCTCTCCGGACTGGTGGCAGCGCGGCGGCGGCTCGGGCCGGGGCACGGGTTGGGGTCCCCCATCGCCCGGGCGGCCGGATGGCTGGTGGAACGGCAACAGCCGGATGGCCGAATGGGCGGGGGCGCGCTGGCCACGGCGATGGCAGTGCTCGCCGTGGACGAGGCATTCCGTTGCGCGGCGGTGGACGCACCGGCCGACACGCTCGCCGAGCCCTGGGCCGATGCCCTCGCACTGCTGGCGCTCACCCAGCGCTGGGACGGGGGCTGGCCGGCGGAGGGCCTGTATCCGTGCCCTCACCCCGGGGGGCGAGTGGAGCGCTTTGGTGCGGTGGCCCTGACCACGGCGGCGTCGCTGGCCGCCCTGACGGTCATTCGGCGGGTTTGGGGTAGCTGAGGGCGCGCTCGCGTAGCTGGGTGGGGTGGCGCAACGGCAGCTCGATCACGAAGCGGGCTCCGTCGCCGGCCTTCCCCTCCTCCCAGATACGCCCGCCGTGCTGCTCGACAAAGGTGTAACAGAGGCTGAGTCCGAGCCCGGTGCCTTCGCCGGGCGGGCGGGTGGTGAAGAACGGTTCGAAGATGCGGCCGCTGAGATCGTCGGGGATTCCCGGCCCGTCGTCCTCGACGATGAGGGCGATCTGTTCGGTGCCGCGGCGCTCCGTGAAGACCCGGATCTCCCCGTCCTGTTCCACCGCCGACGCGGCGTTGAGCATCAGATTGGTGAACAGCTGATTGAGCAGCACCGGATACCCCTCGATGGGCACGATGTCTCCCCGGTTCTGCTGGACGGCGATCCCCCGGGAGCGCAGCGTCGGGTCCAGCAGCCGCAGGGTCGAGTCGAGCATCTCGTGCAGGTCGACCACCTGCAGATCCTGGGACTCTGGTTTGGAGAACGCCCGCAGGTTCTGGACGATGTCGGCGGCCCGGTGCGCCCCGTCCAGGCACAGCTGGGTCAGCCGCTCGAGCCGGCGAGATGAGGCCTCGCCGCGGTGGGCGATGACATTGAGCTGATCGGCGCTGGACAGCACGACCCCCAGGGGGGTGTTGAGCTCGTGGGCCACCCCGGCGGCCAGCACGCCCAGGGACGCCATCTTCTCCCACTGGTAGAGCTGCAGGCGGGTGTGTTCGAGCTCGGCGGTGCGTTCGCGGATGCGCTCCTCCAGCTCCAGGTTCATCGTGCGGATGGTCTCGACGGCCAGCGAGCGGCTGAGGGCCATCGCGAGACTCGAGGAGACCGACCGAAGCAGCCCCACGTCCTCGGCCGACAGCAGGGTGCCCCCCGGTGGCGCCGATGACGCGAGCAGGCCGACGAGCTGCTCCTCGGTGCGAAGGGGTAGCAGCAGCTCCAGGCCCGCGGAGATCAGCCAGTGATCCAGCAACCCGGCGGTCTCGTCGGACGAGCAGAAGTGCACCTCGGAGGTACGTTTGACCTGGGCCCAGAAGTCCGGATCTTCGGGCGGCCGCAGGCTGGCGTCCGTGTGTGTCTCCATCGAGGCGGTGATGCCCGCGGACACCCGGGTCCAGTGCCGTCCGCCGTCGACCCCCGGCGCCAGCGCGACCACCATCACGTTGGTCTCCATCGACGCGCCCACCTGGGTCAGCACGGTGTCCGCTGCCTGATCCGGCGTGTCCAGGGTCGCGAGATCGTTGGGGATCTGCGCCAGCACCCGGCGGTAGTTGTGCCGGTTGCGGAAGAAGATCCGGTCCAGCAAACCCTCGATGCGAGTCTGGGCCGGCACCAGCACGAAGGTCAGCACCACCGCGGTGATGAGCACGGGGGTGAACCCGTCCGCGCCGCTGCTGGGCTCAGCGATGCCGATGGCGAACACCGACAGCGCCAGGTTGTAGGCGAACAGCACGCCGATGGTGACCACCGCGCCGACGATGGTGCGGCGGACAACGATCTCGATGTCGAGCAGACGGTAGCGGGCGATGGCGATCGCGACCCCCAGGGGGACGGGGATCATGGCCAGGATCAACGGGGAGTCCTGGGTGTCGCGCCCGGAGATCAGGTCCAGCAGCATCGGGACCCGCAGCACCGCCACCACCAGCAGGGTCGCACCGACGCCCCACAGGACCCAGCGAGCCTGCAGCCGCTGGACCTGGCGCATGGGCCGCAGCAGCGAGATCACGAGCAAGACGATGCCCGCCACTGCCAACAACATCGCCGCGCTGGCCCGGGCCTGGGGTACCCCGGCAGCCTCCGCGATCCATGCGAGCACCGCGATCCCCAGCGCGATGGCAGGCGCGAGCCTCCGGCTCCCGCGTCCCAGCCGTGGCGCCGGGAACAGCGCGGTCAGGTAGAACACGCCCGCCGCGCCCATCAGCGAGACCAGCATGTTGGTCTCGTACAGCAGGCGATTGGCTCCGGCGGGGAAGGCCAGGTCGCGGACCCCGATCAGGCTGGTGATCACCGCGCCACCCGCCGCCCCCTGGCAGAAGGCGAACAGCCCCCGGGATGCCGCCTCGAGGGGCCGCTTCCACAGCACGAAGGCACCGATCAGCAGGATCGCGAAGGCGGTCAGCAGGTTGAACCCGGTCTTGCGGAGGGACTCGCTGGCGGTCATCCGCCCCACCGCGACCGTCAGCCCGCGGGTCTGGCCATCGGCGCCGGTGACGGCCAGCTCGGCCTCGCCCACGCCGTCGAGCGCGTCGTAGAGCGCTTGCTGATCCGCGAGCCAGTCCTCGACTGCCTCGTGATCGGGCAGGTAGGCGGCGTCCCGGGCCAGGCTGTGGGGTCCCAGCTCCACGCCGGCGATGTGGGTGACGCAACCACCCCCGGTGGACTCCCCGTCCGGATCATCCGGAGGGACCAGCTCCCACGCGCAGCCGCTGTCCACCGCCGCCGCCGTCAGCTCGACGCCGATCGCAGGTGCCTGGCGGATGAGGTACGTCCCGTACGCCACCAACGCCACGTCGGCCAGTACGAACAGGACGATGGCGGCGCGGGGCAGTAGCTTCATGCGCGTTCCCGGGCCTGGCGGACCCGCACCGAGACCAGTTGTTTACGCACGAAGCGGCAACCGGCGCGCGGGGCGGTACCCGAGGCCGAGACGACGACGTTGGTGGATCCGATCTCGGTGGCCCCGATCAGCCGGGCGAACGAGGGCGTGCGGGGGGCCTCGGGGGTGGCGATCCAACCCCGCCGCAGGGCGTTGCCCGCGATACGCTGCGGAGCCACCAACGGCAGCGCGGCCGAGGAGCTGGCGGCCTGGCCGTGCGCCCGCGGAGCGTGGAAGGGGAGCTCCTCGCGGACGTGCGCCAGGGGATCGGCGTGGCCATCGCGGATCAGCTCCTGCCGGAGCGTGGCCAGCCTGGCGATCCTGTCCGGCAGCTCGGCGGTGGGCCGGATGGCGTTCAGATCGATCGAGCCCATCTGGCGCAGGTAGCGCTCGCGTACCCGGTCCAATCCCAGGGCGGGCCGCGTCACCCAGCCGGCCAGCCGGGCGTCCTGGATCGGCTCGCCGCCCTCGGTCAGCAGTGCCTCGAGGGCGATGTCCTGGCCCACGCTCACCGCCTGGGGTGCTTGCAGCGCCAGATCGAGCGGGGAGTGGACGAATCCGCCCACCGTGAAACGAACATGGGTCCCGTCGGCGGTCTTCACCCGGATCAGCCAGTTGCCCGGGGGGGGGGTGGCGACGGTGAACGCCACGTGGCCCGGGCTCACCGTCCGTAGCACGTGGGCGGCGTGGCGGTGGAGCGTCCGCCCGCCCGGGGCCACCAGCCGGATGTCCATCTCGCCGTCGGCAGCGGGCGTCCGGTCGACGAACTGCACTGCCGGGTCGGCCCAGGCGACGGTGATCGTCAGTTCCGTGGCCGTGCAGTCCACCGGCACCTGCACCCGGGCGCTGGACGCGCTCGCGGACTCGTTGACGATCACACCCTGGGAGAACAGCCGCCCGCGGATGAAGTTGTAGATCTCGAACAGGTCGTCGATGTCGGGCATGTAGTAGTACTTGCCGCCCGTGTCCTCGGCGATCTGGCCAAGCAGGTCCTGGTCCGACAGCGGTCCCATCGCGCAGGTGTAGATCGGCACCACCGGGGCGTCGGCGGCCGCCTGGAGCGCGGTGGTGTTCGTGTTGTCGTTCCCCTGGTTGTCGTAGCCGTCCGAAAGCAACACCAGGGACCGTTCGGCGCCCGCGGTCGATGGGGGCAGCAACGCCTTGGCCGCGGCGATGCCGCCGCCCATGTAGGTGCTGCCGGAGAAGTTGATCTGGTCGACCGCGTTCTGCGCGGCAACCCGTTCGGTGTCTCCGGTGATGGTCTCGAGGCCCGTTCCGGCCGCGTCGGAGTACTCCACGGTGGCGCTCGTGCCGAAGCTGACCACACCCAGCTGGTCGTCCACCTCCATCAGGTCGACGAACTGACGGGTGGCAGCGCGGGTCACGTCCACGTAGCCCGAGGTGACCATGCTGCCCGAACGGTCCACCACCGGGACCACGGCCGCTGGCGATGCGCTCGCCAGCTCGGCGTTGTCGACCACCAGCGCGAAGTCCTGCCATGGATTGCCCGGCGTCCCCGCGTGGCGCGCATCCTCGGTCAGCACCCAGGCGACGACGTTGATCTCGTAGGTTCCCGACGGGTTCTCGATGTAGACACACTCGAGGTTGTCGGTGCCGTCGGCGGCGCCTCCGGCCGTCGAGAATCCGGTGGCCGCGTCGAACACGTTGCCCCAGTAGGTCTGGCTGGTGGACTCCTCGATGACCTCCAGGTTCAGGTCGTTGGTCAGCACATCGGCGTCGTCCGGCGCCGCCGCGGCGTCGGTCCAGGTCAGGGTCACGCGCAACGGCCGGTCGGTGTACTTGGGCGCCACCCGGACGGTGAACTCCTGCAAGATGGTGTCGAAGGCGTGCTGCTGGTCGAAGCAGATCTTCGGTCCCCGATCGCCGGCGGGGTCCTGCAGCAGCACGGTCTTGAGCCCAGGGCGCCCCCAGCCCTGGTCGTTGTTGGGGATGTGACCGAGGCCATCGCTGTCCCGGTACATGATGCGGGACCGATCGAGATTGGTCTTGGGGCTCATGGACTGCTTGACGCTCTGGGAACCCAGCGACGAGCGCACGTACAGGACGGGCGCCGAGGCCGTCGAGGTGTCCACCGCCCACATGCCGTCGCCGGTCAGGGCGTCCTGGCTGGCCACCTGGGTCAGAACCACGTGCTCGAAGGTCTCGGCGGTCTCGTCCCAGTAGGACTCGACGACCTCGTCCGGGACGCCCGCGAGATCGATGCTCTTGTAGCGGTTGGGCAGCGAGCTGACCCCCATGTAGTCGTAGGTCCAATCCCGCTGCACCCGCCAGTTCTCGCCGCCGCCCATGTCCCGGGCGCCGTTGACCAGCAGGGCCTTGAGCATCGCCGGGCTGGGGGTCTTGCCCGCGTGGTTGGTCTGCCACCACTCGATGTACAAGGCAAGCAGGCCGGAGACGTGGGGGGCTGCCGGTGAGGTGCCCTCCTGCAGCAGGTGGCCGGGGTGGGTCGAACCGCCGTCATCGGTGAAGGCGGGCAGCAGCTCCTCGAACAGGGGGTACTGCTGCTGGGGCCGGGCGCCGACGACGTCCGTGCCGGGCGCCACCACGTGGGGGCAGATACGGCCGTCGGAGGTCGGTCCTCGGCTGGAGAACCCGGCCACCGAGTCCACGTTGTCGGTGGGCAGCCCCTCGGAGCGGGCGCCGCAGCTCGCGCCGACGACGATGACGTTCTTGGCCTCCTTGGGGCTGGTGAGCGTCGACGCGTTGCCACCTAGGTTCCCCGCGGAGAACACCAGCGGAAGCTCGGAGGCCGTGGCGTCGTCGTCGTCCGGATCCCGTACCGCCTCGTCCGTCGCCGAGTCCTCCCCGGAGTAGGGGTAGGGTGGGAATCCGGAGAGGCCCATCTTCCAGCTGTTGTTGGCCACGTGGGCATCCAGCTGGGCCGCCGACTTGAACACGTTCTCCACATCGGCGGTGGTCTGCAGCGAGCTGACCAGTTCGGGCCAGTCGTCGTTGTTCGCGTCCGGATCGTAGTGGGCGATCACCACGTTGGCGAAGTCCGCGCCCGGAGCTACCCCCAGACCGAGGAGGTCCCCGTCGTCGTCCGTGCTGCCCGAGGCGCCGCTGCCCACCGCGATGCTGGCCACGTGGGTGCCGTGGCCGAATTTGTCCTCCACGACCACCGTCGGATCCGTGTTGGTCAGGTTGGTATACCCCTGCTGCTTGCCCTTCAGGTCGTCGTGCATGTCGGTGTTGTCGGCGGTGTCGACGCTGAAATCGCAGATCGCCACGGTGATGTCGGTGCCGTCGACGCCCAGGTCGGCCAGGGTGTCGGAGTAGCTGTCCGGGGGGGTGGCCGTGGAGTTCGGATCCTGGTGATTGTCCGCCAGGATCTGGGCCGTGTGTTCGCCCTCGCCGAGGATGGCCTGGGCGCGGTGGGTCAGCCAGCGTACGTCGGGGAGCCGCGCGATCTCGGCGACGCGACCGGCGTCCAGCTCCACACGCAGCACCGCAAAGCCCCCGCCAGCTCGGTGACGACGCGTCCGTTGGCGCAGCACCGGGTCGCCGCCGGCCTCGATCGCGCGGCGAACGGCGGCCGCCCGGCCGACGGGATAGACGCCCACGCCCACGTAGCGGATCGGGTGGCGGCCGTGGTCGTCGGCGGGGCGTCCGAGGGCGGCGTCGCGCTCCGCCACCAGCCGCGGTGCCACGCGCCAGACCGGCTGGAACGGACCCGTCCACTCGACGAAGGGCAGGGCGCGCAGGGTGGCGACCCTGTCAGGCGGGCCGCAGACGAACAGGCCGCAGCTTCCCAGCGTCTCCACGGCGGTGACACCCTGGGCCTCGATGGAGCGCACCCAGTCGGCCTGCGGCGGACCGGCCAGTCCGACCATGTGATGGGGCCAGCTGGCCTCCAGCGGCTCCGGGATGGCCAGTTCGGCGGGGGGAGCAGCGTGACCCTGGGCAAAGTCGACGCGGTGGCCGTGGAGGATCACCCGTCCGGCGCGATCCAGCGGCTTGACCCTGAATCCCGCCGCCGCGGCGCTGGCGAGGGCGGATTCGTCGCCTGCCACCAGCAAGGCGGACGGGTACGGGTGCAGAACGGTCAGGCCGCCCGCGGTCAGGTCGGCGATCTCGGCGTTGACGTGAGCCTGGGTTCGAGTGGCGCCCCTGCGGGCAACCAGCGCCTTGCGCGGCATGGGCGGTCCCTCCCGTTGGTTCCCCTGCGGGGAGCGACCAGCCTATCAGGCACGCGCGTTGCGTGCGCGCACCGCGTCCAGGGTCTAGGTGAACTCGCCCGGGTTCCCGCTCTCCTGGTCCTCGCGGAGCTCGTCGTACATCAAGACGATGTACTCGGCGTCATTGGTGGTCAGCTCGATCTCGCCGTTGCTCCACTGCGCGGCCAGCTCCTTGACGCCGTCGATCCGGTCCTCCTTCATCACGGCGTGGATCGCCGCCGAGCGCTCGTCCTTGCGGCAATCGTTGATCTGGCCGCGCCGGACGTGCACGCCGCCGCGGGCGAGTTCGACGAACTGCTCGTAGGGGTTGAGCTCTTCCACCGGCGGTGGCGCCGTGCCCTTGGTTTCCTTGGTCATTGTTGTTCCTCCCGCTCGACGCCGGTACGTCGCGGGCCCAGTTTACACGGAGCGCGGAACGCGTGGGTTGGCCAGCCACTCCAGGGCCTCGGTGCAACCCGGATCCCGGCGGAAGCGGCCACCGGAGGCGCCCCAGACCACGGCCTGGCAGCTCCCGCAGAGTGCCAGCTCTGCGCACTCCTCGCATCCGTCGTGGCCCCGCGCGGCCATGCGGCGGGCGTCGGCGTGGGCCAGCGCCCGTGCGACGGTGCCACCGACGCGCCCCGGGGACAGGCGATCGAGCTCCCAGCGCAAGGGATGGCAGGGCGTCACCGTCCCGTCGGCCTGAACACAGAGGCGGGAGGCCCCTCCCGTACAGCGCCAGAGCCGCCGCTCCGGCACGCCGAGCCGGGCCAGCAGCGGATTGATCGGCGGATAGTCCACCACCGTCATGTCGGCGCCCGCCGCGATGCAATCCGCCACCTGACGGGCAGCCTCCGCCAGGGCTTCGGGGGACAGCGGGGTGATGCCGACGGTCGGTAGGGCTCCGTGCTCCGGGCGCAAGAAGACCGGCCACAGTGCGAGCCGTCGACGGGCGCCCAGCTGGTCCGCGAGCCAGTCGTGCCAGGCTCCGATGCCGTGGTCGACCAGTTCGCGGGTCAACAGCGTGCCCGGCATGGAGTCGACGCCGCAGTCCGGCGCCCGCCGCAGGACCCGCAGTGCGGCCTGGGTGACGCGGGCACCCCGGGTGCGATCGTGGACCCCGGGGGGACCGTCCAGGCTGACCAGCAGCTTGACCGGGATCGCCAGCGAGCCGAGCCGCACCAGGCCGGCGTCCTCGAGGGACGCGGCGTGGGTGTTGATGACCGCGCGCCGCAGTCCCAGCTCCGCGGCTCCCTCGAGAACTCGCCAGACGTCGGGGTGGGTGAACGGCTCGCCGCCGGTCAAGTGGAGGGTGGTGTCGTACCCGCTCAGCTCCTCGAGGAGCGGGGCGAGCAGCTCCCACGGCAGCTGCGCGCCAGCGTCCTCCTGGGCCCGCACGAAACACTGGGGACAGGCCAGGTCACAGCGCCGGGTCAGCTCCACGTCCGCGACCAGTGCCGGCGCGTGCAGCTCCGCCTTGAGGACCATCGACGCCCGGTGGTGCGACAGCACGGTCAGTCGCTCCTTCAGGTGGGTGGTCATCCGCTCGCCGGGCAACTCGGGCAGCGCTGCGACACCGTCGCGTAGAGCCCGCGTGATGCGCTCCACGTACCCATCCCAGGCCCCGGTCCTGACCGCCCGGCGGAGCGCGGGCGCGGCGTCGGCCCCGGCGTGCAGCCCCGGCTGGAGACCGACCGCGGCGGTGTAGGGGCTGGCAAGCCCGGCCGCCAGATCGCGGCGGACCCCGCGCAGATCGTTGGTCAGCTGCAGGCCGGTCGCCATCCGGACGAGGGCGTCGATCAAGCGGTCCACCTGATCGGCCCGCCCGGCCCGGATCAACAGCGCCGCGGGGGGCGCGGCCATGGGCAGGTACTTGCGGCCCTGTCGCGCCAGTTCTTCCTCGCTCCACGTGGAGTCGGACCGGGCCTGCAGCCGGGCGTCGCGCAGCGCGTACGCGGCGAAGTCGGTGGTGACCTGCGACCAGACGGCGAGCATCCGGACCGCGTCCCCCGCCGCCTCGGCCAGCAGGCCGACCGCGTGGGCGGTCAGCGCCTGCTCCAGGTAGATCCGCTCGGCGGGCGCGTCCTCGTCGACCACGTCGTCCTGGCAGCGCAGGGCGAGGTACCACGCCAGCATGGCCTCGGCAGCGTCCCGCGCGGGCTGCCCAGCGGCCGGTTCGAGGCAGCCCTCCGCGACCCAGGCGAGCAGGGGGAAGGCGGGGGTGCCCCAGGGCCCGAGGAACAGCTCCTCGGCCCCGCCGCTCCCGATCTTCCCCAGCCACTCGTCGCGCACGTCGCGGTAGACCCCCTCGAGGGGCGGCGGCAACGCCTCGCCGTGGAGGTCGAGGCGGGCACGGGCGTGGAGCAGCAGCCTGCGGGCCAGATCGTCGTCCATGGTCCCTCGCCACGCCGGACGCGGGCCTCGGCGCGGGGCTGCACGAGCCTATCCGCCGGCCGAAGGACGCCGCAAGCGGGGCGGCCGCTGGGTTTCGATCCGCCCCGGTGGTAGCCTCGTCCCCGGATCTGCGAGTACCCGATGTCCGACCACGACGATCCTGCATCCCGTCCCGACGTTGCCGAGCAGGCCACGGTTCGGCCCGCTCCGACCACCGACGGCGGCGCCAATGTTCCCGATCCCGCCCCGGTCGATCCGGAGCGGGCAGACCTGGACGAGATCGACCGCTGGACCGTGGACGAGAGCCTGGTCATCCAGCCCGGCTCGACGGTGGACCACTTCAAGGTGCTGCGCCTGCTCGGCCGGGGAGGGATGGGCGAGGTCTATCTGGCGCGGGATACCAAGCTCGGCCGCCGGGTGGCACTCAAGCTGGTGCACCGCAAGCGGATCGGCACCCGCGAGGCCGTGGACCGGTTTCTGTTCGAGGCCCGGACCACCGCGCGCTTCAACCACCCCCACATCGTGACGATCTACGGTGTCGGCGAGGCCGATGAACAGCCCTACGTGGCGCTGGAGTACCTGGAGGGGCGGACCCTGCGGGAGCGGTTGCTGCAGGAGCCGGTCGGTGCGCGGGAGGTGATGCGGCTCGGGATCGCAATCGCGGACGCGCTGGCCGAAGCCCACGCCCACGGCGTGCTCCACCGGGATCTGAAGCCCGAGAACGTGATCCTGCCGAAGGACGGGCGGGTTCGAGTCCTGGACTTCGGGCTGGCCAAGGCGTTGCACGGACCAGGGCTGGCCGAGTCGTCCCTGGAACCCGAGGAGCGGGCCAATGAGACCGTCAAGCCGCTGCCCGTGTCCGATCCGCGGGCGCTGTCCTCGGCCGTGGACTCGATCATCAGCACGGCCACCGAGGGGCAGCGCGTGTTCGGGACGCCGCCGTACATGGCCCCCGAACAGTGGGCCGGGGAGGGCAGCAGCGAGGCGACCGACGTCTGGTCCCTGGGCACCACGCTGTTCGAGCTGGTGGAGGGCCGCCGGCCCTACCACGAGTTCGAAGACGCGCCGATGTCGCTGATCTTCCAGGTCTCTTCCAACAAGCCCGTACCGGTCCCCCCGAGCTTCAACGAGATTCCATCGGAGCTGGGCGCGCTGATCCTCCAGTGTCTGGAGAAGGAGCCCGACCGCCGCCCCACGGCCAAGGAAGCCAACCGCGCCCTGGAGCTGATGCTGCTGCGGGGCGGCAAGCGTCCGCCGCCCGAAGAGGGGCCCTTCCGGGGCATGGAGCCGTTCACCGAGGAGCACGGCGGTGTGTTCTTCGGGCGCTCGGCCGAGGTGGCCGGGTTCCTCGAACGGCTGCGGGAGGAGGCCGTGTTGCCCGTGGTCGGCCCCCCGGGGGTGGGCAAGACCTCGTTCGTGCGCGGGGGTGTGATCCCGCGGTTGATGGAGCAGGCTTCGTGGCGATCGTCCTGGAAGGTACTGCACCTGAGCCCCGGCGCCGATCCCTTCCAGTCCCTCGCCACACGGCTGTTGATCCGTGACGGGACGCCGTCGCCAGGGGCCATCGCCGCCGTGCCCGAGCTCGCCGGAGCGTCCGCTGCGGGTCCGATCGAGGATGTCGGTGACGAGGGAACGGCGTCCGAGGGGGGCGCTGCACCCGGCTTCGCGCCCCTGCTGACCGGTATCCTGGCCGGACGCTTGCGCAACGTTCCTGCACTGCTGGGGCTGATGCTCCGCGAGCAGGCGGAGCGGGAACGGTGTCGGATCCTGCTGTTCGTCGACCAGCTGGAGGAGCTCTACCAGCGGGTGCCCGACGAGGATGTCCGCCGCGCGTTCATGGAATCGCTGAGCCAGGCAGCCGACGAACCCGGGGGGCCGGTCCGGGTCGTGTTCGCCCTGCGGGACGCCTTCTTGGGGCGCGCGGCCGAGTCGCCCCGGGTGCGTGAGGTGCTCGGGCGGGTGGTCGTACTGCAGCCGGCGGACACCACGGCGCTGGAGGAGGTCCTCACCGGGCCCCTCGAGGCGGTCAACGCCTCGTTCGAGGACCCGGGGCTGGCGCTGCAGATGATCGAAGAGGTCCGGATGGAGTCGCGACGCCTGGCCCTGCTGCAGCTGGTCGGACTTCGGCTGTGGCGGCGCCGGGATCGATCACGGCGGATGTTGCTCCGGTCGGAGTTCGAATCCGTCGGCGGTGTCCTGGGGGCCCTGGCGGCCCACGCCGAGGCGACGGTGGACGCACTCACCGGCCCCGAGCGGCGTCGGGCCCGGGAGCTGATCCTGGCTCTGGTCGACGGGGATGGGCAGCCGCGTGCCCGGACTCCGGAGGCGGTGATCGAGGGATTGCCAGCCGATGCCCCCGCCCTGCTCGATCGATTGCTGGCCGCGCGGGTGCTGACCGTCGCCCGGGTCGGGGGTGGCGACGGCGCCGTGGAGATCGAGCTGTTCCACTCTTCGCTCGTCCGCACCTGGGATCGGCTTGCGCGCTGGGTGGCCGAGAGCCGGGAACAACAGGTGGTGCTCGCCGAACTCGAGCAAGCCGCTGCCCTGTGGGAGCGGGGCGGCCGGCGGGGGGAGGACGCTCCGCTGGGAGACATCCTCTCCGAGGCCCGGCTGAGCCTGTCGACCGTCTCGCTGGAGGTCCCCCCGCCCGTCGCCCTCTACCTGGAGGCCGGAGCCGAGCGGGAGCGCCAGGTCCATAGCCGCCGCCGCTGGGTGAACGGGATCGCGATGGTCCTGCTGGCCGTGGTCGCGGCCGGCGGTCTGCTGCTGGCGGGCATGCGCGGCCGGCAAGCCCAGGAGCTGGACCAGGATCGCCACGCAGTCGAGACCCAGGCCGCCGCAGCGTTCTGTGCCCTCGCCCGGTCGGAGCTCGCCGCGGGCCACACGGACGAGGCCCGTGCCGCGCTCCGTTCCTCCCTCGAGCTGGCCGACACGGCCGAGGGTCGCGCCCTGTGGGCGACCCTGACCGCCGACGGAGGATCCGGCGAGGAACTCGGTTACTGCGCGCTGCTGATCCGGGTCTGGGACAGCAGTCCTGCGGTGTGGGGCGACACGGGCCCGGTGGACGTGCGGCCCGATCCCGGGCACCCGTGCGCTCCGGCCACAGGCGACGCCTCGGAGGGTGTGAGTCCATCCCCGGGGCCTTGATCGCCCGGTTACGCCCTCGCGGTTGCGCCGTCACAGCAAATTCGTAACAGCCCCTCCTTCGCCAGAGACGGCCTTTTCGTCGTAACTCACTCTGATTACACAGGAAATCCGCCTTCCCGCGCCCGGACCGAACGTCCAAATATGCCCTGGCATGCGCCTTGCTCCTGCATCGGGGAGCGTCGCGGGGTACGGCCGACCGCGACGCTCGTCAATGAGGCCGAACCCACCGCGGATCGTGCGATGAAAGGAGTTCTCATCATGTCTCGAAGCTGGATCACGAGGATTGGAATGTCGGCCACGGCCGTCGCGGGCCTGGCCCTGCTGGCCACTTCACTCGACAACCCCGGGCCGGATGCCCCGCAGCCCACCGAGCCGGAGCGCGACCCCGCGTTCCAGCAGCGGGCGTCCGCCCACCTGCTGGAACAGGCACGCCAGGCCCAGCCGCCGCAGACGTTGCTGGAGTTCCCCGATGCGCTGGCCGAGCCCCGCGCAGGTATCGCCCTCAGCCGCGCCCAGTTCGCCGAGCGGCTGGCGGGAGACCGGCCGGCGATGCGGCTACAGCTGGAGACCAACCGCGATCAGATGCAGCGCGTCGACGTCGAGGTCAGTGCGCCCGACTGCGGCGGCGACACCGTCCGCCAGGAGGCGGAGTTCACGTCGAGGCGCCAGTCGCTGACCGTGCGGAGCCCGTCCATCGACGATGGCTACTGCGCGATCCAGGTCCACGCCACCGGCTGGACCGAGGACGACCGCCGGGTGGGCCCGATCCTCCAGCATCTGTATGTGCACTCCGTCGATGGCGAGATGGAGTTCGTCTCCCAGGCCGAGTTCGAGTTCGGTGCCCTGGGCGACCGCAAGCTGTACGGCTTCGACGCACGCAAGGGCATGGTCTGGATCGGCACCATCGGCGACTCCGCTCCCTGCCAGGGCGAGGAGTGCCTGTCGCCGGACGAGCACCCGGAGCTGTACGTGGACGCCGAGCCGGCCACCGGCCGCCTCGACGTGCGCAACGTCTTGCAGGGCGACGAGCGGCGGGAGCCCTGACCATGCCAGCTAGGCCAACGATGGACACTCGAAACACGGAACTGCATTCGTTCGGAGGAATCATGTTCGCCATCACCCGGAATCTGCTCACGCTGGCCCTCGTGGCCGGACTGCTCGGGATCGCCGCGTCCGCGGGCGCCGAAACGCGCAAGGTCTGCGGGTACATCAAGTTCCTCGACGACCGCACCGGCTGTGACGGTTGCGGAAACGCCGAGAACCTCCCTGGTCGCATCGATCCCTGCAACGGGCCCGGCACGGATTACTACGCCGGCAAGATCAAGATGGAACTCTGGGATCACGACACCTGGGGTTCGGACGAGTACATCGGCACCTGGTACCTGCCCTGGCACGGCGGGTTCTGCATCAACTTCGAGTGGGAGGACGCCGACTACTCCAAGGGCGAGTACGATCCGGACCTGTACCTCAAGTACACCTCGTGGAACTGGGGCTACTACGACACGATCCAGGTCCGGCTCAACGACCCGTCGGAGTTCGGCCTGGCCGACGCCACCCCCCCGGAGATCGAGTGGTCGGACAACCGGGTGAACAACTGCGAGAACGGCTCGACCTGCTGGTTCAGCTCCGTCAACTACGCCAGCCAGACCTCGGGCTCGCTGAACCAGTCCCTGTTCATGGTCGGCGACACCGGCTCGCACACCTACACGGCGTTCCACGATCACGGCGAAGACGCCGCCCTGGACACGGTGACCATCAACTTCAAGGGCACCGCCGGCACCTCGGCCTACTCCCCGGGCTCCCAGACCATCGGCCTGCACAACGACGACGACACCAGCCCCTGGACGCCGGCCCACGAGATCGGCCACGCCTACCAGGACCAGCTGATGGGCATGAACGGCTTCGGCACCTTCTCGTACTGCGGCTACGGCACGCCTGCCCCCTGCGGTCACAGCCTGACGTCACAGGAGTACGACAAGGCCGCGACCATGGAGGGTTGGGCCAACTACGTGGCGGCGCGCACCTGGTGGGATCCCCAGAACGAGGACTCGTGCCCGTGCGTTTACGGCTGGGACGTACACGACAACACTCCGCCCAACGCCGGTGACGCCGACGACAACCGCGGGATCGAGCTACTGGTGGCCCGCGGCTTCTGGGACCTGGACGACGTGACCGAGGACAGCTCGGTCGCCCCCTGCGCCTTGCGCTGGGACAACATCGACCTGGACTCGGTGACCGACATCGCCCACGTCTGGAGCCTGATGCCGCCCGGATCCGCCAACCGCCAGGGTCAGGAAGACGACTTCGAGGGCGCCAATCTGTGGGACTACTGGTACGTGGGGCACTACGGCAACGGCTTCTTCGACGATCCCACCGAGGTCTGGACGACCCTGATCGACATGCATTGTCAGTACGGGATGGACTGGGGCTAGGACTTCCAGTCGCGGAAGGCCTGCATCAGGTCGTCCTTGACGTCGGCGGGGATCACCGGGGTGGGTAGGGAGCCCAGGGAGTCCACGGTGACCTCCACCTGGTCGATGTAGCGCTTGCACGAGGGGCACATGGCCACGTGTAGCTTGAACCGGACCCGCTCACTGAAGGACATCTCGCCCTCGAGGTAGTCGGTGACCAGCTCGGTCAGTTCCTGACAACTCGGCATCGCGCTCTAGCTCCCCGCCAGGTGCCCGTCGAGCAACCGGCGTAGCTTTGACCGCCCTCGGTGAAGCAGTACCCGTTGATTGGTCTCGCTGATCTCCAGGAGGTTACACACGTCCTTGGAATCGAACCCCTCCACGTCCCGCATCGTGACCACCAGCCGTTGCTGAGGGGGCAGGAGTTCCAGCGCGTCTTTCAGCGCTGCCATCGCCTGTTTTCGCTCGAGCATGTCCTCGGGTGTGGTGACCTCCCACTGGCTGGGGGCGTCGGTCTAGCTGCCCTTGCGGGAGAACTGGGCCGGGTCCACCGCCGGTTCCCGGTCCTCGGGCGCCATCGCGGTGAAGGGGATCGACCGGCCCTCCTTGACCCCCCGGGTCTTGGCCCGGTTGGTCAGGATGCGGAAGATCCAGGTCTTGAGCGCCGCCCGTCCCTCGAAGCGCGCCAGCCCCTTGAGCACCGCCATCCAGGTCTCCTGGACCACCTCGGTCGCGACCGCGGTCGACGAGACGTAGGCGTGGGCCTGCCGCAGCATCGAGGCGTGGTGAGTCTCGACCAGCTCGGCGAACGCCTGCTCCTCACCAGCGAGGATACGGTCGACCAGCACCTTGTCGGCGGCGCGAGCCTCGGTCACATCGGGGGCGGGGGTGGCCACGGACCCGAGTCTTATCAGAGTTCGGCAGCGGTTTCAGCGGGCTCAGCGGGCGCTTTCGGCCAGCTGATCGACGATGACCTTTGCCAGGCGGGGGCCGATTCCGGGCACCGCGGCCACATCCGCGGCACTCGCGGCCTTCAGCCCCTTGAGCGAACCGAAATGGCGCAGGAGGGCGCGGCGACGACCCGGGCCGACCCCCTGGATCGAGTCGAGCTCCGACGACATCGTCCGGCGCTTTCGCTTGCGGCGCTGGTGCTGCACGGCGAAGCGGTGGGCCTCGTCGCGCACACGTTGCAACAGCAGCAGACCCGGAGAGTGCGCGGGCAGCCGGACCGGGTTCTTTCGCCCAGGCAGGTAGACCTTGTCCGTCGCCGCCTCATTGGCCTCCAGTTCGGTGGCGTCCGGCTTGGCGAGCGAGGCGATGGGCACCTCGAGTCCGGCGTCGCGCGCCGCCGCCACGGCCATGTTCAGCTGGCCCTTGCCCCCGTCCATCAGCAGCAGGTCCGGTAGCCGCCAGCCCTTGTCGGCCCTGGCCAGCCGCCGCGTCATCACCTCGCTCAGGGCGGCGTAGTCGTCGGCCTTCTCGGCGTCGCGGATGCCGAAGAGCCGGTAGCCCTTCTTCAGCGGCTTTCCGTCCTCCAGGACCACCATCGACGCCACCGTGTCCTGACCGGAGAGGTGGCTGATGTCGTAGCACTCGATCCGGTGGGGGATGTCGGCCAGCTGGAGCCGCTTGCGCAGCTCGATCAGGCCGCGCTCGATCTGCTCGCGACGGTCGACCGCTGCGCGATGGCGGGCGCGGGCGTTCTCGGCGGCGAGCTGCAGCAACGAGGCTGGCTGGCCTCGTTTCGGCACCTTGATCCGGACTCGCCGCCCGGCCTGTTCGGCCAGGATCTCCGCCAGCGCGTCCAGCTCGGGCGGCACGGTGGGCACCAGCAGCTCCGGCGCCGCCGGCAGTCCCTCGCGATACAGCTGTAGCGCCACCCGTTCGAGGACCTCGCCGTCCTCCTCGAGCACCTCGTGGAAGGTGAACGCCTGGGGATCCTCGACCCGGCCGTCGCGCACCGGCAGCATGGCCACCGTGACCACGTCGCCGTCCCGGAACAGCCCGAATACGTCCCGGTCCTCGCCTGCTGCCCGCTGGACCCGCTGCTGCTCGGCCAGGCGCCGGACCACGCCGATCCGGTCCCGCAGGCGGGCGGCGTCCTCGAACCGGAGCTCATTCGCCGCGGCCTCCATGTCGGCGGTCAACCCGCGGACCATCCCCCGATCGCGCCCCTCGAGCAGGCGGATCACCAGGCGAGCCTGCTCGGCATATTGCTCTTCGGTCACGTAGCCTACGCAGGGCGCGGTGCAGTTGCCCATGTTGAACTGGATGCAGGGGCGCCTGTTGTGGGCCCTGAACACGCCGTCGGTGCAGTTGCGCAGCTGGAATGCCTCGCGGATCAGCCGCTCGACGCTGCGGGCGCGCAGCCCGTTGAGGTAGGGGCCGAAGTAGCGATCCCCGTCTTCGCGCCAGCGCCGGACCAGCATCACCCGGGGCCAGGTCGCCCGGGTCGTCAGCTTGATCGATAGCCAGGTCTTGTCGTCCTTGAGCTTGACGTTGTACCGGGGCTGGAACTTCTTGATCAGGTTGTTCTCGAGGATCAGGGCTTCTTTCTCGGTGCCCGTCACCACCCATTCGAGGCCGGTCACCCGGGCCATCAGGTGGGGGATACGCAGCCGGCCGTCTCCCTCGGCCAGGAAATAGGTCCGCACCCGCGTACGCAGGTTGTTGGCCTTGCCCACGTACAGGACCTCGTCGTGGGCGTCCCGCATCAGGTAGACCCCGGGCGTGATCGGCACGCCGGGCGGCATCTTCGTCAGACGGGCGGTCCTGGCCGGCACGGAGGCTCCGACGGCGCGTGTTATCCCACGGCCCTGGGCATCGGTCGCGCGCACTCGGGGCAGGGCACGAAGGAGGGCAGCTCGCCACCGGTGGACACGACCCGCGTCCCCTCGCAGCGCCAGCAGGGATCGGCCGGGGGCGGCGGGGTGAAGTTCATGATGGGGATCTGCAGCCGCGTCGCCTCGTCCAGTTCCTGGCGCATGCCCTCCGAGGGTTCGCCGAAGGCCCAGACCTCGTCACAGCGCGCGAGCAACTCCAGCGCAGCGGCGATCCCCGCCTTCCGATCCTCGGGCACCTCGTCGTCCAGCACCTGGGTGACGTACAGGTGGGGTACGACGGGCACGTGGCCGGCCTCGAACGCCAGCCGTGCGGCGGCCCGGGCCACGGCCACGTTGCGGGCCACGTTGCCGCGGTAGGGAGACGAGACGAACACCAGCTTGCGGGTTCCGGACATGGATCACCTCGAACCGGTCGAAGGTACCACGGCGGTGGAGGGGGCTGGCGAGATTCCCCTCCGGAGCCGGGTCACCCGTCCGCCAGCCAGCCGGAGGCCGTCGCTCGCTGGACCGCCGTGTCCGCCAGCCCCTCGATGAAGGCCGGGTCCGTGCCGGGTGCAGATCCCCGCAGGAAACAGCCGATGCCCCGTTCGCGGGCCCGGTCCGCCAGCTCGCGGTCCAGGTCGTCCAGGGTCTCCAGGTTCTCGGACACGAAGGTCAGGGGCTGGACGACGAGGGCCTCGATCCCCTCGCCCGCCAGGCGGTCGATCTCCTCGTCGACCGAGGGCTCCAGCCATCGCACGGGACCCACCCGGCTCTGGAAGCCCAGGCTCCAGGGAACGTCCAGCCGCTCGGCCACCGCCCGCGCGGTGGCGTTCACCTGTTCGGGGTAGGGATCTCCCGCCCGGACGCGACTCATCGGGATGCCGTGGGCGGCGAACAGAAGGTGGGTCTCCGTCGCGCCTCCGGCCTGCTCCAGACGCGCCGCCGCGGCGCGGGCGAGCGCATCCACCAGGCCGGGCAACTCGGGGTAACTCGCCACCTCGGCGATCTCCATCTCGCGCGAGCCGGCGGCGTCCCTGAGGGCGGCGAGGGAGGTGGCGCTGGTCGTGGTCGAGTACTGGGGATACAGGGGCAAGGCCACGATCCGTGACACCCCCCGGGCGGCCAGCTCCTCGAGGGCCTCGTCCGATGTCGGTCGTCCGTACCGCATCGCCACGGCCACCGGGGCCCCCAACGCTGCTTCGAGCGCCCGCGCCTGCTCGTCGGTGGCCGCAAGCAGGGGCGAGGCGTCGCCGTGACGGGCGTAGCGGATCCGGGATTGGGGGGCGCGCCGCCTGGCGATCCAGCTGGCGAGCAACGGACGGACCGGCCACGGGGCGCCCAGGATCGCGGGATCGGAGAACAACTCGCGCAAGAAGGGTTCGACGGCGTCCAGATCCGCCGGGCCGCCCATGTTGAGCAGCACGACGCCGACGTCGTCGGGGAGAGGAGGCATCAGACCACCCGTGAGTATCGCGCTGGTGCACCGCCGCCCGGCGCCTGCCCCAGATACTGGTCGAAGACCATGCAGGCGTTGCGCACGAAGAAGCGCCCCCGATCGGTGATCCGGAGTCCCTCGCTGTCGATCTCGACCAACCCGTCTTCCACCATCGGCGCCAGCCGCGCCAGCTCGTCGGCGAAGCGCTCCGCCAGGGGCTGGCCGTGCCGCCGCTCGAAGTCCGCCGTGTCCAGCCGCAGGTTGCAGGAGAGATCGAGGATCATCTCTCGCCTCAGCTCGTCCTCGTCGGACAGGAGCAACGCCCGTTCCCAGGGCATCTGCCCCTCGTCCAGGGACGCGCGCCAGCTGTCGGTGGACTTCAGGTCCTGGGCGTAGGCGAGCCCGACCGCGCTGATCGACGACTCGCCCAGGCCGACGAGCTCCAGGCCGCGCCGGGTGGTGTAGCCCATGAAGTTCCGGTGCAGGGTGCCCTGGGCCAGGGCGCCGGAGAGTTCGTCGTCGGGGAGGGCGAAGTGGTCGAAACCGATGGGCACGTAGCCCGCGGACGTGAACGCTTCCCAGGCCTGGCCCAGCATCTCGACCCGCTCGCGGGTATCGGGACGAAGGTGGCCCTCCAGGGCCTCCTGGTGGGGGCGCATCCAGGGCACGTGAGCGTAGCCGAAGACGGCGACACGCTCGGGACGCAGCTCGACCACCTGGGCCAGGGTGCGTCCGAAACCGGCGTTGGTCTGACCCGGCAGGCCGTGGATCAGATCGAAGTTGATCGAGGGTGCGTCGGTGACCGCCCGCAGCCGTGCGACCACCGACTCGATCATCGCCAACGGCTGCACGCGCCCGACGATACGCTGGACCTCCTCGTCCAGCTCCTGGATGCCGAGGCTGACCCGGTTGAAGCCGGCGTCGATCAGCGCTGCGATGACCTCGTCGTCGGCGGTGCGCGGGTCCATCTCCACCGAGCGCTCGGCGTCAGCCGCCGGGGACCAGAGCCCGTCGATTCCTCGCACCATCCGGCGGATCTCGTCGGGCGGCAGCACCGTGGGCGTGCCGCCGCCGAGGGCCAGCTGGGCCACGGCGCCGCTGCCAGCCGGGAGCAACGCCGCAGCCCGCTCGGCCTCCCGGAGCACGTCGTCGACGTAGCGCGACAGGGGAGTGGCGGGCGCGTCGCCGAGCACCTGGGTGTGGCAGCCGCAGTACAGGCACCGCCGGCGGCAGTAGGGCACGTGCACGTAGATCGAGAGCCCGGGCGCGCCCCGATCCTCGTGCCAGTGCGCCTCCACCTGCTCGCGGTCGAAGTCCGTGCGGAAGTGGGGTGCCGTCGGGTAGCTGGTGTAGCGCGGACCGCGGGTGGCGTGGCGCTCGATGATCTTCCACGGGATGGCCCTGGGATCCATGGGGACCTCCTCGGTGGACTAGCCCCGGTCCGCCAGACCGGCGACCGCGTCCACGAACGCCGCGGCGCCGTCGACCGGCGTGGTCGGGAGAATGCCGTGGCCGAGATTGAACACGTGTCCGCTGCTCCGGCCCAGGTCGCGGTGGATGGCCCCGACCCTCTCGTGGATCCGGGCGGGTGGGCCGTAGAGCTCCACCGGGTCGAGGTTGCCCTGGAGGACCACGTCGTCGCCCACACGGCGGGCGACGTCCCCCAGGTTCACGCGCCAGTCCACGCTCAGCACGTCGGCGCCCGCGGAGGCGGCCTGCTCGGCGATGCCGGCGACGCCGCCCACGTAGAGGATGCGGATCACGTCCAGGTGGGAGAGCCGCTCCATCACCCGGCGGGTGGAGGGCAGCGCGAAGCGGGCGTAGTCGTCCGGGCTGAGTACACCCGCCCACGTGTCGAACACCTGCACCGCGTCGGCGCCTGCGGCCACCTGTCGTTCCAGGTG
Source organism: uncultured Rickettsiales bacterium (assembly GCA_964436045.1). Taxonomy (GTDB): domain Bacteria; phylum Myxococcota_A; class UBA796; order UBA9615; family CAYRNR01; genus CAYTBN01. Next base: position 16,339 of record CAYTBN010000035.1, on the reverse strand, counting down.
GTCGGCGACCGCGTCGGCGAGACGATCCAGCAGGGCCTCGGCCCGTGCCGGATCCCGGTACATCAGCGCCTTGAGTTGCTCGTGGTTCCGGCTGCTGCCCCCGTGGACCATGTAGGTCGCCAGCGAGAACGGCGCGCCGGCGAAGCCGAGAACGGCCTGGTCGTCGCCCACGGCGTCGCGCAGCAGCTCGATCGCCTTGTACACCGGCGGCAGCACGCCCCGCTCGTCCTCGCCTGACAACGAGGCCGGATCGAAGTCCTGGCCCAGGGCCGGGCTCAGCCGCGGGCCGCCCGAGGGGTACTCGACCCGCTGCCCCAGGGCGTCGGGGATCACCAGGATGTCGGAGAACACGATCGCGGCGTCCAGGGCGAAGCGCCGCAGGGGCTGCAGCGCCACCTCGAGCGCCAGTTCCGGCGTGGAGCAGACCTCGAGGAACGGGTGGTCGGCCCGTAGCGCCAGGTACTCGGGCAAGTAGCGCCCGGCCTGGCGCATGATCCAGACCGGCGGTCGGTCGACGGGGTCGTGCCGGCAGGCAGCGAGGAAACGTTCACGGCCGCGCATGGAGCCTCCAGGAATACGGAGGAAAGTACCTATTCCGTCGGGAGTGTCAATCAGTCTGGCGGCGTATCGAGCGCCGGCCCCAGGCGCGGTTGCCAGCCGCAGGCCTCTGCGCCCAGGCCGTACTGGTCCGGGCTGCGACCGATCACCGCAGCCGCCACGAGCTGCGGAATCCGCTCGCGAGCTGCACCGTCCAGCAAGCCGGACAGCCACAGGAAGCGGACCGTCCGCCGGTTCCTCGTCCAGGCATCGTCCTCGCGCAGCCGCGCCACCGTGGCGGCCACCCGTTCATCCCTCGCCGTGGTCGCCAGTAGCACCGACGACGTGCTGAGGGCCTCCAGGTCGCGCTGTAGCTGGGCGGCGATGGCCTCGGTCGACGCCAGGGCGTCGGTGCGACGATCCTCGCCGTCGGGTTCGACGAGTCCCAACTCGAGCCCCTCCGCCTCGCCGATGGCCCACAGGCCCACCCGCCCGTCCTCCTCTGCTTCTGCCCGTCCGCCGCTGAGGACCCAGGGCAGGAAGGCGACAACGTCGGGGAAGGCGTAGCGGGAGAGCACCGACCGCAACGCGGGCATACTGGCCTCGGAGGCGCAGAAGATCTCTCCGAGTTCGGTGGTTCCGAGCCAGGTCCCGACCCGGGAGCGGACCGCCTCGCGGAAGCTGCGCGGGATCCGGTAGGTGGGCTCCCCGAAGGCCCGCAGCACGTCGTCTACCCTGCGTTCCATGGCTCCGGCGTCGCGGGCCCGTTGCCCGGGATCGGCGATGGCCGCTGCCTCGCCCTCGAGCTCCACCAGCCGGTCGTAGCGGGCCGCTAGAGCGTCAAAGTCGCCGGCATCGCCGCCGTCGAGCACCGCCAGCAGCGCGTCGATCTCTTCGTCGAGACCGAGACGTGTGTCCTCGATGGTCGACCGCCGACGGTCCCACTCGCGGGCGGCGTAGATCGCGCCGAAGCCCAGCCCGACCCCGATCAGCAGGACCAGCGGTACCCAGACCACCCGCCAGCGTCGCCTTCGCAGGGTTCGCAGGACGGAGGCCACCTCCCGGCCGCTCAGGTCGACCTTGATCTGGGGCCCGTCAGCCCCTAGCCGGACCACGTCACCCTGACGGAGGAAGACGTCGCTCACCAGCCGGCCGTTGACGTAGGTGCCGTTGCGGCTGGACAGGTCGCGCAGTACGAATCGCCCCTCCCGACGTCCCAGCTCCGCGTGGCGTTTGCTGACCTCGATGTCGTGCTCGGCGTGGAAGCGGACCGCGCTGTCGGTGGCTCGCCCCAGGATCGCGGGCTCCTCGCCCACCTGGATCGTGTCCACGCCGCCGGCCCGGGCGCCGGTCAGGTGGATGATGTGCAGTTCGACGGGGGCCGACACCGCGGTGCGGACCTCAGTGCCTGACCAGGCGGATCGCGGTGGCGACGATGGCCAGCACCATCAGCGCCTGGCTGATGCGCAACGAGCGGTGGAGCAGGGGAAGGCTGTCGTCGTCGTCGGTCATGTTGCGGTACCGCCGAAAGGTGACGATGGTCGTGAACGGCAGCGGGAGGTAGTTGTGGGAACCGCCGTAGCGATCGGTGACCACGGAGCGGATGCGGTGCGCGATGTACGAGCCGTACAGGTAGAGCCCCGCCGACGTGGCGGACAGCATCAGCACCGCGATCTCCTTGTCGGTCACGCAGGGTCCCCCTCGAATAGATGGCGGCCACGGGGCTCGGAAACCGGCAGCGCGGTGAGCGCGCGATCCAGCCGTCGTGTGAATCCACACAACACGTTTCCGGGCCCCACCTCCAGAAACTCGTCTACACCCATCTCGACCATTGTGCGCGAACTCTGCAGCCAGCGCACGGGTTCGACGACCTGGGTGACCAGCCGACCGACGATTCCCACGTGATCCGTGTGGCGTTCCCCGTCCACGTTGGCCACGTAGGGTACGGCCGGCGCCCCCACGGTCACCCCCGCCAGCCGTTCGACCAGGGCGTCGGCGGCGGGTCGCATCCGCGCGCAGTGGAAGGGTGCCGACACGGCGATCTCGGTGGCATGGCCGCGCTGCGCCTTGCAGCGGGCCATCGCCTCGAGGACGCATGCCTTGTCCCCGGAGATGACGGTCAGGTCGGGGGCGTTGTAGCCGGCGACCTCGACCACTCCATCGGTGTCCTGCTGCACAGCGCTGCAGATCTCCTCGATCGCCGCAGGGTCCAGCCGGAAGATGGCGGCCATGGTCCCGGCACCCAGGGGCATCGCCTCCTGCATGTACCGGCCGCGGTCGCGGACCGCCCGCACCGCCTCGCCGAAGTCCAGCGCGCCAGCGGAAACCAGCGCCGAGTACTCGCCCAGGCTGTGACCGGCGACCACATCCGGCGCGTACCCCATCTCCCGCAGCGCCCGGTCGAAGGCCACCGAGGTGGTCAGCACCGCGGGCTGGGTGATCTCGGTCTCGGTCAGCCGCTCCATCGGACCGTTGAGGATGATGTCGGTGAGCTTCATCCCGAGCTCGTCGTCGGCCCGCTCGTAGACCTCGCGGGCGGCCGGGAACCGCTCGATCAGCCAGTCGCCCATCCCCACCTTCTGGGATGCCTGTCCGGGAAACACGAATGCGCGCATCGATCGACCTCGGGTACGACGTGTCGGGGTCCTTTATCCCAGCGGGCGCGCGCGTGCAACAGTTCAACCGGCCCACGGAGGGGCGGCCCGCGGCCGTTGCATCACGTCCGGAGCGAACCCATAATGACGCTCCCGCAACCCGCATATCGAGGATGAGGAGACATACGATGGACTGGGGACTCGAGAACAGGCTGGCCCGGATCTTCGACCCGAAGGACGGCCGGACCGTGATGCTGGCGGTGGACCACGGCTACTTCCTCGGACCCACGTCGGGACTGGAACAGCCCTACGAGACCGTCAAGCCGCTGCTGCCCTACGCCGACACCCTGATGCTGACCCGCGGCGTGCTGCGCAGCTGCATCCCGACCAGCGAGCAGACGCCGATCGTGCTGCGGGTGTCCGGCGGCACCAGCGTGCTGCACGACGACCTGTCCAACGAGGAGCTCACCGTCTCGATGGAGGACGCCGTCCGGCTGAACGTGGCTGGCGTGGCGATCTCGATCTTCGTCGGCGCCGAGTACGAGAAGCAGACGCTGCAGAACATGGCGTCGCTCATCGACGAGGGCAACGCCCTGGGTATCCCGGTGCTGGCCGTGACGGCCGTGGGCAAGAACATGGGCCGCAACGCCCGCTATCTGGGGCTGGCCAGCCGCATCGCATCGGAGATGGGCGCCCACTTCGTCAAGACCTACTACTGCGACGACTTCGAGAAGGTCGCCGGCACCTGCACCGTCCCGACCGTGATCGCCGGCGGCAAGAAGATCCCCGAGATGGACGCCATCAACATGGCCTACAACGCCATCCAGGCTGGCGCCTGTGGCGTCGACATGGGGCGCAATATCTTCCAGTCGGACTCTCCGGTGGGGATGATCCAGGCCGTCCGCTCGGTGATCCATGGCAACGCCAAGCCCAACGAGGCGTACGACATCTACGAGACGATCAAAAACGAGGGATAGCCTCCCTCGCCTGACGCCTGACGCCTGACGCCTGACGCCTGACGCCTCGGAGGAACCCATGCGCGTCGCGATGTACTACCGCAACGATGACGTGCGGGTGGAGGAGCTGCCCGCGCCGGTGGTCGGCCCCGGCGAGCTGCGGATCCGCATCGAGGCCAGCGGCATCTGCGGCTCGGACGTCATGGAGTGGTACCGGATCAAGAAGGCGCCGCTGGTGCTGGGCCACGAGATCGGCGGTCAGGTCGTGGAGGTCGGCGACGGGGTCGAGCGGTTTGCGGTCGGCGACCGGGTCACGGCGACCCACCACGTGCCCTGCAACAACTGCCACTCCTGCCTGCAGGGGCACCACACCCTGTGCGACACCCTGCGGTCCACCAAGTTCGATCCCGGCGGCTTCTGCGAACAGGTGCGGATCCCGGCGCTGCAGACCGACCGCGGAACGCTGAAGCTGCCCGACGCGGTCAGCTACGAGGAGGCGACCTTCGTCGAGCCGCTGGGCTGCGTGGTCCGCGGTCAGCGCGGGGCGGGGATCGCGCCTGGACAGTCGGTGTTGGTGCTGGGCAGCGGTCTGGCGGGACTGCTCCACATCGCACTGGCGCGGGCGGCCGGGGCGGGTCCGATCGTCGCCACCGACGTCCACCCCTATCGCATCGAAGCGGCGCGCCGGTTTGGCGCTGACCTGGCGCTGGACGCCCGCAGCGAGGACGTGGAAGCGCGACTGCGGGCGATCAACGGCGGCCGTCGGGCAGACAGGGTGATCGTCAGCACCGCCGTCCCCGCGGTGAACGAACAGGCCTTCCGCTGGGTGGCCCGGGGCGGCACGATCCTGTTCTTCGCCCTGGTCACCCCGGGGGTGGACCTCACGTACCCGGCCTTCGACCTGTGGAACCGGGGTGTATCCATCGTGCAGAGTTACGCCGCAGCGAGGCGGGATCTGGACGAGGCGCTGCGCCTGATCGAACACCGCCGCGTCCCGGTGGCCGACATGATCACCCACCGTTTGCCCCTGGCCGAGACCGCCCGCGGATTCGGGATGGTGGCGGGCGCGGGTGACTCCATCAAGGTGGTGGTCGAACCCCAGAACTGACCTGCTCTCCCCCCGCCGGCCGTCAAAGATCTTCTGGCGGATCGTCATGGACCCAACGCTCTCGCGCCCAGATCGCCGCAACACAGGGGTTGTTGGGCTGGCCCGGTTCTTGCGGTATCGGGTCCTGACCGCTGTTCGTCCTGCCGGTTGATGGCAGACGGGCGGCGAGGAGGGAGCGACCCGGCATGGACCAACAGGCGCCCACCGAGGGACAGACCCGCAAGCGGCGAAAGATCACCGACGAGGACCGCGCGGCCGCCGTCCAGCACGTGGAAGCTGGCGAGAAGCTGTTCGCCAGTGGCGACGGAGTGGCCGCGGCCGCCGAGTTCCTCGAGGCGGTCGAGCGCGACCCGCGTTCGGTCCACGCCTGGAACGACCTGGGTGTGACCCTGCACGCCCTGGGAGAGCGGCCCGACGCCGAGATCGCCTTTCGGACCGCCGCACGCCTCGATCCGGGCGACGAGAACGTCCAGGCCAATCTGGCGAAGCTCACCGACCCGCCGGACGACGGGGAGCCGTTCCAGTTGGCCACCGCGGCGTCGGTCCGTCTGCTGGCGTGGCCGGACTACGCGCAACCGGGCGAGCTGGCGTCGATGATGCGCCGCTTCGGCGCGCGCCTCGCGGACAACCCCGACGTCTGCCTTTGCCTCCGGCACGATCCTCAGATCGACGGAGATCCAGCGGCCGCCGTCGAGGCCCTGCAGAGCGCCCACGACGAGATCGTCGGCGCGGAATCCTCCCTGGAGGTTCTGCTCATCGACGATCCGATGGAGCGCGACGACTGGGCCCGTCTGGGTGCGGCGACCCACGCGGTGTTGGTGCTGGCCTCGGCCCGGGCCCAGCCGCGGCTGTCCTTCAACGACGCGGTCCAGCGCCGCAAGATCCGTAGCGGCTCCGAGCTGGTCGGCTGGCTGGCCGAGATCGGCGCGGGCGCGCAGGAGGAGGCCGCCGGCGCATGAACCGACGTGGATCCCCGATCTTCACCGCCCCCAGGGGCGACCTGCGACCGGTGGCGCGATGAGCGTCCTGGCGCTGGTGCCTGCCCGCGGTGGATCCCGGGGGATCCCGCACAAGAACATCACCCCGCTCGCCGGCAAGCCGCTGCTGCACTGGACAATCGAGGCGGCATTGGCCTGCGGCCGGATCGAGCGGGTCGTTGTGAGCACGGACGACCCGGAGATAGCGGACGCCGCAAGAGATTGTGGCGCAGATGTCCCCTTTCTCCGGCCGTCCGAGCTCGCCCGTGACAGGACACCGGGAATCGACCCGGTGCTCCACGCGGTGGGGTGGCTCGCCAACGAGGAGGGCTATCGGCCTGAGTGGGTGGCGCTACTGCAACCGACCTCTCCGTTGCGAACCACCGACGACGTACGCGGCGCCCTTGCCCTCGCAGAGGACAGGGGCGCCGCGGCGGTGACTAGTATCACCGAGGCCGAACACCACCCCTGGTGGATGAAGCGAATCGACCCGGACGGCCGCGTGCTCAGCTGGAGCGAACCACCGCAGCGGGCGGACCGCCGCCAGGACCTGCCGCCGGCCTTCGCCCTCAACGGGGCGATCTACCTGACACGCCGCGAGGCGTTGCAGGCCGAGCGAAGCCTGTCCCCCGAACCCACGTACGGCTATGTGATGCCTCCGGAGCGATCCCTGGACATCGACACCCCCTGGGATCTGCACCTGGCAGAGCTCATCCTGCGGGAGCGGGAGGCCCATGCGGCCGCCTGATCCGGTCCCCGTCGCCGGACGACCGGTGGGAGACGGCCAGCCGGCGCTGGTGATCGCCGAGGGTGGGGTCAACCACAACGGCGATCTGGAGCTGGCCCGCCGGATGATAGACGCGGCCCGGCAAGCCAGCGCAGACGCCATCAAGTTCCAGACGTTCCGCGCAGAACGCCTCGCGTCCCCGATGGCGCCCCGCGCGGATTATCAGAGAGTCACCGGAGAGTCCTCCTCCCAGCTCGAGATGTTGCGGAAGCTGGAGCTGTCGGAGCGGGCGCACGTGGAGCTGTGGCGACACGGGCGGGAGGTGGGCCTCCCGGTACTCTCGACTCCCTTCGATGAGCGGAGCGCCGACTTCCTGCTGCGGCTGGGGGTGAGCGCGTACAAGGTGGGCTCCGGCGAGCTGACCAACCTGCCGTTCCTCGAGCACCTGGCCGGCAAGGGGCTGCCCATGCTGGTGTCGACCGGGATGGCCACCCTCGGCGAGGTCGAGCAGGCGGTCCTGGCCATCCGTGGCGCGGGCAACCCCCCGCTGATCCTGCTGCAGTGCACCAGCCGCTACCCCGCGCCGCCGGCGGAGGCCAACCTGCGGGTGCTGGACACCCTGCGAGCCGCGTTCGGCGTGCCGGTCGGGTACAGCGACCACACCCGCGGCAACGACGTCGCCCTGGCAGCCGTGGCGCGGGGAGCCTGCGTGATCGAGAAACACTTCACCCTCGATCGCCGCCTGCCCGGCCCGGACCACGCCGCGTCCGCGGAGCCGGAGCAGATGGCTGCGCTGATCCGATCGATCCGTACGGTGGAAAAGGCGCTGGGCCACGGCCGCAAGGAGCCGTCTGCCCGCGAGGCGGAGATCGCCGAGGTGGCCCGGCGGAGCGTGGTGGCGGCCCGGGATCTGGACGCCGGCGAACTGATCACGCCGGAACTGATCGACATCAAGCGGCCGGGCACTGGCCTGCCTCCGTCGACGGCTGAACAGCTGATCGGCCGCCGGCTCGCCTGTGACATGCCCGCCGGAACGCCCCTGACATGGGAGGTGCTGGCGTGAACGAATCCCGGCAGCGCTGTGTGATCCTCGGCGGCGGGGGCCACGGGCGGATGGTCCTCGATTGCCTGATCGCTGGGGGGGAGGTGGAGGTCGCCGGCTTCCTGGATCCGGATGGAAACCGCGGCTCCGATGGATTCCACGGACTGGAGGTGCTGGGGAGCGATGAGCTGCTGCCCGAGCTGCGCGACCGGGGAATCGTGGGCTTCGCGGTCGGTCTGGGGGCGGTCTCGGCCGACGGGAGACGGCGGGACCTGTTCGATCGGGCGTGCTGGGAGGGAATGGCCCCGGTCACGGTACGCCACCCCAGCGCGCTGCTGGCGCCGTCGTCGTCCATCGGAGTGGGCTGCCAGCTGATGCCCCGGGCCGTGGTCAACAGCGGCGCCCGGCTGGGCGTCCACGTGCTGGTGAACACGGCCGCGATCGTGGAGCACGACTGCAGGGTCGCGGATCACGCACACGTGGCCAGCGGGGCGGTGTTGGGGGGCGGCGTCCAGATCGGCGATGGCGCGCTGGTCGGGGCCGGCGCCACCGTACTCCAGGGGATCCGGATCGGGGCGGGCGCGGTGGTGGGCGCCGGGGCGGTTGTGGTCAGAGACGTGCCCTCGGGGGAGACGGTTATGGGGGTACCCGCGAGGCCTGTCGAGCGACTCTGGGACGGAGGCCGGGTATGACGGTGACCGACGACATCGGTTCGGTCTGTATCCCCGCTGACGCCACCATCCGCGACGCGATGGCCAGCATCGACGGACAACGGGCCAAGATCGCGCTGGTGGTGGACGAGCGCCGACGGCTCATCGACACCGTCACCGACGGGGACATCCGCCGTGGCATCCTGGCCGGCCTTGGCCCCGGCGATCCCGCGGCGTCCCTGCGACAGCGCAAGGATGGCTCGGCGGCGGCCACGCCGATCACGGCGCGGGCTGGAGCGTCCCGGGCGGACCTCGAGCAGCTGATGAACCGGCACATGATCGATCAGGTGCCCCTGCTGGACCACGACGGGCGGGTAGCGGGCCTGGTCACCCGCAGCGCCCTCTCCCGGCGCGAGCCGATCCCGGTGCGGGCGGTGATCGTAGCGGGCGGCAACGGCACCCGCCTGCGGCCGCTGACCTACAAGATCCCCAAACCGATGCTGCCGGTGGGCAACCGGCCACTGCTGGAGGTGATCGTCGATCGTCTCCACACCGCCGGCGTCCGCGACATCGTGGTGACCACCCGCTACAAGGCCTCGATGATCCTCGACCACTTCGGCGATGGCTCCCGTTTCGGCGTGGACATGAGCTACGTCTGGGAGATGGCTCCCGGCGGCACTGCGGGTTCCCTGGCCTTGCTCAAGCCCTCGAATCAGGTGGTTCTGGTGACCAACGGGGACGTGCTGACGCGGATCGACTACCGGGCGGCCCTGGACTTCCATCGAGAGAACCACGCGGACATGACGGTGACAGTTCGCCAGCACGAGGTCACCGTACCCTACGGCGTGGTCGACACCGACGGTGTCAACATTCGCGGCATCGAGGAGAAGCCGGTGATCCGGCACTTCATCAACGCCGGTGTCTACCTGCTGGAGCCCCACGTCACCAAGCTGGTCCCGAGGGAGCGCAAGTTCCACATGACCGACCTGATCGAGGCCGTGATCGGTCACGGCGGAACGGTGGTCGGCTTCCCCGTTCGCGAGAACTGGATCGACATCGGCCAGATGGCGGACTACGAGGCGGCGCAGGAGGCGTACCGCGCCAACATCGCGTAGGCTGGAACCACACGCGAGCGCGGAGCGGGATCATGGACTGGACGGGCAAGCGGGTATTGATCACCGGGGCCGGTGGATTCATCGGCAGTCACCTGGCGGAGCGGATGGTCGCACTCGGGGCGCGGACCCGGGCGATGGTGCGCTACAACTCCGCCGGTTCGCGGGGCTGGCTCGAGGCCTCGGCGGTCCGCGAAGAACTGGAGATCGTCGCCAGCGACGTCACCGACTCCGACGGAGTGCGGGGGGCCGTGCGCGGGGTGGACGCGGTCTTCCACCTGGCTGCGCTGATCGGGATCCCGTATTCCTACGACGCCCCCCGTTCCTACGTCCGGACCAACGTCGAGGGGACCCTCAACGTGCTGCAAGCGGCCCGCGACGAGGGGGTCGAACGGGTGGTCCACACCTCCACCAGCGAGGTCTACGGCACTGCCCTGCGGGTCCCCATCGACGAGGAGCACCCCCTGCAGGGCCAGTCCCCCTACTCGGCGTCCAAGATCGGCGCGGACAAGATGGCGGAGGCCTTCCACCGCAGCTTCGAGCTTCCGGTGGCGGTGGTACGCCCCTTCAACACCTTCGGTCCGCGGCAGTCCGCGCGCGCTGTGATCCCGACCATCATCAGCCAGTTGCTGGCCGGGGCCGAGGAGCTGCGGCTGGGCAACCTGGCCCCGACGCGGGACTTCAACTACGTCCAGAACACGGTGGACGGCTTCGTGGCGGCGGCCGAACACCCCGCCGCCATCGGCGAGGTGATCAACCTGGGCACGGGTCGCGAGATCTCCATCGGCGATCTGGTGACCTCGCTGATGGAGGTGATCGGGCGGCAAGTGCCGGTGATCGAGGAGGTTCCGCGCGTGCGGCCGGAGAACAGCGAGGTCGAGCGGCTGCTGGCCGACGTGGGCAAGGCCGCCCGCTTGCTGGAGTGGACGCCGCGGGTCACGCTGGAGCAGGGCCTGCGGGCGACCATCGAGTGGATCGCGAGCCATCAGGGACGGTACCGACCCGATGAATATGCCGTCTGATTCCGCAGCGGAACGGGCCCAGACCTTCGTCCTCAAGTTTCCCGATCGCACCGAGGGGGCAGGTCCGCCCGCCGACGGGCAGAGCGCGCTGGCGACACTCTGTCAGCGGCTGGAGGAGCTGGCCGGCCTGGCCGAGCAGGTGACGGCCGGGATCGCTCGCGGGGACGTGGACGACGTGCTGCGAGGCCCGGCGGATCGCTCGCGGGTGGCGCGGGCGCGCCTCCAGCGAGCCCAGGAGGCGATGACCACCGCCCAGGTCCCACGTACCGCCGAGTCGCTGGCGCTGATGCAGCGGCTACGGGCGGCAACGGTTCGCAGTCAGGGGGGCGAGGGGGCACTGCTGGCCTGGCTGGGGCGGCCCGAACCACCGTTGCCACGGGTGCTGGCCGGAGCGGCCGGGGCGGCCGCGACCGTGGTCGACCGGCTGCTGTTGCCGGCCTGGGATCCAGACGCGGACGTGGTGCTGCTGCTGGGAGCCGATACCGCCGTGCTGGCCGCTGAACTCGCCCGCCGCGGTCAGCGCCGTGTGGTCGTCTTGCTGCGCGAGGACGAGGGCGCCGCAGGTTTCCCCGCGGGCGCCTTCCTGGCCCACAGCCCGGACGAGCTGTCCGATACGGTGCAGGGCTTCACCGATCCGTTCCCCCGGAACCTGGTGGCGCGCCAGCTGGGGGAGTGGCGGCTGGACGACGCGGCCCGCGCCGAGCTGATCACGGACATTCGCGACGGTCTGGAACAGAAGCTGGCCGTGCAGAACACGGCCCGCAAGTTCGGCCGCCTGTGGACCGAGCAGGGGATGGCCAACCTCCCTCACATCGCCCGCTGGCCCTCCATCGCGTCGTTGGCCGGGCCGCTGGCCGGGATGCCGATGGTGATCGTCGGCCCTGGACCGTCGCTTGCCGGGAACGTGGACCAGTTAACACGGCTCAAGGGCCGGGCGGTGATCTGTACGTTCAGCCGCGCGACCCAGGCGCTGGCCGCGGCCGGGGTGGATCCGGATCTGGTGCTGGTCCTCGATCCCCTGGACCTGCGCTACCACTTCGACGGCGTGCCCGTGGAGCGAATCGGGGCGCTGGTCCTCGGCCTCAGCGTGCACCCGGGCATGTATGAGCTGCCGGTCCGCCGTGTCTTCACGTTCTCGGGCAACTCGTTGATCGAGCGCTGGATCGCCGACGCCTTCGACGAGCCTCTGGGGGTGCCGACATCGGCGTCGGTCGCCACCTCGGCGTTCTCCCTGGCCCGTGCCTGGGGCTGCGATCCTGTGATCCTGGTGGGCCAGGACCTGGCGTTCCCCGGCGGCAGGATCTATGCGAGCGGCTCGGCGGACGGCGAAGCACGTATCGTTGGCGAGGGGGAGGACGCCCGGGTCAGCGGACTCGGTGAGGAGATCAAGCGGCTCGAGGCCGCAGGCCAGGCTGGTGTCTCTTCGGCCTACCGGCGCCTGCGGCAGGTGCCCGCCTACCACGGGGGCACGGTGCCCACCTCGTCGACCTTCGCCTGGGTGCGGTCGTGGTTCGAGGAGCGGGCAGCGGCCTGGGGCGACGACGCCCGCTTGATCAACGCCACCGAGGGCGGCGCCCGGATCGGCGGAATGGAGCAGATGACCCTGGCGGACGCCTGTGAACTCTGCGCCGTGGACAGGGACGTGACCGGCGCACTGGACGCGGGATTGGCATCCATCGACCCCGCACGCCGGGCACAGCGGCTACTGTCGCAGGTGGACGGGGTGGTCGACGGCCTGCGCAAGGCCGGCAAGCTCGCCCGTGAGTGCCGCGACCTGTCATCGCGCTCCGGTCCTGGAAAGAAGCAGCTCAAGAAACTGGGCAATCGCGAGGAGGCGCTGAATCGCGCGATGCAACCGATCCGCGTCTTCATCGCGCTGTTCGGCCAGCGCACCATCGACGGCGCCCTCGAGCGTGCCCGGCTCGCTACCACCCTCGACGAGTCCCTCGCGGCTTCCCGTGATCTCTACGAAGTGGTGCTCGACGCCAACCGAACCGGAATCCCCGCTCTACTCGCAGCCCGTGGACATATCGCCGATCTGACCTGAATCAATCCTGCAGCGAACAAAAGGTTCGTATCAGGATTACCGGGGCGGGCCAGCCTACTCGATGCCCGCCGCGATGCGGTCGAGCCGTTCGTCCAGCAATCCGAACAGAACGCCGTTCCCCTCCTCCTGGTGGTAGCCCTCCAGGCTCTCGCGGTAGCGGGGAAGCTCGTCGAGGAAGTGGCGGATGGTGTGGGCGTCGAGGATGTCGTTGCCGTAGCCGTAACCGAGCTTCTCGAGGTAATGGGCGTTGAGTACCTGCTCGAACTGGCCGGCCAGCGGGATGCTCAGCACGGGCTTGTGCAGATAGACCGCCTCGCTCATCAGCGTGAATCCGCCGTTGGTGATCACCGCGCGGGCGGACGCCAGGTCCTCCATGAAACCGATCTCGGAGAACGGGCAGTAGGTGACGTGGCCGTCCGCCAGGGGTGCGTCGATGTCGCGACGGTAGCCGTAGACCTTGAACGGCACGTCATCAAACTGTTGCAAGATATCCGGAAGATCGGCGCACGACGTGGACGTCTGGTACACTAGCACGTCCTCGCCATCCGATGCCTGGGCGCCGAGGATCTCGTTGCGCAGGATCGACGGGACCAGGGTAGTGCGCGGCTTGCGGACCTCGGGGTAATAGAATGTGGTGATGTAGTAGTGCTCCGAGCGCGCCAGCTTGGTCTTGGTGAAGTTCTTGGCCAGCTCGTAGTCCTTGCGGTGCAGGTCGAGCACGGCCGGATCGTGGAGACAGCGGGACATCATCTGGATGTTGTCGACACACAGTACGGGAAGATCATGGGCCTTTCCGTAAAGATACGACCAGGACTCGAAGTCGCTGATCACACACTCCGGGTCGAAATCCGAGGTGATCTCGAAGTACTGCAGCAGGTTCTCGTCGATGCCTTCGGTGACCGCCTGCTTGAGATTCCGCAGCAGCGAGCGCCAGACCTTGAACTCGGCGTTGTCGAAGGCCATCGACAGGCCCCAGATCTTGTGGACATCGGGGAAGTGTTTCGCGAGCATGGCGTGGGCCCGGCCCGAGACCACCACCTCGACCTCGTGGCCCTCGTCGTGGATCAGGTGATCGATGACGACCCGGGAGCGGGTGGAGTGCCCCATACCTTCGCCGACGACTCCGTACAGGATCCGCATTCGTCCATCTCCTCCGGGTCACTTGTGTTCGAGCTTCTGCTCCACGTCCACCTGGGCCCATTCTGGCAATTCCCGGGGTTCGATGTGGAAGATCCGGGTTGCGACCAGCTGGATCACAATAGCGATCAGGACCGCCGTGATCAGGTTGAGAACGATCCCCGGCCGTAACATCTGTCCGATCCGGATCTTGCCGGAGCCGAACACGATGGCGTTCGGTGGCGTGGCGACCGGCAGCATGAAGGCGCAACTGGCGGCCAGCGTCACCGGCAGCATCACCACCAGCGGGTGGACGTTCAGGGGGATCGACGCGGCCGCGGCGATGGGGACCAGGACCGTGGTGGTCGCGGTGTTGCTGGTGATCTCCGTGAGGTGGGTGACCGCCAGCGCGATCAGCAACATCAGCAGCAGGATCGGAACACCGTCGAGGTGGTGCAGGGTGTCGCCGATGGCCCTGGAGACCCCCGTCTCCTTGAAGGCGTGGGCGATGGCGAAGCCGCCGCCGAACAACAGCAGGATGCCCCACGGCACGTCCCGCGAATCGCGCCAGCGCAACAAAGTACGCGAGTCCTCGCGGTCCGCCGACGGTAGCAAAAAAAGGAGTCCAGCGGAGAACACCGCCACGGTCCCGTCCGTCACCATCCCGCGTGCATCGCCGAGCAGGTTGGACCAGCCGGGGAGGGTCGCGAAGCCCAGGTCCACGTTCGCGCGGGTGACCCACAACAGCGCCGTGCCGACGAACATGGCCAGTACCCGGGCCTGGTCCGCCGTCATCGGTCCGTCCTGGGTCGGCAACCCGTCACCGTCCCCCGTCGAAGGCGCGGCCCGACCCGCCGGGTAGAACACCTTGGTGAGCAGCAACCAGGCCAGGGGAATCCCGACGATGGTCAGCGGCAGGAAGGCGAAGATCCACTGGGAGAACGAGATCCGCGGCCCGGCCTCGTAGAGCCTGTCGTACAGCCCCAGGAAGACGACGTTGGGCGGCGTGCCGACGGGGGTTGCGATTCCGCCCAGCGACGAGCCCCAGGCGACGCCCAGCAGCAGTGCCACGGCCAGGTTTGCTCGCTGCCGCTCGTCGCTCAATCGTTCCTGTAGGGTGCCGATCACCGCCAGTGCGATGGGCAGCATCATCAGCGTCGTCGCCGTGTTCGAGATCCACATCGACAGGAACGCCGACGCGATCATGAAGCCCAGAACGGCCCTGGACGGCCCCATCCCCATCACACGGATGATGCCGACCGCGATCCTCCGGTGGAGGGCGCAGCGTTCGATGGCGATCGCCAGCAGGAAACCGCCGAGGAACAGGAAGATGGGATCCCCGGCGTACTGGCTGGCCACCACCTTTCCGGGCATCGCGCCGAGGACCGGCAGCAGAACCAGCGGCAACAGGGAGGTGACCGGGATCGGGATCGCCTCGGTGATCCACCACACTGCGACCCAGGCGGTGGCGGCCACCACGCTCTGCCCCGCCAGCGACAACCCGCCGAAGGGTGGCAACAGCAGGGTGAGGAGCGCCAGGCCTGGACCCAGGACCAGGCCCACCAGGCGCGTGCGCGACCAGCCGCCGCTGTTGCCTGCGTTTGCCACCGGGTGCCCACCTCCACTGCCGCGAACATGGAGGCTACCAGACTGACGCCGGTGGTGGGGCCTTTCCCCGGAGGGGGAGAGGGCCTATTTTGTGACCGAAGCGAGGAGGACACGATGCGACAGGAGAGGCTGCTGGCGCCCGGCGACGCCGTGGTCGCGATGGTGGACATCCAGGCCAACCACTACCCCACCGTGGTCCGCGGGGAACAGACCCTGGGCCGGATGGTGCGCTTCGTCCGCGCCAGCCGAGCACTCGAGGTGCCTGTGGTCTGGACCGAGCACTATCCGCGGGCGTTCGGAGCGACCTTGCCGCCCCTGGCCGCCGCCCTCGAGGGGCTGGATCCCATCGCCAAGACCTCGTTCGGCTGCTTCGGCGAACCTCGCTTCGAGGCCGCCGTCGCCGCCACCGGACGCGGCTGCCTGGTCCTGGTCGGCTCGGAGACCCACATCTGTATCGCCCAGACCGCGCTGATGGCCCTGGAGCGGGGCATGGACGTGGTCGTGCTCGCGGACTGCGTCACCGCCCGCGGCGAGCTGGACCACGACGTCGCCCTCCGCCGGCTCGACCGAGCCGGCGCGGTCATCACCACCTGGGAAGCCCTGGTCTACGAGTGGATGCGCAAGGCTGGCCACCCGGCGTTCAAGCAGATCCTCTCCATCGTCAAGGGCGGCTGAGGCAGACGCCCTGGCCCGGTGGTCAGCCAGGCGCTGCCGAGAGCGGCAGATACTCGTCACGCCGTGCCATCCGTTCCTCGTCTCCGATGATGAACGAGGTCCTCCCGCGCGGAAATCGCGAGGGCTGCGGACCGTCGTGTGTGCGGAACACGTGTTCGTCTTCCGGCT
>CAYTBN010000034.1:0-70989 GCA_964436045.1 uncultured Rickettsiales bacterium | reverse complement strand
CTTCCTCGACAACGACTGCGATGGCGACGTGGACGAAGGCTTCGACGCCGACGGCGACGGCTTCACCTCCTGCGCGGGGGACTGCGACGACGGAGACGGCGAGATCAACCCGGCGGCCTACGAGGACTGTAACGGCATCGACGACAACTGCGATGGCCAGATCGACGAGGGCTGGGACGAAGATGCCGACGGGGTCACGGTCTGCGAGGGCGACTGCGACGACCTGGATCCGGCGGTGAACCCGGACGCGGCCGAGGTCTGCAACGGGATCGACGACGACTGCGACGGGACCATCGACGTGGGCGCACTCGATGCTCAGACCTGGTACGCGGACCTCGACGGAGACGGCTTCGGCGATTCGGGTTCCGTCACCTCCTCGTGCACGCCGCCCGCGGACTACGTGGACCTTCCGGGCGACTGCGACGACACCGACGCGGCCGTCAATCCGGCGGCCACCGAGATCTGCAACGGCATCGACGACGATTGTGATCCGTCCACCGACGAGCTGGCGGACCTGGACGGGGACGGCTTCAGCCTGTGCGACGGGGACTGCGACGACGGCCAGCCGGCGGTCTTCCCGGGCAACGATGAGCAGTGCGACGGCATCGACAACGACTGCGATCCGGCCACCGATGAGGAGGGAGACGGCGACGGCGACGGCGTCTCGATCTGCGACGGCGACTGCGACGACGACGAGGCGGCGGCATACCCCGGAAACGCCGAGGCCTGCGACGGGATCGACAACGACTGCGATGGGCTGCTGGGCCCCGGCGAGGTGGACGGCGACGGAGACGGCGCCCTGGTCTGCGGCGGGGACTGCGACGACAACAACGACCTGACCTACCCGGGCGCACCCGAGCAGTGCGACGGAGCGGACAACGACTGCGACGGCGACGTGGACGAGGACGTGGACCAGGATCTGGACGGCGACGGGATCAATGCCTGCCAGGGGGACTGCGACAACAACGATGCCGCCGTCTACCCGGGCGCGGTGGAGATCTGCGACGGCAAGGACAACGACTGCGACGGCTCCTTGCCCCAGGTCGAAGCGGACCTGGACGGCGACGGTTTTGCGACCTGCGAGGGTGACTGCGACGACGGCGACGACACGCTGGAGCCCGCCGACGTCGACGGCGACGGCTACTCCACCTGTGACGGCGACTGCGACGACGGCGACGCCGCGCTGGAGCCCGCGGACATCGACGGCGACGGTTACTCCACCTGCGACGGCGACTGCGACGACACGGAGAGCGACGCCTATCCCGGCAACAACGAAATCCCCTACGACGGCGTCGACAACGATTGCGACGGAGCCGATCTGACCGACGTGGATGGGGACGGCTTCGACGGCGGGACCTACGGCGACGACTGTGACGACGAAGACGACCAGATCTTCCCGGGCGCCGAGGAGATCTGCGATGACGCCGTCGACAACGACTGCGACGGGGTGTCCGACGAGGACGACGACGACTGCGAGGACCCCGGCGACGACGACACCACTGGCGACGACGACACCACCGACGATCCCGCGGACGACGACGACGAGTTCGCGGGCGGCTGCGAGTGCGAGTCCAACCTGGCCAGCACCACCCCCGCGGGTCTCGTGTCACTGCTGGCGCTGGCGGGGCTGGCCCTGATCCGCCGCCGCTGAGGGAGGGTCAAGAAGCCCTCGATCTCGGGTGCTACAAACCCTGACGAATTCCACCTGTGCCCCGCATGGAGGAGCCCCATGACTTCCCGTATCCATCTTGTCGCTATGTTCGCGTTGCTCGCGACCTGGGCCGCACCCCCGGCGAGCGCCACGGAGCCCCAGCGCTTCGACGACGGATCCACCGTCATCACCCGCGGCATCCGTCTCGACCCCGGCTCCGGAACGCCTGCTGAGATCGCACTGCGGGCCGTCGCCGAGATGGGTCCCGACCTGGGCATCGACGCAGGAGTCGCCGGCTGGGCGCCCGGCCGGACCACGGAATGGCGCGGACGGACGCTGGTCCGGCTGCACCAGGTCCACGGCGGGATCCCCGTGCTCGGGGGACGCGCGCAGGTCAAGCTGGATCGGGGGGGGCGAGTGTCCCTGATCAGCGCCTCCGCCCACGGTGGGCTGAGCGTCTCGCCGGTGCCGGCCACTTCACACGCAGCGGCGATCGAGACGGGGTCCACCGCCCTCGGCCGCCCGGCGGACATGCAGGCCACCGCGGCGCTGGCCGTGCAGCCCGACGCCAGCGGTGGTTCTCTGGTCTACCGAGTGCACCTGTCGCGCACGACCCGGCCCGAGGCGTGGATGGTGACCGTCGACGCGATGAGCGGCGCGATCCGCGAAGTGACCGACCTGCGGCGGCAGGCCCAGGGTTTCGTCTTCATGTACAGCCCGGCCCACGGCGACGAGGTCGAGGTCACGCTGACCGACCTGGTCGGTGACATGGACGTGATGTCCGGGAGCTACGCGCTGGTCCGGAGCATGGTGGTCGATGACGGTGCGGTCTCGGACACCTACCTGGCCCAGGCCGACGAGAACGGGGACTTCCTGTACGAACCCGAGTTCAACTCCACCGAGGACGCCTTCGCCGAGGTCCAGGCCTACCACCACGTGACCGCCCTCAGCCATTACTTCGAGGACACCCACGGCCACGAGTTCGACGGCCCGGCGATCGTGACCACCAACTACATCTACGAGGACGGCTCCCCCTACGACAACGCGTTCTACTCCACCGACATCAGCGGCAATCAGCTGCTGAGCTTCGGCCAGGGCAGCTGGGACTACGCCTACGACGCCGGGGTCGTGGCCCACGAGTTCGGCCACTCGATCATCCAGACCACCACGGACATGCTGATGGACTGGGTCATCTACGACGAGTACGGCGCCAACAACGCCCCCAACGGCATCCACGAGGGGCTGGCCGATTACTGGGCCGGCAGCTACCAGGGTCAGTCCGAGGTCAGCAGTCACATCCCCATCGGCCGCGACCTAGACAACGACAAGACCTGCCCCGACGACCTGACCGGCGAGTCCCACGACGACGGCGAGATCGTGGGCGCCTCGGCCTGGGACATCCACGAGCTGGTGGGCAAGGAGGCGGCGGACCAGATCGTGTACGGCGCCCTGCTGCTGGTGAGCCAGGCGCCGACCTTCGCCGAGCTGGCCGAGATGATGCTCGAGGCCGCCGGCGAACTGGAGGAGGACGGCGAGATCACAGCCGAGGACCTGGCCGCCATCGAGGCGTCGCTGGAGGACCGGGGCATGCTGCTCTGCGGGCGCTCGCTGCCCATCGATCCCGACGAGCCGTTCGAGGTCGAGCTGGGCCTGTTCATGGGCATGACCGAGCTGGACGACGAGTGGTGCGACCGGGTTCGGGAGATGGGCTTCTCGTTCATGCCCCCGTTCCAGTACTCGCTGACCACTCCCCCCGCGGACGAGGGCGTCCTCGAGGAGCTGGAGATCTCCATCGACATGGACCGCTTCGACGGCGGGTCCTTCAAGGAAGGCGAGCTGCTCTACACCTTCATGATCCGCGAGGGCGAGATGGTCACCGTCGACTTCGAGACCATCGAGACCCCCAACGGCTACGAGATGGAGGTCCCGGTGCCCGGCGAGTCCGACCGGGAGCTGGACGAGAACCCCGACGAGATCGTGATCACCCTCGAGGACGAGGACATCGGGCTGGCGTCCGACACCACCTACTACCTGACCCTGCTGCACAAGAACTGCGCGGCGGTCGACATGACGCTGGAGGTCGAGTTCGACCTGGCCGCGCCGGCCGCCGATGACGACGACGATGACGACGAGGGCGACGGCTGCAGCTGCCGGCTCGCGGGCGGGCCCCACCCCACCGCGATCGCCGTCGGTCTCGGGCTGGCAACCCTCGGTCTCGCCCTCCGCCGTCGGCGCTGACTCCGAGTGCCACGGTCGGCTTGCCCGGGAGTGCCGAGCCGTAATGGACCGCGGCGGCGGCGACGATCAGGGCGCCGGCCACGCCCACCTGGGCCAGCTTGGCCAGGCCCACGTGAGCCAGTACCCCCTCGCGGGTGTATCTGCCAATCATGGTGCCTCCTCAGGCGCGGTAGGACCGCAGCGCCGCCATCAGGTCCTCGGCCGCGACGTCCCGCTCGGCCTGCGTTCGGCCGGCGGCAACGTGCTCACGCACGTGCCCGTCGAGGAACAGCAACAGCAGCCCGTTCATGGCGCCGCGGATCGACGCCAGCTGCCCCATGATCTGGGAGCACTGCTCGTCGTTCTCGGCGGTCTCGATGGCCCGCTTCAGCGCCTCCATCTGTCCGATCAGACGGTTGATCCGGGCCAGCAGCTTCTTTTTCTGGTCGATGACGTGACTCATGGGCTGATAAGATACCCCCCTACCCTATAACGTCAAGCATGGAGGTTGTGATAAAGATGCCTTCCTGGCTACGGCGGCTGTACATGAGGCTGACCACTCCGTCGATGATCGGGGCGGGGAGCCGCGCCTACGTGCGCTGGTTCTATGCGGTGTGGGCCCGGTTCTACGACTGGAGCGTCGGGCTGGACCGGGCCTACGGGGACAACGCCCGGCGAATGGTCGACATGTCCGTTCGCGACGGCGATCGGGTCGTCGATGTCGGGATCGGGACCGGCCTGCTGGCCGATCTCGGTGCCCGGCGCGCTGGCCACTGGTCCGGCATCGACTATTCGGGTTCGATGCTCTCCCGCGCGGCGAACAAGCTGGCCGTCCGGCGGCTGGACAACGTCACCCTGCGATGGGGAGACGCCCGGCGGCTGCCCTACGACGACGACAGGTTCGACGCGGCGGTGAGTTCCTTCGTCCTGCCCCACTTCGCCCCCGACGAGAAGGTGGAAGTGCTGCGGGAGATGGCCCGGGTGCTCCGTCCGGGCGGACGGCTCGGCCTGTTCCTGGCCCAGGGTGAGGTCGCGCCGCTGTTCTCGATGCGCGCGCAGCTGGAGCAGGCCCTCGCCGACGCCGGCTTCGTCGACGCGCGGTTCGAGGACCGCGACGACGTCTACCGGATCGTGAACGCGACCTGGGCGGCGCCGCAGTAGACGGCGGAGCTACTCGAGGGTGCAGGCGCCGGAGAGTTCGAGGGAGAGGAGGTCGACGGGGTCGATCTGGATGGGGGGGTCGCCGTCGGCGGCGTCGGGGTCCATGGCGACGGCAAAGAGGCCAGGGCGGCCCCCGAAGGTGGACCAGCTGTACTCGTAGCTCCAGGCCTGCTCGACGGAGCGGGCGGCGTCGGCCCAGAAGATGACCACGGTGCTGCCGTCGAGGCACACGAGGTAGAGGGGTTGGTCGCCTTCGGTCAGGCCGCCGCTGTCGTCGGCGTCGAGGTAGGAGAGGGGGATCTCCCACGCCATCGCCAGACCCCAGTCGGGATCGACGACCTGGTGATCGGCGGGTGCCTCGCCGGAGACGGTGATGGTCCAGGGATCGGCGAGGGGTTCGTCGTACATCAGGCTGGCCACCGGGGCGCCCTCCAGGGCCATGGAGGGAATCACCGCCAGGCGCTGCTGGTCCACGGTCAGGTGGTCAACTCGGTCCTGGGACACCTGGACGGACCGGCGGCGCTGTGGCAGCTGCTACCCCGCCCCGGCAAGCGCTTCTCCTTCCGGATGGACGGCACCCTCGACGCCTGGTCGACCGCGACCGAACGTCCGGCGACGGCGATCATCGCCCAGGGAAGGCGACTGCAGGAACGGGGATTGCTGGACCGGATCGACGTCACCGACGCCGGGGCGTGCGATGCGTTCGAGAAGCTGCGCGTGCAGCTCGACCACGGCTCCTGGTTCACCGACGTCGGCGACTTCGCCGCCACCGCCGAGTCCATCGAGGAATCGCTGGCCAACCTCCAGCTCGCCTCGATGACCGGCGAGGACATGGCCGCCTTCGTCGAGGTCGACGAAGACCCGGCTTCCGACGAGCCGTCCGTCTCCAGCGCCGCAGGCGCCACGGAAGAACCCGCTGCGGAAGCCGATGAAGGGGTGTCGGTGCAGGTCGTGGAGTGGGGGGCCGCTCCGGTCGAGCGGCTGTTCACCGGGCTACGCCGCGCACAGATCGCCGGCGGCACCGAGATCGGTCTGCGAGACATCCAGATCACGACGCGGAGCGGAAGGACCCTGGTCTCCACCCTGTCGGACCGGCGACGGCGCCATCGCCTGTCCCGGCTCGCCTACAGGGTGGTCCGATTCGCCGAGTGCCGCGATCCGGGCAGCACCGTCCGGGCGACCGTCGACGAGCTGGACCTGGCGGTCATCTCCCTGCCCCACAGGCGGATCCTGGTCTGCCTGTTCGACGGTTCGCCGACGCCGGAGGCGTTGCGACGGTGGATCACCCCTTCGCTGGAGCAGGCCTGGGCCGTGTGACCTCCGGGAACCCCCGCAGATTCCCCGCCGTCCCCGCCCGCTGATCAGAGCCGGAACTCGGTGTGGATGCCGATCAGGTGCTGGGCGTCACCCACCGCCGGAAGCTCACCCTGGTAGGCCAGGGCCACGCGGAAGGTCTTGTGGGCGCGGACGCCAAAGGCGGCGATGGCGCGCCAGTACTCGTCGTCGTCCACGTCCAGGTCGGGGTCGAAGCGGTCGCCGCGGCCGATGACGAACAGGTGGGCGGGCAGCTCGACCCGGGCGCCGAAGCTCATGCCCAGGTTGTTGGCCAGGTGGTCCGCCGGATCCCCGTGCTGGCCGCTCTTGATCTGGAACCAGAACGCCGCCTTGTCGCCCTCGACCTTGTGACAGTCCGCGTCCTTGATCTTGTCGGCGATCCGCCAGGTCACCGCGCCCCCCAGCCGCCGGTCGGTCTCCTCGCCGTCCTCCAGCGGGAACTCGCCGTGGGCGTAGGCGCTGATCTGCAGCCCCTGGAGCACCTTGTGGTGGGGTGCTGGCCGCATCGACAGCCGGCCGGCAACGTCCTTGAAACCGATCTGGTCGAGGCCGTAGTACCCCTCGCCGTTGTAGACCCCCACGTGGTACGCCAGCACGTCACCCGCGTGACCGATGAAGGCCACCCCGAAGTCCGCCGACGGGTAGTGGTACTCCTTCTCCCACATCGCCTTCCTCAAGAAGCGCGTGCCTTCGATGTGATCGATCCAGCCGAGCCACGGCGTGTGGACCACCCCGACCCGCAGGTTGGCGTCGATGGGCAGGATGCCGACGTTGACGTAGGCATACTTCAGCCGCCCGACCAGCGCCCCGGTCAGCTTGCTGTCACTGACGCTGACGCCGTCGTCGACCACCGAGTAGTCCCCGGATGCGCCGATGTCCTTGACCGTGGTGATGTCGTAGGTGACCCGTGCCGACAGCCACGGTGTGACCTTGAGCTTCATCCCCAGGTAGGCGCGGGTGACGTGGAAGGCGTTGGACAGCTCCTCGTCGGACACGTCGATCTGGTAGTCCGAATGGAGCTTGATGTCGGGCACGATCTCGACACCCTTGTACCGGAGCACGCCCGGATCGGCGGCATCCACCGCCGGGGGGGCTTCCTCGGCCAGCGCGGGTCCGGCGACCCCGCAGGTCATCGAGACGACGACGGCTAAAACCGCGATACGGTGGGCGGATGGGCTCATCGTGACTCTCCCCAACGTCGCATTCACTGCCAGCAACGGAACCGGGACATAGATACCAGGCTCATGCACTGCTTGCAGCCCCACTAGCGGCGCTGCAGGTTTGAGCCGAGAATCGGAACAAGGAGCGAGCATGACCGACGCGAAGACACCCAGGGGCGGCCTCAACGCCGCGACCCCCGTCAGCCTGGAAACACTGGTCGACTACGCCCCCGGCGCGGTGGTCAGCCGTACCCTGGTCAAGGGAAAGACCGGCACCCTCACCGTGTTCGCCTTCGACGCGGGCGAGGAACTCAGCGAGCACACCGCCCCCTTCGACGCCTACGTCACGGTCCTCGACGGCAACGCCGAGCTGACCATCGACGGCCAGACCGTGCCCGCCGCCACGGGTGAGACCGTCCGCATGCCCGCCCACATCCCCCACGCCGTCCACGCAGCGGAGCGGTTCAAGATGCTGCTGACGTTGTTCCGGGATTGACGATTCGCGGGCGGCGGCCGCTCAGCGGTCCTTCTTCCCCCACAACCGCTTCCACAGCGCCGGGGCGAGCACCGCGATCGTGGGGAAGACGAAGATCACGAGCAGGGCGGCCACGACCAGCAATTCACCGATGCCGGGGGTCCAGAGGGCTCCGAGGGGCATGGGGTTCTCCGGATGGACTGATGTGAAAGGCTACCAGTGACGAGGCCCACGGGGGTGTAAGATCGCGGAATGACCCCCGATGACCCCGGAATCTGGCGCGCGTGGATCGAGGCTGCTGGTGCGCCCGGGGTCGTGCTGTGTGGCGCCACCAACGCGGTGCTCGGCCAACCACCCGCGTGGCTGGTGCTCGGCATCGTCGGCTGGCTGACCCTCGAAGGCGCAATCTCGTTGCCCGTCGCGGTGGGCTGCTGGGCGGTCGGATACACCATCGGCTCGTCCGCGGTCTTCGCTGCGCTGGCACGGTACGGCCGGGGCGGGCTGGACCGGGTGCTCACCCGGCTGGGCAGGAGCCCGGCGATGTTCGACCGGGCGAACCGCTGGTTCGGCCGCTGGGGGGGCTGGGCGGTGCTGGTGGCACGGGTGGTGCCCGGCGTGGGCTGGATGATCACCGTCCCGGCGGCGCTGGCGCGGATGCGCTGGGTCCCCTTCGCGCTGGCGACCCTGTTCGGTTCGGCGCTCTTCGGCCTGGGCATGATCCTGCTCGCCCGGGAGCTGGGCGACCGCTTCACCCGCGAGGCCGAAGCGTTCCAGCGGTGGTGGCCGCCGCTGGTCATCGGCGGCGTGGTGGTGGTCGCCAGCGCCTGGTGGATCCTGCGCCGCCGCCGGATCGCCAGGTCGTCCACGGCCCCGCGAAAGTCCCATGAAGAACGCCGCGTGGAGATCGAATGACCGACGACGACGGACGACTGGACGCCCTGCTGGACCAGGCCAAACCCCACCTGCTGGTGTCGGTGGCGGCGCTGATCCTGGCCCTCGAGGGCATGATGATGATGACGGTGGGCATCCAGGGCCTGCTGTTCGTCGGTCCGTCGGGCTGGATGTCGCTGTTCCCCCCGGCGCAGCTGGTGTGCGGCGTGCTGGCCATCGCCTCGGCGTTCGGGCTGGGCAAGATCGTCGGGCCGGCTGGATTGGCGGCCCTGGGGATCTCGGCGCTGACCGCGTTGCTGGCCAGCGGCTGGTTCATCGTCTGCGCCTTGCACCTGGTGATCTCGCCCGCGGTGTTGCTGGCGGCGGCGGGCTCGCCGTTGGCCTTCGCTGCGGTGGCGGTGGCGATCGTCCCCTTCCGTCGCTGCGCCCGGGCGCGCAAGGCGCTGGCACGGGAGCTGGAGGGCACCGTCCCGAGCTCCGGGGGGATGGACATGCTGGCGGCGGTGGTGGTCGTCGGGGTGTTGCTGCTCCTCGGCTACCTGATCATCCAGGCCACCGTCGGCGGCGATCCGATGGTGGTGGCCGTGGTGCTGCGGGGCGAGATCGACGAGACCGCCGACAGGGGATTCGCAACGTCGTTCGCGTGGGAGCTCGACGGGACCGGGCTCGACGGTGTGGTCGCCGAGGAAACCCTCCCGGCCGACGCCTCGATGGACGACGTCCGGCGCGCGGGAGCCGCCGCGGGCGCGGCCCACGCGGTGGTCGTCGACCTGTCGACCCGCCAGGAGCGCGAGGGGGTGATCCCCGGGACCCAGCTTCAGGTGGTCTCCTGCAGCGCCCAGCTGGTCGCCACCGGGCGTGGGGTGGCCGAACCCGCCCTCCACGAACCCCTGGAGTTCGCCTTCGAGGAGGCCACCGCGGGGGACGCCGTGTCCCGGGTGGGCGAGACCTGGGCCGCGGCGCTGACCCCGTGGGTCGTCGAGCAGGTGTTCGCGGCCGAAGCGTTCGCGCCAGTGCTGGCCGGCGACACGGGCACCACCGTCGAGGAGATGAACGCCGCCCGGGAGCTGGCGTCGATGGAGGATGCGGTCTGGGAGCGGAAGGCCGTGGCCGAGGGCTACGACGACTACTGCAAACTGGAGGCCGAGCGACTGGCAGCCCTGCGCGAGGGTGAGATCCACCCGACGACCTGCCTGGGCGATCCCTGCAGCCAGTACACGCTGATCGGCGTCGACGGGGCGGGTCGGGCGATCATCCAGGACGGCTCCCGCCGGCCCCTGTTCAAGATCCCGCTGGCGCCGTCGACCGGCTAGACCGAGAAGCCCGAACGCATCTTCGCCGTCGACCTCGCCGAGCCCGAAACCGAGCATAACCTGCTGCGGTCGGCCAACTTCTACGACTTCGGCAAGCTGGACTCGACCGGGAAGTACGCGTCGGTGGAGACCTTTGGCAGCAACCGCACCGAGGCGATCTACACCGTGGAGCTGGCCAGCGGCGACCGCCGGGACGTGGCGCTGCTCGAGCCCCGGGAGCGGACCTCGTGGATCCTGGCGGCACCCGGAGGCGAAGGCGCGCTGGTCAAGATCAAGCAGGGGCCCTGTCTGCTGCTGGCGTCCGGCCGGCGGATCGACCTGCCTGGTTTTCGCCGGGCCCGCTGGGTCGAGACCCCGGACGGAACCCGCATCCTCGGCCAGATCGAGGACAAGGCAGCGCTGTTCGATACCGACGGATCCCGGGGCAGCGGGCGGTTGACGCTCCGCGGCGCGATGGTCGCGGCCTTCGCCGATGGCGGCGAGGAGATGGTGGTGCTCGACAAGGACGGCCACGACTGCCGCCTGCTGCGGGTCGATGCCAGCTCGCTGGCGGTCAGGAGCCAGCAGGTGATGCCCGAGTGCCTCACCTCCCCGCAGCTGCTGGACGACGGCCGCCTGCTGGGGATCGCCCGCGCCTCGATGGAGGGCGACGCGCCCGGCGACCGCGAGGTGGTGCTGTGGGATCCGCGCACCGACCAGCTGACCCCGCTGTCGTCGGGCTACTTCGAGGAGGAGACCGTCTACGCCAGCCCCGACGGCCAACGGGCGATCTTCAACCGGCGGATCGAGGACTGGCCGGCCAAGTACGACACCCGCACCTACCGCCGCCAGGTCTGCTGGATGGACATCCCCCCGGCTCCCTAGGACGTGCGCCTCTCGAAGCGGCGCAGGAACTGCTGGAGCTGGGTGCGGGCGCCGAGGAGCACCAGCGAGCTGCCCGCCTCGATGGGCTCGGTGGCCCCCGGCGTGCCGTGGGTCACCCCGTCCCGCTGGATGCCGATCACCACCAAACCGGTCAACGAGCCGATGCGGCTGTCCGCCAGCGAAAGGTCCGCCAGTAGCGGGGGCAGCGGCCGCACGAACACCTCGACCTTCTCGTCGATCACCATCAGCTCGCGCCCCTGGAG
The DNA here is from genome assembly GCA_964436045.1 of uncultured Rickettsiales bacterium. GTDB lineage: Bacteria > Myxococcota_A > UBA796 > UBA9615 > CAYRNR01 > CAYTBN01. The sequence goes on along the minus strand of CAYTBN010000034.1, from coordinate 59,659 downwards.
CACGCTCATCATCAGCTTGGCGCCCAGCGCGGCCTCGGAGAGCACGAAGTTGGCGCCGGCCCGATGCATCGCCTCCAGGTTCCGCTCGTGGGTGACCCGGCTGACGATGTGGCAGGTGGGGTTGAGGCGACGGGCGTAGATCGTCAGGAAGATGTTGGTGGCGTCGTCGTGGGTGGTCAGCAGCACCGAGTGGGCGTTTTCGATGCCCGCCTCGCGCATCACGTCCAGCGCCGCCGCGTTGCCGATCACCACCTGGTCGGCGACCTCGGCGATCCCGGGCTCGAGCTCGTCGTCCTGCTCGACCACGTGCACCTCGAGCCCCTGGTCCACGAGCTTCCGCGCCGCCGCCAGCCCCACCCGGCCGCCACCGATCAGCAGGATCGGGGCGTGGGTCGGCTCGGGCACCACGAACACCTCGTCGAGGCGCTTCAGCTCCTCCTCGGCGCCCACCACCACCACCATGTCGTCGGGGGACAGCACGTGATCGGGGCGGGCGGGCTGGAACTGGCCGTGGTGCCGGATCGCCACCACGTTGAGGCCTGTGGCCTCGCGCAGGCCGCTGTCGCGGATCGCGCGGCCGGCCAGCTCCGTCCGCCGCACCGAGAACTCGGCGATCACCAGCTCGTCGATGTGGCCGATGCGGTGGGCCCGCTCCACGCCGGCCCCGGCATGGGCCGCCAGCTGCTCGCCCAGCTGGTGCTTCAGCGGGAAGGCGTGGTTGGCGCCGGACAGCTCCAGGATGTCCTGGGCCTCCGTATCGTCGATGACCGCCGCGATCGGGACGTCTGGAGCGTATTCCCGGAGCGTCAATGTGGCGTTGGTGCCGCCAGCGTCGCTCAGGTTGGCGACCACCAGCGCCGCCTTCTCGGCCCGGACGTTGCTCCAGGTCTGCACGTTGTCCGTGGCGCCGGTCACGACCTTCAGCCCATCGTGATGGCAGCGCAACGCCTCCACCGGCTCCTCTTCGATCAACACGTAATCGATCCCCTGGGTTTCCAGCTTCGGTATCAGCGCGCCGGCGATGGCGTCGTGGTTGCAGATGACGACGTGGTCACGGGTCCCCACCGGGGCCCATCGGGGCGCCTTGTAACGCACCTGTGCCTCGATCCACGGCGCGTAGAAATAGCGGATGAAGCTGAACGGCAGCACGATCATCAGCAGGACGATGCCGCTCACCAGCACCAGCATGCTGAACACCCGGCCCGCGTCGGTGTGGAAGGTGATGTCACCGAACCCCAGCGTGCTCATCACCGTCAGGGTCCAGTAGACCCCGGTCAACCAGGTGTGGTCCTGTCCCTCCCACGCCATCAACAGGTGGAAACCGATGGAGTAGATGACGACCGCGCCCAACAGCGCGAGGAGCGGGCTCAGCAGCGCACGCAGATTTTGCCGCATGCCGCGCTGCTGCAGGATGGCCAGCACCTGGGGGGTGAGGAACTTCATGGCTACCGAGACTACACCGACAGCGCGTTACATTTCTTCACTCCCGGGAATCGGGCAGGACCAGCGCGACGCTGCGGCTCGTCACCGGGGTTTCCAGCTCACCAGCGCCGAGCGGACCCCCGGCGGCCACACCAGCCGACCGTCCCGCGGTTCGAGCCGGCTCTCCAGCAGGTCGCGCAGGAAGTCGTCGTGGTCGTCGCGCTCCGGAATCCCGAGCCGGTCCTTGGCGTCCGCGAGCGCCTCATCGATCGAGTCGTGGGACCAGGCGCCCCAGGGGCCGCGGTCCTCCACCTGCACGTCGGCGGGGATGCCCATCTGCCACAGGGCGTTGTAGGCCACGGCGAAGCTGGGGCTGTCGTGGGGGTGGCCGTGGATCCGGCGGCTGGCCTCGGCCATCACGCCGTCGATCAGCGGCGCCCGCATCAGCAGGAAGCAGCGCTTGCGGGTGGCGGCCTCCATCTTGCGGACCCCGCCGGCCAGGTCGTGCCAGCCGTACATCGCGTGGGCGCACAGGGAGACGTCGTGGGGCTCCACGTCCACCTCCTGCCAGCTGCCCTCCACGACGCGGACGTTGTCGATCCCCTGGGCGGCCAGGTGTTCGGCCATCGCCCGGAGCATGGAGGGGGAGGGGTCGACGGCGGTCACCCGGCGGGCGTGACCGGCCAGAAACGCCGTCCAGGCCCCCGCGCCGGCGCCGATGTCGAGCACCGTGTCCCCGGGCGCCAGCGACTTTAGGACCGCCGTCCGACTGGAGTCGGGCTTCGCCCAGCGGCGGGCCACCTGGTCCAGGTAGTTGCGGGCCTTCTCGGCCCAGACGTCCTCGTTCGCCTCGGGCGCCCAGCGGCGCTCCCTGCGGCGACCTGCCCGCTCCGACAGCTCGCGCCACAGCCCCAGCCAGTCGGTGTCGACACTCATCGTCCTCCCTTTCTCCGCCACTCGCTCGCGGAAGCGCGGCACCTCGACCCACCGGGCGACCGATGATACTCCAGGAAAAAGGCCAGAATGCCGAGGGGAATGTTTCCCCTTTGCGTCAAGGCAGGTTCGACTGGGTACCGTGGGGCACGGTCGAGGGAGAGGTCCATGCGTTTTGACCCGCTGCACACCATCGCCGTTCTCGCCGCGTTCCTCCTGCTGTACGCGACGGGCTGCCCGGAACACACCGACTGGATGGGGGACGATCCCGCGGACGGGGACGACGACGTCACGGGCGATGACGACGACACCGCGGACGACGACGACACCGCGGACGACGACGACACCAGCGGCGACGATGACACCGCGGACGACGACGACACCGTCGCGTCGGGCTACGCCCTGGAGATCGAGTACATCTTCCTGGGCTTCTACGACACCGCGGACTCCTGCACCGAGGCGTGGGTCGACCAGCTGTGGCTGGACGCCACCCTCGACGGGGTCGAGCAGCCCCAGCTGGTGTTCCCCTGCGACGACGCCCCGATCCTCATCGAGGACGTGGCCACGGGCACCTGGACGCTGTCGCTGGCGTCGGTCACCGACATCGAGGCCTGGGATCAGCCCTACTCAGGGTCCGATCCCGTCACCGCCGAGGTGGAAGACGGCGGCGCCGAGACCGTCACGGTGACCCTCGAACTCCAGTGCCACGAGAACGGCTGGGACGACGGCTGCGGCGGGGCGTAGATCCCGCCATCCCGCCGCGGCTCCCGCCCCCGATGGAAGGGGTGCTTGTCAACCAATGGCCGGGGCGAAACGCGGAATCACCCACCGGTCCTGGACCAGAGGACCCGGCCGTGGACCATGGTCGCCCGAGCTGGCCCGCTGTCGTGTCGGAACAGCAGCGCGTCGACGAGATCGGCGGCGGCGGTGGCCGCGGGCACGTCGACGGCGACCAGGTCGGCCTCGAAGCCCGCAGCAAGACAACCGGTCCTCTGCTCCTGCCCCAGGGCGATGGCACCGCCACGGGTGGCGAGCCATAGCAGGGTCTCGGGGGCGACGGGTTCGGCCGCCAACAGGGCCGCATCGTAGGCCGCGGCGGCCACCCGCCGCATGGAGAAGGTGCGACCCGCGCCCATATCCGTCCCCAGGCCGACACGAATTCCCAGGGCCAGAGCCTTGGCCAGGGGCATACATCCGCTGCCGAGGAAGAAGTTGCTGTCCGGACAGTGGGCGACCACGGCATCGCGCCGGGCCAGCCGCTCCCACTCGTCGTCAGACAGGTGGATGCAGTGGGCCACGATCGATTTCTCGCCCATCAGACCGAGGTCCTCGTACACGGCCAGGTAGTCGGCGGCATCGGGGAAGGCGTCCGCGGTCCGGCGTAGCTCCTCGATGTTCTCCGAGAGGTGAGTCTGCACCCACAGGCCATGCCTTGCAGCCTGGTCCGCAGCACGGCTCATCATCGTCGCATCACAGCTCAGCGCGAAGCGGGGGGTGACGCACACGCGGAGCCTGCCATCGCCGTGGTGGTGCCACCGCCGGATGAGCTCCTCGCCGGCCTCCATGGCCGGATCCACGTCAACCAGCAGGGCCGGCGGCGCGCCCCGGTTCATCAGGGTCAGGCCGGCCATGACGCGCATGTCCCGGCGGGCGAGTTCCTCGAAGAGGGCGTCGGTGGCGCCGAGGTGGCTGGAGCTGAAGACTGCAGCCGACGTGGTGCCCTGCGCGAGCATGGCGTCGCAGAACTCGGTCGCCACGGACTCGGCGTAGTCTCTGTCGGCGAACAGCGCCTCTTGAGGGAACACCGCCCCCTCCAGCCAGGGAAGCAAGGGGCCACTGGCGCTGCCGATGATGCGTGTCTGGGGGAAATGTAGGTGGGTGTCGACGAACCCGGGTAGGAGGACCGCCCCCGGCCAGGTCTCGGGGATGTCGCATTCGGGCGGCGCGTCCTCCACCGAGGCGATTTTCCCGTCGGGGCCCACCTGGATCAGTACATCGGTACGAGGCATCAGGCGATGCTCGGTGGGATGGGGCTCAAGTACACGACCGCGCAGGGGCCGGCTGATCGTTTCGGTCATGTCACCCGTCCGCATTGTGTCGAGGCATTGTAGCCTCTTTGATCGACAGCAGCCCCGGGTGGCATCCTTCCCCCGCCTTGTTCAGTTTGATCCACACACGGCGTGTCTGCTCCCCAATTCCGGGGCGGTTCAGCGCGGGGAGGATCAATCAGCTCGTAGCGGGTTCGGCTGGAGCTACGGGGGAGTCATGCAGCCACTCGCGTGGAGCGGATCACCCGAGGAGCTGCGCCGTCGCCTCGGCGACCCACGCGTACTTCTTCTTGACGTCGGCCAGCGCCGACCCGGCGGACTCGGCGAGCTCGCGGTAGTTGTCCTTGTCCATCCGCTGCGCCTTGTCGCCGCCCGGCCACAGCCGCCACGAGTCATTGTCGATCACGTCGCCGAGGAAGATCGCGGTGCGGCCGTCCACCTGGTGCAGGCCGAACTCGATCTTGAAGTCCACCAGCGTCACGCCGATGCCCGCCCAGGCCCTCTCCAGGGCCTCGAAGACCCGGATCGCGGTCTGCTTCTGGTAGGGCATCCACACGTCCTCGAGCTGGGCGCGCGTGGCTCCCTCGACGATGTCGTCGGGCGTGAGGTTCTCGTATTGCTCCAGCCCCACCGGCTTCTTGGGGTGGTGAAGCTCGAAGTACCCGTCCTCGTGCCAAAGCATCAGCGGATCGTGGCGTGCATCGTCCTTGAAGAAGAACTCGACCTTCAGGTCGTCGAAGACCGTGCCCTCGGGGATCTCCTTGTCGCGCTTGAGGTACGAGCCCGTGGCGACGCGCCGGACCACCACCTCGATGGGCAGCATCTGCAGCTTGAGGGCGCGGAACGTGCGCTCGTCCACCCGGTCGACGAAATGGGACTCGACCCCGGCCTGCGCCAGCAACGCGAAGCAGTTGACCGTCGTGGCCGTGGCCAGCACGTCCTTGCCATCGATGACATCGCGCTTGGCGCCGTCACCGGCGGTGATGTCGGGCTTGCCCTCGATCAGCACGCGGAGGTCGTCGTCGGGGTCCTGCCAGATGGTCTTGGTCTTGCCTTCGGCGATCTTCAGCTTGGCCATGGGGAATCGTCCTCGAATGGGTCGTTGGGGATTCGGTCCCGGACGCTGAACAGTCTCCCCGGCGGGCGGAGGCGTCAAGCCCTTGTTTCGCTCCGCCGTCACTCCGCGGCGTTCGCGCTCAGCGCCAATTACCGCCAGGGCCGGCCAGTCGACGAGGTCATCGCGCTGACGGGTCTGGGGGAGAAGTGGGGGGCGGGGCGACGGGTGGTCGGTTCTCCATCGTCTTCCAGAGTACCAGTGCGCCGACCCGGGTGAGCTGCAATGCCCTACCGAGGGGAGGTCCATCCCTGGTAGGATGTCCGCGCAGGGCACAGGCGACGGGAGGACGAGATGGAGCAGGCAGCGATTCGACCGACGGTGACGCACCGGGTGCGGGACTTCCTGGCGAGCCAGGGGGTGGCGCTGAAGCCCTGGTCGGGGCTGGACGAGACCTACGGGGCGCTCTACGGCTGCCTCAAGGCCCGCCGTGACGACCCGACGTTCTGGGAGCCGCTGGCCGAGCTGCTCCGGGAGATGGGCGCGGCGGCCCGGGACGACGGGCGGCTGCCCGCGCCGGGCGCGGAGCTGCTCTCGCCGGCTGCGCTGGACGACGTCCTGCGGTCGGTGCGCGAGGCACTGCCGGGTGACGAGACGCCCGGCGGGCTGACCGCGATGCGACGGTTCGCCACGGGCGCCCCGGCGACCGCAGCCATCGGGTTCTTCTTGCTGGGGCTGGCCGCGGCCGGCTGCGACATGTTGCCGCCGGCCGACGACGACGACGACGGCGAGGAGCTGGAGTGCGGGCTGAACGACGGCTCGGTGCTCTGGACCACCCTCGACGCCAGCGAGGTCTCCGAGGACACCAAGGACTACCTCTGCGCCTGCCTGGCCGACCTGAACCAGGACTGGTCAGAGGGGCTCACCGCCCTGTTCGAGAACGGCACCGAGGCCGAGATCGCCGGAGCCCTCGAGTCGATGGTCGAATGTTGTGAGGTGGGTGGGTTCGAAGACGAGCCGTACGCCGAGATGGAAGACTGGCTGGTGGACGGCGACCTCTGCGCCGCCCAGCCCGCCTACAAGGGCGTCGCCTTCGTCGTCTGAGCCGGGGCGTGGGCCCGCCCCCGTCGTTGCCCAAGAATGGGCCGCTGCTCCGGGGATATGATGATCCCACTCGAAGAGGGGTAGCGTAGCACCGAGAGGGCTACCGAAACCGCCGCCGCACGTGCGGCGGATCCTGGCGCGGGAGTCGGCGAAGGCGGACTGGACCTGGTCGCCCCGCCGGGCGCTGCCCGCCGAGCTTCGCGCCAGCGCTGCGAGCCGGGTCGGCAAGCTGGGGCTGATCACCGTGGCCACCCTGCTGGCTTTCTGCCTGCTCAGCGTCCAAAACCACTTCGGCGACATGGACCAGCGCGGCATCGGGCCTGCGGTGCCGGTCGTGATCGCCGCCGGGATCGCGCTGACGCTGTCGATCCTGATCTTCGCCTTCTCGTGGTACAGGCGGGACGCACCCCACCAGATCATCGCGCTCGCCCTCCCCTACCAGCTGCTGATGGCCGCGGCGATCGGGGTGTGCGAGTACGGCATGCAGGGGCCATCGGGGGCGGTCGAGGTCCGCTGGTCCGGCGTGGCCGTATGGATCATCATCTTCGCCGTGTTCGTGCCGAGCACGCCGACCCGGACGCTGTACACCTCCACCGCTGCGGCGTTGATGGACCCGCTGGTGTTCGGCGTCGCCGCGGCGCTGCGGGGCGATCCCGTGCCGGACCTCCTGACCTCGCTCAAGCTGTTCGGGCCGACCGTGCTGGCCGTGGCCACCGCCGTCGTGGCCGCCAGCATCACGTACCGGCTGGGGCGCCAGATACAGGACGCCCGCCAGATGGGCAGCTACCGGCTCGTCGAGCAGCTGGGGACACCACCGGACGTGCTCTTCGCCTCGTTCGACCGCGAGCCGCTGGCGGCGGCCAGCATCGGGCAGGTGCACCGGGGCACCCTCCCGGACGGACGGGAGGCTGTGGTCAAGGTCCAGTTCCCCGGGATCGCCGACGCGATGCGGGCCGACATCGGCAATGGCGCGGTCCTGTTCGCCTTCGGCCAGCTGCTGTTCCCCCACGTGAAGCGATCGGACCTCCGCGACGAGCTGCTGCAGGTCATGCTCGAGGAGTGCGACTACCGGCTGGAAGCCGCCAACCAGCGGGAGTTCGGCGAGCTCTGGAAGGGCCACGACATCATCGTCGTGCCCCGGGTCTTCGAGGAGTTCTGCACCGAGCGGGTCATCACCACCGAGTTCATCGCCGGCCAGCGCTTCGACGAATTCGTCGCCGGGGCATCCCAGTCCAGCAAGGACCGCGCTGGCTACGCGATGCTCGAGAACATGCTGGTCTCGTTCTTCGGACACGGCCTGTTCAACGGAGATCCCCACCCGGGGAACTACATCTTCGGCGACGATGGCACCGTCGCGTTCCTCGACTACGGCTGCGTGAAGCACATCCCGGACGCCAAGCACGGCCATTTCCGGGACTTCCTCGCGGCGACGATCCAGGGGGACGCCCAGGCGCTCACCCACGCCGTCCGCGCCCTGGGCTACGCCCCTCCCGGCGTGGAGTTCTCTGCGGACGAGTGGCTGAGGGTCGAACAGTACGTACAGCGACCCTGGCTCCGCGACAGGGTCTTCACCTTCGAGCCCGAGTACGTCCGCGGGGTCTGGCCCCTGCTGCTCAAGAACCCGGAGATGCGCAAGATCGGCCTGCCCCGGGAGTTCCTGTTCTTCAACCGGCTCTGGTTCGGGCTCTACGCCATCCTCACCGAGCTGCGCGCCAGCGGGAACTTCCACGAGATCGTGCGGGAGCTTCTGGTGACCGGTCACCACCCCGACCAGTAGCTTGCCCAGGTTGCCCCAGAGCAACGGTGCGATGGCCACGAAGCCGGCCCGGCTCAGGGGCGGCGACGCGGGGGGCGCCAGCCGCCTTCGCCGGAGCGGGCGGGGCGGATGTGCGTCCGCCGGCCGCGGATCTTGGCGCCCTCGACGCGGGACAGCACTTGCTTCACGTGCTTGGAGCTGATCTCGACAAAGGTCGTGCGGTCGCCGATGTCGATGGAGCCGATCGCGCGGCCCGGGACGCCCGCCTCGTTGGCGATGGCGCCGACGATGTCGCCGGGTCCGACACCGGCCTCGCTTCCCACCGACAGGACCAGGGAGACCACGTCCGCCCTCGGCCCGCGCGGCCCCTTGGATCCGCGGTCGGCTGTCCGCCGTGGCGAGGTGCGTGGCGGCGGCTCCGGCTCGGGCTCGGCGAACAGCGGCCGGCCAGCGGCCGCGAGGTGGGCCATCGCGGAGGCCACCATCGCCATCTCGTGGGACCCCTCACGGGCGACGTCCTCGACCACCTGCCGGTAGGCGTCCAGGTCCGCGTTCGCGATCGTCCGCTCGACAGCGGCCTTGAAGCGGCCGACTCGGTGGTCCACGACGTCCTGCGCCGTCGGCGCGCGGACCGCCGTCAGCCGCTGACCCGTATAGTGCTGGATCCCCGCCAGCACGCGCCGCTGCGCCGGGTTCAGAAACAACACCGAGACGCCCGCGCGGCCGGCCCGACCGGTGCGACCGATGCGGTGGACGTAGGTCTCGGCGTCACCGGGGGCGTCGTAGTTCACCACCAGCGCGATGGCGTCGACGTCCAGCCCGCGCGCGGCCACGTCCGTCGCCACGACGATCCGCACGTCCCCGCTGCGCAGCCTGCGCAGCACGCTCTCGCGGTGGGTCTGGTTCATGTCGCCATGGAGGGCCTCGGCGGCAAATCCCTCGGCGGTGAGGGAGTCCGCGAGCCGGGAGGAGCCCGCCCGCGTCCGCGTGAAGACCAGCGCCGCGTCCCCCTCCTCGACCTCGAGCAGGCGGCACAGGGTGTCGAGCTTTCGATCCTCGTGGGCCCAGATGAACCGCTGGTCGATGGTCGCGATCGCCGGCGTGCCGGGCTCGATGGCGATGGCGAGGGGTTCGGTCAGGTGACGATCGGCGACGCGCCGGACCAGCCGCGGCAGGGTCGCAGAGAACAGCGCGGTCTGGCGCACGTCGGACCCGGGCGCGTGCTCCAGGATCCACTCGACGTCCTCGATGAACCCCATCTTGAGCATCTCGTCGGCCTCGTCGATGACCACGGTCGTCGTGTCGGCGAGGGACAGGGACTCGCGCCGCAGGTGGTCCATGACCCGGCCCGGGGTGCCGACGACGACGTGGACACCGCGCTTCAGCCCCTTGAGCTGGGTGAAGATCGCCTGGCCACCGTAGACCGGGAGCACCGCGATCCCGCCCAGCGGACGGGCCAACGTGGCGACCGCGGCCGACACCTGGTTCGCGAGCTCGCGGGTCGGCACCAGCACGATCGCCTGGACGACCCTTCGCGAGGGGTCGATCCGCTGCAGGATCGGCAACGCGAAGGCGGCCGTCTTGCCCGTGCCCGTCTGGGCCTGGCCGATGACGTCGCGCCCCTCGAGCAACGGCGGGATGGCCGCCGCCTGGATCGGTGTGGGCTGCTCGAACCCCTGCGCCTCGACCGAGGCGAGCAGCTCGGACCGCAGGCCGAACGCGGCGAACGCCGACTCGGCCGGTGTGTCCTCGGGTGCCGGGGGCGGCTCGGGCGGCGGGGTCGGCCCGGGCGACGGAGTCTCCCCTCGCGCCGCCGCGCGGGCAGCGGCTCGGGCAGCGGCCTTCTCGGCCTTGCGCCGCACCTTCTTCGCCTTCCGTCGCGCCGCGCGGTCGAGGACGGGCGCCTCGGTGCTGTCCGGCGCATCCGTGTTGTCGGACGGGGGCGTCTGGTCGGAACCGGTCATCGGGCAGCCTCCGGGGCGAGGGATCGTCGGGCGCGACGGACTTTTCGCGACGACGAAGGCGGCGGGCGAAGAAGACGGCGGACTATAACAGGCTCGTCAGCGGGGTCCACAGACCTTTGTGTTCGTCGAGGTACCCGCGCCGCCGACCTACTCCTCCAGCGTGGACGTATCCCCCTCCGGCAGGCCCAGCTCCCGGGCCTTGAGCAGACGGCGCATGATCTTGCCGGAGCGGGTCTTGGGCAGGGTCCGGAGGATCTCGATCTCCTTGGGGGCGGCGTTGGTGTCCAGCTTGGCGGCCACGAAGCGCTTGATCTCGAGCTTCAGCCCGGGGCCCTCCTCGACGCCGTCCCGCAGGGAGACGAAGGCCTTGACCACCTCCATCCGGATCGGGTCCGGCACGCCGATCGCCGCGGCCTCGGCCACCGCGGGGTGCTCCACCAGGGCGCTCTCCACCTCGAAGGGGCCCACCAGGTGGCCCGCGACGTTGATCACGTCGTCGGCGCGGCCCACGAAGTGGTAGTAGCCATCGGCGTCCATCCGGGCCCGGTCACCGGTGATGTACCAGCCGTTCTTGAACCGGGACTCGTACATCTCGGTCTTGTTCCAGTAGGTGCGGAACATGGAGGGCCAGGGGTACTCGAGGCAGAGGTTCCCCTCCTCGCCCACGGGCTGCTCGTGGGCGATATCGTCATCCATGATCGCCGGCTGGACCCCCGGCAGCGGGCGGCCCATCGACCCGGGCTTGATGTCCTGGACCGCGTAGTTGGCGATCTGGATACACCCGGTCTCGGTCTGCCACCAGTTGTCGTGGAACGGCAGCCCGTAGACCTCGTTGCTCCAGACCACCGCCTCGGGGTTGAGGGGTTCGCCGACGCTGTTGATGTGGCGCAGGGAGCTCAGATCGAACTTGCGGGCGGTCTTCTCGCCGAACTTCATCAGCATCCGGATGGCCGTCGGCGCCGTGTACCAGACGGTCACCCGGTGGCGGGCGATCAGCTCGTACCAGTGGCGGACCGAGAAGCCCACCTCGGAGACCAGCTGGGTCACGCCGTTGGACCAGGGGCCGAAGATGCCGTACGACGTGCCCGTGACCCAGCCGGGATCGGCGGTGCACCAGTAGACGTCGTCGGCGTGCAGGTCGAGCACGTACTTGGCAGTGGCGTAGTGCCCGACGATCGCCTCGTGGACGTGGGCCGCACCCTTGGGCTTGCCGGTGGTCCCCGAGGTGTAGTGCATGATCGAGTAGTCCTCCTTGCCCGTGGGACAGGTGACGAACTCGTCGGAGGCCTCGGCCATGACCCGGCCGTACGGGATCTCGTTGTCCTTGGGCTCGTAGGCCAACTCGTGCTTGTTGGCCACGATGATGTGCTCGAGGGCGGGCAGATCGGCTTTGACCGCGTCGACGTTGGGCAGCAGATCGGGGGAGGTCACCAGCACCCGCGCCCCGCTGTCGGACAGGCGGTCCTTGATCGCCTCGGTACCGAACGCCGAGAACAGGGGGCCGACCACCGCCCCGGCCTTCACGATGCCCAGGATGCTGACATAGGCCTCTGGCACGCGATCGAGGTAGGTGAAGACCCGGTCGCCCTTGGCGATGCCCAGCCCGGTCAGCACGTTGGCGAACCGGTTGGAGAGGCGGGCCAGGTCGGCGAAGGTGTAGCGCTCCTCCACCCCGCCCTTGCCATCCCAGATCAGGGCAACCTTGTCCCGGCGATCGGTCGCCAGATGCCGGTCGATGGCCTCGTGGGCCAAATTCAGGCCGCCGTCGGGCAAGAAGTCGAGCTCCTGGTGGATGTCCTCCCAGCGGAAGCTGGCCCGCATGGCCTCGTAGTCCTCGAGGTTCGGACGGACGGCGAGCTCCGCGGCCGCAGCCTTGTGGATCGTGTCGTGGCTCATGATCTCCTCCCTCTCAACGCTTCAGGATCTTGACGAACTGCCTGTAGGCCCGGCCCTCGGCGGTCCCCAGCAGCTGGAAGACCAGCATCTCGACCGTGGCCACCGTCACTCCCTGCGCATGCATCAGTTGCAGGGCCAGCGCCCGGTCCTCGGGCTTGCGCGAGCCACAGGCGTCTGCGGCCAGGAAGACCTGGTAGCCCATCCGCGCCAGCGAGCACGCGGTCTGCAGCACGCACACGTGGGTCTCGATCCCCGCGACGATGAGCTGTCGCCGTCCCAGTCGCTCCAGCGCATCGACGATCGCGGGCTCGCCACAGCAGTCGAAGGTCATCTTGGGCAGCGGCTCAACCTCTGGCAACCGATCCCGGAGACAATCCACGGTCGGCCCCAGGAGGCGGCGGTACTGTTCGGTGAGGAGTACCGGCACCTCCAGCAGGGCCAGGCCGGCGATCAGGTCCTCGCAGGCCCTGGTCACGGACTCGTGACGGTGGATCGTCGGCAACAGCTTCTGTTGCATGTCGATCAGCAGCAACGCCGAGTCCTGGCGCGTCAGATCATGCATCGCCGGTTCTCCCCTCGTGATGGGACGCAGCCCGAGAGCCCGGATCATAGACCGTGGAGGCGCCCCGATGGCTATTGCCGCAGTCTGCCGGTACGCTGCCGGGACGGGAGAAACGCCTTGATTCGAGGAGCCGGTCCCTGGGTCGCCCTGGTCGCTGTCGCGCTGTTCCCGGCCGGATGCCCGACGGGGGACGACGGGGACGATGACGTGACGGACGACTCCGGGGACGACGACTCCGGGGACGACGACACGGGGGACGACGACGACGTGACCCCGGCGACCGTCATCCTCCTCAATCCCACCGGCTCCGAGGCCCTGTTCGTGGGCACCCGCTACGACCTGCTGGCCCACGTCTCCGGGGAGACCACGGCGGCCCTGGACGCGGCGGACGCCACCGCCGAATGCGACGAACTCACCGCCGCCGGGCTGCTGCACTGCGGGTTCGTGCCCCGTTCCCCAGGCGCACTGACGCTGACCGTGACCGCGGGGGGCGCCGCCGCGGCGGTGGATGTCGACGTGAGCGAGCCCGGCGCCCTGATCCCGACGGGCGACCAGTTCATCGTCGGCATGTACGAGGTCTACAGCGAGGAGGCAATGGCGGCGCTGGCGGCCAGCCACTTCAATCTGGTCCAGACCTATCCGTCGCTCTACTACACGACCCAGGAGTGGCAGGACTGGGCCGCCGCGGCGGGGCTGTACACCTTCGCCGACATCGACCTCGGGGCCACCACCGAGGAGACCATCGCCGCCATCGAGGAGCTCGGCGCCCAGCCCCAGGTGGGCTGGTGGGACCTCCCGGAGGAGCAGCGCTATTGGTACGCGGACGAGATGGCCACCGTGGTCGACCTGAGCGCTCTGTGCCGCGCCCACGACCCCGGCGGTCGCCCGGTCTACATGTACATCCCGGGCCACTACCATGCCGACGACATCGCCCACTACGTCGACCACCTCGACATCATCGGCACGGGCACCTACGTCAACTACTCGGGCCAGCCCCACGCATGGGTTCGCTGGCGCATGGAGGAGAACCTCGCGGCCATCGCCGACGCCGGCTACACCACGGCGGACAGAGTTCCGGTCAGCATCCCGGCGATCTTCCGCTACGAGGGAGCCGCCGACCCCACGCCCGCCGAGGTGCGCTTCGATGCCTTCGAGTCCCTCGCCTCAGGCGCCCTGGGGATCGTGTACTTCGGCTGGTGGTACGCCGAGAACGTGCTCGACCCCGCCGTGGGCGAGGAGGTCTACCGCGTCGGCGACCTGATCGGCGGCGAAGCGGGCTTCGGCGAGGCGGTGCTGCACGGTGTGGCCCACGGCGAACTCGATGTGGTGGTCCTGCAAGGCCCGGAACAGGGACCCGAGTTCACGCCCATCTACTACCCCACGCCCGTCGTGTACCCCGCGATCCACGCCGTCGCCTGGGACCACCACGGCACGCGATTTGTCGTGGCGACCAACGCGGCGACCGAGGAGGTTCGGGCGGAGATCTCGGGATTCCCGGCGGGCACGCTGGACATCGAGGTGGTGGGGGAGGCTCGCACGCTGCCGCCCGGTGGCGGCGCCATCGAGGAGACCTTCGATCCGCTGGAGGTACACCTCTACCGAGCCGTGCTCGAGCCCTGACGAGGAGCGGATCCGATGGCCGACAAGCCCAGCCTCGATGTCCTCCACGTCCAGCGGATCGCCCGGGAGGTCGGCTGCGACACGGGCCAGGTGCAGGCGGCGGCGACCTTGCTGGACGAGGGCGCGACCGTGCCGTTCATCGCCCGCTATCGCAAGGAGGTGACCGGCGGGCTGGCCGACGATCAGCTGGAGACCATCGCCAAACGCCGCGGCTACTTCCTGGAGCTGGTGGAGCGGCGAGACGCGGTGCTCGCGGTCATCGACGAGCAGGGCAAGCTGACCGCCGACCTGGAGGCGGCCATCCGCCGGGCCGTCACCAAGCAGGAGCTGGAGGACCTCTATCTCCCGTTCAAGAAGAAGCGCCGCACCAAGGCCGAGGTCGCCCGTGAGCGCGGGCTGGAGCCGCTGGCCGACGCGATCGTGCGCGGACGCCGTTCCCGGGATCGGGATCCGCGGGCGATGGCCCGCTCGTTCGTGGCGCCGCAGCGCGACGTCGCCGACATCGACGCGGCGCTGGAGGGAGCCCGTCACATCGTGGCCGAGTGGGTGGCCGAGGATCCGGATCACCGCGCCACGCTGCGCCGGGTGCTGGCCCGAACCGGGGCCGTCCAGGCCAAGCTGGTCAAGGGCAAGCAGGAGCAGGGGCAGACCTTCCGCGACTACTTCGACCACGCCGAGCCCGGGCGCTCCATCGCCTCACACCGGCTGCTGGCGGTCCTGCGGGGTGAACGCGAAGGCATCTTGCGGGTCGCGCTGGTGGTGGACGACGACCGCCAGGTGGAGGGGATCGCGCGCGCCATCGACGCCAACCCTCGCAACCCCTGTGGCGAGCAGGTGGTGCTCGCCATCCGCGACGGCTACCGGCGATTGCTGCGCCCGTCGCTGGCCAACGAGGTCCTGGCCGGGCTGAAGGAACGCGCCGAGGAGGAGGCCATCCGCGTGTTCCGCGCCAACCTCGACGCTCTGCTGCTGCAGTCGCCGCTGGGGCAGCTGCCCGTGGTCGGCCTGGATCCGGGCTACCGGACCGGCTGCAAGCTCGCGGCGTTGGACGGGACCGGCAAGGTGCTGGCCACCGATGTGATCTACCCGGTACCCCCGCGGGCGGACGAGGCGCGGGCCGGACGCACGCTGGTGGGATTGATCCGCGCGCTCGCGATACGCGCCGTCGCAATCGGCAACGGCACCGCCAGCCGGGAGACCGAGCAGTTCGCCCGCCGGGCGGTGCGCGACGCCGGGCTGACCGATGTGATCGTGGCCATCGTGCCGGAGACCGGGGCGTCGGTGTACTCCGCGTCGGCGGTCGCCCGCGACGAGCTGCCCGACATGGACGTGTCGCTGCGCGGGGCGGTCTCCATCGCCCGCCGGCTGCAGGACCCCCTGGCCGAGCTGGTCAAGATCGAGCCCCGCTCGCTGGGCGTGGGCCAGTACCAGCACGACGTCAACGCCCGCCGCCTGGGCGAGGAGCTGGACCGCACCGTCGAGTCCGCGGTGAACCAGGTGGGCGTGGAGCTGAACAGCGCATCCGCCTCGCTGCTGGGGCGGGTGGCGGGGCTGAGCGAGCGAATGGCCCGCAATGTGGTCGAGCACCGGGACGCGGAGGCGCCGTTCACGACCCGGCGGCAGCTGCTGAAGGTCGCGGGCATCGGCCCCAAGGCCTTCGAGCAGGCCGCGGGTTTCTGCCGCATCCGCGGCGGCAAGAACCCCCTGGACGCGACCGCCGTCCACCCGGAGCGTTACCCACTGGTGGAGGCGATGGCGGGGCAGCTGGGGGTGTCGCTGGCCGATCTGGTCGGGGCCCCGGCCCGGGTCGCCCGGGTCGACTTCGCCCGCTTCGTGGACGAGGAACGCGGTATCGGCCGGTTCACCCTGGACGACATCCGCGCCGAGCTGGAACGCCCGGGCCGGGATCCCCGCCCGGCGTTCGTCGCCCCGTCGTGGCGCGACGACGTGTGCTCCATCGACGACTTGGAAGAGGGCATGGTCCTCGAAGGGCGCGTCTCCAACGTCACCAACTTCGGCGCGTTCGTCGACATCGGCGTCAAGCGGGACGGTCTGGTCCACGTGTCCCAGCTGACCCACGGCTGGAGCGACGATCCGCACAAGGTGGTTCGTGTTGGACAGATCGTGAAGATCCAGGTCACCGGGGTCGACCACCAGCGAGAGCGTATCTCGCTGTCGATGAAGGCGCTGGAGGACAGGCCGTGCTGAACGTGCTGTGGCTGAGCGATCGACTGATTCCACGCGAGCGATAGCGGGGTATGGTGATGTAGTGCGACCAAACCGCCCCCTCCGCCCGGCGCTCCTGGCCGCTGCCCTGTGCGTGATCGCCACCTGGGCAGGGGCATGCAGGACGACGGGGACCGCCCGAGGTGTCGCCGTCGACCCCGCCGGGGAGCGCTACTTCGCCGACGATCAGTGCGCCGACATCGGACTGCTCTGCGTCCCCGATGGCCCCGGTCGCGCCCCCTTCCGCTGGGCCTACGTCGATGTCCAGCTGGGGGAGCTGGGGGAGCCGAGCTTGCGACCCGGGACCGGGGCGGCCGACGAAACGTACCGGCTGGTCATCGCGACCTCGTCCCACGGCCGGGCGATCATCCGGCTCGATGTCCAGCCGGATGAAAGCGGCGCGCTGCTGCTGTGGAATCCCGACGGATACTGCTCGAACCTCCCGGTCAGCCACGTCCAATTCCACGCGACCGTCCTCGGCGCCGCGGAGACCGAGGGTCTGCGAGCGGTGATCGACGAGGTCGGATTCTGGACCCTCGCCGCCACCGGGGGTCCTCCGGTCCTCGACGGCACCGACTGGTACGTGGAAGGCGTCCGCGAAGGGGCGCACCGGATCGTGTTGCGCAGCACCCTGGGGGGTGAAGAGCTGGCCCGTGTGGCCGAGGCGTTCGTGGCCGCAGCCGGCTGCAACCACCGGCCTCTGGACTAGAGCTCGGCGCCACACTCCCCCTGGGCCTCGCCCTTCTGCAGCCAGACCTCCTGGGCGATGGCGAACACGCAGCCCGTTCCCACGGTCACGGCCACGGCGCCGTCGTGACAGTTGAGCTGGCACGCTCCGCATTCGATGCACCGGTCCTCGGCGGCCAGGACGGCGCGCCGCTCCACGACCTCGATCACCCGGTGGGGGCAGACGCGGGCACATGCGCCGCATCCCGTGCACAGAGAAGAGTCGATGTTGATCATGACGAGACCTCCAGGACCAGGTGGGCCGCGAGCGAGACCGCGTAGAGCACGGCGGTGACCGGCACGAACGCCGCCATCTCCCGCTTGACCCGGGAGTAGTTGGAGACCGCCGAGTTCCCGGTGAACTCGAGGCCGATGAGGGCGCCGGTGGCGAGGATGAAGGGCACCAGGACCAACGATGCGGTCCACGGCAGCCAGCCCAGCGCCGACGCGACCAGCACGGCCCCGCCGCCGAGGCCGCCCAGCCACAGTCCCTTGACCGCGAACCGATGGCCGGGGATCCACGGGTACAGCAGCGGATAGGCCGTGGCCAGCGCCGCGGCGATGCCGACCACCGCCAGGGGAACGGTGCCTCCCCAGGCCAGGGTCGCGAGCCAGATCGCCATCGCCAGCAGGGTCGACAGCGCGGTGACCTGGAGCAGGCCCGGCAGCCACACGAACACCCGCGAGGCCAGCCCGAAGTCCACCCGATCGTGCTGGGCGTCGCGATACGGCGGCGCAGCCAGATACGCCGGAATGTCCTTGGCATACAGCGGACCGATGACCGGCCGCATCCGAGCCTCCCGCAGGACCTTCAGGTCGACACCCGGCATCCCGAACTTGGGCAGGATCAGCGTCGGCCGCGCGCGGTCCGAGAGCACCTCGTCCGGGTAGCGGGAGGTCTGCGCGAGGATCTGCTCGTGACCAAACCGCCCCTTGCCCGCCGCGCACCACACGTTGATGCCGTCGCTGTCGATCACCAGCAACCGTGCGCCGGCCGCCCGGGCCCGCCGCGCCACCAGGAACACCGTCAGGTGATAGTTGGCCGTCACCAGCAGAGGCGCCGCGGGATCGTGGTGATCGCCGAGGTAGTACAGGCCCGGCTCCACGGCGTAGGTCCGGTGAAACCCCAGCAGCCAGCTGACCAGCGCCTTGCCGTAGTCCACGGCGGTCAATCGCATGGGTCGCGGGTCGGCAGATTCGGTGGGCCACGGATGGTCGGGGCCGACGAAGGTCAGGCTCAGCAGATGCAGCCCCGCCAGCAGCGCGCCCATGACCAGCAACGCCCACGCCGCCGCAGCCGGCATCGCGACCGCGCCCGCCAGTCCGGCCACGCCGAGTCCCAGCAGCGACGCTTCACCCAGCAATTCCAGGATCGATCTCATGAGATGCCCTCCATCCAACCAGCCTCAGGCTGGCGGCAAGCCTCCACCGCAGAGGTCGCCCGCCATCAGGGCCTGCGCGGCCTCGTTCTTCGGATCCAGCAGTTCGGTCACGATCTCCAGGCCCCGGACCGCGGCCTCGCGATCCTCGGGATCCACCAGCGCCATCACCCGCCCGATGAGCTGATTCGACGCCTCGTCCAGGCTCGCGTACATCAGGCGACCCCCCGTGGTCAGCTCCACCTCCACCACCCGCTGGTTGGACGGCCGGCGGCGGCGGACCACGAGCTGCTTGTCGCGGAGCTTCTCCACGACCCGGGTCAGGGTGGACTGGTGCAGGGCCACCTCGTCCGACAGCTCGGTCATCGTCCGCGGTCCCTCCATGAGGGCCTCGAGGGTGTGGCACTGCTGCACGGTGACGGGCCCGCAGGAAAGCTGCATACGCTGGAGTCGATTGGCGAAACGGGTCAGCCGCGTCAGCGACCGCCGCGCTCGGCGGACCAGTTCGGGACCTGGAAGTGACGATTCGCTCACGGTGGATTCCTTCCGGTTCGCCCCCCGCATGCCGGAGGC
This sequence comes from uncultured Rickettsiales bacterium, assembly GCA_964436045.1. Classification (GTDB taxonomy): domain Bacteria; phylum Myxococcota_A; class UBA796; order UBA9615; family CAYRNR01; genus CAYTBN01. The sequence continues at coordinate 40,396 of CAYTBN010000034.1, read as the reverse complement.
TAACTTGCTATCAGCAACTTATGTCTTTAGCATAATATGCTATTAGCAAATATCAACACGCAATGACCCATCGGGCGAGACGTCACTCGAATTCGCTCAGCTCGACTCGGAGGCGTACCGCGGGAGAGCCTCGGCCCGGTGGACCTCGAAGATCAGCGCGGCGTTCGCCCTGGTCTCCGCGGCCGCCGCCGTGCTGTTCGGTGGCGACTGTCGCCCTGGCCGCCGGGCTGCTGCTGGCCCAGGCCGCGCTCGGGGTGCGCAAGCCCTACTGATCACTCCTTGACCATCGACCAGCTCATCCCGACAGCGTCGAAGTCATCGCACAACATCTCGAACACCTGATAGCCGTGGTACTGGCGGAAGGTGAACCCGGCGATCTCGGCGTCTTCGCCGGGCCACACCAGGGTGCTGGGGGAGTCCTCGCCCGGCGCCGTGACCTCCAGGGGGAGGGCGGAGCCCATGCCGCAGCCGCCGACGTCGACCACCCCGTCCGGGCAGGCGCCTCCCTGGGGTTCGACCGACAGGTAGAAGCCGAGGAAGTCCCCGGCCAAACCGGGGAACTCGGTCGTGCCCAGGATCACCGCGTGCTCCCCGTCCGCCGTGAACGCGGCCACCACGCCGTAGGTCACCCATGCCCCGCTGGCCAGGGAGATCAGGAAGAGCCGGCCCGGACCGGAGATGCCGTCCATCAGGGCGTCCAGGTCGGTGCCGGGCGACGCGATGATCTGGATCCCCAGGGACGGGCCACCGAGGGGAGTGACGCTCAGATAGTCGCCTCCCCAGCCCAGCTCACCTTCGAAGACCAGGCCGTCCTGACCCGCGGCCCCGGCGTCGAAGAACAGGCCGGTGTCGCCGATCGCAGCGCAGACGCCGGGATCGGTGGTGTCGTCGTCCCCGGTGTCGTCGTCCCCGGTATCGTCGTCCCCGGTCACGTCGTCATCGTCCCCGGTCGCGTCGTCGTCGTCGCCGGTAGCGTCGTCATCATCATTGTCGTCGTCGTCGGTGACCAGGGTGCCGCCTGGATTCGGGCAGCCGGACAGGATCAGCAGCAAGCTCGCGAGGGTGACGGCGGGGATGTATCTCACTGTAGGTCCTCCTCGAGGATCGAGAGCAAGCATCCCCCGTGCCCACCGACGGTGTCGATCCGATCCCCCTGGGCCAGTTCCCTGAACACGGCGCGGGCAGTGGCGCTGGATCCGTCGGACGAACGGGCGCGCCGCGGGCTCGAGGCGCTCGGGGGCTGAGCGAGGCGATCAGGCCGCGGCACCAGGACGACAATCGCTATTTTTCTTTTCCGTCGCGCCGACCCCGTGTGTCCAAACGAATGAACAAACCGAAAAGGAGAAACCCGATGCGTTACACACTGTGGACCCTCTGTCTCGCCTTGCTGGCCACCTCCCTGATCGCTTGCGATCCGGGCACGGACGACACCATCGACCCGGAGCTGACCGCCAGCGCCGAGGAGGCGATCGAGTTCGTGGACGGCGAGCTGGCTGCCGAAGGTATGGAGCGCGACCTGTCGATCCTCGACAACGACCGCCTGATCGAAGAGGTGCGCCGGATCGCCGAGTTCGCCGAGGCCCACGGCTGTGACGTGGGCGGCGCCCTGGGCGGTATCTACCTGCCCGATCCCGACGTCGATGGCGGCACCTTCAACGGTCGCTGGATCAAACGCGACCTCTCGCTCGGCGGCGACCTGGACGGCAGCTACACCCCCGACCTGACCGACCCGGCCGAGGAGGTCGCCCCGGGCGAGATCGAGCCCGCCGGCACCTTCGAGGGCGACTGGGAGGCCGCCGATGGCCAGTACGGCGTGCTGGGCGGCGAATACTACCGGTTCGAAGAGGGCCGGGGCGCCTTCCTGGGCCGCTACGCGGCGACCGACAGCGACGCCCACGGGATGCTCGGCGGCCTGTGGTACGACCTGGAGCGTGAAGGCGGCGTGTTCTTCGGCGTGTGGGGCCACTGCGGCGACGACGCCGTCGAGATCGAGCCCGAGTCCTACTGATCTCCCGCCGCCCCCTCACCAGACCGAGCCTCGTTCCTCCCAGCCTCTCCGACCCGCCCTTTTCCCTCCCTTGCGCAGTCCTTCGGGAACATGCGATCCCCGATGCACGGCCCCCTCCTCTGCGATAGCCTGACCCGCATGTCCTCCCCCGGCCCCAGGATCGGTCCCGCCGAGGTGTTGTTCGGTGCGGGCGCGCTGCTGTGCCTGGCAGCGCTGATCTGGCCGGGGTACGCCTGGCTCGGCAACCGCATCGAGCCGCGGATCTTCGGCCTGCCGTTCACACTGGTCTACGACCTGGGGTGCGTGGCTGCGGCGTTCGTGATGGTGCTGGGCTACCACCTGCTGGCCGGGGACCGGGAGTAACGCCGATGCCGTCGTCGGCCGTGGTGTTCGGGGTCAGCGCGCTCTACCTGGCGGTCTGCCTGGGGCTCGGCCTGTGGCCGGGGCGCAAGGCCAGCGCCAGCGCTGCAGGGTACGTCGCCGGCGATCGCACCCTCGGGCTGGTGTTGATGTACTTCATCACCGGCGCCACGATCTTCAGCGCGTTCGCGTTCCTGGGCGCCCCGGGCTGGGCCTACTCGCGCGGCGCGGCCGCGTTCTACATCCTGGGTTACGGCGCGCTGGGGTTCGCGCCGCTGTACTTCCTGGGCCCGCGGGCCGCGCGCCTGGGACGGGCCTGGGGGTTCGTGACCCAGGCCGAGATGGTCTCGGCGCGGGTCCGCTCCCCGGCGGTCGCCGGGGTGATGGCGGCGATCAGCGTCGTCGCCTTCGTGCCCTACCTGGCGCTGCAGATGAAAGGCGCGGGGTACGTACTGTCGGCGGTGACCCGCGAGGCCATCCCCGACTGGGCCGGCGCGGCGCTGGTGTATGGCGTGGTGCTGATCTACGTGCTGCGCAGCGGCGTGCTCGGCGTGGGCTGGACCAACACTTTCCAGGGGCTGTTCATGATGGTCCTGGCGTGGGGGCTCGGCCTGTACCTGCCTCACGCGCTGTACGGCGGGGTGGGGCCGATGTTCGACCGCCTCGCCGCCGAGCGCCCCGAGCTGTTGCTCGCCCCGGGCCTGACCTCGGGCGGGGAGCCCTGGTCCTGGGGCGAGTACTCGTCGGCGATCGTGGTCTCGGTGGTGGGGTTCTCGGTCTGGCCACACCTGTTCATGAAGGCCTTCACGGCGCGCGACGAACGGACGATCCGGCGCACCGTCGTGCTCTACCCGACCTTCCAGGTGTTCCTGGTCCCCCTGTTCCTGATCGGGTTCTGCGGCGTGTTCTTCGAGTCCGCGCCGGAGCGCGCCGACCAGGTGCTGCCCCACATGCTGATGAACATGGAGCTGCCCGCGCTGCTGGTCGGGTTGTTCTGCGCCGGAGCGCTGGCCGCCTCGATGTCGTCGGGCGACGCGGTGGTGCAGTTCGCCCCGGCGGTGGTCGCCACGCTCTACGCCCGCAAGGTCGATGCGCACGGGGTGCTGGCCGGGCTGCTGGCCGGCTCGGCGGTCACGGTGGTGCTGGTGCTGTGGCCCGATCTCCGCCCGTGGCCGGTACACGCCGGCCTGTACGGGCTGGCGGTCAACCTGGCCGCGCTGGGGATAGTGACACGGTGGTTCGGCAGGGGTGGTTCACTCGACCTCCGCGCGTTCTATGACGGCATCGTGCCCGCCGATGAGGCGGACGGGGACGGGGACGGGCAACGGATCTGTGAGGGGGACTGCGGCCAGCAAGCGGGTAGAGCGGTTCCCCGCCCATCTGTTCAAGACCGGCGGGCCGTGAGGTATGCGCCACTGCCCAGGGTGTGAAACTCGCAGGTCAGATCCACGGCATCCAGCTCCTCGACCAGCTGCTCGACGCCGAAGGGTACGGCCATCTCGCCGCGCTTGTGCAGTACCTTGGCCCACAGATCGCCCACGGTGGTGCCGGTGACGAGGCTGGTCAGGAAGAGCCGCCCGTCTGGACGCAGCACCCTGCGCAGCTCACGGAAGACGGGCTTCCTGTCCTCGAAGAGGTGGGCGACCGCGAATTGGAACACGCGATCGAAGGTCTCGTCCGCGAACGGCAGGTCGTAGAGATCGCCCTGCAAAAGCAGGCGTGGGTGGGGGTCGGCCAGCCGCGCCCGCGCTCTTTGCAGCATGCCAAGCGACAGGTCCATCATGAGGATCGGCAGGTCGCACGCGGCATAGGGCCCCGCGGTGAAGACCAGTGAGCCACATCCCACATCCAGCACCGGACCGGACGCACCCTCGAGCCCCATCGACGCGAACTCAGCATAGTTGGCGGGCGGGTTGCCCCACACCAGCCGGTTGTACAGCCAGCTACTGATCACCGTGTCGTAGACGCCGGCGATCTTGTCGTAGCGGGCCGTGTGTCGCTCGTCCTCGGGAAGCACCGAGAGGATGCCGGCTTCCACCGGTTGGGTTGGCCGCGTGATCAGGTTCGTCAGGCTCATCGTCGCCGCCCCCGCTCCGGCCCGGAGCCTACAACCCGCCGCCACCCGGGCGTGGGAGGAATCGCCTGAGCACGGTCAGAGAGGGCGGGACGCCGCGCCTTCATGCCGTGCGAGCCTCCAGAGAGGGAGTCTCGCGCGATGGGATCGAAACACCTCGGCCTCGCCGCCGTTCTCGGCGTCCTGTCCCTCCTGGTCGCGTGCCCGAGGGTGGATGACGACTCCGGGGACGACGACACCACGGGAGTTGACGACACCACCGGGGATCTCCCGGAGCTTGCTATGCTCCCTCCCACAGGAGGGATCATGGAAGACCTATGTCGCCGGATGAGGGCCCATCGACGCCCGAGCGCGCACCATGCGCAACGCCTACCCAGCACGCCGGGTGGTCAATCCGCTGCGAGAGAGGAGCGTCACCATCCTCCCGTCCGCGGGGGCGCCGCCATGGCGTTCGCCCTGCTCCTCGCCCTGCTCCCGGCCCTGCCCGTTTCTGCCGGCGAGTGGCAGCAGCCCCCCCAGGAGGTCCTCGACGTCCTCCACGCCCCCCGTCTCCCCTGGGTGTGGACCGCCCCCGGGGGGCAGCACCTGCTCCTGGCCGACCCGGTCTCGTACCCGGACCTGGCCGAGCTGGCGGAGCCCATGCACGAGCTGGCGGGCATGCGAGTCGATCCCACGGTGAACGGGTTTCACGGCAACCAGGGCGCCGCATCCCCGCGCCTGCTCCGGGTGGCGGACGGCGCCGAGATGCCCCTCGGGCTCCCCGACGACGTGGAACTCCTCGACGTGGCGTGGACCGTGGGCGGCGAGCGCTTCGCCCTCGAGGTGGAGCACGCCGACCACCTGGGCCTGTGGGTGGGCACGGTGGACGGCGAGCTGCGCGAGATCGAAGGCGTGGCCCTCAACCCGCTTCTGGGCTCGGCCGCTCAGTGGATGCCCGACCAGCAACGCCTGCTGGTGCGGCGGATCCCCGCGCGCGGCGACGCTCCGGAGCCCCCACCCTTCCCGGCAGGGCCCGAGATCCTCGAGGGCTCCGGGGCCTCGGCCCGCTCCACCTACGAGGCCCGCAACCTCCTCTCCACCGCGCACGACGACGAGCTCTTCGGCTACTTCGCCACGTCCGAGCTCGTGGTGATCGATCCCGAGAAGGGCAAGGTCGACGTGCTCGGCGCGCCCGCCCTGTACGCCACCACCGACGTCTCACCCGACGGGAAGTACCTCCTTGTGGAGCGCCTCACCGGCGAGCTCTCCCACGAGGTGCCCTGGTGGCGCTTCCCCTCCGAGGTGGAGGTGTGGACGAAGAAGGGCAAGCTCCAGGCCACCGTCCACCGCTCCCCCTTGCTCGACCAGGTGCCGGTCCATGGCGTGCACGAGGGGCCGCGGGGCATCTCGTGGCGACCCACCGCCCCCCACACGCTGTTCTGGGTCGAAGCCCTGGACGGCGGCGATCCGATGGCCGAGGTGCCCCACCGCGACCGACTCATGCGCTTGAAAGCCCCTTTCCGCGGCGACGCAGAGGAGGTCTACCGGGCCGAGCACCGTATCCGCTCCTGGCGCTACGGCTGGACCGAAGACGGACCCCTGGTCCTCACCGAGCGAGAGCGCATCAAGCGGTGGCGCTACACCTGGCTGGTGGACGTGGACACGGGGGACGCGGAGCTCTGGTACGACATCGACGAGAATGACCGCTACGGATCCCCCGGCTCGCCCATGCATCGCCAGCTCCCCAGCGGGGAGTGGGTGTTGCGCCAGCGCGGCGACGCGGTCTACTTCCGCGGCAGCGGCGGCACCGACGAGGGGGACAGGCCCTTCCTGGATCTGCGCTCCCTGGAGAGCGGCGAGGTCACCCGGCTCTTCCGCTGCGATCCCGAACGCTACGAGTACATCGTGGACTTCGGCGCCGACGAGGACAGCTTCATCCTCCGCTCCGAGTCGGCAGTGGACGTGCCCAACTACCACCTCCTGACCCTGGGCGACGAGGTGGAGGCGGCGGACGGCGAGGCCTCCCGCGCCCGCGACCGTCGACCCATCACCGCCTTCGAGGACCCCACCCCGCAGCTGAGGAAGATCGACAAGCGCATCGTCCGTTACGAGCGCGACGATGGAGTGCCCCTGAGCTTCACCCTCTATCTGCCCCCGGACCACCAGGACGGGGAGCCCCTGCCCACGGTGCTCTATGCCTACCCCTCGGAGTACTCCGACGCCTCGACGGCCGGGCAGGTGCGCGGCTCGGCCCAGCGCTTCGACCGCTTCTACGGATCCTCGCACCGCTTCTTCTTGCTGCGGGGATATGCCGTGCTGGACCGCGCCGCCATGCCGATGATCGGCGATCCCGAGAGCACCTACGACACCTTCGTGCCCCAGCTCGTGGCCGACGCCGAGGCGGCCGTGGCCAAGGCGGTGGAGCTCGGCGTGGCCGATCCCGAGCGCATCGGCGTGGTGGGCCACAGCCACGGCGGGCTGATGGTGGCCAACCTCCTGGCCCACACCGACCTCTTCGCGGCCGGCATCGCCCGCAGCGGCTCGTACAACAAGACCGTGCAGCCCTTTGGCTTCCAGTCGGAGCGCCGCTCACTCTTCGAGGCCCGCGAGGTCTACGTCGCACTCTCCCCGACCTTCTTCGCCGACCAGATCGACGAACCCATGCTCCTGATCCACGGGGCCGAGGACGCCAATCCGGGCACCCGGACCCATCAGTCCGAGGTGCTGTTCGAGGCCGTGCGGGGATCGGGCGGCACCACCCGGCTCGTGCTCCTGCCCCACGAGGATCACGGCTACCGCGCCCGACAGAGCATCGAGCACGTGCTCTGGGAACAGCTCCGGTGGTTCGACGAGTACCTGAAGCGCGAGGAATAGCCGCGCACCGGGGCGCTCACTTCGTCGTCGGCGCCTGCGGGTCATGCAGGTCGCGGGCCCGCTCGAGGATGGCGATGGCCTCCCGGATCTCGGCCTTGGGTGTACCGAACGGGTTCATGGTCACTCCGCGGCGAAACCTCGGTACCGCAGGTACGCGTCGAGGGGCGCATCGCGGCCGCGGAAGGTGCGGTAGGCCTCGGCGGGATCGATGGCGTTGCGCGGGGCGAAGAGGATCTCGACGAGCCGGGCCGCCAGCTCCGGGTCGTAGTACCCCCCGGGGGCCTCGGCGAAGGCCTCGGCGGCGTCGGCGGAGAGCACGTCGGCCCACAGGTAGCCGTAGTAGCCCGCCGCGTACCCCTCGCCGGAGAAGATGTGGCCGAAATGGGGCGACCGGTGGCGCATCACGATCTGGGCGGGCATGCCCAGCTCCGCGAGGCGCTCGCGCTCGAAGCGGTCCGGGTCCAGGTCCGCGGGATCCGCGGTGTGGTACCGCATGTCCATGATGGCGCTGGCCAGGTACTCGGTGACCGCAAAACCCTGGTTGAAGTTGGCGGCCTGCAGGAGCTTGTCGACTATCTCGGCGGGCATGGGTTCGCCGGTCTCGGCGTGAACCAGGTAGTGATCGATGACCCGGTCCGTGGTCAGCCAGCGCTCCAGCAGCTGGGACTGCATCTCGGTGTAGTCGCGGACGCCGCCGTTGAGCGTAGGGTAATCCACCTCGGACGACAGGTAGTGCAGCGCGTGGCCGAACTCGTGGAACAGCGTGATGGCGTCGTCCCACGAGATCAGCACGGGCGCTCCCGCGGGCGCCTCGACGAAGTTGCAATTGTTGGAGGCCAGCACGGTCTCGGGGCCGTGGACGGTCGTGTGCCCACGATAGCTCGAGGCCCATGCACCGGAGCGCTTGCCCTGCCGGGCGAAGGGATCGAAGTACCACAGGCCCACGGCCTCGCCAGAGCCGTGGTCGGTGACCTCCCAGACCCGCACGTCCTCGTGGTAGACCGGCACGGAGCCGTCGGTCACCTCCGCGAACCGGAAGCCGAAGAGCTCCCCCGCCACCATGAACATGGCCTCTCGCAGCTCGTCGAGCTGCAGGTACTGCTGCACCTCGTCGGAATCCAACTCGTAACGATCCCTGCGCACGCGCTCCGCGTAATAGCGGTAATCCCACGGCTCGATCTGGATCTCGGCCCCTTCCCCGTCCGCGAGGGCCTGCATGTCGGCGACCTCCCGGCTCACCGTCGCGGTGGCCAGCGGCCACAGGGTCTCCATCAGGGCCATGGCCTGCTCGGGCGTCCCGGCCATGCGGTCCTCGAGGCGCCAGTGGGCGAAGGTGTCGTAGCCCAGCAGCGCGGACCGCTCGTCCCGGAGCTGGAGGATCTCCGCGATGATCGGGTTGTTGTCGCGCTCGTCGCCGTGGTCGCCGCGGTCGTAGTAGCAGCGCCACACCTGTTCGCGCAGGTCGCGGTGGTCCGAGAAGGTGAGGAACGGCATCGCCGAGGAGCGCGTGTTGGTCACGGCGTACTCCCCGTCGCGCCCCCGCTCGGCGGCGGCCGCCGCCGCGGCCGTGACGAGGGAGGCCGGCAACCCGTCGAGCTGGTCTGCCGTGAGGTACTGGACGTAACCCTCCTCGTCGGCCAGCACGTTGTTGGCGAACGTCGTGTGCAGCTCGGCGAGGCGGCGCTGGATGTCGGCGTACCGTTCCTTATCGGTCCCCGTCAGCTGCGCGCCCTGGCGAGCGAAGCGGTCGTACACCAGCTGGACCAGGCGCCACTCCTCCGGGCCAAGCTGCTGCAGCTCCTCGCCTTCGTGGACCGCCGCGACGCGGGCGAACAGCGCGCCATTCTGGATGATCCGGGTGTGGTAGGCCGAGATTCGCGGGGCCAGTTCCTGCTGCAGCGCCCGGAACTCCGGGGTCGACAGGTTGCTGCTCCAGATCCCGTAGAACACCATGGACCGCTCCAGCGGGCGGCCCGAGCGCTCCATGGCCACGATGGTGTTGTCGAAGGTCGGCGGGTCGGAGTTGCCGGCGATCTCCTCCACCTCTTCGAGGTGCAATGCCATGCCCTCGACCAGGGCCGCCTCGAGGGCGCCCAGCTCCATCCGGTCGAAGGCTGGCACCCCACCTTGGGGGCCCGTCCACGGTGCGAGCAGGGGATGGATGGGGCTTGATTCGGAGTCCACGGATGATGCCTCCACGGCGGCCTGGGGCGGCTCGGTCCGGGTGTGAGCGCAGGAGAGCACGAGGATCAGGCTCGACAGGATCGCGATGCGTGCGGGCATGGGTACGGGCATGGGGGCGTCTACTCTCGATGGCGGGTACGGGGTTGGTCAGCTCTCCGAACTCGCCGCGCGAACGGCACGCTCGATGGATCATCAATAGCGCTTCCCCTCGATGGTGGCCAGGCCGACAGCGCAATCCATCGATGGGACGCGCCAGCTGTGAAAACGAAGATAGCCGCTGAACATCCGGGGACAGGGCTTGGGCTGGATGGTCGGGGCGGGCGGATTTGAACCGCCGGCTCCCTGCTCCCAAAGCAGGTGCGCTACCAGGCTGCGCTACGCCCCGAGGGGGAGGGTGGATTAGCACGGAGGGGGGGGGCCGATCAAGGACGGGGGGTGTCCGGATTCCGGCCGGGGGTCCGGGATCCGGACGGTGCAGTGGCCGGCGGGGGCTCGCAGTCTGCGGTTCACGACATCGGCACAGGCCTTGCTCTGGCAGGGGGCGGGGAGGTGGCGATGGCGATCTGGCACCTGGTGGCGAAGACGGCGCGGAGCAGGGTGGACCTGACGGATTGGGAGCTGGCGGCGCGGGTGTGGGGGGTGTTGCGGCGAGCGTTTCCGGGGGCACTGGCGGCGGGCTTGATGCCGGACCACGTTCACGTGATCGACGAGAGCTTGGCAGCGCACGAGGCGAGGCGGGCGATGGGGCACGCGGTATCGCGCGCGACCTACGGGATGGGGAAGGGGGTGTGGCAGGCGGTGCCGGAGCCGGACCGGGTCCGGGAGTCGAAGCTGGAGCGGGCGATGCGGTACGTGGCGCTGAATCCGTGCCGGGCGCAGCTGGCCCCGGATCCGCTGGAGTGGGTTTGGAGTACACACAGGGAGGTGATGGGGGCCGTGGTCGATCCTTGGACGGACGCTGACAGGATCGCGGTCCGGCTCGGGCCGGGGAGATGGCGGTCGGCGGACGATTGGCATCGCTACGTGTCGTCGGACTTCACCGTGTCGCCCGGTGGGACTCCAGTGCCCGGAGCCGTAACCGCGGCGGAGCCATCGCGGTCCGCCACCGTGCTGCCAACGCACACGCTGGGGAGGATCGCGGACGCTGTGGCGGCTGCGATGCGGTGCAGGAGGGCAAACATCCGGCGACGTGGGGTGGCGAGGGCGCTCTTCGTCGCCCTTGCGCGCAGGCAAGGATGGTCCGACCGCGCCCGGCTGGCGGAGATGTGCGGAACCTCTCGGCGGGCGGTCGATCTGGCAGCCGATCGCGGCGTCGATCCCGGCGCGTTCCGGGCAGCCATACTCTGCCTTTCGGACTCACGCCTCCTCATCCCGGAACCATCCGGATCCGAGTTTCGCTTACACCGAAAGCTGGAGGGAGATGGTCGACCATCGGGGTGGAAACTTCTCTGATCGTGGACGTTGGACGGCAGATGGTTCTCGGTGCAGGAGTGTCGGCCATCCTTCACTCCTCTCCCACGTCTCCGATACCCAAATCTCTTCGTCGTAGTAGGTGTGGGCGGGCGGGGCGCAGGCCCGGCCGTCCAAGTCCATGTGGGGCTTGTGGGCGGGCCTTCGGGTACCGCCGAGCCCTGGCCGGTCGCTGAACACCGCAGCCACCATCCCCGCTGCACGGTGTCGCCCGTCCACAAACCCACATGGGCGGCACCTTCCTGGCCGGGAGTCGGCTGCAGCGGATGACAACTCAGCGGTCGATCGAGGCAGGGCGCCGATGGCCAGCGTCGCGAGGACGAACACGTGTTCGTGGGAAGGCCCTTCTTACCCGGCACGGGGAGCCGCGCCGCGGGCGTGGATTTGTGGACGGGCGACGCGGTCTGGACGTGAGGAATCCCCCATCTTTTCTACCTGCTCGTCCTGAGGCGTTCTCGATGGCCCGACCACAAGCTCCACCCCCGCTTGGACGGCCGGGACTGCGCCCCGCCCGCCCACCCGGCCTACGACGAGATGGAAGGTCGGTCGGAAAGAGGGGGAGGGGGAGGGGGAGGGGGAGTGGGAGCGGCTTCATTGGCGTGCTGGGCTGCTGTGGCGACACGCTCCGGGGGCGGTTGAAGCCGCGATCCCCGTGAGTGCCGGCTTGGACATCCGGCGCTGAACGCATAGGTTAGGGACCAGGGAGGAGACCGCGACAGACCCCATGCGAACCTGCATCCTGGCCGTGATCCTGCTCGCGCTGACGGCGGTCCCCGCCCAGGCGGTGGAGCTGCTCCGCGGACCCTATCTGCAGCAGGTCACGCCCACTTCGGCGATCGTGGTGTTCGAGACCGACGAGTCCTGCCAGGGCGAGGTCCGGTATGGCACCGACGCGGCACTGGAGGGCAGCGCGTCCGGACTGGCGGCCCAGACGCAGCACGAGATCACGCTGGAGGAGCTGCTCCCGGACACCACCTACCAGTACACGGTGGCCAGCGCCGGGGTCCCCCTGTCCTATGGCCACACGTTGACCACGGCGCCGCCGGAGGGCGAGCCGTTCCGCTTCGTAGTGTTCGGCGACACGCGCTCGGACCACGACGCCCACCGGGAGGTGATGGCGGCCATCGCGCTGGAGGACTTCGCCGCGCTGCTCAACACGGGCGACCTGGTCTCGCGGGGGGACGACCTGACCGACTGGGACACCTTCTTCGAGATCGAGGGCCCGGTGATCGACGAGGTGCCCCTGTACCCGGTGGTGGGCAACCACGACGAGTCGGGGGGAGCGGCGGTCGAGTACGAGGGGGCCTTCGCCCTGCCCGACGTGGAGCTGTACTACTCCTTCGACCTGGGCAACGCCCACTTCGTGATCCTGGACGGTTACGTGAACATGGTGCTGGCCTGCGTCTACGACGAGACGCTGATCGACATCTGCTTCGACGAGGACCAGCTGGCCTGGCTGGAAGCGGACCTGGCGGACACGGTGTCCAACCCCGCGATCGAACACGTGTTCGTGCTCGCCCACGTGGGGCCCTACAGCTCCAAGTCCGGCCGCACGGGCAGCGCTCACATGCGCTACCTGCTGCCCATGTTCGAGCAGTACGGCGTGCGCGCGATCCTGTCCGGCCACGACCACTACTACGAGCGCGGGTTCTCGGGAAACGAGCTAGCCTACATCATCACCGGAGGGGGCGGCGCGCCCCTGTACACCATCGGCGAGCCCACCGACGACCCACACACGGTGGAGTACAACGATGCGCTCAACCACTACGTGATGGTCGAGGTGGACCACGAGACGATCCGCTTCTCGGCCCGCGACACCGACGGCGTGACCTTCGACGAGCTGCTGCTGACGGTCGATCCCTCGGACAACCCCGGGGATGACGACACGACCGACGATCCCTCCGCTGACGATCCGGGTTCCGGCGTGCCCCTGAGCGAATCGCAGCCGGGGTGTGAGTGCGGGACCGCCCACCGCGGCGACGGCATCGGCGCCGCCCTGATCCCGACGCTCCTGTTGACCGCCGTCGCCCTGCGCCGACGGCGGGGCTGAGCACCCTACCCCTCCCGGCGCACCTCCCGCAGACAGAACGGGTTGGCCCCGATCGCGGCGGTGGCGCCGTACGCCACTGCCGGGCAGCCGGCACGGCAGATCCGGGCCAGCTTGCAGTCGGCGCAGGCGCCGGCCAGCACGGACTCGCTCCAGCCGCGGCTGTAGGGGAAGCAGCTGTCGTCGGCCCAGGTGTCCGCCAGCGAGCGATCGCGGACCGAGGCGGTGACAAACTCGTCGGGCAGGCAGGTGCAGCCGACCACGCCCCCGCTGGCTGTGATCGCCAGGGTCCGCAGCCCGGCAGGGGTCCCGTTCCAGACCAGTCGCGTGGCCGAGGAGCGGCGCCGCAGCACGGGCTCCTCGGCGGTGAGGTAGCCGACGGTGCAGTTCATCGGCGCCCGCACCACCCCCTCGCGGGCGGCCCGCTTCAGCACCGCCACGATCCGCTCCAGCTCCTCCGGCCGCGGCATCAACGTGTCCAGCTGCTTCCGCGCCCGGCCGGTGGCCTGCATCAGGCTCAGCTGCCAGCGGGTGACCCCCAGATCCCGGACCGTCTCGTAGACGGAATCCAGGTGGCCCATGTTCAGCCGGTTGGCCTGGGTCACCACCCGCAGCGGCAGGCCGGCATCCACCACCGTCCGGATCGCCGCCAACGCCGCCTCGTGGGAAGAACCGCCCAGCAGCCCCCGGGTCGGCCGCAACCGGTCGTGGATGGCCTTCGGGCCGTCCAGCGAGATGGCCAGATCCCCGACGCCCGCGTCCCGCGCCCGCGCCAGCAGCTCCTTGTCCAGCCTCCGCCCCCCGGTGAATAGCCGCACCGCCACGCCGCCGTCCGCCAGTGCCCGCGCCACCCGCTCCCAGCCCCGGTAGAGGGTCGGCTCGCCGCCGGTCAGGACGACCGCACGAACGCCCAGCGCCACCAGCTCGGCCGCGACCCGCAGCGCCTCGTCCAGTCCCAGCTCACCCTCGGCGGCGGTCCCGCCGTGGCAGCGGCAGTGAAGGCAGCGATGATCGCAGGCCCGGGTCAGCTCCCAGAAGCAGCGCTCGGGCACGGCCAGCGGCTGGATCGGGCTAGTCATGATCCCCCCGCCGCACGGCCCGCAGGCAGAACGGGTTGTCGAACAGGGCACCGCTGCTGGCGTAGGCCAGGGCCGTGCAGCCCGCGCCACAGACCGGCGCCAGCTTGCACTCCGCGCAGACCCCCCCCATCTGGTCCGGTCGCGGCCGTAGCCAGTGCCAGCGCGCCTCGTCGTCCCAGATCGCCCGCAACGGCTCCTCGCGCAGGTTGCCCACAACGAAGGGATCCCCCACCTGGTTGGCGCACCCCTTGACCCCCCCGTCGGGCTCGACGCCCACGGTGCGGATCCCGCACTGGCAGCCGGTCCAGAACGGATAGGGCCGGTCGCGGCCGCTGGGCCGGATGATCGGCTCCTCCCTGGACAGGTAGCCGATGGAGTTGAACACGATCGGGGGCAACACCGGATCCGCGGCTGCCCCCTCGAGGAAGGCCACCAACTCCTCGAGCTGCCCGGGCACGAGCAGCAGCGATGACGGCGCGCCATCGGAGCCCGGGGAGCGCAGCCGGCCGCTGGCGTGGGCCAGCTGGACGGTCCAGCGCTGCACCCCCCGCTGCTTCAGCATCGCCTGGATCGCTGGCAGCTGGTCCAAATTCAGCCGCGTCACCGCCGTGATCACCGAGCTCACCACCTCCGACCCCCGCAGCCGGTCCAGGCAGGCCATCACCAGGTCGAAGGACGAGTCCCGCCCCCGACGCCCAAGTCCGCTGCGCACCTGGTCGTGACTCGCCCGCGTCCCATCGACGCTCACCACCACCCGCTGGGTCCCGATCTCCTCGAGCTTGGTCAACACGGCGGCGTCCAGCAGGTGCCCGTTGGTGGACAGGCGGAACACCATCCCCCGCTCGCGGATCCGCGTGGCCACGTCGAGCCAGTCCCGCCGCAAGAGGGGCTCGCCCCCCGTGACCGTCACGACCCGGACGCCCAGCGCCGCCAGCTGGTCCACCGCGTCGAGCATCCCCTCGCGGGAAAGCTCGTCTCCACCTCCAGCGCCCGCGTCCACCAGGCAGTGGGCGCAGCGCAGGTCGCAGCGGTAGGTCAGCTCCAGGATCGCCCGGGCGGGCGGTGGTCGCCCCGGACCCGCGGCTGGGGCTGGGTCGCTCGGGGAGGGTCGTTGGGGCACGTCAGGGTCCATCCCGCTGCGGCGTCTCCGGCCACGGCGTCAGCTCGGCGCCACCCGCGCGCCGCCGGGCCACCCGCCAGGCCTGCACCAGCCCCAGCATCGCATGCTTGTTGCCGTCCACGCGGCAGTGGTTGTCCACCAGCCCCAGCCGCACCGCCCCGACCACCCGCTCGCTGGCCGGCAGGTAGTAGCGATTCTCCGGCCGGTACTGGTTCTCTAGCAGGTGCCGGCCCGCTGCCAGCAGGGCGTCCTCGTACACGGTGGCGTCCTCGCCCAGGGCCCGCGCCGAGTCCACCACCGCGCCCAGGGCCTCGCAGCGGGAGGCCGCGCGGATCGTGCGGGGCACGTCGTCCCCCCGATGGAAGGCGCCCCGGTAGTCCGGAAACGGAGGATCGTGGGGGGGGTACTGCTCGGCGACGAAGTGGTCGCCCAGTTCCAGGTTGGCGCGGGCGTAGCGCTCGTCGCCCGTCAGCCGGTATAGCTCCCAGTAGCCCTGGATGGTCCAGTGGCCCGGCGGCGGTCGCTCGGTGCGGTAGCGATCCAGTTCGAAGTCGGCGACCTCACGGGCCGCGTCCAGCCAGCGCTGGTCGCCAGTGGACCCGTACAGCTCGGCCAGCGACAGCACCACCAGCCCTGGGAAGTACGGGTGGGCGATCCCCGTGACCCGCTCGCTCGCCCGGGCGTCGTCCCAGGTCTCGAACACTCTGCCGTCGGGATCGATCATCGCCTGCACGAAGCGGCCCAGCCCCTCCAGCCGGCCGTTGTCCAGGGAGTCGGCGGCGGGTCCGGTCGAGACGCCGGGCGGACGCTCCAGGATCGCCAGGATCGCGAACGCCGCCGCCCCGGCGGTGGCGCCGCGCCGCCCGAATACCACCGCCCGGAGCCGCGGATCGGGGGCCGCTTCGGGCTCGTGCAGCCGCGCAAGACTCCAGTTCTCGGCGCGCCAGCCGGCGTCCGCGTAGACGTCGGGCGGCAACAGGCCCGCGTCCGGCGTCCGTGCCGCCAACCGCGCCATCCGGTACAGGCCGACCACGCAGCCGGCGTGGCGCACGGCGTTGTACTCGTCGCTGCCGCTCCTGGTGTTGGGAAAGCGCTCGTAGTCCAGGGTTCCGTCGACCGCCACCGCGGCCACCAGCCACTCCGCAGCACGGCCGGCCCCGCCGAGCAGCTCGTCGGCGTCCGCAACCTCGACCGCGACGTTACCCCGGACCAGCGGTACCACCTGCCCGCCCGGAACCGGCCGCCCAAACGACGCAGTCCGGAAGCGCAGGATCCGGGCCTCCGGCTCGCGCCAGGTCCCCGGACCCCGTCGCATGTCCCGCGCCGCGTGGATCAGCAACCGCTCGACCTTCTCCGCCCGCCCCCAGACCCGGGGAGTCAGCCACCCCCGCAGAACCGGATCGGCCGGCAGGGTCAGCCCCCGGTCTCCGTCCAGCTGCATCTCGATGCCGTCGATCCCGGGTTCGATCTCGTACACCAGGTCGGCCAGCCGCCCCCCCACGTCTGCACCCCGCTCCACCTGGCCTGTCCCGACCCGCAGCAACGCCGCCAGGGCGACCCGGGCCGGTCGCCTGCGCACCGCTGCGGCCGGACCGCTCAGGTCGAGCTGGATCCTCACCCGCTCCAACCCCGCGGCCCAACGCCCCGGGTCCGCCGCCCCTTCCAGCGCCGCCAGCGTGGCCTGGCAGAGATCCTCACCGAGCCGCCCGCTCCCGCTCCGTCCCCGGATCATCCGCTCGTCGTCCAGCCACAAGCTGACGTGGGCCTCCCGATAGGTCGGCGAGGGCAGGTTGGGATCCGCCGCCGTGCACCCGCCGTCGCCCCGGGCCCAGCGGTCCAGGGTCTGCTCGACCCACATCACCGCCGCCGACCGCCCGGCGGCGTCGATCCCGGGCGCGGCGGGCGGTGGTACGAGCGCCGCCAGCAGGTCGTCGTCGGGGGGCGGGATCCGCAGCGGCCCGCGCAGGATCGACAGCAGCCCCAGACACAGGGCCAGGTAGAGCGCCGCCACCCCCAGCGAATGGCGACGGCGCCGCCCCCCGGACCGGCGGCCAGCGAGGCTACCCGCCCCGATCAGCGCGATCGCGATCCCGGCGGGCAACACCAGCAGCTCACTCCGCGACCTCGCCACCAGCTCCACGGTGGGGATCAGCAGTGCCGCCGCCACACCCCAGCCGGCGGGGTGGCGCCAGCGCCCCCGGCAACGGAGTTCGAAATAGGTGAATGCCGCCCCGCAGACGACGGCCGCGGGCAGCCACAGGCTGGGCCCCAGGGACCCGGCCAATCCGACCAGTACCGCGTAGGGCAGCGCCCTCACGTGGCTCCCGCGCGGGGACTATTCGATGATCATGGCATCGACCGTGGGCATGTAGCCGTCGATACCGGTGGTGGTCTGGACCTTGTAGAAGTCGGCGCTGGACGAGTAGCCGAACCACTCCAGCTCGTCCCCCTTGCGCCGCGCCTCGAGCATCGCCGCGTCCTCGATGTCGGACTCGTAGATGAAGCCCACATCGGCCACCACCCGCAGCTTCTCGGTCTGGGCGACCCCCATCTCGGCGTGGGTCATCAGCACGAAGCCGTCGGCGCCGGCGGTGGTCTGGACCTTGAAGAAGCTCGCGCTGGTGTCCAGGCCGTAATAGTCGACCAGCGTGCCCCGCTCACGGCTCTCGAGGACCGTCGACGAGGTGGTGTTGGACTCGTGGATGCTGGTCGGGTCCTGGGCCAGGGTGATCTGCCCCCAGCTGACCGCGGAGAGCTCGCCGAGCTCCACCAAATCGCCGCCGAGCGAGCCGCCTGCGAGGAGTTCGGCCTGCTCGCGGGCGTTCTGCAGCGCCAGCCAGTAGTAGATGCCGTACGCCGACGGCGCGCCGCAGCAGACCAGTAGCAGACAGCCGACGCCTATGCCGATCGCCGCCTTCTTGCCTCCGCTCGCCATCGCTGTACCTCCGTCCGGGGCGGGTGTCGGCCTACAACCTTGCACCGAGCGGACCCCAGAACGCCAGCCCGCGCCGTCAGATCGCTCCGCGTAACATTCCGTCGAGGGTGGCCCGGGCGTGCCTGTCCAGCACGGCGAAGATCCGCGGCACGAATGCGTTGAGCAGCCGCGGCAAACGGGATTGGACCAGGATCCGGTCTCGCTGGATCGTCAGGTCGACGGCGTGGTCCCGGTCGAGGAACGGCAGATGGAAGGTGGCTCGAGCGCGGTAGGGACCGATCCAGTCGTAGCGGGGCCGGAAGCGGGGGAAACGACCGGCCTGGCGCGCCATCGCGTCATCGACGCGGGCACGTGCCTCGTCCATCGAGCCCTCGAACAGGTAGGTCCGTTTCATATTGGGGGGTACCTGTAGGGAAGTGTAACCGCGTGCGGACGATCGTCAACTATCGGGACCCGGCACCCGCTGTGGCAACGTGGTATTCGTGCCGGTGCTGGGCGAGGTCCTGGACCGTGAACGCCACCCCTCGCCGCGGAGTTCCGATGACGCGATCAGTACGCCCCCTCGCGGCCATACTGACCCTGGTCCTCCTGGCCGCCACCGGGTGCACGGCGCACCGCCGCGGAACCACCGTCCTCGACCCCACGGAGCGATACCTGATCGTGTCCCTCCCGGCGGACGAGCCGATGGCGCTGGTCCTGGACGACAGCCCCGCCGGAGATCGGCTGTTGCGGACACCCGCCCGCCCCCTGGACCTGGCCGATCCAGCCACGGGTCACCTGGCCGATCGGATGCTGGCCACGGTCCTCGAGGCAGACGGCGTCGGCATCGCGGCCGTACAGGTGGGCATCCCCCGCGCCTTGCTCTGGGCCCAGCGCTTCGACCTGGAGGGGCACCCGTTCGAGGCTTTCGTGAACCCCGAGGTGCTGGCGCTGAGCGACAAGACGGAGGAGGGCTGGGAGGGCTGCCTGTCGGTGTGCGACATCTACAGCCTGGTGGACCGCGCGATCTCGATCGAGCTGCGCTTCCAGGCCCTGGACGGCGAGCTGATCACCGAGACCGTCGAGGGATTCACCGCCGTGATCCTCCAGCACGAGCTGGATCACCTGGAAGGGATCCTGTTCACCGATCGGGCCGATTCGGACGATTTCGTGAGCCGCGAGGAGTACCTGGAGATCAAGCGCCTGCGCGAGGAAGCGAACGCGACCGAGGACTAGCCCTTGTGCAGCGCCTTGGCGATGTTCTCGAGCAGGTCGTCGATCCGGAAGGGCTTGTGAAGGAATCGCACGCCCTCGGTCCCCCGGATCTCGAGTGAGACTCCGGGCTCCATGTAGCCGCTGATCATCACCACCGGCACGTCGGCGTTCAACAACCGCAGGGTATCGAGGGTCTCGAAGCCCGACATGCCGGGCATGGTCACGTCCAGCAGGACGAGGTCGATGTCATCGGGGTTCTGCGTGAGGATCTCGACCGCCATCTCGCCGTCGACGGCCTCCTCCACCAGCGCGCCCTCTCGCTCGAGCGCGGCGCGGGTCACCGCCCGCACCGCCTCCTCGTCATCCACGATCAGCACGGTCTTGCCCACGATGCCCATGGGCATCCGGAAGGACATCGAGGCCTCTTCGGCTGGAGCCAGCGGTGCCTCGCTGAGAGGCAGGATCACGCGGAAGGAGGAACCGTGGTCCGGATCCGTCCGCAGATCGATGGCCCCTCCGTGAGCGCGCACGATGCCGAGCACCGTCGCCAGCCCCAGTCCCCTGCCGGAGTCCTTGCTGGTGAAGAAAGGATCGAAGACCTGCGGCACGGTCTCCGGGTCCATGCCAGCTCCCGAGTCCCGCACCTCCAGGTAGGCGTAGTCGCCAACCGCCAGCTCGTCTCCCCCGACCATGGACGCCAGGTCGAGATCCTCCACTTCCATCACGCCGGTGGCGACCACGATCACCGCATCCCTGTCGCCGCCGCAGGCGTCGGCGGCGTTGGTGACCAGGTTCATGACCACCTGCCGCAGCTGGGTGGCGTCGACCTCGACCTTGACCGGATCGTGGGCTGGCTGCATACGCAGGGCGGCGCGGCGGCCGACCACGGTCTCCAGCAGGCGGATCATGTCGGCTGACAGCGCCGAAAGGTCCAGAACCCGCCGCTCGAGGTTGGTGCGGCCCGTGTATGCGAGCAGCGCGCCGGTCAGCTCGGCCGCTCGGCGCGCGGTCTGCTGGATCCGCTCCAGCCGCTCGTGGGTCGCGGTCCCGGCTGGCACTCCGGACATCAGCAGATCGGTCTCGCCGATGATCCCGGTCAGCAGGTTGTTGAAGTCGTGGGCGATCCCCCCGGCCAGCAATCCCAGGCTCTCGAGCTTCTGTGCCTGTTGCACCGCCACCTCGAAACGCAAGCGCTCCTGGTGGGCCTGCTGGAGCTCGGTCATGTTCCGCACGATGGCCACGCACTCGTCGTCACCCGCGCGTACGTGCCGGGTCTCGAAGTGGCGGGTCTCACCTCCCATCTCCAGGGTGTATTCCAGCGCGACCGGTTCCCCGGTGGCCAGCGTCTGATGTATGCAGGCCAGACTCCGCTCGGCCGTGTTGATGGGCAGCAGGTCGCGGATGTTGCCGCCGACGATCTGTTCCGGGGGGGCATACAGGTCGGCCTCCTGGTGCGCGAAGAAGTCCAGGAAGGTCCCCTCGCGATCGAGCCGGAACATCATGTCCGGGATGGCAGACAACAGTGCGCGAGTCCGCACTTCACCGCGCTCCAGCGCCTCGACGGCCCGGCGGCGTGTGGTGATGTCGTGGCAGATGACCTGGATCGCCTGCTCACCGGTCTGTGGATCCTCGACCACGAACGCGTCGTGATTGACCCAGCGCTGCTCACCCTTGAGCGTCCGGTAAGTGTACTCGAAGCCGTGCACCTGACCGTTGCGCAGCACCTCGTCGCGGAACGAGCGGGGCTCGGCGATGTACTCGAACAACGTGCCGATATCCCGGCCGACCAGGTCGGACGGATCGTCGATCTCGCCCTCCAGGTCCAGGAGCCGCACGGTGCCGCCGTCGATGAACAGGATCGTTCCGTCCAGCCGGAACCGGTAGATCGCGATCCCGGCGAAATCCATCGCCTCCTTGCGGATCGCCTGCAGCTCCTCCGTCGTCGGAGCGAACGGATGGCGTTTCGTCAACGGCCCTCCTTCCCCACCCAGCCAGGCCCTCAGATCCTACCCTGGCGGGCGCCGGGACAGCAGAAAATCCACCCGGCCAGACACTGGATAAATGTTCATTCTGTCCGCACCATGGCGGGACCATGGCCGACGGTCCCCTCGCCCTGTTCCACCCCCTGATCCGCCGCTGGTTCGCCGACCAGGTGGGCACGCCTACCCCGGTTCAGCGTGAGGCATGGCCGCGTATCGCCGCCGGCGAACACGTCCTGGTGACCGCTCCCACAGGCAGCGGCAAGACCCTGACCGCCTTCCTGTGGGCTCTGGACCGCCTGCTGTGCGGTGACTGGGAGGGCGGCGCGCCGCGGGTGCTGTACGTGTCCCCGCTCAAGGCGGTCAACAACGACATCCGCCGCAACCTGTCGACCCCCCTTGGTCCAGCTGGCCGGGGTTTTCGCAGAGGCGGGCGAGGCCATGCCCGCCGTTCGGGTGATGACCCGCTCCGGGGACACCCCCCAGAACGAACGCCAGCGGATGGCGCGCAAGCCACCCGAGATCCTGATCACTACCCCGGAGAGCCTCAACATCCTGCTCACCTCCCGCAGCGGCCGGGCGATGCTCGGCGGGCTCGAGACGGTGATCCTCGACGAGGTGCACGCCGTCGCTGGCAGCAAGCGCGGAGTCCACCTGATCACGGCCGTCGACCGGCTGGTCCGCCTGTCCGGCGAGTTCCAACGGGTCGCCCTGTCCGCCACCATAAACCCGCTGCAGACGATTGCGGCCTGGCTGGGCGGGCTCGAGATGCAGGACACCGCTGGCGAACCGTTCTATCGGCCGCGACCGGTGTCCGTGGTGGCGCCGCCGTCGGACAAGCAACTGGAGCTGAAGGTCCTCTTCGCCAAGAAGAAGGAGGGGGACGCGGGTGGCCGGCACCCCGGCGACGCGGGTGACGAGGGGTTCTGGACCGCCCTCACCGGGGAGCTGCGCCGCCCCATCGGCCGCAACCGCTCCACGCTGATCTTCGCCAACAGCCGCCGCAAGGTCGAAAAGGTCGCCCGCCTGCTCAACGAGCTGGGTCCAGGCACGATGGTCTACTCCCACCACGGCTCCCTGTCCCGCGAGCTGCGTAACGTGGTCGAGGACCGCTTCAAGAAGGGCGAGTTGTCGGCACTGGTGGCCACCAACTCCCTGGAGCTGGGCATCGACATCGGCGACCTGGACGAGGTGTTGATGGTCCAGACGCCGCCGTCGGTGGCCTCGACCCTGCAGCGGCTGGGGCGCGCCGGCCACGGGGTGGGCCAGACCAGCCGCGGCCGCCTGTTCCCCCTGCACGCCCGGGATCTGCTGGACGCCACCGTGGTCTCCCGCTGCGTGCTCGAAAGCGACATCGAACCCCTGCAGCCGGTGGGCGGGGCGCTGGACGTGCTGGCCCAGATCCTGGTGTCGATGACCGCCGCCGAAGTCTGGAACGTCGACGAGCTGTACGACGCGATCCGGACATCGGTGCCCTACCGGGAGCTGCCGCGCGGCCAGTTCGAGCTGGTGCTGGAGATGCTGGCCGGACGTTACTCGGCGTCCCGGGTACGCGACCTGCGGCCGCTGGTGTCGATCGACAAGGTCGAACGCACGGTGCGCGCCCGCCCCGGCGCCGAGAAGGTGCTCTACCTGTCCGGGGGCACCATCCCCGACCGGGGCTACTTCCACCTGCGCGCCGCCGACTCGATGGCCCGGATCGGCGAGCTGGACGAGGATTTCGTCTGGGAGCGTTCGGTGGGGGACACCTTCACATTGGGGGTGCAGACCTGGCGGGTGCAGCGCATCACCCACAACGACGTGCTGGTCAAGCCCGCCCGCGCAGCATCGGCGATGGCGCCGTTCTGGCGGGCCGAGGACCACGACCACGGCAGCTTCCTCTCCGACCGGGTCGCCTGCTTCCTCGAGGACGCCGACGGCCGGCTGGAGGAGCCGGCGCTGCGGGATCAACTGATCCAGCAGCACCAGCTGCACTTCACCGCCGCCGACACACTGCTGGAGCTGCTCAAGGCCCAGAAGGCTGCCTCGGGTGGCACCCTGCCCCACCGCCACCATCTTCTGGTGGAACGCATCAGTGATCCCCACGGCGGCCGCGAGGGGATCTCCCAGGTGGTGCTTCACACCTTCTGGGGAGGCCGGGTCAACCGGCCCTTGGCCATCGCCCTGCAAGCCGCCTGGCAGGAGCGCCACGGCGAGCAGCTCGAACTGATGCACGACAACGACTGCCTGATGCTTCGGATCCCCGACGGCGTCGAGGCGGACGATCTGCTGGGGATGGTCGATCCGGACAACATGGAGCTCCTGCTGAGGCGACACCTGGAGACCACTGGCTTCTTCGGCGCCCGCTTCCGCGAGGCCGCGGGGCGGGCCCTGCTGCTCCCGCGCCAGTCGTTCCGCCAGCGGATGCCCCTGTGGCTCAGCCGCCTGCGAGCCAAGAAGCTGATGGAGGCGGTCCAGAAGTTCGAGGACTTCCCGATCCTGCTCGAGGTCTGGCGCAACTGCCTGCAGGACGTCTTCGAGCTGCCCCGGCTCAAGCAGATGCTGGATGAGGTCCGTTCCGGTGTGATCTCGGTACGCACGGTGACCACCTCGTCGCCCACTCCGTTCTCGGCCAACGTGGTCTGGAAACAGACCAACGAGCTGATGTACCAAGACGACACGCCCGACAAGGGCGGGGCGTCGGGGCTGAAGCCCGAGCTGTTGCGCGAGCTGGTGTTCTCGGCGCAGCTGCGGCCACGGATCTCGCCCGCCCTGGCCGAGCGCTTCCGGCGCAAGGTCCAGCGGACCTACCCCGGCTACGCGCCCCGGGACGCCACCGATCTGCTGGACTGGATCGTCGAGAGGATGGTGATCCCGGACGGCGAGTGGCGAGAGCTGCTGGCGGCGGTCGAGCGGGACCACGAGGTCGCGCCGGACGAGCTGACCTCGCCGCTGGCAGGCAAGGTAATCCGGCTGAAGGTGGCGAACGCCGAGCTGCTGTGCGCCATCGAGAACGTGCCGCGGGTGCTGGCCGCATACGGCGGCGACGGCCCGCTGGGCGACCTGGTGCCGCGGGCGGTGGACGGGGGCGAGGCGTCCGCCGAGGCGCTGGCAACAGCCGAGCGGATGCTGACCGAGGAGGGGGAACGCTGGAGAGCCGACGAAGCCGACGCGCTCACCGAGCTGGTCGCCGAGCTGCTGCGGTTCCACGGGCCGGTCGACCTGGACAAGTTCCGGAGCGCCCACGCCCTCGACGGAGTCCGGGACCTGGAGGTGTTCGAGACCCTGCAGTCCACCCAGCGCGCGGTGGTCGACCTGCTGACGGCGGACGCAGACGAGCTGCAGCTGTGCGACACCGAGAACCTGGAGCGGATGCTGCGCATCGGCCGGGCGGAGGCGCGGCCGATCTTCGAGGCCCTGCCCCTGGATCACCTGCCCCTGTTCCTGGCCACCCAGCAACGGGTGGGCTCGACCCGCTCGGGGGTCGACGCGCTGCAGTCGGCCATGGAGCGGCTGTTCGGCTATCCGGCGACGGCCGAGGCCTGGGAGGAGGATCTGCTACCGGCCCGGATGGAGCCCTACTACAGCTCCTGGCTGGACTCGCTGCTGGCCGAGAGCGAGCTGATGTGGGCCGGGTGCGGGTCGCAGAAGGTGGTCTTCACGCTGGAGGGCGATCGGGAGCTGCTGGTGGATGGGGATGAAGCCCCCGGCGGATGAGGGGCTGTTGCCGGAGGGTCCCGGGCGGTTCGGGTTCGGGGAGCTGGCCGAGTACTCGGGGCTGGGGACCAAGGAGCTGACGGCGCGGGTGTGGGAGCAGGTGTGGGCGGGCACGCTGGTCAACGACGGGTTCGCCGCCCTTCGCAAGGGGATCGAGACCGGGTTCAAGCCCGTGGCGTCGCCGAGCTCACAGTCCGGTGGCTGGAGCCGGGGTGGACGGCCGGGACGACGCGGGGGAGGTCGTGGGCGCTTTTCACGCTGGAAGGCCACCCGCCCCTTCGCGGGCACCTGGGCCCGGGTGGAGCCGGTGCTGCCCCCGGCCGACCTGCTGGACGCCGAGGAACTCAATAAAGACCGCGCGCGCCTGCTGCTGGACCGCTACGGCGTCCTCTTCCGCGAGCTGTTGCTCCGGGAGCTGCCTCCCCTGCAGTGGCGTTGCCTGTTCCGCGCCCTGCGGATCATGGAGCTGTCCGGCGAGGTGGTCACGGGACAGTTCTTCGCCGAGATCCCCGGCCTGCAGTTCGCTTCCCACGCCGCGGTCCGCCAGCTTCAGCGCGGACTTCCGGTCGACCGCATCTTCTGGATGAGCGCGGTCGACCCCGCGTCACCCAGCGGGCTGGGCCTGGTGGCCGACGCCCCCCGCCGCATCCCCTCGAACCACCTGGTGTTCCACGGCACCGAGCTGGTCTGCACCTCGGAGCGCCGCGGCCGCCGCCTGGCCTTCCACGTGGCCCCCGACCACCCCGACCTCCCCCGCTACCTCGGCTTCCTCAAGGCCCTGCTCACCCGCCAGGTCCGCCCGATCCGCTCGGTGACGGTGGAGCAGATCAACGACGAGCCCGCCACGACGAGCCCTTACCGGGGCGCACTGGAGGCGGTGTTCCGGGTGTCTGGAGATCGGGGGGGATTGCTGCTGGGTCAGCGGTTCTGAACGCCGTCCCAGCGGCGTAGCACTCCCACGTCCACGCCCACCGACACGAGCGCCCGGGCGGCGGTCTGGTCGATGAGGTCGTCCAGGGAGTCGAGGCCGGCGTAGAAGGCCGGGACCGGGGGCTGGATCGTGGCCCCGGCGGTGGCGGCGTCGAGCATCAGACGCAGGTGGCCGGGGTGCAGGGGGGTCTCGCGGACCAGCAGGACCAGGGGGCGGCGTTCCTTGAGGGTCACGTCGGCGGCGCGCTCCAGCAGGGACGAGGATCGGCAGTTGGCCACGGCGGAGAGCGTGCGGATCGAGCAGGGGGCGACGAGCATCCCGTCGCAGGCGAAGGTGCCCGACGCGGGCGGCGCGGTCAGGTCGGAGTCGTCCCAGGTGTGGGTCGCGCGGGTTGCCAGCTCGTCCACGGTGAGGCCGGTCTCCAGGTTGGCCACGGTGGCGGCGGCGGCGGTGACCACCAGGTGGGTCTCGACGCCCGCGTCCCGAAGTTGCTCCAGGGCCCTGACACCGATGGCGGCCCCGCTGGCGCCAGTGATGCCGACCAGGATCCGGAGCGGACGATCGCTCACGGCTCCTCCCAGCTGACCAGCGTGCCGACGGGCTCGCCGGACAGGGCGGCGGTCAGTCGACCGGGGATACGCCCGTCGACGATGCGGGTGATCTGACCCTCGCGGGCGTCGGCCAGCAGCGCGCCGATCTTGCCGCCCATGCCGCCGGTGACGTCCACGTTGTGGGAACCCGCCAGCCGCTCGCGGACCTGGGCCCAGTTGCCCCGGTGGATGTGGTCGATGCGCCGGGCGTCCGGTTTGTCGACCGGATCCCCCTCGTAGACCCCGTCCACATCGGTGGCGTGGATGACCAGGGGGATGTCCAGGGCGGCGGCGATCCGGGGGGCGAGCTGGTCTCCGGACAGGATCGAGCACCCTCGCTCGCGGTCGATGGCGGGCACCCCGTACAGCAGCGGGATCAGCCCCCAGCCAACCATCTCGCGGATAGCGCTGACCTCCAGCGAGCGCAGCTCGCCGTCGCGCATCACCGCCATCGACGAGGCCTGGACCGGCATCACCGGCAGACCGGCGTCCATCAACAGGCGCGCCAGCCGAGCGTCCAGCTCGTACTGCAGCCGCTGGGTCTCGCCCATGGCGAGCAGGCAGGCATCGTCGCGCAGTCCCCGGTGGACTCCGGTCCGCTCGACGATGCGGTGGCCGAAGGATCCCGCCCCGTGGATCAACACCGTCGGCCGCGGCTCCGCTGCCGCCAGCTCGGCCGCCAATCGTTCGACTGTCACGCTGTCCACCCGCGGCTCGGCGCTGGCCTTGTCGGTGACCAGCGATCCGCCCAGCTTGACCAGCACCCGATCAGCCTTGTCGGTCAACTCGCACCTCCCGGCCGGCGACGACGAGCAGGTCACCGTCGGCGATCGCCTCGATATCCACCCGATCGATACAGGGGACTTCCGCGATGATCGCACCGACGGCCACCGTGGTGTCACAGTTTCCCATCACCAGCGCCGCGGGACCGACGCCCTCACGGACCATCCGGAGCAGGGCGAAGGAGCCAACGGTCGAGCCCGTGCCCGTGGGGAACACCAGCACCTTGCCCGCCACGCAGCGGCCCTCGAGGGGGTGGCCTCGCTCGCTGACCACACCCCGCTCCAGATCAAAACCGCCGAAGAACGACAGTGGAGCCGGGCTCACCAGCGCCTCGCCGGCCGCCTGGCCGCCGTAGATCACCCGCGGACCGGGTGCCACGGTCGGCTCACGAGCCTTGTCGTTCATCGCCACCTCCCGGTCACGGCGGCATCGACACAGCGCGCGACGGAGCCCACGTGCATCCGCAGTTTGTTGTGGCCGCGGCCGTAGTAACAACCCTTGACGCTGTCAGTGGCCACGGTGGCGCCGGGGCGGTCCAGGGGGGCGACGGCAAAGCAGGTATCGCACACGACCCGCACACCAGCCCGCTCCAGGGATTCCACCACCCCCAGCTCGCGGGCGGCGTCGGCGACGGGGCGGGCGGTGCAGACCCACATCTCGGTCGTGACGATCCGGCCGTCCAGCAGGCCGACCAGCTCCGAGAGTTCCGCCAGCGAGGCGTGGGGACAGCCGAGGCAGACCAGGTCCACCCGCTCGTCGCCATCGGCGAGTTCGACGAGCGCCTCGTCCAGCTCCGGGGCGGTCACGGCCATCGAGTCCACGGGCGGCGGACCCGGGGGAGGCGCGGGTCCACTCCCCTGCAGATAGAACAGCGGACTGCCGCCGAAGGTCACCACCGCCGCGCACAGGCTCTTGAGTTCGGGTAACGAGGGACGGGAGGACCCGCGAATCCACACGACCTGTCCGCCGGCCTCACGGCCGATCACCCGTCCGAGGGCCCCCCAGCGTTCGGTGCCCTCCAATGTGTCCTCGGCCACCACCTCCAGCGTGGGCCGGCGGTTGCGCACGAGGTGCAGGCCGTAGCGTGGGGTGCGGCCGGTCAGCGCCGCAGCCAGCGCGGAGGGCCCACCCTCGCGGTTGGAGCGGGCGCCGATGACCGAGTTCACGTAGGCCACCGCGGAGGACTCGGCCCAGGCCACGTGTTCCCCGGCCGCGGGCAGGTTGCCGGTCAGGTAGGGGATGCAGGTGCACGTGGGGGCGACGCCCATCGCCTCGTAGGCCCCCACGACCTTCAGCTGCTGCGCCGCGAACCCGGCGTCGATCCCCTGGCCCTGCCAGTCCTCCAGGTCCATGCCGGCCGGATTGAGGGTCGCCAACACCCGCGCCCGCCCGTCGACCGCCATCTCCTCCAGCCACTGCAGGCCGGCCTGGCCCAGGTTGTGGAAGGAGACCCCCGAGACCTGCACAGAGCGCACGGGCACCAGGTCCTCGGCGCCGTAGATATGGCCGAGGGCGACCAGGATCTCCATCGCCTTTCGGGTCGCCCGACCCTGACTGCCGTCCAGCAGGGCCTGCTCGGAATCGGTCAGCTTCACCGGGATCGATCCCCGTCCGGGGGGAGATTCTGGGCCCGGGCGAACTCGCGGGCATCGGCGCCCGGTGGCAGGGTCGCGTCCACGATCCACTTGGCGGTGGTGGAGTCGGCCGGGTTGCGGGACGGATCCAGCGACGAGCCGCGGCAGCCGGGCACGACGATCACGTCCCGATCCGCCTGGACCCGGGTGGCGATGGCCCACTCGACCGAGGCCGCGTCGTGGATGTCCACGTCGTCGTCGACCACCACCACCCGCTTGAGGGAGGGGTGGGCGCCGAGGGCGGCCATGGCAGCGTTGCGGGCCTGGCCCGGCAGCGGATCGCGCAGCGCGACGACCGCGTGCAGCCAGTGGCAGCCGCCGTCGGTCAGGGTCAGCCCGCGCAGACAGGGAACGGCGTTGCTCACCGCCCGCAACATACGGGGCTCCTGGGGCGTTCCCATCAACAGCTGGTGCTCCCGGCCACCGGGCACGATGGTGTGGTAGAGGAAGCCAGCCCGACGATGAATCCCGGTCACGGTCAGTACCGGCTGCTGACGGACCCCGTCGAGGGTGCCGGTCAGGTCCACGAAGGGCCCCTCGATGTCCCGTTCGGAGGTCGAGATCGTGCCCCTCAGAACCAGCTCGGCGTGGGCGGGCACCTGCAGGCCGTCCAGCTCGACCACATCGAGCCCTCCGGGTAGCAGCGCGGCCGCCAGCGCCAGCTCGTCGAGGTCCGGTCCGCCGGACGTGGCCGCGGCCAGGTACACCGCCGGGTGCACGCCGACCATCACCGCCACCTCGGCGCTGCCGCTCCCCTCCTCCAGGATCATCCGTAGGTGGCGGGGCACGATCCGGACCGAGAACTTGTTGCCGCCCAGGTACATCATCCGGTGGAACGAGAGGTTCATCCCGTGGCGCGCCGAGCGGGCGGCGACCACGGTGGAGGTGGTGTAGGGGTGGGTCGACCCGGGCTGGAAGGTCAGCAGCGGGACCACCGCGCCCACGTCATCGGTACCCGCGTCGCCGTCGAGGAAGGGCGCGCTGCCCACCACCCGTACCGGGGCGGGAGCGTCCATCGCCGCCGCCAGCCGGGACACCGCCTCGTCAGGCGCCGCGCCGATGGCGGCCGCCATCAGCTCGCGGCCGGCGACCAGACCGCCGACCACCGGGGTGGCGTGGCCGCGGACCTGTTCGAGGATCACGATCCGGCCCCCGGCCTCACCGGCCGCCAGCGCCGCTCCCGCCTCGCCCACCGGATCCAGCGCGTCGGTCACCCGCGTGACCCGGCCCGCACGCTCCTGCTCGTCGATGAATTCTCGTAGCCCGCTCATGGCCGGCACAGTAGCCCAAGGCCAGGGGTGCTGCAACGCGCGTTCATCGAGGGTAGAACGGGGGTGAGCACCACCCCGGAGGAGCCGTGAACAGCCTGATCGCCAGCGACGACACGTGGGTCCTGTGGGCGGTGTTGCTCTCGTTGGCGGCGCTGGGATTGTGGGCCGAACGGACCCGCTGGGGCCAGCGGGTGTCGGGCTACGCGATCTGTATCCTGGCCGCGATCACCCTGTCCAACCTGCGGGTGATCCCCATCGACGCCCCAGTCTACGACGTGGTCTGGGACTACTTCGTGCCACTCGCGATCCCGCTCCTGTTGTTCAAGGCCGACCTGCGGCGGGTGATCCGGGAGTCGGGGCCGACCCTGCTGGCGTTCACCGTCGGCGCGGTCGGGACGGTTCTGGGCACGATACTCGCCTTCTTCACCGTCGCCCTGGGTCCCGACGGATGGAAGATGGCGGCCAGCTTCTGCGCCACCTACATCGGCGGCTCGATGAACTACGTGGCCACGGCCAAGGTCACGGGCCTGGACTCGTCGGACCTGCTGACCGCCGGGGTGGCCGCGGACAACCTGCTGACCACCGGGTTCCTGCTGTTGCTGTTCGCGCTGCCAGGCATCGGCTGGCTGCGGCGCCGCTATGCGGACCGACCCTCGGTGGAGACCGGGGCGGCCGACGGCGCGGTCACCGCTGGCGAGCAGCGGGCGGGCGTGGTCGACCTGACCATCGGCCTGGCCCTGTCTGCGGTGATCTGCGCGGTGGGGTTCGGCGCCGCCTCCTGGCTGGAATCGAATCACGGCATCAAGGGGGTCGGCATCCTGGTGATCACCGCGCTGGTGGTCGCGGCCGCCACGATCTTCCCCAAGCGGCTGGGAAACCTGGCGGGCGCCGACGGCCTGGGCACGGCGTTGATGTACGTGTTCTTCGTGGCCCTGGGCGCCAGCGCCAGCATCGAGCGGGTGCTGGGCGAGGGGCTGCGGCTGTTCGCCTTCGCGGGCATCGTGCTGACCGTCCACCTGACGTTGCTGCTGATCGCCGGCAAGCTGCTGCGCCTGGACCTGCGCGAGATCGTGATCGCCTCCAACGCCAACGTCGGCGGCCCCGCCACCGCCGTCGCCCTGGCCGTGGCCCGCCGCTGGAACGGCCTGATCGTGCCCTCGATCCTGACGGGGACCCTGGGGTACGCGGTGGCGACGTTCATCGGGGCGGCGCTGGGTAGCTGGCTACGCTGAGCCCCCCAGCTCCCCGGACACCGCGTCGGTCAATCACATCGTCAGCAACCCCGGCGCCCAAGGCACTGTAGGCCGAGGCAGCGCCTGCACACTCTGATTCGCTAGTCCCCCTCGGCGGCGTCCGCGCAGGTCATCTCGATGGCCGCCACCACGGCCCGCACGATGGCCGCCCGGTGGGAGGGGCGGTCGAGGACCTGCTCCTCGATCCGGTGGACGATCACACCGCACTCCAGGAGTACGGAGGGCATCCTCGAGCGCCGCAGGACCGCGAGACCGTCGTAGCGGTAGATGCCCCGTTCCTTGTCCAGCAGGGGCTTGTTCTCTCCCTCGATGGGCTCGGCGTGGTGCTGGGTCGGCCAGAGCTCCTCGGCGTTCAGCTCGCTGCCCAGCCGCTCGGCAAACGCGTAGCTGGCCTCGAACTCCCGATCATCGCCGGATACCAGCAACGAATACCCCCGGTAGCGGTCACAGTACTTCAGGGTCTGGCCCCCGTACTTCCACGTTTCCAGGTAGGCCGGGTGCACCGAGTCGTGGTGCACGGAGAGCAGCAGGTCGGCGCGCCCCTTCTCGGCCTCGCGGACCCGGTTCTTCAGCGAGATCTCGTCCTCGTCCTCGTTGATCAGGAAAGCCCGGGTGAACCCCGCCGCGTGGAGGGCGTCCAGCAGCTCGTAGGCGATGCGACGGTTGTACGAGTACTCGGCCTCGCCCCGGGCGCTGATGGCGCCGGGGTTCTCGCGGGTATGGCCCGCGTCGACGGCGACCACGAAGTCGGCGGGCTCGCAGGCGTCGCTGATCTCGATGGAGGGTTCCTCGGCGACCGCCATCGATGCGCCTGGAGCGCAGCTCACCAGAATCCCCACGGAGAGGGCGATTCTCCACCGGATGGGTGTCGGCAAGCCCATGCCCAGGCTCCCTTCCTGGCCGCGCCGGCCGCGCAGGCGCCTGGATCGCAGCTTACGCTGGATTCGACGCGCGCGCGAACGGGGATAAGATGGGCGGACGCAGGAGGTCACGTGAGAGGTCACCTATCGATGCGGGGATGGATCTTGCTCGCCTTGCTGTTGTGGCTGCCCAGCGGTTGCAGCCAGGCCCAGACGGGACCGGAACCACCGACGGTACCGCCCGATCTGGCGCCCTGTGGGCTCGGCGACGCAACGATCCCGAACTTCGCTCTGGTCGACGACAACAGCAACTCGCCAACCCACGGCCAGACCGTGGCGCTGAACGACTTCTCGGGAAAGGTGGTGGTCATCTACTGGATGACCGCGACGTGAGGCCACTGCAGGGTGCAGTTCGCAGCCATGCAGGAAATCGTATCGGGCAACATCGACCGCTGGGGCGATGACGTGGCCTTCATTTCGGTCAACAAGGCGGGCTACGAGGATGGCGTCGCCGACATCGAGGCCAACTACCCCGAGGCGGTGCTGCCGATCCTCCAGGACGACTCGACCACCCAGGCGTTCTTCAACTGCGGGGCGGCCAAGTACCACTTCTACGTGCTCGACGGGCAGCAGAACGTGGTCCACGCCCATTACGCGCTGACCATCGAGGACGGCGGAACCGAGATGCAGCGGCTGATCGACGAGGTCGACGGGGTGCTGAGCCGATGAGGGCGCTCCACGAACTCTGGCGGCTCTCGCTGCTCGGCCTGATGGTCGCAGCACTGGTTCTGACCGGCGGCTGCCCCGGAGACGGCGATGACGATGTGTCCGGGGACGACGACACCGGCGACGACGATACCGGCGACGACGACGCCACCCCCGAGGACGCCTGCGACGACACCCCCAACCTGTCGGCGCTGACCGACACCGTCTGCGCCCAGGACGCGGCCTGCACCCTGGCCGAGGTGACACCGTCGGCCTACCAGGGATACGCGCTGGCCGGTGGCGGGGATTTCGACGGCGATGGACTCGAGGACCTGGTCAGCGGCGCTTCCGGCTGGACCACCATCGACAAGGAGGGGCGGGCGCTGCTGTACACCGCCGCGTCCTTCGCCAAACAGGTGGTGGCACCGGTCGCCTACCTGGAGGGGGCGGATCCGCTGGAGAAGGCCGGCTACTCGGTGGCGTTCGCTCCGGACATGGACGGCGACGGGCTGGACGAGCTGCTGGTGGGCGCGCGGTCGGACAACGACGGCGGCCAGGCCAGCGGCGCGGTCTACCTCGTCCACGGCCAGGCGTTGACCGGCACGCCGACGGCGCCCCAGGCGCTGACGCCGGACGCCGCCATCCGCGGCGAGGTGGAGTGGGGTCACGTCGGCACCAGCGTCAGCGGGGTGTGGGATGCGACCGGCGACGGCCGCGGCGAGGCCGCGCTGGGCTTCGCCCTGTTCACCGAGTCCGGCGGCTTCGAGTTCGCCGGAGACGGCAAGGTCGGGGTGTTCTTCGGCCAGTCCGGCGGCCTGATCGGTGAGATGACCACCGGGGACGCCGACGTCGTGCTCGAGGGCCCGGTGGCCGCCGGCCACGTGGGCTATTGCCTGGACGGCGACGGCGATGTGACCGGCGACGGGCTGGGCGACCTGCTGATCGGCGCGCCGTCGGCCGAGACCGCTCGGGGTGTGTTGCACATCGTGACCGGGCCGTCCCTGCAGAGCCCGGGGACCTATCCCATCGGCGAGCTGGCGGTGGACTACGTGGGCACCGACACGTCGGAGCACCTGGGGGACGCCGTCGGTCACCTGGGCGACGTGGACGGCGACGGGATCGGCGACATGGCCGTCGGTTCGCCCGACAGCGACCTGACCTGGCCTGATGGCGGCAAGGTGACCGTGCTGCGCGGCTCGCTGGATATCGACACGGGCGCGGTGCCCGAGGTGCTGGTCGAGATCGGCTCGGAGTGGGACGACTTCAAGCTGGGCGGCTTCACCTTCTCGTCCTACGGCGGCGGGCCGTCGAACGCCGCCGGGGTGGTTGGCGGCGACCTGGACGGCGACGGGTTGGGTGACCTGATCACGGGCGCGGTCCAGGCCTACATCGGCCCCATCATGCGGGGCGGCCGGGCCTACGTGTTCTACGGCCGCACCGAGGGCTGGGACCTGCTGCTGGACGCCAGCTTGGCCGACGGCGGGGTGGCGGGGGTCTCGCCCGACGACTACCTGGGGGCGGGTATCGCCACCTCCGACCTCGACGGCGACGGCATCGACGAGCTGATCGTCGGCGCTCCCTATCGCGACCAGGCCGGCGGCGACTCCGGCGCCGCCTACCTGTTCTGGGGCCCGACCCGGTAGCCGCAACGAGATCTGGCCTTTCGGGTGCCAGCTCCGAGGCGGCGCGTTCCCTGCTGCTACACGACTACGGACAGGTCCCGGGCGTGGTCCAGAGGCGGTAGCCGGCGGTGGGGTCGAGGGGGGCGAGCAGGGCGTCGTCGGCCGCGAAATGAAGCTCCGGGAAGGAGACGGTGTCCCAATCCACGCAGCCGTCGGCCTGCATGGCGGCGGGATCGGGCAGGGTGTAGACCGGGCCATCGGCGCAGGCGAACCCCGTGCGGGTGCCCGGCGGCAGATCGCCCAGGGGTGACAGCATCTGCACGACCGCCTCGTCGTCCAGGGTCAGCCCGATCAGGAAGCTGGCGCTGCCGAAGGGGGCCACGTCCACCGCGACCTGATCCCAGAGGATCACCAGCGCGTCGTCCTTGTTGACCAACCAGACCGGTCCGCAGGCGATCTCCAGGCCGGTGTTCTGATCGAAGCAGTGGTAACCGTCCATGAAGTCGTTGCCCAGGTGCTGGGACGGATCCAGGTCGATCCAGCCCCCGGCCACCAGCGGCGCGTTGAGCCCCATGTCGTCGGCGGCGGGCGTGCTGTCGAACAGGACGGTGCCGTCGGGGACCACGAAGCCGTTGTCCGAGATGCCCACCACGTCGTAGTCCGTCCCACAGAAAGAGAACAACGGGTCGAAGGACGAGTAGGTGAGGAAGTAGTTGTCCGTCATGGGTACCGGTAGGAGAACCTCATCGTCCGCCCCGTCGATCAGCCCGTCGCAGTCGTTGTCGATGCCGTCACAGATCTCGAGCGCCCCGGGGAAGGCCGCGGGGTCGAAGTCGTCGCAGTCGCCGTCGCAGACCGTCGCCCCGTCACCGTCGTTGTCCTCGTCGGCGATCCCGTCGCAGTCGTTGTCGATCCCGTCGCAGACCTCCTCCGCCCAGGGGTTCACGTCGGCGGCATTGTCGTCGCAGTCGGTGGCGTTGTCCGGGATCCAGGCGCCGGCCCAGGCGCCGAACCAGTCGACATCGCAGATCGAGACCCAGGCCCCGTCGGTCAGATCGATGATCGAGTTGAGGCGCGGCGAGGAGATGGCGTTGCCACCCACCCCGTCACAGCCAGGCCAGCCGCCCGTGATGCCCGAGATGCGCAGGAACTCCTCGTTCCCCGGCATCAGCTGCAGTGCCGCCGCCAGCGCCTGCACCAGCGTGACGTCGGACTGGTCCGTCCTCGTCGGTCAGGATGATCACCGCCAGCGCCGCCCCTGGCCGGCGGAACGGCTCGTTGAGCAGGGTCTCGTAGAGCATGTCCAGCGACCGCTCGACGTTGTTGCCGTTGGCCCCCTGGACCACGTTGGCGATGAAGGTGCCGGCGGGATCGGGTAGCGCCGGGGTGATGGCGCCGCCGTGCAGCCAGGGTTCGTCGGTGGTGATGATGCCGATGTTGTAGTCCAGCCGCCCCAGGGTCAGCTCGTCGAAGAACGCGTCGGCCTGGCTCGCCAGGTTCTGCTGTTCGTCGGCCATCGAGCCCGAGTTGTCGATCACCACCGCCACATCCAGGTTGCCGCCGCTGTCCAAGCAGCCGCTGAAGCCGTCGCCGTCGAGGTCCACGAGGTTGTCGATGACCCCGTCGCAGTTGTTGTCGATCCCGTCGCAGATCTCGGTCGCCCCCGGATAGGTGTTGGGATCCTCGTCGTCGCAGTCGCTCCCGTTGGGAGCCGCGGGCTCCCCGTCCCCGTCCTGGTCGAAGTCGTCCCCCCGTCGCAGTCCTGGTCGACCCCGTCGTACCAGACCTCCTCGGCGCCCGGGTAGACGCTCGGATCGCCGTCGTCGCAGTCCCCGTCAGCCAGCGACCACCCGTCGCCGTCGGTCTCGGCGGTGGTGTCGTCGTCCCCGCTGGTGTCGTCGTCCCCCGTGGTGTCGTCATCCCCGGAGGTGTCGTCGTCCCCCGTGGCGTCGTCATCCCCGGTGGCGTCGTCGTCCCCGCTGACGTCGTCGTTGTCGTCGTCGTCGTCCACGGGATCGGGGTTGTAGTTGCCGTCGTCGGGGCAGCCCAGCACGAGCGCCAGGCAGGCCACGGGCAACGCCAGCGGCACCCTCAGCAGACGGACGAAGGACATGAGACGGTTGGACGGGTCGCACATGAACGCTCCCCCTCGAAGCAGGTTTTGCCCTCATCGTAACGACGCCACCGACCCGCGACCAGATCCGAGAGGATGGGTGCCATGACGGATGGCCTACCGGACGAAGCTGCGAACGGTCAGATCGGCGTGCCTGGCGATGCTGTCGAAGTGGGCGTCGAGGTGGAGCAGGGTCGCTCCGTTCTGTACCGCCGAGGCGGCGATGATCAGGTCGGTGGCGAGCACCGTGACACCGTGGCGGCGGAGATCGGCGCCCAGAGCCGCCGCCCGGTCGAACACCGCTCGATCCAGGTCGATCCAGTGCAGAGCGCGGAAGTCTTCCGCCAGCTCCCGAAAAGCGCCCTTCCCGCGGACGAAAGCCAGAATCTCGGTCTGGACGACCCCGTTGATCGCACCGCGGTCGGCCTCGATGGCCTCTGCCACCGCCGACTGTACGTCATCCCGTCCTCCGGGCCGGTAGAACTCGATCAACGCCGAGCTGTCCAGCAAGATCACGACTGCTCCCGCATCCGCCGCAAGCCCTCCTGATCCAGATCCAACTCGACCTTCCCACGCCGCGCCAAGATCCGCCCCAGCCGCCGCTGCCGCAGCAACTCCCGCAACGCGATCCGGATCGCCTCCGACTTGGTCGCCACGCCCAGCTCCTCGCGGGCTCGGGCGATGAGCTCCTCGTCGATGGTGACGGTCATCCGGGACATGGTGCACCTCCGAACTACACCATTAGACCGAACCAACAAAGCCCACGCTAGGGAATCCTCGAACACGGACGGATTCATGAACGGGGCGCGTGCGTATGTTTGTCGTGGGTGCGCCGAACAAGGGATCCGAATACGGTTTCGTCTACTTGATCTTCGGACAGGTCACGATCTGGCCAGCGGACAACTACCTCGTCGATAGCGATGTCTGGTTCGTCGGCGAGGCCCCAGAGGATCGCGCCGGCTGGAGCGTCGACGGCGGCGGCGACGTCAACGGGGACGGCTTCACGGCCTGCGAAGGGGATTGTCTCCCTGTCGATCCAGACGTCCACCCGCTGGCATTCGACGAATGCGACAGCGTTGACAACGACTGCGATGGAGTGGTCGACACTGACGATGGGTGTGAATGCCACGCAGGCCGGGCCAGGGCGGAGGGCTGGCGCACGGATCCGACCACGATCCTCGCCCTACTTACTCTGCTAGCGGTCCGTCTCAAGTTCCGCTGACGAAGACACGGCCGGGCAAGCCGACCGTGGCACCCGGAATTGAGGAGACCCGCGTCAGGTCAGGCCGTAGGTGAGGGCCACCACTCGGCGGAGTTCTTCCTGGTGTCTCCTGGCTCCGTCGATGTCCCGCCCACACGGACTACGACGAGAGGAGATGTGGATGTGGGATCGGATTGGGATCGGATGAGGAAGACGTCCTCACTTCGTGTCTCCTCTGTGCAACCCGAGACATGGGTAACAGATCGGTCCGGGGACATGGGTAACACTTCTCCGGTGTGATCCCGCGAGCAGGTCTCCTTCCTCTTCAGCCTGCGTAGGCCTCCATCGTTTTGAGCCGGCTCCGCCGGACCGGGGTGCCCGGTTCGTGGCCGGGGAGAGAGGCCTCCTCCACGGCAAGGGTCGTCGTGGGGAGCACCCCACGTGGATCCGGAAGAACCGAAAAAACGATGGAGATGGAGATGGAAAAGGGAAGGAGGTCGTGCGTGGATCGCGGTGGCTGACGCTTACTCCACGTCCCACTGCCGCGAAATGACTGAGCGGCGGTTGGTCATGTGCTGGAACGCCTCGAGCCCGTCGAGGCCGTCGTCGGTGAGCAGGGCCTGGTAGCCGGTGGCGCGCAGGCCGATGGCGTCCAGGACCCAGGCGTTGTCCAGGCCGGAGGCGTCGAAGGGCGCCGTGAAGGACATGACCGAATCGGGCAGGGTCAACTCGCCGGGACCGCCGGGGCCGATGACCTCGACCTTGAACCAGTCGATGGGTTCGGTGGCTCCGGCGATGTACTCCCAGTAGTAGATGTACGAGCGGGCCATGTCCGCCGACTCGACGCCGTCCCAGGAGAAGTGGCCCCGAGGCTGGTCCATGGCCATGTCCTCGTACAGGGGCAGGAACGGTGGCAACACGGCGTCGGAGCCAGTCATCGGCGGGGTGAACGACAGGGTGGCGTCGCCGGTCTCGCTGAGCCCCTCGTAGACGGCCATCGCGCCGTAGCTGGTGAACGGGGTGCCCAGGTCGTGGCCGGCGGATGCCTCGATCACCGGGATGGTCTCCCAGGGTTCGTCGTCCGCGGCCAGCCAGGGTTTCTCCCAGGTGCCGTCGTCGTCGTCATCGTCATCGTCGGCCGGCGGATCGGCGTCCGGGTGGGAGTAGGGCTTGTTGCCGACGCCGACCCCGGCGATGACCCAGCCCAGCTCGTCCTGGAGCTGGCGGTAGGCCAGGATGGTCGGTGGATCGATGGTGTAGAAGTCCGGCGGCGGAGTCAGCAGGGTGACCGCCACCTCGCGGTCCATCGGCCATTCCAGGGCGATCTCGATGTCCTCGACCGACGACGAGGTGCCCGGGAACTCGTAGGGCACCTCGAAGGGGCCGTACAGGCCCAGCATCAGCCGGTCGGCATACACTCCGACGATGTTGAACACCGCGCCCGGACCATACTCCTCCACCTGGGCCGCGATGCCCAGCACCTCGCCCAGGTCGAAGTAGCCACCGGCCACCGACAGCACCGACGTGCCCTCGTAGACCGGGGCCGAGAAGTCGTCCACCAGGTCCTTGACCACCAGGTTCCAGGGCAGCTGCACGTTGAGGCCGAAGTCGTCGACCGTGCGATTGCCGGGCATGAAGTCGGAGATCGAGGTGAACGCCGGGCCGACGGGGGTCGAGGTCAGCGCGACGGCGATGGCCATCTCGCCGACCGCTGGCTCCTCGGGGAAGTCCACCGTGCCCCGGGCCCGGGCCCGGGGGTACTCGTTGCTAGTGGATCGCAGGGGTGCGACCACGTTGCGGGCCTCGACCTGCTGCAACACGGTGGTCAGCTTGCTGCCCGCGCCCACCACCAGGTCCACCGGGCCCTGCCAATCCCCTTGCAGGTGTACGCGGCCGTCGGCGTCGGTGGTGCCGGAGGCCAGCGTGTCGGGACACCCCACCTGCACCTCGGCGCCGGCCAGGCCGTCGCCGTCGTACTCGGTGACCCGCACGTCGATGGTGCCGGTCTCGATCACCGTCACCGGGACCGGCGGCGACGCCAGGTTGCCGCGTATCGCCCGCACCGAACCCTCGCCCAGCGCCACCGGGGTGACGCGCCCGGCCGCCGACAGGTCGGCCACCTCGCCGTCCACCACCTCGAAGCTGCAGTCGTCGAGGGTCGCCAGGTAACCGTCGTCGGTCACGCCCACGCACAGCAGATCGAAGGAGGTGACCCGGTCGATGACCAGCGTGGACGGACGGACCTCCAGGTCGAGCACGTAGTCACCGGGCTGGACGTTGCCATCCCCCGGATCCCGGTCGTCCGGCTTCTCCGGGCAGCCGATCGAGAACAGCATTCCTCCCAGGATCACGGTCAAGAGGAGGTGGGTGTGGCTAGCCAGTCTCCATCCCGAAATGCGGGATGGAGACTGGCGAGGTTCCCGAGGCCAAAATG
>CAYTBN010000033.1:0-71740 GCA_964436045.1 uncultured Rickettsiales bacterium | reverse complement strand
AGGCGGAGGCGGAGGCGGAGGCGGAGGCGGAGGCGGAGGCGGAGGCGGAGGCGGCGACAAGAATCTCATGATCACCATGTCCCTGCCCCTGCTCCACGCCGGCTGCCACGGGGGGGACGGACGCGCCTGTTACACCCAGGGCAAGACCTACTACACGGGGCGCGGAATCGACCGGGACCTGCTCTTCGCGACGGGGAACTTCGAGAAGGCCTGCCGACTCGGCTATGCGCCGGGCTGCAGCGCCCTGGCGATGCACGAGGTGCTGGCCTCTCGGTTCGAGAGCGAGACCCTGGCCGCCACCGACCTGGCGATCGCCGCCTGCTGGGCCGGCGACCCCGAGGGCTGCCTGATGGTCGGACGGCTGTTCGCGTCCGACGAGTACCAGCAACGGGTCTTCGGTGAGGTGCGAATGTCGCCGAGCGCCCCCTGGGCGCGCTGGGCTCATGGGCGCGCCTGCGAGCGCGGGGCCCGCGTCGCGTGCCGCGCGCTGGAGACCATGGAGGAGGGGCCGGTGTCCCCCGCGGGCTTGATCGACCCGGCGTACGACCCCCTCGCCGCCCCCGCTGAGCTGGACGAGCCCACGGTGTCGGGGCCCGCCGGGCGAGGGCCGAACCGGCGGACGCGCCGTTCCACCAACGCCTTCTCGGCGCCGGATCGCCCATGGCGGGGTCTGGCCTACTACGCCTCCGGTGGCAGCATCCGGTCGTGGAGCACGGCGACCCAGGCCTCGGTGATCCGGATCGGCGTGACGGTGCTCGGGGGACCGGTCGGGGGCGGGTTCGAGATCGACACGGTCACCGACTCCCGCTGGCACCCCAAGTACGACCGGACCTACCAGCGCTGGCTGTTCCGCGGCCACGCCGCGTTCCAGCTCGAGATCCGCCCCGACATGGCCCTGGTGTTCGGCATCGGCGGCGCCGCGGGCAGCTACCGCAACGAACAAGACGCTGCCCTGTTCAGCGCGGGGGTGCTGCAGTTCATCCAGCTCGACATGCGCTTGTACCGGCCCGGGATCCTGCTGGCGATGCGGATCGGACAGCAGCAACTGTTCCAGTCCGATCCCGATCTGCCCGCCGATCACGTCACCGGCCTGTCTCTGATCGTGGGGAGGATCCATGATCTGTAGACGGCTGGTACCCCTGGTCCTGGCAACCGTCCTGGCCGCCTCGACGGCTTCGGCGGCTCCCGCGCCCTGGGTGGCTGCCGCGGCGGCGGCGGCGGAGATCGTCCCCTCGAATTACAAGTACGCATCCATGTCCGCAGGGCTGCGCAACTCCTTCACCCTGGGCAGCCCGGGCCTGGACTTCCGACTGGGTATCGGCGGTTTCTGGGGGCTGTTCGGCATGGAGATCGAGACCGGCTGGACCGCCGACCGTACCTGGATGGCGCTCGAGAATCGCTCGGCGGCCCGCACCACCACCTGGATCGGACCCCAGCTGTGGGTGCGGCCGAAGCCCAAGCTCGCACTCTCCTTCGGCGTGTCCCCGGGCCTGGGCTGGATCAAGGACCCCTCGGACCAGACCGAACCCCACCCGCGCCATGCCAGCTTCGGGATCCGTGAGTACGTCCAGGTCGGCTTCTTCATCGGCTCGACGCTGGGGTTCTTCCAGCTCGGTCTGCGGCTCGAGATGCAACACCTGACCCAGGCTGGCATCGTGGAGGGCTCGGAGCATGCCCTCTGCCTGCGGCTGGTGATGGCCCTCGGGGAGGTCCGGCCCATCGATGAGTTGGGGACCCGCGATCGCCCCCGCCGGGGAAGATAATTCCCGTATCATGGGTCGGTTCTCGGAGCCCCGCGGGGTAGAGCGTGGGCCCGTGGAGGGAACGTGCGGCGACGATCACTCCTGTTCCTGAAATGGCTGACGGTTTGCACCGTGGTCGCGACCGCTCCGGCCGCGGGCGCAGCCCCCCGGGTCCTGTCCTGCTGCTCTACGGCCCCGGCATCCCCGGGGATGAGACCGAGGCCGCGGCCCGCGACCAGGCCTCTCCCCTGCTGCGGGGTCCCGCGCGTGGCGCCGAAGCGATGCACGTTTCCGAGGTCCCGTTCCTGGGTCCGGCGCCCATGTGAGCCTCGGGCGACGTGGACGTCCAGCCCTGCTCCGGGGGTCTGCGCTCCCTCGAGGAACTGCGTTCGATGGTCGAGCGAGGCATGGAGCTGACCGACCTGCTCGAGGACGTGCAGGCGGCGCGCACCTTCTATTCGGCGTGGGCAGCGATGGCCTGCGCCGACGACTTCGTGCCCCGCGATCTGATGTACGACATCCACTTCTACAGCGGGCTGTCGTCCTACGTCGCCGGTGACGAGGACGCGTCGATGGCCCACTTCCTGGAGGCCGTCAGCACCGATCCAGGCCGCGCCTTCGACCCGGGCTACTCCCCCGAGATCGAGCGCATGTACAACACGGCGCAGCAACGCTGGCTCGACTCGGAGGTGCTGGAGTTCCAGGTCCGGGATCCGGCCGGCGTGGGCAGCGAGGTGCGTGTGGACGGTAAGCCCGTGCGGGCCGGCAACGCGACCCACCACCTGAGCCCGGGGATCCATCTGCTGCAGTTCCGCAGCCGCTTCGGCACCTTCACCTCCCTGCGCGTCGAGGCCCACGAGGGCGGGTATGCGGTGCTGGTGTCCCGCGAGGGACTGCTCGCGGCCCTGCTCGATCCGCTGGCGGACGAAGCCTCGCTGGCCACGGCGCGGGTATCGTTGGCCGCGCTGGCCACCGAGCGCGGGGTGGACGGCATCGTCGGCTCGGTGCTCGGCGAACCCGGCCGGCTCTACCGCTACGACGCGGCCGGCGGCGGCATCGAGGCGCTGCCGCTGCCCAAGAACCGGATTGCTGTCCGGCCACC
Source organism: uncultured Rickettsiales bacterium (assembly GCA_964436045.1). GTDB lineage: Bacteria > Myxococcota_A > UBA796 > UBA9615 > CAYRNR01 > CAYTBN01. Next base: position 68,896 of record CAYTBN010000033.1, on the reverse strand, counting down.
GCCCGACATCGAACGGGCGCCCGATCCTGGCCCGGATCCCGATCCCCCGGACGTGGACTCGACGGATCCTGCGATGCGCTCGGCCGACGCCGACCCGCCCGAGCGGGCACCCGATCCGCCGCCCGCGGTCGAACCCGAGCCCGACGACGACGAGCGGATCGTCCTGCCGCCGAGCCACACCTGGGCCGTGGTCGGCAGCGTGGGCTGGTTCTACTATCCGCTGGAGTACGCCGAGGCGGAGCACTCCTCCTACGCCAACGTGGGCGTCCTCGGCGAGATCAACTTCAACGACTCACTAGTCGGGGACTTCGGATTCTGGGTCGCCGTCAAGGGCAGTGACGACAGCTACCGTCCCGAGGAGATCGGCAGCGGACTCGGCGCCATCCGGCTCGGGGTCCGGGTCAACGTGGCGCCCTGGCCGGTGCGGCCCTACCTGGGCGGCGCCGTCCACTTCGCCCTCCACAGCGCCGCGAGTTCGTCGTCGTCGGAAGACAGCGAGGTCCGTACCGGCAGCGTCGGGATCGCGGGTGTGAGCATCGACCCCGGCGAGCACCTGCGAATCCAGCTCGACGTCCACGCCGGCTTCGGCGCCTCCTTCATCCTGCAGACCACCGCCGGCATCGGCGTCCGGTTCTAGATCTGCCGCTTCCTATGGACGGCTGGTCTCTCCTCGAAGGGCTTCCTGATCGGACCGCGGGCGGATACAGTCGATCAGTCAGCCCGATAGCCGCCACACCATCGAGCACCCGGCCGGCACGCGGCCAGAAGAGGATCCCCATGGCCCACGACACCACGACCCCGAGGCGCGCGCTCCCGCTGGTCCTGCTGCTGCTGGGCCTCGGCGCGGGCTGGCTGGCCCCCGCCGCCCAGGCCCAGGAGACCACCTGGTCGCTGGGCAACGACATGCCGTTCAGCCGCGGTCAGATCATGGCAGTGTCCGGCGACGACGGGTACATCTACCTGTTCGGCGGGTACAACTCGGATGGCTCGGTCACCGACGAGACCTGGCGCTACGACATCGCCAACGGCACCTACGACCAGCTGACGGACATGCCGACGCCCCGGCGTGCCGCGTGCGGCGATCTGCTGCCGGACGGGCGGATCGTCGTGGTCGGCGGATACAACGCCGGTCAGATCACGGCGACCGAGATCTACGACCCGACCACCGATACCTGGGACATCGGCACCGACGTCACCAGCGGCTGGGAGTGTGCGGCGATCACCGGCGTCGATGGCCTGATCCACCTGTTCGGGGGAGAGGCTTCGGAGGGGTCCTACACGGTCTACGATCCGGGCGCGGACACCTGGACATCCGGGCCTGCGATGTCCCACGACCGCAAGTCCCACGGGGCCAACCTGGGAGCGGACGGCCTGTACTACGTGTACGGCGGCGACGACTCGCTGAGCACGATGGACGTCTTCGACCCGAACGCCCAGTCCTGGAGCAGCGGCGCCAGTCTGCCCGCGGACAATCAGCAGTTCGGCTGGGCCACCAACGGCGACTGGATCTACGTGCTGGGTGGCTCGACGTCCTACGGCAACAACGGCTCGCCCTACTACGACTCGGTGTGGCTGTACGACGTCAACGGCGGCAGCTGGACGGTGGACACCGCCGTGTTGCCGGTGGGCATGCGCGAGAGCTACGCGGCGGAGGTCGAGGGCGAGCTATTCCTGTTCGGGGGCAGCAACGGCAGTTACCAGGACACCCTGCAGATCGGCTGCCACGCGTCCGACCAGGACGGCGACGGGTACGCGGGCGGAGCCTGCGGCGGTGACGACTGCGATGACGACGATCCGGCGGTCTACCCGGGCGCGGAGGAGGTCTGCGACGGGGTCGACAACGACTGCGATGGTGACGTGGACGAGGACGGCAACGACGAGACGGTCTGGTACGAGGACTTCGACGGGGACGGATACGGCGATCCGGGCGTCACCGTCGAGGCCTGCGACGCACCGACGGGTTACGTGGACAACGGCGACGACTGCGACGACGCCGATGCCGATCAGTTCCCCGGCGCCGACGAGTACTGTAATGGCGAAGACGACGACTGCAACGGCACCGTCGACGACGACTACGCCCTCGACGCCCTCACCTGGTACGCCGACGCGGACGGCGACGGTTATGGCGACATCGACGCCCCCACCCTGGCCTGTGACGCACCGCCGGACCACGTGGCCGACGCCACCGACTGCGACGACGCGGACGCGGATCAGCATCCGGGCGCGGACGAGTATTGCAACGGCGAGGACGACGACTGCGACGGCACTGTCGACGAGGACGACGCCATCGACGTATTGACCTTCTTCGAGGACGCGGATGGCGACGGCTTCGGCAACGTGGCCTCCCCGGCCCAGGCCTGCTCCCAGCCTCCGGGGTACGTGGCCAACGTGCTGGACTGCGACGACGGCGACGCCAACCAGTACCCGGGCGCGGACGAGGTGTGTAACGGCGAGGACGACGACTGCGACGGCGATGTGGACGAGGACGACGCCATCGATGGGCAGACCTGGTACGCAGACGTGGACGGGGACGGATTCGGCGACCCGGCGGTGGCCCTGGAGTCTTGCACCCAGCCCCCGGCCTTCGTGGACAACGGCGACGACTGCGGCCCCGCCGATCCCCTGCAGTTCCCGGGCGCGGACGAGCTGTGCAACGGCGAGGACGACGACTGCGACGGCGACGTCGACGAGCCGTCGGCGGTGGACGCGGACACCTGGTACGCGGACGTGGACGGGGACGGATTCGGTGATCCTGACATCAGCCAGCAGGCCTGCGACCAGCCCCAGGACTTCGTGGCCAACGACGGGGACTGCGACCCCGCGGATCCGGACCAGTACCCAGGCGCGGACGAGCTGTGCAACGGCGAGGACGACGACTGCGACGGAGATGTGGACGAGGACGACGCCATCGACGCCCAGGACTGGTACGCGGATCTGGACGGTGACGGCTTCGGCAACATCAGCATCAGCGTGGTCGCCTGCGACCCGCCCGCGGACTTCGTCGACGACTTCACCGACTGTGACGACGCGGATCCCGACCAGTACCCGGGCGCGGACGAGCTGTGCAACGGCGAGGACGACGACTGTGACGGAGATGTGGACGAGGACGACGCCATCGACGCGCTGACCTGGTACGTGGACCAGGACGGCGACGGCTTCGGTTCCAACGCCATCGTCGAGCCCGACTGCGAGCCGCCCCTGGGATTTGTCGACAACGACCTGGACTGCGACGACGGGGACGCGGACGTGAACCCGGACGCCGAGGAGATCTGCGACGGCATCGACAACGACTGCGACGAGCTGACCGACGAGCTGGTGGACGGCGACGGCGACACCTTCACCATCTGCGACGGCGACTGTGACGACGACGATCCGGACGTGAACCCGGACGCCGAGGAGGTCTGTGACGGCATCGACAACGACTGCGATCCCACCACCGACGAGGAGGTGGACGGCGACGGCGACGGCGTGACGATCTGCGGAGACGACTGCGACGACGACGAGCCGGCGATGTTCCCGGGCAACCTCGAGATCTGTGACCTGCTGGACAACGACTGCGACGGCATCATCCCCGCGGACGAGGCCGACGACGACGGCGACGGCATGGCCGAATGCGAGGGCGACTGCGACGACGACGACGCCCTGACCTACGACGGCGCACCAGAGCAGTGCGACGGTTTCGACAACGACTGCGACGGCGACGTGGACGAGGACGTGGACGAGGACCTGGACGGGGACGGCTTCAACGCCTGCCAGGGCGATTGCGACAACGACGATCCCGATGTCCACCCGGGCGCGGTCGAGATCTGTGACGGCAAGGACGACGACTGCGACGGCGACCTGCCTCTGGACGAAACGGACGGGGACGGCGACGGCACCATGGCCTGCGAGGGCGACTGCGACGACGACGACGCGGCGCTCAACCAGGACGACGGCGACGGCGACAGCTGGACCACCTGCGACGGAGACTGCGACGACGACGACGCGGGCAACTTCCCCGGCAACGAGGAGATCTGCGACGGCCTGGACAACGACTGCGACGGCGCCCCGGCCGATGACGAGCTGGACGAGGACGGCGACGGGTTCATGGCGTGCGACGGAGACTGCGACGACGACGACGGCGACGTGAACCCTGACGCGGACGAGATCTGCGACGGCGTCGACAACGACTGCGACGGCGTCACCGACGACGTGGACGAAGACGGCGACGGCCACCCGTCCGAGGACTGCGGCGGCGACGACTGTGACGACAACGACGGCGCGGTCAACCCCGACGAGCCGGAGGTCTGCGACGACGGAATCGACAACGATTGCGACGGCGATCTGGACGAGATGGACGTGGAGTGCGAGGACTCGGGCGACGACGACGACGGCGACGACGACACGGCCGGCGACGACGATGACGACGACTATAGCGGCGGCGGTTGCGACTGTGAGAGCAACCAGGCCGCGACCCGCCCCGCCACCTGGCCGGTCCTGCTGGCCTCCGCCCTCTCTCTCCTCGCCTTCCGCCGCCGGGTTCGATAGAACTAAAGGGGGCGACGGATCGAGACGGTCGCCCGGACAGGGGGCGTGATGAGCGGGGATCGCGGATACCTGGTCTACGTGGTGGTGCTCGGCCTGTGATCGCCGGCTGCCCGATGCCGGACTACGGCTCGGACGGGGATGACGACAACGACGACGACGGCGACCACATCGACTTCTACTGGAACGGCGCCGGCTACACCCAGTACGGGTACTGGGACGTCACGTTCCCCACCATGACTGGCAAGGCCTACAACATCGAGTGAGGCCGCTCCTCCGCGGCACCGCGGCGAGCGCGCAGCAGCGCCAGCAACGCGAACAGGGTGATCGCGGCCCGGGAGGCCGCGTCGATGCCCGAGTCCACGGCAGAGCACTGGCAGCCGCCGTCCCCGCCGGCCGGCGGCCCGGCGCTGTCGTCGTCACCCGCGCTGTCGTCGTCCGCGGAGTCGTCGTCCCCGGAGTCGTCGTCCCCGGAGTCGTCATCCCCGGAGTCGTCGTCGCCCGCACAGTCTCCGTCGTCGCCGTCCACGTCCCCATCGCAATCGTTGTCCAGATCGTCGGCACAGTACTCGTCGATCCACGGACTGATACTCGGATCGTCATCGTCGCAGTCCCCGTCGCAAGAGGTCACGCCGTCGCCGTCGCCGTCCGAATCTCCCCCCGGGGACACCGCCATCCCGGCACGGCTGTACTGGGCCTCTCCCCAATAGGACGCGTCGGCGTCGCCAAGGGACACGTCCGCGCCCCAGTCGCCGCCGCGGCCCGCGAGGAGGTAGACCTGGCCGGCATCCGGCTGGCCACTCTCGGCGTTGTACGGGGCGCCGATCAGCATGTCCGTCCAGCCGTCCCCGTTCACGTCGCCCGCTGCTGCCACTGCGGTGCCTGCCCCGTCGCCCTCGGCCTCGCCCAGGAACGAACCATCGACTGCGGCCAGATCGCCGCCCGTCACCCAGCCACCGGGCGCCCGGACAGGATCCTGTTCATGCCGGAGCTGAACGTGGTGGTGTTCCGCGAGTTGGCTGACGGCAGGCTGACCCTGGCCGACGTGATCGGTCCTCGGATGCCGTCGTTCGACGAACTCCACCCCTACCTCACCGACCAACCCCACCACGAGATACGTTTCGGATTCGTACCGGACCGGATGGAAGTCGGGGGCGGGGAGACCGTGGAGCTGGCGGACAACCTGTGTCACGCCTGGCCGGGCGCCGTGTTGCCGGACCGGGAGTTCGCGTTTCCGGACACGGCCCACGCCTGATCCGGCGCGGGGTCTGTCGGCGTCGACGATCTTGATGTGGGTATCAGCGGCCCCGGTTCAGTTCGTACAGGTCGTCGATCAGCTGGGTGTGACCCAGCGTGTGGTCGAGGCCGAACTTCAGGGACCACACCGTGGTTCCGTCGAGATCGACCTCGCGGATCTCACCACCGGTTCCATAGTTGATCAGCGTGTTGCCGTTGACCAACCGAACCGCCTCGCCCGAGTACTTCGCATAACCATCGACGCCCTCGCCGTAGGACCATATCTCCCGCAGCTCCTGGGCCGAGTCGTCCACCACGAACTCCCGGGCCCGCTGCTCGCCTTCCTCCCCGGGTACGTGGGTGGAGACCACCAGCGTGCCGTCCGGCGAGTAGTTCGGGTAGTGCTGCAGATCCAGGATGGCCCCCGCGTCGACAGTCCAACCACCGTCCAGCTCGCCGGCGTGCCAGAGCACCTCGCCGCTGGCCCGATCCACCTCCGCGATCCAGTCGCCCCAGTAGGTCGACCAGAGCACCGAGTCTCGGTCGGGCGACCAGTTGACGGCGTTGGTGTAGCAACGGTCGGGATCGGCGGCCCATTGCGCGATCCAGGCGGTGCAGTCCCACACCGTGCGGGTCGTGCCGTCGGGGGAGATCTCCTCCAGAGTCGCGGTCTCGTCCCCCCGGTTACGGTCGTACAGGACAGTGCCGTCGTCCAGCTCGTCCCACGCCCAACCCAGCCCGGGCAGGGGGATCTCCTCGGCCCAGCGGCCATCGAGGGTGCTCCGCTGGAGCATGGACAGCTCGCCCGTGATGTCGAGAAGGCTGTGGCGTTCCCATGCGATGTGGGTGCGATCGCGGGCAGGGCGGGGGAACAGGGTCACCCAGGGGCCGATCTCGCGGTACCAGACCACCCGCCCCTCGCGGTTGGCGATGAACAGCCAGAAGGGTCCAACGTACTCCTCACCGCCGTCGACGTCGACGCTGCCCAGGACGAACTCCTCGGGGCCGAGCTGCTCGGGCAACCAGGTGTCGAGCACCGGTTCGGTCATGTCCTCCGGCAGTGCCCCGGTGCGCCCGATCTCGATGGCGCTGGTGTACAGCGAACCGAGGTTGTCCGTCACCACGCGAACCTGGACGTCGGTCTCCGCGGGTGCACCGAGGACCAGCTCCTCGTGCTCGCCGGCCCCCCGCGCCGTGACTGGCGAGGTCCGCCACTCGCCGTCCCCGAGGTCGAATTCCAGCCAGCCGTCGGCGGCATCGGCCTGGGACCAGGCGACCCGCAGGATCGTGGTCACGCCCGCATCCACCGCGACCGACACGTCGCGGACCTCGACGGGCGCGGGCGGCTCCTCACCCCCTTGCGGGCAGGCGGTGATGCCCAGCAGAGCGAGCAACAGGAGGGCTGGTTTCCTGGCCAACTCGATTCCCTTCGTGCGCGAGGGGCCCCCATGATAGACAACCACCGCGAGAGGGAGGAACCAAGGGCCCCTTCGACAGCTTGCTGGAATGGGTCGGAACGGGACGCTACGGCACCCAGCCCTGTTCCTGGATCCAGTCCGCGATGAGCTCCGCCATCAGGCGCAGGCCCTGGCCGTCCGGGTGGCCCTGATCGAAGAACAGGGGTTCCCGTAACCCAGGGTTGGCCTCGAACACGGCGATCAGCTCGGGGGCGATGGGCGCCCCGTCGGCGGGTGTTGCTCCCTCGGCGACCACCTCCAGGCCCGGCAGGCGCAGCATGAGTTGCCGTTCCAGTCGCATCTGGCCGATCACGCCTGCGACGGGCTCCCACTCACGGAACGGCGGAGACAGGTCGAGGACCGGGATCTCGGGGACCCGCTCCTACAGGCCCGGATAGAGCTGCTGTGCGGCCCAGTACCCGTGGATGTCAAAGGTGCTCGTGGGCGGGAGGACCCACGCCAACCGGATGGGCGTTATGTCGGCGGCGGTGGCCTGCAGGCCGGTCACCAGCGTGTCCAGCGGGGCACCGTCGAACAGGGGCCCCCAGGTGAAGAGCACCAGATCCGCATCCAGCTCGGCCGCCCGGCGCCGGATCCAGGGCAACATGACCTCCGGTTGTGCGCCGGGGACGGCGGCGATCACGGTGTCCACGTCCAGGATCTCGGCCAGCTCGGCCGGCCAGACCTCCTCGTATTCGACCCCCCAGCCCAGGGTGACGGAATCACCGACGCAGAGCACCCGGTAGCGAGGCGCCGGGAGCGCCACCTCGGGCCCCCGCAGGCCGCGACTGTTGGTGGAGATGGTGAACGTCCTCTGCCGGGAGATCCGCTGGACGGAGCCAGGCACCGTCTCGTCGGGGTTGTGGGGCCGGTCCGGCACGACGATCACCGACCCGTCCATGTTGGGCAGCAACTCCAGTCGCGCCTCGCCCCCGGGTTCGAGGGGCGCCAGGATCTCGTCCGACAGGACCTTCAGCCGCTGCCGCTGGAGGAGCATGCTGACGCCGATCGCCAGCGCCGCCGCGATCACGACGATCGAGATCGCCGGAATGAACCGAAGGGGGTGCTTGCTGTTCATTGGCGCCCTATTCCCGGACCAGCACCCGCGCCGAATTGCCCGGCATGAAGACCGAGATGAAGTCGGAGCTGGCGTCGAAGGTCTCGCCCGTGAGGATGTCGACGTAGGTTCCGTCGGTGTCCAGGCCGGCGAAGGCGAGGCCGTTGTCCAGCGTGGTCTCCCACCAGCCGCGGTGGAGGATCACCAGCACCTGGTCCGATCCCTCGACCCGGGCGTAGCCGAAGGTGTCGGTATCGAGCCACCACTGGGACTCGGTCCCCGAATAGAACGCGGGGTGCTCGCGCCGCGCCTGGCCCAGGGCGGACAGGTCCCACAGCACCGGGGCCATGGCCTCGTGGTAGAGGCCGTCGACGAACTCGTCCAGGCCGAAGGCCCCCGTGCTCTCGTTGATCGCCGCGGAGTACCACCACATTGGGTGGCGGTTGTCCGGGTCGCGATAGCCGGGCATGCCGATCTCGTCCCCGTAGTAGATGAGGGGGATCCCCGGCTGGGTCAGCAGGTAGGTCCAGGCCAGTTGCAACCGGTCGTACCACCAGGCATCGCCGACGGCGTCGGCCACCACGCAGGCCGACTCCTCGCTGTCGGCCCAGCCGCCCACCTCGCCGAAGCTGGTGAAACGGGACACGTCGTGGTTGCCCAGGAAGGTGCTCATCAGCGCGTCGCCGTACGCGTCCCTGCTGGCCTGCATCGAGGCTTCCAGGTCGCCGAAGGCCGCGGTGTCGTCGACGAAGGTGGCGCGCAGGGTGCCGTAGAGCGGGAAGTCGAACTGGGCGTCGAGCTCGTTTTCGTTGACGTAGGCCGTGATCAGCGCCCGGTCGAAGGTGAACGTCTCGCCAACCGTGTAGAAGTCCTGATCGCCGCCCGCGTAGCGGTGCTCGACCTCCTCGTTCAGCCGGGTCCCCAGGTTCCACAGAACCGAGTGGGGCACGTGCTTTGCGCCGTCGACCCGGAAGCCGTCCAGGTCGTAGGTCCGCACCCACCAGATCGCGTCTTCGACCATCTGATCCAGGACCGCGGCCTCGTAGTAGCGGATGTCGGGCAGGTACTCGGCGAACCAGCAGGTCTCGGGGATCTCGTCGAAGTTGGAGTAGTCATCGCCGATCTTGCACAGGACCTGCTCGTTGAACCACTCGGAGCCGTGCTGTGTGTAGTACGGGTGGTCCTCGTGGACGTGGTTGCCCACCCAGTCCATCACCACCCGCATGCCGCGCTCGTGGGCCTCGGCCACCAGGGCGTGCAGGGCAGCGTCGCCACCGTAGTGCTCCTCGACGGCGAAGGGATCGTCGGGCCAGTAGCCGTGGTAGCCCGAGTAGGTGCCACAGTCGCCGCCCCAGGGGCCCTCGGCGTTGTCCTGGGGGTTTGAGATCCAGATGATGCTGACGCCCAGATCGTCCAGGTACCCCAGGGCGTCGATCAGCCCCTGGAAGTCGCCGCCCATGTACCCCGCCTGCTCGTAGCTGGCCCCTTCGCTGGTGTCGATGGAGGGATCGCCGTTCACGAAGCGGTCGATGAAGGCATAGTACATCACCCCCCGCTCCCAGCCGTCGCTCTCCTCGACCCAGAAGGGGACGAACACCTCGTCGGCCGCGCGGCCCGCGTTGTCGGCCATGGTCACGCGCAGGGTGTGGCGTCCCGACGCCAGTCCGTCCAGCGTGACGGTCAGCTCCGGCGCGCTATCGCCGCTGTCGATCTCGAAGCCGTCCAGCTGCACGAGGTAGTCGCCGGGGCCGTCGCCCGCGCAGCCCTGGCGGAAGCTCAGGTCCAGCTCGATGTCGCCGGCCGTCGCGTCGATGGACAGCTCCTGGATGATCAGGCGGGGCAGGTCGTGATCCCGGACCACCAGCATCGAGTTGCACGAGTCTCCGTTGAGGGTGCAGTCCTGGGTCCACGAGGTATCGTCCGGAGCCTTGTAGCCCTCCTCGCAGTGGATCAACCCCGCCTTCGGATCGCAGGTCCACGCCTCGGAGGCCCCGTCCAGCTCGACGAACTTGTAGGGATAAAGGCCGGGCGGTAGCTGGTCCTTGTCCAGATACAGGGTCCAACTCCCGTCCTGCTGCTCTTGCAGGAGGTGGGTGTCGGTGGCCCAGTCGTTGAAGTCACCGGCCACCGCCACCTCGGACGGATTACCCTGGGGCTCGTAGAAGAACGTCGCCCCGCAGGGATCGACGAAGGGATCGACCGTATCGTCGTCGTCATCGTCGTCATCGTCGTCGTCGCCCACGTCTCCCACCTGGACCTCCAGGTTGATGGCGTCGGACTGGCCGCACTGGTCGAAGACGGTCAGCACGACGAAGGCGATCCCCTCCCACCCGGGCTGCGCTTGCAGCTCCAGGGTGCTGCCCTCGGCGTACGCGATCACCCCCTCGTCCTCCGATTCGGCCTCGAAGTTCAGATCCGTATTCTCGTCGATCACCCACTCCAGCAGGTTGAAGCTACCGGCGCCGTCCACGAGTTCCACCGCCGCCAGGTCCACCCACTCGGGCGGATCGCCGCAGCAACCGCTGACGAAGATCGCAGTGCACAGCGCGAGCACACGTCGCATGACCCCTCCGATAACGCTTGATCGACCCGCGACGCTCGGGGTAAGGCCCCTCATGCAACCTCCACCGTCGAGGAACGCGATGATCCGACCGATTTCTGTATACAGCGCGATCTGGCTCCTGGGTACCGTCTGTTTGATTCCCGGGTGCACCAGCCGCGACTACATGGCCCTGTACGAGACCCAGCCTAAGGCCCCCTCCCTCTCGTGGGAGGAGATCGAGGACCTGGACGTGATGGGGCCGACCGTCATCGACGATGGCGTCAACTTCAGCGTGTTCTCGGAGAACGCCACACGGGTCGAGCTGGCCCTGTTCGACGACCCGGAGTCGACCCTGCCGGCCCAGCAGTTCGAGATGTCCCAGTACGGCGACGTCTGGAACCTGTACGTGGAGGGGATCGGGCTGGGCCAGCACTACGGCTACATCGCCTGGGGGCCCAACTGGGAGTACGAGGAGGGCTTCTACCCCTACTCCACCCTGGGCTTCCACGCCGACGCCGACGCCGACGGCAACCGCTTCAACCCCAACAAGCTGCTGACCGATCCCTGGGCCAAGGGTTACCACCGGGCCCACGACTGGTACCGGGGCAGCGTCGCCAGCGGGCCCTGGCGGGACGAGTCGACCTACGCGGCCGGCACCAAGTCGGTGATCGTGGCCAGCGACTACGTGTGGAGCGAGAACGAGGCCGATTGGCGGCAGCGGCGGCAGGACGACGGCGTGCACGCCCCCAGCGAGCTGATCATGTACGAGGTCCACGTGAAGGGCTTCACCGAGAACAGCGCGTCGGGCGTGGAGCACCCGGGCACCTACCGGGGTTTCGGCGAGAAGGCCGACTACCTGGCCGATCTGGGCATCACCGCGGTCGAGCTGCTGCCGGTCCACCAGAAGGAGGGGTCGCTGGGCGGCTACTGGGGCTACTCCAACCTCAACTACTTCGCCCCCGAGGTCAGCTACTCCGACGACTACCAGCGCACGGGCGAGCCCTACGAGGTGGTCGACGAGTTCAAGTGGATGGTCGACCAGCTCCACCAGCACGACATCGAGGTCATCCTGGACGTGGTCTACAACCACACCGGCGAGGGCGGGCTGTGGCAGGACCGATTCTGCTTCGGCACGGATCCGGAGACCGACTGCTATGACGTCACCTGGGAGGAGGTCACCTCGATCTTCTCGTACCGGGGCCTGGACAACGCGTCCTACTACTACGTGCACGAGGACGGCCACCAGTTCATCGACCACACCGGAGTCGGCGGCGACTTCCGCGCCAACTACCGGCCGGGCAAGCGGCTGATCCTGGACTCGCTGCGTTACTGGGTCGACGAGATGCACGTGGACGGGTTCCGGTTCGATCTGGCCGCCGTGCTGGGCCAGGACGCCCTCGATCCCGAACGCTGGAACCCCAAGCAGTCCGTACTCCAGGAGATCGTCGACGACCCGATCATCCAGGGCTACAACACCCGGCTGATCGCCGAGCCCTGGCCCTGGGGCAGCCACGCCGACTACACCGGCAGCAACGGCCACTACCTGGGGGACTATCCGGCGTCGGACGACAACCCAGGGTACGGTTTTGCCGAGTGGAACGGCGGCTTCCGCGACTGGTGGCGGCGCTTCGTCAACGATCCGTGGGACGAGTACTACATCCTGGACAATCGGGAGTACTGGGAGACGATCAACGGCGGCGAGGCGATCACCGGTTCGGCGGCCCTGTTCGACGACGACGGGCGTAACCCCTACCACTCGATCAACTTCATCACGGTGCACGACGGCTACACCCTGTACGACCTGTTCAGCTTCGACGAGCCGCGCAACGCCTGCAGCCCGGTCAACCCGATCTGCTGCGACCAGCCGTACTCGGTGTGGTGCGAGTGGCAGTACCACGAGACCCACGGATACGGGGAGAAGAACTGGGGCGGGGACGCCGAGCCCTTCAAGCGCCAGATGATGCGCAACGCCTTCGTGGGCATGATGCTGTCCCACGGCACCCCGCTGATGCTGGGCGGCGACGAGTGGATCCGGACCCAGTTCGGCAACACCAACGCCTACTCCCAGCAGTCGGACAACTCGGCCAACTGGTTCCGCTGGGGCGAGTGGACCAACGATTCGACCTATCACCGCCACCGGATGCACGACTTCGTCCGCGAGCTGATCAAGCTGCGCAAGCAGTACGCGGCCGCCCTGGCGCCGAACGGCTTCGACGACGTGGCCGTGGACTGGCGCAGCCCGACGGCGGGCAACACGCCCAACTCGACGGACTGGAACTCGCGCAGCACCACGGTCCTGTACACGCCGAACAGCGGCGCACGGGTCTGCATGCTGCTGAACATGGAGGACTTCGACCAGGACTTCGAGCTGCCGTCGGGGAGTTGGAAGCGCGTCGTCGACACCCAGTGGTGGTACGACTCGCCGGGCAACTCCAGCGAGTCCGGCGGCTGGTTCGAGGACCATCCGGACGCCGACAAGTACGAGACCCGCAACATCGACCTGGAGAATCCCGAGGAGGTCTCGGTCTCCTACGGGGTCAAGTCGCGGTCGATCGTGGTGCTGGTGGAGTAAGCGGATGCTGAGGACAACGACACGAACAGTTCTCCTGGCGGTGCTCGCGCTCGCCCTGCTGGCCCCGGCCACGGCGAGTGCCATCGGCGCGGACGTGGCCGGGTACTTCCGGATATCGACCCGGCCCGACTTCCAGGGCGGGGACGGCAAGCTGGGCTACTGGAACCTCTACGGCCGGCTGCTCAACGAGGGCCCCTACGCGGCCCTGGAGCTGCGGCTCGACCTGCTCGAGCCGCGCGGCACCTCGACCGACGTGTGGACCAGCGTCCACACCAAGTTCGAAGGGGGCTCGGTGGGCAACGCCGAGCCGGGCAACGGCACCCTGGCCAACATCCGCCTGTCCGAGCTCTACGTGCAGGCGGGCAACATCCTGATCCCCAACGTCACCTGGCAGTTGGGCACCCTGGACACCTACTTCGGGGTGATGGGGCTGTACGACATGTGGCCCGCCCGCCTCTTCCTGGAGACCGTCGGCCTGTCGGGCCGCTGGCGCCACAAGGGGGTCGAGGTGCTGATCGGCGCCGGCGACTCGGGCTTCAACATCAAGCGCGGCCAGTACAACACCATCCTGACCGCGGGCGGGACCTTCCGGGTCAGCGCGGGCAAGCACTTCGAGTTCGGCCTGGGCGGCATGTACCTCTACGAGCCCCGGGTGCAGGGAAACGTCAACGGTCCCCACTCGACCCCCGGCATCGAGTACGAGGATTTCGTGCGCCAGGAGGTGGTCCAGTCCTGGGTCGAGCAGAACCCGGATCGCGAGGACTACTTCCCCTCCCCCGAGGCCACGTCGGCCAACTCGTTCAAGGCCATCGGCTACCTGGGCTTCGGCAACCTCGGGCCGCTCAAGTGGAACAGCCTGTACGCCAACGTCCTGCGCGGCCACCCCGAGAGCCGCTACACCGAGACCTTCGACAACGACGAGTACACGATCTACGTCAAGGAGCTGACCGACCAGCGCTACCAGTTCAACCTCGGCAACGAGATGCAGATGACCATCGTGCCGCGGCGGCTGGACCTCGCCTGGGGCCTGGTCTACGGCAAGCACTGGGACGCGGACAACACCATCTCCCCCACCGACAACGACCGCACCTTCCTCTCGACGGTGCTGCGGCTCCAGCTCTACCTGACCCGCACGGTGCACTTCCTGGCCGAGGGCAGCGCGGCCCGCGAACACTCGACCCAGGGCAACCTCTACCGGGAGCACGCCGACTCGATCTTCGAGAACAGCGGCGGCCTGCCCGACACCGAGGGGCTGGAGTACGGCGACGCCGACATCCGCCACACCTACCAGGGCAAGTTCGGCTTCGTGCTCAACCCCCTGGGCCCGGGCGTGTTCGTGCGGCCCTCGTTACGGATCATGTACGGCTTCCAGTACAGCAACCAGAACAACGCCTTCGGCAACAACTTCGTCGAGACCCTCGACCAGTTCAACGACTTCGGCAACGTGGAGCGCCACTGGCACCACGTCCTGGCCCTCGAGACGGAGGTCTGGTTCTGATGCGACACGCCCTCCTGCTGCTCCCAATGTTCGGCCTGCTGGCCTCCGGCTGCTTCCCCAAGCACGTCGGCGTCCAGGCCCCGACGAAGATGGACATCGAGGTGGTGCCCGCCGTCACCTACGCCGACCGCCCCGAGGTCACCGGGGTGCCCGACGAGCTGGCCGAGGCCCTGATCGGCACCCTGTCCAGCCGCAACCTGACCCCGACGGTGATGGACACGTCGACCTTCGCCGAGCCCTTCGCCGCCAAACGCAACTCCCTGCACCGCCTCACCTGGCTCGCGGGCGAGCTGCGCGGCACCGACCTGCTGCTGCTCGTCGAGCTGAGCCCCCGCTACTTCTCCCTGCTCTCCGGCCGCTACCGCTGGACCGTCGACGCCACCCTGACCCTCACCGATCCCGCCGACCTCGAGGCCGCCCTCACCACCGAGGTCAAGTTCCCGATCTTCATGGACTTCCACCACGAGCGCGAAGACGAGGTCCTCGCCGCCTCGATCCCCCTGCTGGAGCGGCACCTGGGATTCCTGCTGGACGAGTACCTGGGGGGGATGGGGGAGTAGGCACCACCATTGCAAGGACCGGCGGCGGCCGGTGGCGAAGGTCACACGCGGCTACGTAGCCTCGAGCCAGTCCAGCAGCTTCTCGAATCCCGCTTCCAGAGCTCCTCGATTCTTCAAGGCGCGCAGCAGCTGCCGCGCCCGGTCCAGGTCTCGCTCGTCCTCCGCCGCGGTTTCCCGCTGCGCCAGAACCACGGCAAGCTCCCTTTGCAGGATGGCCTGGTCGCGATCCATAGCGAGGACCCGCTCCCGGATCTCCACGCTGCGGGACATCCAGCCGACCTTGTCTTCGGCCTCCGAGATCTTGGCCATCCGTTCGAACGCGATTGCGAGGTCCCGCTGGAAGTCCGCCCGGTTCGGTTCCTGCTCCGCAAGACGCTCGGCGATCTCCAGGCCGCGCTCGAAGAGACGACGAGCCTCCCCACCGTTCCCCAGCGCCACGTGAAGGTCGCCCGCAAGAGTGCTGGCGGTAGCCGTGGAGGCCTCGTCGAGCCCTTCCTCCGTCTCCAGCGCATCGACGGAAGCCGCCAGCGCTTCCTCGGACGCGCCCCGCCTCCTCAACCAGAACGCCAGGTCGAGCAGAAGGGATGCCTTTGCTTCCGAGTTGTCCGTTTCGGCAACCAGCTCCCTGACATCGACGATGTGGCTAGCGGCCTCCTCCGGAAGGACGGTCTCCATGGGGGCGACGTCCCTCGCCTCCCGCCCCGCCGAGACGTATCGACGCGGCAGCACCGAGGCGGACCGGTCGAGCCAGAACGTGCCATGCCTGAAGTCCCAGAGGTCAGCGGCGAGGTGAAGGACCTGCTCCGCGTCGCGGGTGTGGAGCAACAGCGCAAAGCGGAGCTTGTCGTCCAGGATGCGATCCCGGTGCAGGTTGAGATAGGTCAGCGTGTCCTGCTCCAGCAGGCCCGTTTTGTCGTCCCGGGGCAGGTCGACGATCACGCAAAGTCCGCCCGGCGCGCTCCGGCCGCCGATCTCACGGTAGAGGTCGCTCCCCCGCTTCGACACGAGCAGGCCGGCGTCCAGGGACCGCACCAGCATGTCTCGAGCCTTGAGTGCGCGTCGCATCTCCGCGACCAGCGCCTGGCGCTCGGCTTCTTGGGTGTGGAAGGCGAACACGAGCAACGGCCGATCGTCCCGGGACGCGCGTTCGGTCAGGAACGCGATCTCGTGAGCTGCGCGCGCTTCCTCGCCGCTCCCTGGTCGTGGATCAGCCATCACCCTTCTTCAGGCTTTCCAGGTAGGGCTTGAGCACCGAACGCACGTCGAGCCAGAGGTCGCCGTTCTCGTACTCGACCACGGCCTTCCACTGGAGGAACGGTTCCACGCCCTCGACCCAGCCCTGCCTGGATTCCCAGACCTCGCTGAGTACCTTCACGGCGTTGCCCCGGATCAACGGCTGGTAGTCTTTCTTGATCTGGCTGGCGGCATGGCGGGCGTCTTCGCTACCGATGCGGTCGGCTCCCCGGAGGATGGCGTTCTGGGCGGCCAGGCGAATCGCGCGGGCCGTCTCCCGGAACAGCCCCCCCCCGGTGAGGATCAACGCGTCGAGGGAGCCCTCCTCGAAGAATCTCCCCGCGTCTCCGATCCTGCGCTCGACGAACGAGTGGATCAGTCCGTAGGAGGCGTGGTCCCGATCCAGTGGCGGCTCTGCGGAGTGCTTGTGCTTCGCGTCGTAGATACGGACGGCGGAGAACGGGTACATCTGATTCAATGGGTATGCGATTGTCTTCCAGAGTGCGGAAGTACACCGGCAAGGCGTAGACGATGGCCAGACGGGGCTGGAGCAGGGTTTCGATGTGATCCCGGAATAGCCGCAGATGCATGTCCTTGTGGGCGCCCGTGTTTCCCTTCTCGATGTCGTCCACGACGACGAGGACCTGCTTGCCGCTCTTGTTCGCCAGGTCCTGCGCCATCCGGTTCACGATCTCGATCAGCTCCTGGATCCGGGGTTCGAGGAGCTGCTTCTGCTCGGTCTTCCACTCGCGCCTCGTGCTCAGCGCAGCCTTGTAGAAGGCCAGCCACGCGCCGGCCTTTGAGCCCGCCTCGGCCTGCGCCGCCTCGTCGTGGAGGAAGGTCTTGACCACGGTGAGGCCCCACTTGTCCAGCTCGCGCTCGAGGGATTTGCGCATCTTGTGGCGCTTGCCGATGCGCACCAAAGCCCGCCCGATCTCCACCAGCAAGGCGTCATGGGTCAAATGGACCGGGTCCTTGCCGAACTCCCGGATGGAGGAGTTCGAGGAGCGGCTGGTCACCAGGGAGCCCGTCGATCCCGGCATCTCCGCGGTGGCGCTGGTGGCCGAGGCCCGCGAGGAGTACGGCGGGCGGGAGCCCCGGTGAGGTACGTCGTCGACGCGTCCGTCGCGGTCGAGGTGCTGTTGAGGACGGAACTCGGGCGCTCGGTGATGCCCCTGCTCCGAGAGGCCGACCTGCTGGCTCCCGAGTTGATCGATGTCGAGGTCCTCGCCGCCCTGCGTCGCGCCGTCCTCGGCGGCCGCCTCGACCACGACCGGGCCGCCGAGGCCCTGGACGACCTGGTCCTGTGGCCCATCGAGCGCGTGTCCCACGCCCCCCTGCTGGCCGTCGCCTGGAGCCACCGCCACAACGCCTCCGGGTACGACGCCACCTACCTGGCCGCCGCCCGCGTACACCGCGCCGCGCTGCTGACCGCTGTCACGGGCCTCGCCGGAATGCCGAACCCCGGAGTCCCCGTCCACCTCGTCCGCGCCTGACGAGCCAAGGACAACACCCCGAGCGCGTTGGCGTAGGATGAGGGAGGAATCGGACCGCCCGGACAGGTGCCGACGGCGTTCGGGCAACCCACGGGGAGGATGGCCATGTCCTGGAACAAGACGATTCTCACGATCGCCGCAACCTGTGTCCTGCTGCTGGCTGCCGGCTGTCCCGCGGCGGACGACGACGACCACCCCGCGGACGACGACGACTCCGCGGGCGGTGACGACGACGACGACACCAGCGCCGCCTGCGAAGAGCTGGATTGCGACGAGCACGCCTGGTGCGACGACTCCGGCGACGTGGCCGAGTGCGTGTGCGACCCGGGCTACACCGGGGACGGGTTCGACTGTGAGGAGATGCCCTCGGCCCTCGACGGCCTGCGGCTCGAGATGCCCTGCGTGCCGGGGCACACTGGCTACAGCTGCGCACCTCAGGCGATGGAGTTCGACGACGTTGCCGTGCTGGAGGGCGGGATGGCCGCCACCTACACCGTGACGCTGCAGTTCCGGGGTGTGGTGGAGCTGAACTCATACACTGGCGGGACCCAGGATGGCCTCTGGTACACGGGCGGCGCCGTGGCCGACGACACCTACAACATCTATTCGCTGACCGTGTCCAACCCCGAGGCCACCTACTTCCTCAATGCCGGCTCGGCGGGTATCGAGCACTGCTGGGCCATCGACTACATCCACACCATCGAGGCCAAGGGGGGCGCGGAGATCACACTCTACGCCCACAACCAGGACTACGCCCTGATCGTCAATCAAGACGAGAACGGCGACCCGATCGTGATCCCCGACATCCCCCCCTACCCGGACGCCTTCGACGGACAGTTCCTCCAGATGGACGTGATCTCGGTGACCCTGGCGGGCAGCTAGCCGCGTCCGGGGACCGCAGGATGTTCAGCTACGTCTTCATGAAGATCCTCGAGGGCCGGCCGGCCTCCTACGATCGCAAGATGGACGCCGCGAGCCAGGGTCGCGTCCTGGAGATGAAGAACGCCGTGGTCGCCGAGGTGCCGGAGGGCAGTTCGGTGCTGGAGAGCGGCTGGACACCGCGCTTGGCAGCATGTTCGCGTTCTTCCTGGCGGGGCTCGTGGGCTTCGCGGTCTTCGGCCGGGGCCTGCTGATCGACTACGTGGCGATCAGCGTGGTGAGCTTCCTCTTTTTCTACACACTGGTGCCGTGGATCCCCACGAAGTTCGGCTGGACCAGGGCGCTGGTGCTCGACCTCCTGTTGGGCGGCGCGCTGGTCGCCACCGAGCTGCTGCTGGACGCCCCCGCGCCCCGGCCCCGCGCCGACCTGATCATCGCCATGTCGATGATCATGCTGTGGGGCAGCGAGCTGGGGGGCCTGTCGTCCACCATGGGCAGCGACTTCGATCCGATGATGGCGCGCTTCGGCGTCAAGGCCATCGGCAACGTGGCCTTTGCCGGCACCCTGCGCACCGACCTGCTCAACGGACTCCGCGATCTGACCCACGATCCGGCGAGGTGCACCGCGTGCGGCCAGTGCTACGAGGTGTGTCCGATCGGCGTGTGGGACAGCGGCCAGGACGGCACGGCGGTGCTTGCCCGGCGCGACGAATGCACCGGCTGCACCGCCTGTGTGTACCAGTGCACCGACGGTGCGATCCGGGCGCCCAGGCGGGCAGCCCTCGGCTGACCAAGCGAGCCCCCCTGGCTGGCACGTGTCTTGCCACGTCCAGTCCCAGACAAGGAGAAACCCATGCGTCGATTCGCCATCATTCCGCTTTCACTCGCTGCAATCTCCCCCCTGGTCGCCGGATGTCCACACCTGGATGAAGCCTCTGGCGCGTATTGCGAGGAGACCGCCACCGTGGTGTCCCTCGACGAGGAGACGGTGCTCGGCTTTTCCCCGCAGCAGGTGCTGGAGACCCTCGGGGGAACCCACTCGGTGACGCTCGAATACGGTGAGGATGGCGATTCGGCGGGCCTGACCATCGAGCTGCTGCACGACGGAGGCGAAGCCCGCTACGTCGAGTCGGTAGCCGTCTATCCCGACAGCGGCCAGGAGATGGATACGGCGGCAGTCCAGTGCGAATCGCGAGTAGACATCGATATCACCACGACCTTCGCCACCGACGACGGGGTGTTCGCGGAGAGCTGGGAGCTACCGCTGGCGGCCACCGCCGGGGACGCCGCCAGTTTCAGCCTGTCCGATCTGCAGCCCGCGGACTTCCAGGGGAGCTACGACTTCATGGCCTTCGACCCCGCGGAATACGACGAGGTCCACACCTCGGTCTGGGCCGCCTTCGATATGGGCGGACCCCGGGGTTACGTGAGTGAGACGGCCGAACTCACCGAGGATGGTGGCCCGGACTCCGCGGCCATGGCCGAGAATCGCGAGATCGCCACCTGGCAGAGCGGGGAAGAATAGGCTGCCGCCCAGAGCGGGTCGATCAGCACGCCGAGGATGCTCAGCGGGACCATCTCCGCCCGGTCTGCGGCGAGGACACCCCCGGCCAGGTCCGCGAGCGTCTCTCCCATCCGCCCGGCGAAGCGGTCGACGGCCTCCAGTGAGTCGAAGTCCTTGGTCTGCGCCCAGCGCGCGTACCGCCCCTCCTTGCTCACGAACGCCATTCCGTCGGTGCCGGGCATGACCGCGCCCATCCCGCCGAGGGGCACGTAGCCCCGGTCCTGCAGCCGCTGCAGGTTCTTACGCTCCGCGTTGCCCGCCAGGGCGCCCTTGGTGCAGAAGACGAAGGCTCCCCGACCCTCACCGGGGCTCAGCCGGGCGATGTACTCGCGCACGAACCGCGGCGAGTCCCCCTCGAACACCGGAAAGCCGAATCCCAGTACGTCGAACCCCTCGACCGCCTCCGGCGCGACCCGCTCGACGGACACGATCTCGACCGCGACCGGCAGTGCCTCGAAGACACGTTCGAGGTACCCGGCCACGTAGCGGGTGTTGCCCGTGGCGCTGAATACCAGGAGAGTCAGCCGCAGAGGCGCTCGTTCGCCGTCGGTCAGCGCTCCCTCACCAATTCCCCCGTCGCCGCATCCACGAAACAACTCTCCAGCACCGCGTCGGCCGGCACCAGAGGGTAGCGGTGATCGTCCAGAAAGTCGCCTAGCGCCCCGGCCAGATCGTCAGCGCGGGCGTACCGCCAGCATGCCTCCTCGTACAGCGCGGCGATGGCGGCGTGGGGGATCGGTTGGGCGCCAGCCGCCGCGTCCAGCAGGGCAATGGGATCGGGAAACGGGCGATCGAAGCGGCGCTCGTGGACGATCCGCGCGCAGAGCATGCCGAAGGCCACGTCGAGGATCGCGTGCTGCTTGGTGTACAGCACCGACTCGACCATCCCGGCGGTCGCGGCCCGCACCGCCGCCAGCGCCGGGGCCTTGTCCACGTGGGGCTCGAAGGCGGCGCGCGCCACGTCGTCGATCATGATCGTGTACGCGATGTGAAGGCTCGGACAGCAGTTGAGGGGCCGGTCCAGCGCCTGGACCACCCGCAGGCTGAGCCGGTCGTGGCCGGTGAAGCGGGGCATCACCGTGGGAAAGCGGCGGAAGGCCGCGCTGGCCACGGCGTTCATGTCGGTGAACGCGCCGACAGCCCGCTTCAGCTCGGGGCGGGGCAAGACGTCAGCCAGGTCGGTGGCCAGATTGGTCACCTGGGTGGCCATGTAGGCGTACAAGGTGTCCGCCTCCGGCCGAAAGGGGATCGCGGCGTCCAGGTCCGTGTAGACAAGATACCGATCCTTGTCGGCGGCTCCGCGCTGGGCGCCGTGGTAGTGGCGCGCCCAGGAGGTCAACGCCCCCAACACCGGTGTGACCGACAACGCGTGGCGGTTCACCAGCCGCCCGAGCCCTTCGACGGCGATCTCGGCGTTGCGGCTGGCCTCGCCGAACTGGGCCTCGTACGCCTCCCTGTGCTCGTCGCCGAACCGGGGAAGGACCGTCACCCACAGCGCCCGCCGCAGCGCTCGCGAGAACCAGGTGCGGGGCTGGACGGCGGGGATCGTGTTGGGGTCCTCGGTCATCGCCCTCCCGACGGGGTGCTCGGTGTTATTGTATCGGCACTCTGGACGTCGCCGTGCGCCACCTCACCACCCTGCTCTCCATGCTGTTCATCTGCCCAGCAGCAGGAGCGTGGCAGCCCCCTCCCCCGCCGCCTGACGACGCCATCTACTTTGTCCTCGTGGATCGGTTCGCCAACGGCGATCCGGCCAACGACAGCGCTGTGGATCCCGCCGATCCCCAGGCCTGGCACGGCGGCGACATCCGCGGCGTGATCGAGCACCTGGACGAGATCGAGGAGCTGGGGGTCAAGACCGTCTGGCTGTCGCCGGTCTGGGACTGCAGGGACGACAAGTTCTTCGAGTGGGGGGCGTTCCACGGGTACTGGATCGAGGACCACGGGAAGGTCGATCCCCGCTTCGGCACCGAGGCCGACCTTCGGGAGCTGTCCGACGCCCTGCACGCTCGCGGCATGCGGCTGATCCTCGACGTGGTGTTCAACCACGTGGCCATGGACTCACCGCTCATCGAGCAGAAACCGCACTGGTTCCACCCGGTCTGCGACATCGAGGACTGGGAGGATCCGGTGCAGGTCACCGACTGCCGGGTCCACGGCCTGCCCGACCTGAACCAGGAGAACGCCGACCTCTACCAGCACCTGCTGGCCACCTCCCTGCGCTGGATCGACGCGGTCCAGCCCGACGGCTTCCGCATCGATGCCGTGCGGCACATGCGCCCCGGGTTCCTGCGACGGCTGGCGACCGACCTCCACGCCCATAGCGGGCCGGATTTCCAGCTGCTGGGCGAGGACTTCCAGGGAGACGCGCTCGGGCTGGCACGCAGCTTCCGCGCCACCGGGGTGTCGTCGATGTTCGACTTCCCCCTGCACTACGCGATGCAGGACGTGTATTGCGCCGGCCGGCCCGTGGGTCGGCTGGCGGCCACCCTGTCGGCCGACCGTGAATACGACGACCCCGGCGCCCTGGTGCCCTTCCTGGACAACCACGACCGACCGCGGCTGGCGTCGGCCTGCCCCGACAGGGACAGCGTCCGCCAGGCGTTGACCTTCCTGCTGACCAGCCGCGGGATCCCGTCGATCACCTACGGCACCGAGTCGGGGCTCGAGGGGGCGGAGGAGCCGGCCAACCGCGCGGACATGTCCTTCGAGCCCCGTCATCCCTATCGGATGCTGATCCCGCGGCTGCTGGAGCTGCGGCGGGGGCATGCGGCGCTCCACAGCGGCGCCACCCGGGTGCTCGTCCTCGAGGGCGACCTGCTGGTGATTGGCCGGATCCACCCCGACGAGGCCGCCCTGATCGCGGTCAACCGGGGGGAGCTGCCCGCCCGCTGGACGGTCCCGGACGAGCTGTACGACGACGCCTCGATGATCGACGGCAACACCGCACTTCCCTGGAATATCCCGGTCCTGACGATTCCCCCGGGGGCCACCGAGATCTACCTGCTGACCCCGGAGGAGGCGGGTGCATACGCCGAGCTGACCGCGGCGGCCGGTGGCGCCAGGGCGATCCGGGTGGTGGTCCCGGCGAGCCCGGACCTCCCCGCTGGCTCGCTGCGACTGGCCGGTGGCGGTCCCGGGCTCGGCAACTGGGATCCAGCCCAGGCCGTCGGACCCCTCGCGACCACCGACGAGAGCCATGTCCTGGAGTTCTCCGCCCCGGTGGGCGACGTCCTGGAGTTCAAGCTGGTGGCGATCGGCGACGACGGAGCTGTCGAGTGGCAGCCGGGCGAAAACCACTATCTGCTGGTGGAGTCCGGCGACGAGCCGGTCACGGTCCCCCTGTCCTGGTAGTGCTCCGGCGGCGGATCAGCCCCTCCTGGGCCACCGACGCCACCAGGGTACCGTCCGCCCGGTAGATCAGCCCCCGGGCGATGCCGCGGGCGTGGGACGCGGCCGGGCTCTCCATCGCGTGGAGTAGCCATTCGTCCATCCGGAAGTCCCGGTGGAACCACATCGAGTGATCCAGGCTGGCCACCTGCATGTGGGGGTCCCAGTAGGTGGTGGCGTGGGGATGCATCGACGTCGTCACCAGCCGGAAGTCCGAGGCGTAGGCCAGCAGGTACTGGTGGACCGCCGGATCGTCGGGTAGCTCGCCGACCGCCCGCAGCCAGGCGTGCTGGACCGGCTCCTGGGCCACGGGCGCGAAGGGATCCACGGGATCGATGGGCCGCAGCTCGATGGGCTTGTCGCAGATCATCTTGGTGCGCATCGGCTCGGGGATCCGGTCCGCCACCCGCCGGGCGAGGTCCAGGTCCGACAGCAGACCATCCGGAGGCCGGACCGCCGGCATCTCCGCCTGGTGCTCGTAGCCGTCCTCGCGCAGCTGGAAAGACGCGGACAGCGAGAAGATCGCCCTCCCCTTCTGGATCGCCACGACGCGCCGCGTCGTGAAGCTGCGCCCGTCGCGGATCGGATCCACCTGGTACACGATCGGCCGCCGCGGATCCCCGGGCCGCAGGAAGTAGGCGTGCAGGCTGTGGCAGTTGCGGTCGTCGGGCACCGTCTGACTGGCAGCCGACAGCGCCTGACCCAGCACCTGGCCACCGAACACGTTGCCGAACCCCAGATCCTGGCTCTGGCCCCGGAAGATGTTCTCCTCGATGGTCTCGAGTTCCAGCAGCTCCAGCAGTTCGCCCAGCACGTCGGTCATCGGTCGGCTCCCGTCGAAGGGGGAGCAGTGTAGCACTCCCCGCCGGGCCCCTGCGGGGGCGGACGGTGTCCGGGGGACACCGAAAAAAAAAGGATTGATCACAGTGGGCCGGTGTGTATGCGGTTATACACAGTTAAGAGGTGGAACGTGGACCGGTTGGATCTACAGCTCAGCGACGCCTCGGGGGTTCCCCGCTACCGGCAGATCGTCGATCAGGTGACCCTGCTGGTCCGCTCGGGGCAGCTGGTCGCGGGGGCGCGGCTGCCATCGGTGAGGGAGCTGGCGGGGCAGCTGCTGGTGTCGCTGATCACGATCCGCCGGGCCTATGCCGACCTGGAGACGGCCGGGCTGATCGTCCGGCGCCAGGGTCAGGGGACCTTCGTGGCGGAGCTGGACGACGCGGCGGCGAGGCGCGACGCCCGGGACGACGCGCGGGAGCTGCTGGCTGGTGCGGTCAGCCGGGCCCGCCAGCTGGGGCTGAATGACGACGGCATTCGCGACCACGTGGACCGGGTGCTACGGGGGACGGGAGGCAACGATGACGAACAGTGACGAACAGTGACTTGATTGCGGTGCAGGGACTGGAGATCAGGCGGGGGGAGTTCAGCCTGCGAATCCCGGAGTGGCGCGTCGCGCCAGGTCAGGTGATCGGGCTCGTGGGGCCCAATGGTGCGGGCAAGACCACCTTGCTGGAGGCGCTGGCGGGGATGCGGGCCACCGACGGCGGCCGGGTCGGCGTCCTGGGTCACGACCCGTGGGTCCATCCGGAGATCGTCCGCTCGCAGCTCGGCTTCATGACCGATGACATGCCGCTGTTCTCCATGCGAATCGGTCCCCTGCTGCGCATGATCTCGGGCTACTACCCGAGCTGGGACGCCACGCTTGCCGGGGAGCTGCTGGAGCGATTCGGGCTGGATCCCAGGACCAAGGTGGCCCAGCTGTCCAAGGGTCAGGGGACCCGCATCCGGCTGGTGCTGGCGATGGCCTTCCGGCCCCGGGTGCTGGTCCTCGACGAGCCAGCGACCGGGCTGGACCTGGCGGGCCGGCGTTCGCTGCTGCGCAGCGTGCTCGACGTGGTCCGGGATCCGCAACGCACCGTGATCGTCAGCTCCCACCAGCTGCAGGACGTGGAGCGCATCGACGACCGCCTCCTGGTACTGGATGCCGGCCAGGTGATCCAGCAGGGCCCACCGCGGACCTGGTGGGCGATGACCGCACCCTGGAAGAGGCGATGGTCTCCTGGGGAGCGGCAGGTTGAGCGCCCTGGGAGCCACGGTACGCCACGGCCTGATCCGGGCCCGGGCCACGTTGACCACGCCCAGCGCGCTGGTGGTGGTCCTGTTCACCGGGGCGATCACCTGCCTGTGGACCCGCTCCGCCGAGCAGATGAACGGGCCGCTGACGTCGCTGAGCGATCAGGTCGCCCCGATTCTGTTCTCGTATCTCGCCGCCCTGTGGATGCGCGGGGTGGTGGCCGGGCGGGTCACCGGCGCCGCCAGCGGCTTTGGGCTGTGGGTCGAGGCGATGCCGAACCTGCCGGTGAGCTGGCGGGCACGTTGTGTGGCCGAGGCGGTGGTGGCGCTGGCCCTGGCGGGGAGACCCCGGCGAGAGAGCGGATTTGCCTGGCCATCGGTCTTCGTCGGCGGGCAATTCTCCCGGGCAGCGCGCCCCGGGCCGCAAGCGCTGGGACGGGACCAGTGGCTGCGCCCGCTGCGGCTCGCGGCCCTCGTCGCCGGACCGGTGGCCCTGGTCGAGGTTGGTGTCCTGGCGCTGATCACCGCGGGCCTGGCGACCGCGGACATCCTGGACTGGGTCCAGCCGCTGCTGTTCATGGCGCTGGCGGTCACGACCCTGTTCCCCGTCGGCCTGAGCCTGAGCACGGCGGGCGCCGGGCGCCTGCTCGGTCCAACCGAGGGAGGCTTCGGCCGGGCGTGGTCCACCCTGCCCGTGCGGCCCCGGGCCGTGGTGCGAGGCCTGTTCCTGCACGGCGTGGTCAGCGGGACCGTGCTGTGGCTGGTGGTACTCGGTGCGTCGATGACCTCTTCGCTGGTGGTCGAGGGTGTCGCGCAGCCCAACCGGATCCTTCTGTCGATGGCCGGGCTGATCCCTTGCCTGGCCGGCTACCTGACCTGCGCCGCGGTGGGCGCCCAGGCCCGCGCGCTGGTCGCGCTGGCGGTGGCACCCCTGGCCCTGGTGATGCTCCCCGTCGCCACCATCGGCGACTCACCGGTCATCGCCGAACTCGGCCTGTTCGGCCTGGCGCTGGTGGGTGGCGGTCCAGCGCTGCTCCTGCTACTTCAGCCCGCCCACGCTCAGTAGATGAACTCGTCCTCCCCGTCCGTCACCGTCAGCACCACGATCGTGTCCAGGGTGATCGACGGGTCGAGCAGGGACCAGGCGGTCTCGATCTCGTCGGCGTACTGGCTGTCGTACGCGACCACGCTCAGGATCGACCGCTCCCAGGCGTCGACGGGGGCGGCGTTGGCCGCGGCCACGGGAATGTCACCGAGCTTGTCGGTGAGCAGGTCGACGGCCTCGTCGAGGGTGTAGGGATCTTCCGGGGGCCAGTGGAAGGCGCGGGTGACGCTGACGCCGACCTTGCGGGCGTCGATCTCCGTGAGCACGTCGGTCTTCTTGCCACCCGGGTCCAGGTACTCGACGGTGTCCTCGGTCTCCAGCAGGGCGGCCAGCTCACAACGGCCCAGCACCTCGAAGGCGAAGATCTCCGAGTGCAGCGAACCGGGATTGAGGTTGCCCGCCTCCCAGATCAGATACCCATCCGCAGTCAGCAGGCCCTCGTCGAACTCCAGGCCGCCGAAGTCGATGGCGTTGCGGAACAGGAAGGGATCGGCCGCGTCCCACTCGGAATCGTCGAGCACTCCGCAGTCGCCGCTGATCTCGCCAAAGCCGTCCAGGGGCACGTCGGTGTCGTCGTCGTCACCCGTGGCGTCGTCGTCGTCGCCCGTGTTGTCGTCGGCCCCCGTGCTGTCGTCATCCCCGGTGGTGTCGTCGTCACCCGTCGTGTCGTCGTCCCCTGTGGCGTCGTCGTCCGACACGTCGTCGTCGCCCGACGCGTCGTCGTCGTCGCCGGCTGGGCAGCCCAGCATCGCCGCCACGACCAGCCAGATCCCGAGGCGGGCCAGCTTCGAACCTCTATGCACGAAAGACTCCTAGTCCTCCCACTCGAAGGGGACCGACAGGACCTTCTTGGCCTTGATCGTGACGTTGAAGGAGGTCTCGTGGCCGTCGGTGGAGCGCTCCAGACGGATCCGGTGCTTGCCCACCGACAGACGGATCCCCTGGGCGGTCTCCAGCGTCGTACCCACGGACTTGCCGTCGACCCAGACCTTGGCCGCGGGGTAGGCGTTGAGCTTGAAGACCCCGGTCTCGGTGGGCACTGCCGCAACGCCGCCGGACTCCTCGGTCGCCTCGTCCCCCCCGGGTTCCTCGCCGGGATCGGCGCCGTCGCCGACCTCCACCGCCAGGGGGTCCTCTTCCTCGTCGCGGTCCCTGTCCCGGTCCTTGTCCCGGTCCTCGCGATCCCGGTCCCGCCGGTCCCGGCTCTTGTGGTCCCGGTCCTTGCGATCCTTCCGGGCGGCCCGCTCCTCCTCGCTCTCGACCACGATGTCCTCGGGATCGGACCAGCCCAGCAGATCGGCCTCCTCGTCGCCGATCACGATCTCCCCGCCGCTGCCCACCTCCTCCGGCCCGGGTGCGTTGCGCAGCAGGCTGACCAGGGCCAGCAACACCAGGCCCATCACCCCCAGCAGCAGGGGGATCAGCAGCAACCAACCCCAGCTGCGCTGCGCGCGTGACGGCGGCCCGGCCACGGCGCGTAACGCGGGCGTCGCTGGCGAGCTGTCCAGCGCATGGGGCATCGCCGGGATCCGCCCTGACGAGGTGGATGGGACGGGTGTCACGATCCCCTCGGACGACTGGGACGACACCGCGTCCTCCATCCTGGCGCGGGGTAGATCGTCGGTGTCCAGGGCCACCTGCTCGTCGGTGACCAGCTCGGGCAGATCCGCGGTGTGTCCCGCGGCTGCCATCTCCCCGTGGCTGATTCCGGGCAGCTGGGCGGTCTGCCGGGACGGGTCGTCGGGCCCCAGGGTGTCCTCTTCCAGCGCCAGCGCGGGCTGCGACGGCGTGGTCGGCCCCGGCCGCGCTCCATCCAGCGCGTTGCCGCTGGGTGTGGTCTCCATGCCCCAGGAGGCGGCTGCCGTGGCTGGCGCGACCCGGCGGCCATCCCGATCCAGCGTCTTCGGTCCGAGCTGATCGAGGGTCAGCTGGCCGTCGCCCCCGCTCCCCGGGAGCTGCCGCCGGAACAGCATCATCTCCCGTGGACTGACCCGTGCGCCGGGATCGGAGAGCAGCACAGCCAGGTAACTCTCCGGGTCGACGGGGTCGGCCAGGGAGGCCTGCAATCGCTGCAGGTCGGCCAGCACCTCCGCCATCGAACCGTAGCGATCGTCCAGGTGAGGCTCCCGCATCCGCTGGAAGATCTCGCCGAGGCCGGGCACGCGGGCGTCCACCTCGTCCACCCGGTAGTCTGCCGGCGTGTTGACCACGAACAGCAGCTCGGCGGCCAGGCTCTCCGCCTTGACCAGCTGCTCGGCGATCACCAGGAAGAACAGCAGCGCGCCAAAGGCGAACTGATCCGCCTTGGGGGTCAGCGACTTGGCAAACGCCTGCTCGGGGGCCATGTAGGCAGCGGTCCCGCGGGTGATCCCGGTCGCGGTCTGGGGACCGCCCTCGTAGAGCGACTTGGCGATGCCGAAGTCGAGGATCTTGGCGACCCCGTCGTGGCGAACCAGCACGTTGGACGGCTTGAGGTCCCGGTGGACCATGCCCGCCGGGTGGCCGTTCTCGTCCGTGAGCGTGTGGACGTGGTGCAGTCCCTCGGCCACCTGGGTCAGCAGGTAGAGCACCACCCCGGGCGGCAGCTCAGCGCCCCGCTTGGCGGCCATCAGCGGCAGATCCTCCAGCGAGGCGCCCTCGACCAGCTCCATCACCATGAACCACTGCAGCTCGCCCCGGTCGTCGGGCTCCGACGACAGCTCGTAGACCTGAACCACGTTGTGGTGGTGGATGCGAGAGCAGGCCGCCGCTTCGGCGCGCAGGGAATCGACGATGCCGTCCTCGGAACGCGTCAGATGGGGGTGCAGGCGCTTGACAGCCACAAGGGAGCGAAATCCCTCGGGACTGACCATCTCGGCCTTGTAGACGGAGGCGAATCCGCCCGCGCCGAGCTCATGGAAGAGTCGATATCGTCCGAGTTGTTCCATCGCCCGCGGCGAACCGGCGTGTAGGTCGCGGTCCGGCCATCACCCGGACCGGCTCAAACGCCGAAACCGACGGCAATCTTCGCATGAACCTGGCCCCGCTGCTCCAGGAATCCGCCGTCTACAGCGAACCGGATGATGAAGTGCCGGGCCGGGATGAAGTCGACACCGACCTCCGCGGACGCTCCCAGCAACCCCATCAGGAGGCCATTCTGGTTCTCCAGCGCCCCGCGGAAGCTCAGCCCGAGCCAGGGGCTGACCGGGCTCTGGCGGGGACCCAGCCGCAGACGAAACCCCGTGCCGAACAAGGGCAACGGAGTGACACGCTGGTAGCCCGCGAAGGGGAAACCCACGTCCACCCGCAGGGCCAGCGACAGCCGCCCGTAGATCAGGATTCCGGTGTCGGTGACCACCAGGGCGTGGGGGCGAGGGTTGAGGTACATGAAGCCGCCACCGACGGTGAACCGCAGCCGGTCGTCGCGGGGGCCTTTGGGGGTTTTCGCGCGCCCACCGTCGTTCCGGCGCCCGTGGTCGTCCCGGCGCCCGTCATCCCGGGGAGGGTCGTCCCGGGGGGGATCGTCCAGGTCCGGCAGGAACGGGTCCTCGAAATCATCCGGGAACTCATCGTCCTCGGGGTCGTCCAGATCGGGGAGGCCCGTCGAGCGCGGCGGATCGTCCTTGCGATCCGCCGTGGCCGGGGTCCGGTCACCGTCGTCGTCCAGCAGCGGTCGCCCCCGCCCATCCCCACGCCTGCCCCGGGTCGAGTACCGACCCAGCCAGCGGGTCTCGTCGGCCGCGGGGTCCCACAGCATGGCGCCGTCGCGGCCGTCCCAGAACACGGCGCGGTCGATGTGCAGCGGACCCGCCAGGGCGTCACCCAGGGCCGATGCCAGCCGCAGCTGCAGGAGGTCGTCCGGGTACTGCAACCGTTCGCGGACGCCGGCCGGGGTGGCGACCACGACCGTGTCCTCCAGGTCACGCAACCGCGCCGTGGACCATCGCCCGTCCACCCGCCACTGCAGCAGGCCCAGGCCGTCGCGGGCCAGCTCGCGGGCCCCCTCACGGCCGTCCAGCCGCACCTCGACGTCGTCGCCAAAGCGCAGCCGAACGTTGACCAGATCGGGGCGCGCGGAGCGCGCGTCGACCAGCATCTGGTTGATGGTCGGCGGCAGGTTCTCGTCCGCCTCCAGCGCGGGCTCGATGGCCACCGCCCGCCGCATCGACGCCCGCGCGGGCTTGTCCTCGCCCAGGAACGCGAGCGCGGCCGATCGGTAGTAGAAGATGTCGGCGAGTTCGGCCGATGTTGCGGGGTGATCCAGACAGGGTACGTCGTCCACGAGCCGGTCCAGCAGCCGGACCGCCTTATCGGCCTCCAGCCCGGTCATCAATCGCAGAGCCTCGTCGACGGCGTCATCGATGACCGGCGAATGGCGGGATTCACACTCGTCGCTCAGCCGCGCCCCCACCACGACGAGCGGCGCCAGATCGGCGACATAGGACCAGCCGAAGGTGACCGCGCCCTCCGGGTCGGGGGGCAGATCTCCACGGTACTCCAGGGTGGTCCCCCGATCGTCCTCGGGCACGACCACCGCCAGGCGCGCGCGGGCCGCCATCGCTGGTGAGAGCACCAGCAGGACGGCGACAAATCGCGGGATCCAGGCAGCAGGCATCGGGGCTCGCGTTCCCTCCATTCCAGGGTACCGCCCGTTCGCTCAGTCGGCGATCCGGGCGATCTTGAACAGGTGATCTCCTCCGTTATCCGCCAGGTAGGCGTAGGGACCGCGAACCGACACTCCGTGCAAGGTCGCGTCCCAGTTCACGTCCACATCGATCGGCGAGCCGATGGGCGTTGCGGCGTAGGGATCGCTGGCATCGATCAGCAGCACCCCGTTGGACGAGTTGGCCGCCACCGCCACCACCGAATAGGTGGTCCCCATGACGGTGAGCTGCTCCGCCACGGCCGTATCGTAAAAAGAGTAAGTATTGAAGATCACCGACGCCTCGACCGGCACGTTCGGCAAGGTGATGTCCACGACGATCAGGCCCGCGCCCCAGTCCGCGTAGTAGACGACGCTGTCGTGCACGGTCACTCCCAGGCCCCAGGGCTCGAAGTTGGGCTGGCCGGCGTTGTAGAGCTGGCCCACCGGGAACGCGCCGTCCCCCAGGGTGGACGTGTCCCAGATCTGCAACGTGCCATGGCCGCCACCGGTCACGAGATACCCGCCGTCGACCGCCATCGACAGGAATGCCTCGGTGCCCAGGGTGTAGTCGCCAATGGTGGTGGGAGTGCCCGATACGTCGATCACCGTCAGGCGCCCCTCGTTGCCCGAGCCACCCCCCAGGTAGACGGTGTCGCCATCCACGGCGATCCCGGAGACGTAGTATCCGTCCGACGTCGGTTCGTCGCCGGCCATCACCGGGCTGCCGGGCTGACTGGCGTCGATGACCCGCAGGCCGAACTGCTTGTCGGCGACGTAGACCGTATCGCCGTCAGCCACCAGGTCCCAGGCCTCGTCGAAATCGGTGAGGTGGGCCACCTGGAAGGGGCCAGCGACCTGGGCGCAGTTGAAGACCTTGACCCCCTCGATCTTGTCGGCGATGTAAGCGTAGTCCCCCACCAGCGCGATGTCCTCGCCGTACTGGACGCCGGGCGCAGTGCCCACCAGATCGCCGAACGAACCGACGGTGTCGTCGTCCCCGGTGGCGTCATCGTCCCCGGTGGCGTCGTCATCACCCGTGGCATCGTCGTCGCCCGTGGCGTCGTCGTCATCGTCGGCCGTGGCGTCGTCGTCATCATCGTCGGTGGCGTCGTCGTCCCCCGTGGCGTCGTCGTCATCAACGGCGTCGTCGTCGGCCACATCGTCGTCGTCACCGGGGCATCCCGTCAGCAAGCACCCCGCCGCCAGGGCAATCCAGACGCCCCGCGCAAATCCCATCCGCCGCATAGACTCTCCCCGCCCGCGCGCTTCCCCGGCGACCACGCGGAACCGCCAGGATACCATCGGACCGTTGGCTTTCGCCGCACCCTGTGGCACAACCAGCCCCGCCATGACCATCGTCCACCGCTGCCCTGTCCTGTTCCTGCTCGCCGCCGGCCTCGCGCTGGCGGCCGGTTGCCCCACCACTGACGACACGGTCTGCCCTCCCCTCGACGAGCTGGGATCGGGTGAGGTCAGCGCCACGGTCGACGGGAACCAGTGGTCTGCCACCGATGGCTCCTGGTTCTGGTCCGGGACGAGCGTGCAGGTGATCACCGGAAGCCAGGACGGCTGGCGGCTGTCGATGGTCGGGCGGATGTCGGCGGAGGGGCAGATCCTCCGCGACGCCGTCGACGGGGGATTTCCCGTCGAGATCCCCCTGACCACGGGCCTCGACGGCGGCTGGGTGCTGCTCTATCCCGACAGCGGCGACTCGTTCGCCA
This sequence comes from uncultured Rickettsiales bacterium, assembly GCA_964436045.1. Classification (GTDB taxonomy): domain Bacteria; phylum Myxococcota_A; class UBA796; order UBA9615; family CAYRNR01; genus CAYTBN01. Next base: position 35,362 of record CAYTBN010000033.1, on the reverse strand, counting down.
GCGAGAACGCCGTCGGTGGGAGCTGGTTCATCACCGCCATCGAGGGCGCCGATCTGCGCGGGTGCTTCTCCGCCGAGGTGTCCGACGGGGACCGGACCTTCACCATCGACGACGCGATCCTCGACGTGCCACAGACCTCCCTGTAGCCGGCCACGACGGCGGCCAATTGTTTCTGAATGTAAACGTCCGTAAATACTTGTGATTTCCTGAAGAGACCGGGATCCCCCCCCGTCTCACCCACCGAGTTCGAAATCAATCAAGCGAACTCGATGGAGGGACGAGACATGTTCAGCAATCACAATCACTCGATCCGACGTTCCCTGCTGACCCTGGCCCTGGGCGTGGCGCTGACCGCGGGAGCCACCGTGGCCTCCGCCAAGGAGAGCCGCCACCGGGAGTCGCTGACCAACTCCAGCGAGCTGCGGGATGACAGGCGAGACGCTCGCGACGACCGCGGAGACGAGAAGCAGCTCGAGCGGGCCGTCGAGCAGTGGCGGCAGGCCTATCGCCACAGCGACGAGGCCAAGATGCAGGCCGCCGACCGGGTGATCAACGCCTGGGTCGCCCAGGAGCTGCGGGAGTCGCGAACCGACGTCAGCGAAGCGCGGGCCGAGGTCTTCTCGTCCACCGGCGAGGTCATCTCCGAGGCGTGGGACGTGGGCTTCGGCAACTCCCACAGTCGTAGCGCCAGCAAGGGCCAGGTGGCCGAGCTGCGCGACGACCAGCGGGACCTGCGTGACGACCGCAACGACCTGCAGACCGAGAAGCGGGACTACAGCCTGACCCGGGCGATCGCCGAGGAGCTGGACCAGATCCAGAGCCGGTTCGACCGCCACTCGGCGACCCGCGCCGACTTCGAACGCAAGAACAACCTGCTGGGAGAGCTGCTGCAGATGGCCGAGGCCGAGGTGGTGGCGAATAGCCGAGAGATCAAGGAAGACCGAAGAGAACGACGCGAGGATCGCAGGGACCGCTAGGCTCCCCCAGCAACATCAGGCTCCGGCCGCGCCCCTCGGGGTTCGGCCGGAGCCGCCGTTTGGGTGTAAGGGTCCGTCAGGGAATAGGTCCGCGAATTTGGGGTGGTGAGACGCGCGGATGGCAAGCTGGGAAGAAGGAGCAATGTCTTTCCATTGCGACTGATGAGCGGCGCGGCCAGCCGGGATGGATCGCCGCACCAAAGCGTGGAACTATTTCCTGACGGACCCTAATGATCAGGGGTAGATGCCCAGCAATCGACCCATCGAGTTGTTCGTGCCCGGTCGCCTGTGCCTGTTCGGCGAGCACTCGGACTGGGCCGGGAGCTACCGTTCGGGGCGCGCGGAAATCCCACCGGGCTTCTGCGTCACCGTCGGGACGGACCAGGGGATCCACGCCCGGGCGCGGCGGTCGCCGGGTCGCGTCCGGCTGACATCCCGGCTCCCTGACGGGGGCGAGCGAGCGCTGGATGTGGCCGCCGACGTGGACGCCCTGACCCGGATCGCACGGGAGGGGGGCTTCTGGTGCCACGCCGCTGGCACCGCCGCCGAGCTGCTGGCGACCCGCCCGGTCGACGGGCTGGAGCTGACGGCCCACTCGATGACACTGCCCCTGCGCAAGGGGCTGTCGTCCTCGGCGGCGATCTGTGTGCTGGTCGCGCGCGCGTTCGGCGCGGTGCACGGCCTCGAGCTGGATCCCCGTGCCGAGATGGAGCTGGCCTACCGGGGCGAGCGGCGCACGCCGTCGCGCTGTGGCCGCATGGACCAGATCTGCGCCTACGGCGCTGTCCCCTGCGCCCTGACCTTCGACGGCGACGCGCTGGAGGTGGAGCCGGTCCGGGCCGGCGCGGACTTCCACCTGCTAATCGCGGACCTCGGGGCCGCCAAGGACACCGTCCGTATCCTCCGGGAGCTGGACGCCCACTTCCCCGAAGCTCCGGGAGCGGTGTCCGGGGGAGTACGTCGGGGGCTGGGCGCCGAGAACCGGCGCATCGGCGGGGCGGCGGTCGAGGCCATCGGCCGGGGGGACGCCGCGGCGCTCGGCGCGTTGATGACCGAGGCGCAAGCCGTGTTCGATCGGCTGGTGGCGCCGGGCTGTCCCGCGGAGCTGACCGCGCCGCGGCTGCACGCGGCCCTCGCCCACCCCGCCCTCGACGGGCTGGTGTGGGGCGGCAAGGGGGTGGGTTCCCAGGGGGACGGCACGGTCCAGTTCCTGGCCCGGGGTGAGGCCGAGCGGACGGAGGCGCGGCGGGTGCTGGCACGCGACCTGGGCCTGGCATCCATCGACCTGACCGTGAAGGCCACGCCCTGACCCGCCGATGGATCCGCTGGTCGTGGTTCCCGCCTGGTCATACAGTAGTCGTCGCTTCCGACCGGAAGGTGAAAGGGGGGCGGATGAGTTCGACATACCCACGAACCGGGGCGGCGATCGCCGGAGTCGCACTCGCGATCACGCTGCTGTGCGGCGGCCAGGCGCGGGCGCAGATCCTGGGCGCCCTCCCCTTCGGTGTGCACTTCGACCTGGAAGCCTGCCTGGAGGGGGACGACGACGCCTGCGCGCGGGCGGCGCTGGAGATGGGGCACGGGGGCTGGGAGGCCTACCTGCTGGGTGTCGACGCCCCCGAGGGCCTGGGCGGTGATGCCCTGGCGATCTACCGGCAGCTGGGCTGCGCGGCGTCGGAGGCCGCCGACTGCGCGCTGCTCGGCGACGAAGCGCTGGAGGGCGGGGGTCGTTTCCGCGCGGCCATGCTCTACCTGGAGGCCTGCAGCCTGGGCGAGTCCACAGGCTGTCTGCAGTTCGAGCGGACGATCCTCGGACACCAACAGATCGACGAGTTCAAGACCACCCTGACCAGTATCGACCGGGAGACCTACGGGCTTGCGGACGACACCCCGGCTGGCGTCAAGGCCCTCAAGAAGATCGCGAGCCGCTGTGACGGCAAGAAGGGCACGCTTGACGACTGCGTCAGCCTGGCGAGGACCTACAACAGCCGGCGGAGCGTGGCTGACCGCCAGCAGGTGGAATCGGGGCTGGAGGAGGTCTGCAGCAAGCATGGATCCGCCTCGGCCTGCGCGTTGCTGGGCGACATCCGTGACATCGACCAGCACTGGGATCCGCGCATGCACCACAGCGTGGATCTGCTGGCCGAACTCTGCTTCCAGGGCTCGGTCGAGAAGGCCTGTTTCGCCGCGGGCCGCGCCCTGGATTCAGGTCGGGGCCTGGCGTTCGGAAGCTACGCCAGCCGCAACTTCGACGGGTATGCCTGCGACGGCGGCGAAGGTGCCGGCTGCGAGCGGCTGACCAGCGCCTACGAGAGTGGGCTGGCGGACGTGTTCCTGGACACCTGCCGGGGGATCCGCAACGGCGCCGGGGGTGATCCCCGCGCCTGCATCGAGACCTACACCATCCACACCTTCGGGGTCGGGGCCGAGAAGAACGAGGTCCTGGCTGGACAGCTCAAGGCCATCGCCTGCGACAGCGGCGCATTCCGTGCCTGTGTCTGGCTCGGCAACGATGCGTGGGGCGAGGACGATCAGCAGGCCGCCGCCGAGTGGTACCGCAAGGCCTGCGACGGCGGCGACGCGGTCTCCTGCGGGGTGATCGGGCGGATGATGATCAAGGGGGAATCCAACGTGCCCCAGGACGTGTCGGCGGGCAACGAGCTGACGCGCCGCGGCTGCGACGACAACGCGGGCAACGCCTGCTTCGAGCTGGGCTTCTCGTACTCCCAGGAGCGGGGTCTCAGCAGGGATTCGACGAAGGCTGCCGAACTGTATGCGAAGGCCTGTTCGCTGGGGTACTACAACGGCTGCAGCAGCCTGGGCGTGTTGTACATGGACGGCAGGGGTGTGCCCGCCAACGGCGCCTACTCCAAGTGGTTGCTCAACTACGCCTGTGATGGGGATTTCGGCAGCGCCTGCCGGAACATGGGCAACGGCTACATCGACGGCCTGCCGGGTTATCCCCAGGACCCGGAGCGTGCCCGCCGGGCCTACCAGAAGGGATGCGAACTGGAGTTCGAGGACGCCTGTACGCGGCTGGCGGAGATGGGCGAGGGCGAGGTCCGTGAACTCGAGGCCGGGTCCCGCCCGCCACACGATGCAACCCCGTCCTACATCTCCTACGCGACCCCGATCTACACCCCCTCCACGCCGTCCGGGCCGTCGACCCCCGGTCGGCCGGAACCTCCCTCCCCGCCGTCGTGGTCCCACGAGCCGCTGGCCCGCGGCTACGTCTCGTTCGGCAGCGAGCGTTCGTGGACGGCGACGGCCCAGGCGTCGACCCTGCGCGGCGGCTTCCTGGCCGAGCTGGGCCCGCTGGGGCTGGGGCTGGAGTTCGACTGGAACACCGACAACCGCTGGCGGCCCAAGGTCGCCCGCAGCTACCAGCGGATCGGGATGTGGGGCAGCGTGGCGCTGGTGTTGCCGATCCGGGACGTGGCCGCCGTGGACCTGGGCGGGGGGGGAGGTCTCGGCCTGTACCGGGAGGGACCGGGCAAGGTGAACGAGGCGCTTTTCTCGGGCGGTGCCAAGGAATTCGTGCAGTTCAACGTGTTCGTCGAGACGATGGTGGTCGGCGTCCGGATCGAGCAACAGCAGCTGTTCCAGGACCATCCGGCGATGCCCCTGGACCACGTGACCGCGGTGTACGCGGTGTTCGGAGGTCGCAGTGATGACTGATCGCACCCCGACCCTGTTGCTGGCCGGCTGCTTGCTCGTCGCGGCCTGTCTCCTCCCCGCGGACGCAATGGCCCAGGCTGTCCGCGGCCAGATCTTCTACGGGTTCGGCTGGCGCCAGAGCCTGGCCGCCGATGCGGGGGGCCTGGACTTCCGCGTGGGCCTGGGGGCCGGGGTCGGTCCCTTTGGCATCGACTACGTGGCCGAGCACACCACCGACGCCAGCTTCAAGGCGGTCAACCGAACCTACGGCCGTGGCACCAACTGGCTGGCGCTCTCGGTCCGCGTCCCGCTGGGGGAACGGATGTCGCTGGCCTTCGGCGGCGGACCAGGGCTGGGCTGGGTCAAGCTGCCCGGCAAGGCGTCCGCACCCGCCCGCGAGCTGAGCGCCGGGATCCACGAATTTGTCCGGCTGGACATCTGGGGAGGGGCTAACAGCGACGTGGGGCTGGTCACCTCGATCCGCATCGAACCGCAGCACCTGTGGCAGGACGCGGTGATCCCGGGCGTGGATCACGGGATCGCGGTGTGGGTGTCGATGGGGCTGGCGTTCGCCGATCACTGACTCAGCCCTCGCCGAGGAAACTCTCCTCCAGGCTGCGGCCGCGGCGGACGGCGCGGATCGCGACGGTGGCCGCGGCGAGGATCCGGGCGACCTCGACGGCGGCGGCGTCCAGGTCGGTTCCGGGAGGCGGGACCTGGATCAGGCGGCCGCCGTCGGCCCCCGGTTCCCAGCTGAAGCCGTGGTCGGGCAGTGCCTCGCGCAGGGCGTCGAGGGGCAGCTGGCCGGGGCCCAGTTCCCAGGCCACGTGGCGACCCCGGCCGGTGATCTCGTCCACCGTGCCCCGGCGGGTGCAGCGGCCGTGGTCCACCAGCACCAGGTGGTCGCAGATCCGCTCCAGCTCGTCCAGGTTGTGGCTGGAGACCAGCAGGGTCGAGCGGCCCCGCATCCGCAGCAGCAGCTGACGCAGATCCCGGGACTGGGCCGGGTCCAGGCCCGCGGTCGGCTCGTCGAGCAAGACGAGCTCCGGGCGACCCAGTAACGCGGATGCCGATGCCAGGCGCCGCCGCATGCCGTGGGACAGGGTGCCGATGCGGTCGGTGGCCCGGTCCGCCAGGTTCAGCTCGCCCAGGGTGCGGTCGGCGTCGGCCAGGGCGGCCGGCCGCGACAGGCCATGGAGCCGGCCCACGTAGAGCAGGAACTCGCGGCAGGTCAGGCGATCGTCCAGGGAGGCATCCTGGGGCAGGGCGCCCAGGCGGCCCTTGAGCGACCAGGGGTCGAAGGGACCCTGGCCGAGGATGTCCACGTCGCCAGCGTCGGGTCGCAGGTAGCCGCAGATCACCGAGAACAACGTGGTCTTGCCCGCGCCGTTGGGGCCCACCACCCCGGTGATCACCCCGGTCGGGACCTCCATCTCGAAGTCGTCCAGCGCCCACGGACCCCGCCGCCGGTACCGCTTGCGCAGCCCGGCAACCCGGATCGCCGTCGTGCCCCGGCCGCTCACAGGTTCCTCCGGCGGAACAGCGGGTAGGCCGCCAGCGTCGCGGCCATGCCGATGGCGACCAGGATCGCCCCGGACGAGGTCCAGGCCCAGCCGGGGCCCCACAGGTCCAGGGCGTAGTCGTGGGGCATCAGCGGCGCGATCAGGTCGGCGACCCAGCCCAGCCCCCGCATCCAGTCCGAGTGCAGCACACCCCACACGATCCAGCCGAACACGATCCCGGCCAGCGCCATCGAGCGCGCGAAGTTGACGTTGGCGAACAGCTGGGAGCAGGCCAGCCCAAGCCCGAGGTAGGGCAAGCTCCAGACCCAGATCCGGGGTGTGATCGCCAGCAACGAGGTGAGCTGGAGCAGCGGCGGCTGGTTGATCATCGCGACCATCGCCACGATCCACGTGCCGCCGATGGCCAGGAACAGGGCCACGCCGATCAGCACCGCCTGGCCGACGAAGCGGCCGGCCACCAGCTCCAGCCGGCCCGTGCGCAGGCATTCGAAGCGGATCGCCCGGTTGCGGATGTTCGGGGACACGGTCTCCGCGCCCGCCGCCGCGGCCAGGAAGGGCATCAATCCCAGGCAGATCCAGAAGTGGGCCACCGTCAGGAACGGCTGGTCCAGTGCCCAGGCCACCTGGCCCGGATCATCGAGGAAGTCGCTGAACATCTCGGCCAGATCGCCCCGCTCGCGCAGGGTGTCGAGCATGGTGCCGGGCCTGCTGACCTCGGGCACCATCAGCATCCGCGCCACCTGCTTCTCCAGCTCCAGAAGCACCCGGGTGAAGATCCAGGCGCCGGAGGTGGTGACCAGGGAGTAGAGCAGGCAGAGGACCAGCGCCGAGCGGGTGCGCAGGGCCCGCCGCAGGTGGAAACGCGCGACGATCAGCGTGTCGCGGAGGGAGCCGAGGAAGGTCATTCCAGCTCGCCGAGCTCCATCAGCACGTCGATCAGCTCGGGATCGATGTACGAGAACGGGTCGAGGGCCTCGTCGTCCAGGTCGGCCAGCTGCTCGTCGTCCAGCGCGCCGCGCATCTGATCCTCGGCGTCCAGCAGGGCGTCGAGGGCATCGGCGGTGAACTCCATCGCGTCCCGGCGCGTGGGATCCTCTCCGGACGCGATGATCCCGGTCAGCTCCTCACCCAGGCCGATCAGCGTGTCGTTCATCTGCTCCACCGCGCCGTCGATGGCCTCCCACTGGTCGTCGTCCGGGTCCACCTGCTCTCCGAGTGCGGCGCGGGCCTGGGCCCGGCGCAGCTCCAGGGCGGTGCGGAACGCCTCCAGCTCCTCCTCGTCTGACAGCCCATCGAGGACCGCCTCGCGGATCTCCTCTTCGGCCTCGGCCTCGGCCTCGTCGATCTCCCGGGCCATCTCGGCAGCGGCCGGATTGTCGGACGCGATCTCCTCGGGTGACCGATCGCCGTCGGCTGCCGCCGGCTCGTCGTCGAAGGGCAGGGGCTCGGACCCGGGCCGGCCCACCCCCTGGCCCATCAACAGCGCCAGATCGCGGCCGAGCCGGTTCGTACACGGGGTCGCTTCGATCTCGCGGATCCGCTCCTGCATGTCCCGGACCTCGGCCCGCGGCCCGAAGCCCCCCAGCAGCACTCCCACCACGATCGCCACGGCGGTGACGGCGACGTACTTCATCGTTCCTCCAGCCGGCGAGACGGGTGCCACGGCTGGCTAGCCCGGCCGTGGCCTCGATCAGCCCTCGGAATCTCGCTCTGGCGGATCATAGCCCGCCGCCAGCTCCGCCGCGGCGGCCAGGGCTCGATCGCGGCAGTCGATCTCCCCCGCGGCAACCCGGTCGTCGATGGTCTCCAGCATCCGTCCCAGCGCTTGCCCGGGCGGGACACCCAGCGAAATCAGGTCACGACCGGTGATGAGCCGTTCTGGTGGCAGCGGCGGCAGCTCGTCGAGGAAGCGCTGCGTGACGTTCACCTTCTTCATCGAGCCGTGACTCGCCAGGCAGTCCAGGGTGTGGAGCTCCAGGTGCTGGGCGAACGCCGGGTCCCGCAACCAGCGTTCGCGCCGCGCTGGACGCATGTCCTCGATGTTCATGAACCGCATGTGCTGGCCGACCAGATCACAGACCACCCGGATCGTGTCGCGGCTGCACCGCAAGCGCCGGAGGATGTCCTCGGTCATCACCCGCCCCAGGCTGTCGTGGCGGTCGAAACGGATACGATCCGCGACCCGGCGGGTCGGGGGCTTGGCCACGTCGTGGAGCAACACGCCCCAGGCCAGGTCCGGCGTCACCGGTTCCTCGAGCTCCGCCGCGCGCGCGGCCATCATCTTGAGCATCAGCAGCGTGTGGGTCCAGACGTCGCCCTCGGGGTGGAATTCGGGCGGCTGTGTACAGCCGATCATGGCCACCGCCTCGGGGAGGAACCTGGCCAGTAGCCCGCTGTCGGCCAGCCGCTGCATACCCTCATGGGGCCGTGGGCTGAGCAACAGCTTGAGCAGTTCATCGCGGATCCGCTCGGCGGAGATGGCGTCCAGCGCCGCGGCGCCGCGGCACAGTGCCTCCCAGGTCTGGGACTCGATGGAGAACCCCAGCTGGGCCGCGAAGCGCACCGCCCGCAGCATCCGCAGCCGGTCCTCGCCGAAGCGCGCATCCGGATCGCCGATCGCCCGCAGCACGCCGGCATCCAGATCGGCCAGCCCATTCACGAAGTCCAGCACCCGCTCGTCAGCCGGGTCGTAGAACAGCCCGTTGACCGTGAAGTCCCGGCGCGCAGCGTCGGCCCGCGCGTCGGCGAACCGCACCTCGTCGGGGTGGCGTCCGTCGGTGTAGCCCCCCTCCTCGCGGAAGGTCGCCACCTCGAACTGGATGCCCTCCACGACGACGATCATCACGCCGAACGCCTTGCCCACGGGCACCGTCTTGTCGAACAGCGCCTCGACCTGCTCCGGACGCGCCGAGGTGGCGATGTCGATATCGTGGGGCTCGATCCCCAGCAGCGCGTCCCGCACCGCACCCCCGGCGAACAGGGCTTGATGCCCCTCCCCCCCGAGCCGGGCCACCACCCCTCGCGCGGCCTCTGCCAGCGGTCCGTCGGTCAACAGGGGCTGGCCTTCGATACCCATCAACGACAGCCTACTCCCTTTTCCGGGTGCCACGGTCGGCTTGCCCAGCCGTGCTCGCACGAAGACACGGCCGGGCAAGCCGACCGTGGCACCCAACATCGGGATCCTCCGGCGGGCATCTGTGGTTGCGAAGGCCCTCATCGTGGCAATCTCTCTCGTGGTGGTTGCATGTATGATCGGCGGCCATGAGTGACCGACAGGCTTCTACCCCCCGGCTTCCGAGGGTGATCTGGACATCGATGCCGCCCGCGCCAGCGAGGCGGTGTTCGTCTGGGCCCCGGCGGCCCGTTGCGGGATCACGCTGCTGCAACGGCTGATCAGCTCGTCGCGCGAGATCCTGGCCTTCGGCGAGATGGACCTGCTGAGCCGGCGCTTGCCGGCGGCGATCCTCGAGGTCTCGGCGGTGGCGGACGAGAGCCGCCAGGCCCGCGAGCAGCTGGTGGCGGGCAACTACAACTTCTGGGCCTCGCCGGCCCTGCCCCACAGCGAGATGCTGGTGGACGGCTGCATCCGATCGTTCTACACGCTGGTCGCGGCCTACGACCGCTCCGTCCGAACCGACGGGTTCGAGCGCTGGGCCACCAAGCTGCCCAGCGTCGTGCCGAGCAACACTCACCAGATCGTGGCCAAGCTGCTGCCCCGCTCGCGCCACGTCTGGATGACCCGCCACGTCGAGTCCGTGATGCGCTCGTACAAGAGCCGGCAGTGGCTCAAGACCATCGTCGACGTTGCCAAGGTCTCGGCCACCTGGGTCCAGAGCATGGACCAGATCCGGCAGCTGCCCGACGACGGCCGCACCCTGGTACTGCGGCACGAGGAGCTAGTGGCCGACCCCGCGACCCACGTCGAGCGGCTGCGGGCGTTCCTGGGGGTCGCGAGCCTGGACGCGTCGATCCTCGAACACCGGGTCAACACCTTCCGCGGCGAGGCCGCCCGAGGCCACGCGCCCGACCAGTACATCCAGCCCAGCGAGCTGTCCCCCGACGAGCTGGCCACGATGGAACGGATGGTCGGCCCCCATCTCGAGCGGCTCGGATACGGATCGCGCTGACGTCATCCGCCCACTTCCCCGTCTAGTAACTCACTCCTGAGTCACTCTCGGGTGGCTCCGACGAAAAACGACGGACGAACGTCAGCCGTTATGTGCTGGAGGTGGATGGCACCCGGATCCCTGAACACCGGGATCGAGGTAGACTCGGCCCAGGAAGGTAGGCCTCAGTGACGTCTCGTCGTTCCCCCGTGACACATTGGCTCATCGCCTCGCTGCTGTGCTTCGGCAGCTGCAACGGCTGTCCAGGGGACGACGACGACTTCGCCACGGACGACGACTCGACCGGCGACGACGATGTCACCGGCGACGACGATGTCACCGGCGACGACGACGACGACTCCGCGGACGACGACGACACGACCGGCGACGACGACACCACCCCCGACGACCCCTACATCCAGCCCGTGATCTACGTGACGCCCGAGACCCTCGTGCCCGGCGAGACCGCCACGGTCCACTACTTCGGCTCGCTGGCCCAGGAAGACGACCTGTGGCTGCACTACGGGTTCAACGGCTGGAACCAGGTCGACGGGGTCGGACAACTGATATCGGACGAGGGTGGCGGCGACCTCTACCTGCGGGCGGAGATGAACCCGGTGATCGACGGCTTCGAGGTCACCGTCGACCTGCCCACCGACGGCCGCGCCATGCACTTCGTGTTCTTCACCCTGGACAACGAAGGCCTCAAGACCTGGGACAACAACGAGGCGCTCGACTACCACCAGTCCATCGTCTTCCCCTACATCGGCCCGCTGCTGACCCACGACGACGGCGATCCCACCGAGAGCGCCGCGGTCAACTTCGAGACCTCGGTACCCTGCCTGGGCCGTGTCGAATATGGCCCCTCGGCCGCCCTCGGCCAGTGGGCGATGGGCGACGACGTGTGCAAGCAGCACCACATTCCGCTGACCGGGCTGCCCGCGGATACCGTGATCCACTACCGGGTGTGGGACAGCCTGGACCACGTATCGACGACCTACACCTTCCGCACCGCCGACGACGGGGCGACGGCGCTCACCTTCGCCGCCATCTCAGACATGCAGGACTACGGGGAGGGCCCCCGCTGGCGCGACGTGGCCCAGCACCTGGTCGACGACCACCCGGACCTGGAGCTGATCGTCCTGCCCGGCGACATGTCCGCCAGCGATGCTCCCGGCCAGTGGTGGACCTTCTTCGACGGCGGCCGCGAGCTGCTGGCCAGCGCCCCGGTGCTGCCGGTACCCGGCAACCACGACACCCCCGGCATGGGCCACAACGACAACACCACCAGCTTCGAGGCCTACTTCGCGCTGCCGCAGGCGTCGGGCTCGGAGACCTATTACCGGATCGACCGAGGACCGGCGGCCTTCCTCGGGCTGGACTCCGAGGCCCAGCCCGAGCTCGCCACCGGTGAGGTCCAGTACCTGTGGGTCGAGTCCGAGCTGACTGACATCGATCTGGCCGGCACCCCGGGCTGGGTATTCGTGCTGGTCCACGTTCCGCCCTACAACGCGGGCACCCGCCACGCCGAGGCCCAGCACGCTGTGCGGGTGGCCACCGAGGTCTTCGACGGCTCGGTGGACTGGGTGTTTGCCGGCCACGAACACCTCTACCAGCGCACGCTTCCGCTGCGCTTCGAGGCCAACATCGCGCCGTCGGGGCTCTACGGCCGTGGCGTGGAAGACGGCGTCGGCTACCTGGTGCTGCCTCCGGCGGGGCAACATCAGGGTGACACGATCGTCCCCCCCGAATCCCCGGACGCGGCGCGCCGGGAATGGCTGGCGTTCCCCGAGCTGGATCCGGACCAGACGGAGGTCGACAGCGAGCTGGGCTACATGATCGTGCAGCTGGACGGCGACGCCATCACGTTGGAGACCTGGTGGGTCGGGACCATGGAGGTCCCCGCCAGCCCGCACATGGTCGACGTGGTCAGCTACACCCGCTGAGCCGGGCTGCGGTTCATCCCTGGATCGCGCGGATCAGAAGCAAGATCCCGAAAGCAACCAACCCCGAGCAGGTGGGAGTGGCCAACCAGCCCACCACGATCTCGAACAACTTGCGCCGCGATATGGTCTTGACGCCGTGGTACAGGCCGACGCCCAACAGCGCGCCGACCACCGCCTGGGACGAAGAGACCGGCACGCCGATCATGGAGAAGACGTGCAGGCCGAAGCCGGCGGAGGTCTGCACGGCGAAGGCGGCGGGCAGATCCAGCGGAATGATGCTCCGCCCCACGGTCTCGGCGACTCCCTTGCCGAACAGTAACGCTCCGATGGAGATGGAGAGCCCGCCGAGAAGCGTCAGCGTCCCCACCGACACGATGGCGAACGCGGCCGCGTCTTCGCCTCCGCCTTCGTACAGGGCCAGGGTCGGACCGATGGCGCTGCCGAGGTGATTGGCACCGAGTGAGTAGGAGGTGTAGGCCGCGGAGCCGAGAACCCCCCATCGGAGCACAGCGCGAGCCCGGCGCTTGCGCGGCAGCTTGTCGAGAAACCAGACGATCCCCCGGTACAACAGATAGGCGAGCACCGCCGCCAGCGGCGGACACAGGATCCACGAGCCCGCGATACCGATCATCTTCGACCAGCTCACGTCCAGGTGAGAGGCCACCCCGACGCCGGCCACCGCGCCGACGACCGCCTGGGAGGTGGACACGGGGATCTTGCGGAAGGTGGCGGCCGAGACGAAGAGGCCCGCGCAGAGCAGGGCAGCCGCGATCGCGCCGGGGGACAGGACCTCGGTGACGATCCCCTTGCCGACCGTCTCGGCCACGGCGTCACCCTGGAGCAGGGCCCCGGCGGTGGTGAAAACGGCCACCAGGACGATGCCGACCCGGTACCGGACCAGTCCCGCGCCCACCGACGGGCCGATGCAGTTCGCCGCATCGTTGGCGCCAATGTTGGCGCCGACGTAGAGGCCGCCGACGACGATCACGATGGCGAGCGCGAGGGTCATCGGGCGCCTCCGACGAGGCGCTTCGTGGGACGGCGGATCCTCAGCCCAGCTTCCTCTTCAGCGCGACCAGCGACAGCCTGTCGCCCACGTTCTCGAGCTTGTCGCTGACCTCGGCGATGGAGTCGACGACCATCTTGAGGATCAGCTTGTCGACCTTCTCCAGGTCGGGATTCCGGTAGACGTCGCGGACCGCGTTGAACTGGATCCGGTCGACCTGCTGCTCCAGCCTGCCGATCTGTTTTACCTGCTCCTGGATGTCGAAATCGTCCCGCAGGGTCTTGCGGACCATGGTGACGACGGGCTCGCCCATGAGCACGGTGATACGGACGATCTCCCTCAACGACTCGGCCACGTCGGCGGGGACGTCGGGACGGACCAGGAAGATCAGGTCGGCCGCGTCCTCGGCCTTGTTGGCGACCCGATCCAGGGTCTCGAGCAAGCCGATGTAGTCCTCCCGGTACGCGGGCAGGAAGGCGCCCCGGTACATCTCGCGCTCGACCGAGAACCGGATCTTGTCCGCCCGGCTCTCCAGCTCGTGGACCTTGCGCGACGCCTCCTTGTACTCGGACTCACCGTCGAGGAAGGTGTTGACCATCTCCACGTACTTCTCGACGGCCCTACCGACCAGCGCGCAGTACCCGTCGATGGTCTCGATGACCTTGTCCTGGCGTTTGTCCCTGAACAGCATCGGAGAACTCCCGGCTGCCTACCCGCGGTGGAGGCTGCCGGATGGCGGGTAGATTCCCGGCCGTCGAGCCCCGGCCCCGGGCGGGCCGAGTTGGGAGGATAGCAGAGCCCGAGGCACCCACAGAACGCGGGGCGGGGCGGTCAGCGACGGCGGCGCCAGACCAGCGCGGTCAACGCCAGACCGAGGACCGCGGCCGGGCCGGACGTGGCCGTCCCACGGTGGCGACACGAGCAGTCGTCCGGCACGGTGTCGTCGTCGTCATCGTCGTCGTCGTCCGCAGCGGCGCTGTCGTCGTCGTCGTCCCCGCTTTCGCACTCGTCGTCGGCGCCGTCCGCGGCACCGTCGCAGTCGTTGTCGACGCCGTCCTCGCACTCCTCGACCGCGCCGGGATAGGCGCGGTCGTCGCTGTCGTTGCAGTCGCCATCGCAGGTGGTGAAGCCATCGCCGTCGTCGTCGTCCAGGCTGAGCACGGCGGCGCCATCGTCACAATCCCCGTCGCACGTGCTCCAGCCGTCTCCGTCGACGTCGTCGACGTTCAACGCCGCATCCAGATCGTCGCAGTCGCCGTCGCAGCTGGACACACCGTCCCCGTCCAGGTCCATCGGACTGACGTCCGCGTCGGTGTCGTCACAATCGCCGTCACAGGTGGTCCAGCCGTCGCCGTCCGCGTCCTCCACCTCGAGGGTGGGGTCGTCGTCGTCGCAGTCACCCTCGCAGACCATCCAGCCGTCGCCGTCCGCGTCCACCTCGTCGGCGGGGGTGGCGCCGTCGCAGTCGTCGTCCAGCCCATCACAGATCTCGACCCCGCCGGGGTGCACGTCCGGGTTGCCGTTGTCGCAGTCCCCCTGGCAGGCGTTGTACCCGTCCGCGTCCAGGTCCTCGTCCACGTCCTCGTCCACGAACTGATCGCAGTCGTTGTCCTGTTGGTCGCACTGCTCGGGCGCCCCGGGGTAGGTCAAGGGATCGTCATCGTCGCAGTCACCCTCGCACAGCAGCACATCGTCGCCGTCGGCGTCGACCTCGTCCGGGGCAACCGCACCGTCGCAGTCGTTGTCCACCCCGTCGCAGACCTCGGGCTGGGCCGGGTTCACGTCTGGATCGGAGTCGTCGCAGTCCCCATCGCACAGGGTGAACCCGTCCCCATCCTCGTCCGCGTCCTCGTCGGTGGCCGGATCGCAGTCGTTGTCCAGGCCGTCGCAGACCTCGGCGGCCCCGGGATAGACCTCGGCCCGGTCGGCGTCACAGTCCCCGTCGCAGACCGACCAGCCGTCGCCGTCGTCATCGGCGGCCTCGTCGGTGGCGGGATCGCAGTCGTCGTCGACGCCGTTGCAGACCTCGGACGCCCCGGGGTGGATGGCGGCGTCGCCGTCGTCGCAGTCGCCGGGCCAGGCCACGTGACCCGAAGGGGCCACGCAGGAGATCACGGGAAGGACCCCGTCGTCCCCATATCCGTCGCCGTCGTCGTCCGGGAACCATGGATCGGCGTCGTCGGCACCCGCCCCGTCGGCGACCCCGTCGCAGTCGTCGTCGATCCCGTTGCAGACCTCGTCCACGTCCGGATTCACGTCCTCGTCGGAGTCGTCGCAATCGTCCGCGTTACCCAGGTACCCCAGGGGCGGGGAGCAGGCCACCACAGCCGTATCCGGGTCGCCGTGGCCATCGCCGTCGGCGTCGGCGTACCAGGTCTGGCCGTCCAGGGCGTCGGCCTCGTCGATGGCCCCGTCGCAGTCGTTGTCCACCCCGTCGCAGTTCTCGTCGGCGTCGGGGTTGATCGCCGGGTGCAGGTCGTTGCAGTCCGAGTCGTCGGGCACGTGGCCGGAGAGCACCAGGCAATCCTCGATGGGGATCGAGGTGGTGTCGCCGTAGCCGTCACCGTCGGCGTCCGGGTACCAGTCCAGGGTCGGCAGCCCCTCGTCCACGTCCGCGTCGCAGTCGTCGTCGAGGTGGTTGCACTGCTCGGCCGCGCCCGGATGGACGAACACCGACGCGTCGTTGCAGTCGCTGCCGTCAGCCACGTAGCCATCCGGCGCCGCGCAGGCGACCACCGGGAACGAGCCGTTGCCATAGGAATCCCCGTCCGCGTCCAGGTACCACGTGGCCGCGTCCCCGGCGCCCTCGTCCACGTCGCCGTCGCAGTCGTCGTCCTCGCCGTTGCACTCCTCGACCGCGCCCGGGTACTGGGCCGGATTCCCGTCGTCGCAGTCGTCGCAGACCGAGCTGCCGTCGCCGTCCGCGTCCGGCTCGTCGAGGGTTGCCGGATCGCAGTCGTCGTCGACTCCGTTGCACTCCGCCTCGGGTTGCCCGGGGTTCACGCCAGCCTCGGTGTCGTCGCAGTCCCCGGAACAGCTCGAGTAGCCGTCGCCATCCACGTCCGGCTCGTCGGGGGTGTTGATATTGCAGTCTTCATCGACTCCGTTGCAGGTCACCTCGCCGACAGCCGGATTGACCGCCGGGTCGGCGTCGTCACAGTCGTCGCCGCCGCAGGCCGCGTCCTGGTAGCCGTCGGCGTCCGCGTCCTGGCACCCCCCTCCGAGGGCGAACATCAGCGCATTGCCCATGATCAGGTCGCCGTCGGTGGACGCGTCCCAGAAGTCGGCGCGAATGTTGGTCGACGCGGGGAAGCAGTTGAACCCGACGATGATGCCGGCCCCCGACTCGCGCCAGGCCAGCAGCGGCTCACCGTTGCTCCAGTGGGCCACCTGGGTCGCCCCGGGGGAGGCCGTGATATCGCTGTTGTGGTACCCGGCCGTGCCGCCGTTGAAGGAGTTCACGCCGTCGAGGAGCGGCGAGGACGGATCGTCGGCGATCAACGTCATGCCATCTCCGTTGGCCTGGCTCCCGGTGGTGAATGGCAGGTAGCCGTCGTCCTTGATCCGCCCCTCGATGCCCAGCCCGTTCCCGTCCCAGAACACGAAGGTCGCCATCACCAGCGCACCCCCGGCGTCCAGGTAGTCGGCCAGCACGTCCCCCATCCCGGTGGGCGAGTCGAAGCCGCTGTTGGAGTGGACCCAGACCGCGTCGTACTGCTGCAGCTCGGCCAGGGTTGGGGTCGTCGAGGTGGAGTCGTACAGATCCACCGTGTCGAACCAGCCCAGGCTCTGGATCGTGCTCTGGACGTCCTCCTTGTAGCTGTCGGAGCACCACATGCCGACCGAGACGGCGCGGGCCGGGAGGGCGAAGCCAGCGCAGAGGACCAGGCCGGACAGGGTGGTCGCGAGGCGGCGAACGAGCGCGGTGGTCATCGGTCCTCCTGGACTGGGCGAGTCCATATGTAGTCCACGACCATTCGATCCTACGGTGCCCTAACCCAGGACGAAGCGGTCGACGAACCGTCGCATGAGGCCGTTGACCTCGTCACTTTGGCGGAAGGACCTGAGCTTGCGCAGGGCGTTTTCGCGCCCGAAGAGCTTGCCGTAGGTATCCAGGTAGCCCTTGAATCGGAGACTGTTGTCCCGCAGGTCCAGCTCCGGATGGAACTGGGTCGCGTAGACGGCCCGGCCCGGTAGCCGGAAGGCCTGGTAGGGACACAGGCCACTGCGCGCCAGCAGCACGACCCCGTCGGGCAGGCGGTCGACCCGGTCCTTGTGACCCAACTGCGCCACGAACTGCCGCGGCAGCTCGCCGAACAGCCCGTCCGACTGGCCGTCGGCGGTCAGCTCCATGTCGTAGGAGCCGACCTCGGCGTGCTCCTCATCGGCGATCACGCGGCCGCCCAGCCCCACCGCGAGGGCGTGGAAGCCGAAGCAGGACGCGAAGATCGGCACAGACCCGTCCACCGCCCTGGTCAGAAAAGAGACCAGCCCATCGATCGCAGGCGTGGGATGCACCAGCGAGTACTCGCCAGCTCCACCGACCAGCAGCACGTCGGCCCCCTCGAGCACCCGGTCGTCCAGGCGGCCGGCGAGGACGTCGACCTGCCGCACCTGCTGCGGCCGCACGCCGAGCCGAGTGGAAAACGAGTTCCATTCGTCCTCCCGAGCCGGGTCGCCCGGATTGCGGGCCTGCAGCAAGGTGAAACGCAGATCGTCGATGGTTCGCTCGCCGTTCATCGTGCACTCCCGTCCGTAGGGTCGCCCCAATCGCGGTTGATTTCCACCTCCGGCGCCTCTAGCCTCGAACATAGATGAGGGACCCCTTCGCGACACAGTCCGCCACCGAGGAAGCTGCCATGAAACGCTCTCCCTCCGCGCCCCTTCGTATGGCGATCGCGCCGTTGACCGTCGCGATGGCCCTGCTGGCCGGGACACCGGCGGCCGCCCTGACCGGCGGTCCCGATGCATACGGCTACACGTTCATCGATTCCGACGAGCCCGGGGGGCCGGTCTACAGCTGGATCGACATCAGTGGGACGGGTACGCCGATGGGGCTGGCGGACGACTCCGAGACCCAGGTGGTGCTGCCGTTCACGTTCTTTTTCTATGGGCTGGGCTACAACACCGCCACGCTGGGATCCAACGGCGCGCTGCTGTTCGGACCCGCGTCCGATCTGTACTTCTCCAACTACTGCATCCCGGCGGACAACGCCGGCGGAACCGACCGCATGATCGCGCCCCTCTGGGACGACCTGAACCCGGGCTTCGGCGGCGAGGTCTTCGTCGAGGAGTTCGGCGCCTTCCCCGATCGTTCGTTCGTGGTCCAGTGGCAGGAGGTGCCGTTCTTCAACAGCGACACCTACGTGACCTTCCAGATGATCCTGTACGAGGCGGACTACGAGATCCTGTTCCAGTACGCGTCAGTCGACGGCCCGGACGCGGATGTGGCCCTGGGCGCGGAGGCTTCGATCGGAGTCCAGGACAACGACTCGCTGGGCCTAGAGTACAGCTGCAACGGATCGGTGCCCCTCAGCGACGGGCTGGCTGTGTTGCTCGACGTGGCCTGTCTGGATGACGACGGCGATGGGGCCGGGGTCTGCGACGGAGACTGCGACGACGCCGATCCGGGGATGGGTCCCCTGTCCCCGGAGTCCGCCGACGGCATCGACAACGACTGCGACGGGCTGGTGGACGAGGACTTCGTCTACGTCGGTGATCTCGTGATCACCGAGGTCCACCTGCGGCCCGACGCCGTGCCCGGCCCCGATGGCCAGTGGTTCGAGATCCTCAACACGGGGCCCACCGACGTGGATCTGCTCGGCTGGGTGATCTGGACCACTGACGGCCAGGCAACCACCGTCGGCCAGAACCTGCTGGTGGTCTCCGGCGAGCGGGCCGTGATCGCAGCCAGCGCCGACCCCCTCGTCAACGGGGGGCTGACGAACGTGGACTGGGCCCATGGCGGCGACCTCACCCTCGCCGAGGATGGCGACGAACTCGCGCTGGTGCTCGGCGGCACCGAGATCGACTGGGCGCCCATCGACCCCTCCTACCTCGATCCGACGACCGGGCTCTCGCTGTACCTGGACCCCGACTACGAGGACGACCAGTCCAACGACACGCCGGATGCATGGTGCCTGACCCCTTCGGATCCGGCGTACGACATCGGTGGCTTCCCCGGCGACTTTGGCACCCCGGGCACCGACAACCCCGCGGGCCTGTGCTGCGCGGACGACGACGGGGATGGGATGTCCACCTGCGACGGAGACTGCGACGACGCGGATCCGACGGTCTTCCCCGGCAACCCCGAACTCCAGGACATGGTGGACAACGACTGCGACGGGCTGGCGGACGAGGACTTCGTCACCGTCGGGTCGGTGGTGATCAGCGAGTTCATGGACGATCCGGCGGTCGCCTTCGACTCCGTCGGCGAGTGGATCGAGCTGTTCAACAACACGCCGTTCGCCCTCAACCTGCGCAACTGGGAGCTGTCGGACAACGACTCCGACCACCTGGTGATCGACGACGACGTGATCCTTCCGCCGGCCGGGGTCGTGATACTCGCCGCGAGCGACGAACCGCTGTTCAACGGCAACCTCCCCTCCGTCGACTGGGCCTACAGCTACAGCGACTTCTCCCTGCACAGCGCCAACGACGACGCCATCGTGCTGAGCATGAGCGGCACCGAGATCGACCGGGTCGAGTACACCAACGACGATCCTTGGCCGAGCCTCGAGGGCCAGTCGACCTACGTGGATCTGGACTACCAGGACGCGGCAGCCAACGACGAGCCCTACGTGTGGTGCTCCACCCCGGCCGAGGAAGTCTTCGATTTCGGCGGCGGTCCTGGCGACTACGGCACACCCGGCGACATCAACCCGCCCGGCCTGTGCTGCTTCGACGAGGACGGCGACGGCTACTCCCGCTGTGACGGCGACTGCGACGAGACCGATCCGACCATCAACCCCGGCGCCCTCGAGGCCTGCAACGGCATCGACGAGAACTGCGACGGCGAACTCCCGGCGGTCGAGCAGGACGTGGACGGCGATGGCGTGATGGCCTGTGACGGGGACTGCGATGACACGGAGCTGACCGTCTTCCCCGGCGCGCCCGAGCTCTGCGACGGCCTCGACAACGATTGTGACGAGGTCCTACCCCCGTTCGACGCCGACGGGGACGGCGACGGCTCGCCGATCTGCGCCGACTGCGACGACGACGATCCCCTGCGCTACCCCGAAGCCCACGAGGTCTGCGACGGCATCGACAACGACTGCGACGAGGACATCCCGGTCGAGGAGCTCGACGAGGACGGCGACGGCTATTCCACCTGTGAGGGTGACTGCGACGACGCGGATCCGGACGCGGATCCGGCGGACGTAGACGGCGACGGCACGTCCAGCTGCCTCGGTGACTGCGACGACAACGACTCCGCGCTCAACCTGGTGGACGCGGACGAGGACGGCAACACCTCCTGCGACGGCGACTGCGACGACCACGATCCGCTGCTGGACGCCCTCGACTGGGACAACGACGGCTACTCCACCTGCGACGGCGACTGCAACGACGGCGCGCCGGCCCTCAACCTGGTCGACTTCGACGAGGACGGCTACTCCACCTGCGACGGCGACTGTCACGACTGGGACGTGACCATCAACCCGGGCGCCAGCGAGCTGTGCGGCGACGATCTGGACAACGACTGCGACGGCGCGGCCGAGGACGTGGACGCAGATGGCGACGGTTACCTGGACGTGGCCTGCGGCGGCGCGGACTGCGACGACGCCGACGCGGAGATCCAGCCGGAGGCCGACGAGGTCTGCGACGGGGCGGACAACGACTGCGACGGGAACACCGACGACGTGGACGGCGACGGCGACGGCTACCTGGACGTGGCCTGTGGCGGCGAGGATTGCGACGACGACGACGAGCTGGTCAACCCGGCCGCCGAGGAGGTCTGCGACGGCGTCGACAACGACTGCGACGGTGAGGTCGATCCGGCGGACCTCTGCGACCCCGGCGACGACGACGACGACGACGACGATGACGACGATTGCAGCTGCGATGTGGATGGGGGGCGGTCGGGGGGCTCAGCGGCCATCCTGGGCGCGCTGTTCGTGCTGATCGCGCGCCGCCGTCGCCCCTGATCCGGCCTCAGGCCCCGTTCGATCCAGCCTCAGGCCCCGTTCGATCCAGCCCAGATCCAGGTTGCCCCGACCAGGAGCAGCCAGGGCAACACACGCCATAACGCGGTTTTCGTGGTCTCGCTCATGGCCAACGCCTCCGGTGCCCAGCGGTTGGTTCCGCTGTGATCTAGAACCGGATTCCGGCGCCCATGGAAACCTGAAGGATGGGCGCCGCCCCATGGCCGGCGTGCAGATCGGCGTGGAAACGCAGGTGATCGTTGGCCTCGATGGCCTGGCCGACGATCCCCACTCCGCCCGCCGCAGCCCGCGCCCGACCCGTGCCGCCCCAGACATCGCTGTCCCGCTGGACCGTCAGGTGAAAGGCGCCGCCCACGTACGGGCGGACCACACCCGAGGCCAGGTTCACGTGCAGGCCACTGCGCAGGGAGGGCAACAGATAGGTCCAGCGGGCGTCGTCCCACTCGCCTGCGCCCCGCATGGCGAGCCAGAGCCCCAGGTCCAGGGCCAGCGGTCCGATCATCGGCACCTCGGCCTGCAGACCGACCGTACCGTAGGAGGCGTCCGCAGCGACGATGCCCTGGACCGGATAGAACAGCCAGCCGCCGGAGACCGCCAGCGCCACCCGCCGCGAGTGCGCGGTGCCGGCCGGCGTCCCGGAGCCGCCGCCGCTCGAGAGGTGAAGCGTGGTGGACGGGGGATCGTAGCGATACAGGGTCGGTGGATCGCCGAGCCGTACTCCGACGACCGCCGGAGCCTCGTGACGTTCGGCCAGCGCCGCCAGCGCTGCCAGCGCCACGGTCTTCGCGGCCCGGTCGGCGGCAGGATCGAGCAGTGCCTCCACCATGCCCTCGCGGGAGGCCAGCACCGCATGCCCCGCCTCCGTGACGCATAGCTGCATGGACGTCAGCGTCCCGAACCGGGTGCGGAACTGCAGCAGGTGGTCGCCGACCGACAGAGGCATCTCCGACTCGCCGGTCGCCGACCGGCCGTCGAGCCAGATCGAGGTCATCGCCCGATCCGGATCGGCGACGTGGAGGGTGACCGTGCTTCCCTCGCGGCGCTTGCGGCCCGCCTCGTCGTAGATCGCCTCGATCTCCGGTGGATAGCCGGGATCGAAGCGACGGTCTGGATCGGTGGCGATGGCCTGGACGAAGGCGGCCTCTGCCTTGACCGTGTCGCCGGCCACGTAGGCGGACAGCCCGCTGTAGAAGTGGACCTCGTACAGGAGGTCGCGGGCCACGAAGTCATCCGCGCACTCCAGGGCCAGCCACGCCGAGTCGAAGGTCTTGTCCGCCTCCTCCTGCTCCAGCAGGTCGGTCTGCTCCTTGCCCAGCTCGACCAGTTCCCGGATCTCGGCCGTGTCGCGCGCGGCCGCCGAGCAGGGCCGGACCTCCACGTCGCCCACGGCCCACAAGGGGGCGGGACCGAAGAACGGGACCTCGGAGAGGTGGTAGGCCGGAGCGCTGCGCCGGCTGCCCCTCAGATAGACCGCGGCATCGTCGCGGGCGGCGGATTCGGCCTCGTCGCCGGCCATCCCCGGGCCGTAGACCAGCACCGGCTTCTTGCTGCGGGCCTGGACCGGGGCGCAGGGGGCGAGGGCCAGTCCGCCGACCAGCGTCGCCACTCCGAGCCACTTCCCGAACATCGCGCCCGACACCGCGCCTCCCAGTCGTCCCAGCCACCCCAGGACGGCGACGATCCTAGCAGTATCTCCCGATGGAACCGTGACCGGTGATATACCTGGCCGCCGGATCGACGAAAGGGAAAACCGCGATGGGATCCTGGCATTCCGGGGCGCTGGCGCTGCTGCTGATCGTCGGACTGGCCCCGCGGCCGGCGATCGCCCAGTGCGAGGGTGCCGACCTGGTGTCGGACGATTGCGGCTTCATCCCCGGGGTCGGTTGCTGCTTGGACGACGTGCTGTGGTGGTGCGACGGCGGCAGCCTCTGCCGGTTCGACTGCGCGGCCGCGGGCGCACTCTACTGCGGCTGGGCGCCAACGAACCGGGGGGGGCGAAGTACGACTGCAACACCGGCGGACTGAGCGGTCCCCAGAAGACTCCGCTGACCTGCGACAGCGACGGCGACGACTACCACGACCAGTGGGACTGCGCCCCGGACGATCCGACGGTCCATCCCGAGGGCACCGAGGTCTGCGACGACGGCGTCGACAACGACTGCGACGGAGACGTGGACACGGACGACAGCGACTGCCCGGACACGGACGACGACACCGCGGACGACGACACGGGCCCCGACGACGACGATGACAACGACGACGGCGCGGACGATGACGATGGCAGCCCCGCCGACACCGACCTGCAGCCCGGCTTCCTGTGCGCGTGCCGCATGGCCGGAGCCGGGGCGGCCTCGCCGGCTGCCCTCGCCCTCTCGGGATTCGCCGCCCTCCTGTCGCGCCGCCGTCGACGGTGACCCCCCCGGTGGTACAGTAGCGCACCGAGGACGGGTAGATGACGCGAACGATCCTGCTGGCCCTGGCCCTGGCGCTGCCGCTGTCCGCTTGTGACCCAGGCGAACAGACGCCCCCCATCGACGACGACACCACGGACGACGAGCCCCCGCCCATCGACCTGACCGAGGCGCTGGGACCGGACGAGGCCCGGGCGGGCGAGCTGACCGCCGACCACGTGGGTGCCTTCATCGGCGGCGCGGCCGGCGAATGCGGACCCGGCGACTTCTTGATGTACAACGACCGGGCCCGGTTCGCGATCCAGGGGATCCGCGAGGGCGACAACTACCTGCGCACTCCCGGGTCCATCATCGACGTGGACGTGGTGCGGCCCACCGGCCAGGCCGACCGGGACGCAGTGGACGACGTGACCGCCCTGCTGGGAACCTCCCGCCTGTTCCATGCCGAGACCGTGGAGGTCGTCGCCGACGGGCTCGACGGCGGACCGGCCATTATCCGTGCCCTGGGCAGCGACGGACCGTTCACCTTCATCGAGGGCGCGATCGAGTCGCCGGGGTTCTTTCCCGATCTGCACCTGGAGGTCGAGCAGACCTACACCCTGGAGCCGGGCTCTCCCCTGCTGCAGGTGCGGACCCGGGTGACCAACGGGGACGACGAGCAGCGAGACATAACCTTCCTCGACGGAGGGTTTGTCGACCTGGGAACGATGGAGTCGTTCGTGCCCGGCGTCGGGGTCGGCGACGGCTTTCCCACCGACGGCTCGAGCGCCCGCGTCGAGCTGTCCCTGCGGGACGACCAGGCCTTTGCGATCTTCCCGGCGGAGGGCGCCCTGGCCGATCCAGGCGTACTGGGGGACATCTTCGACAGCCTGGGGCTGATGATCGCAATGGGACCAGACGTGGAGATCCCCGTGGGGGGCCAGGCCGAGTACACCCGCTACGTGGGTGTGGCCGCGGATCTCGCGACCCTGGAAGCCGCGCGCCGCAGCCTGCAGTCGCTGGCCACCGCGAAGGTCGTCGGCACCCTCACGGCGGCTGATTCCGGCGACCCGATCCCCGGTGCGCGCGTGTTCCTGACCGATCCCGAAGGTGCTCCCTGGACCATCGCGATCACCGGCGACGACGGTGGGTTCGAGTTGGTCGGACCGCCCGGCGAAGCCCAGGTGGTGGCGGTCGGCGACGGGATCAACGAGCAGATGGACCTGCCGCTGGCCCGGGGCGCCTATGGCTCCCACGCCCACGCTTCGGCCAACGAACTGGCGCTGGCGGCGTTCGCCGCCCCCGGCGCGGCGGTGGCCGTGCCCCAGGCGGATGGTTTCGGCCGCTCCGAGCGCATCGACGTGACCCTGGCGGACGGTGAGGCCGAGACCGTGGACCTGACCCTCCCCGACCCGGCGGTGCTGACCCTGCGGACCGCCGATCCCGACGGCACCCCGCTGCCGGCGATGGCGTGGATCCTCCCCGTGGGCGACGGCCACCAGGGCGCCGACTCGCGGCTGGGCGAGCGGCGCCCGGGCGGCGCCCGCAAGGTCGTTTGGCTGGTGGATGGCGAGCTCGATGTGCCCCTGCCCGCGGGGACCTACGACCTCGTCGGGCATCGGGGGCTACGCTACGAGACCGACTCCGTGGACGGGCTGGAGCTCGTCGGCGGCGGCACCACGACCGTGGAACTGACCCTGGCGCTGGCCGTGGAGACGCCGGGACAACTCTCCGCCGACTTCCACGTCCATTCCTCGCCCTCGCCGGACGGCAAGTGCAGCATGGAGGAGCGGATTGCGTCGGTCGTGGCCAACGACCTTCAGGTCCATGTCGCCACCGACCACGATCAGATCGCCGACTACCGCCCGCTGGTCGAGGCAATGGGCGTCTCGGACTGGATGACCTCCGTGCCCGGCGAAGAAGGCTCGACCGTGCTTCGAGGTCACTTCAATCTCTACCCCGCCGTGCCGGATCCAGCGGCCTCCAACAACGGAGCGCCGATCTGGTGGGAGATGGAGCCCGCGGACACCGGTGAGCTGTTCGAGCGTTTCCGCGAGGTGTTCGCCGACGAGGGATTCATCCAGGTCAACCACGGCCGGGGCCCGGGGATGTTCAGTCTGGGGGGATACGATCCGGAGGAGGGCACCGCCAGCAGCCCGGACGTCTACAACTCGGGCTTCGATTCCATGGAGATCCTCAACGGCAAGGACTACGGCGACGCGGCCGAGCTGCGGGAGGACTGGTGCTCCCACCTCGATCGTGGATTGCGTCCCATCGCCATCGGCGTCAGCGACGTACACGGGCGTCGAACGGGCCCCGGCTACGCCCGGACCTACGTCGACGCGGGCATCGACGATCCGGCCGAGTTCGATCCCGACACGTTCTTCGCCGCGCTGCGCGCCGGCAAGGCCGTGGTCTCCGGTGGGCCCTTCGTGACCCTGACGGCGAGCAGCGAGAGCGACGGCCCGGTGGGACTCGGCGAGACGCTGGTCGGCGAGACGATCACCCTGTCGATGGAGGTCCAGGGCCCCAGCTGGATGAGTATCGACGAGATCTGGGTCTACGGCGAAGGGTGCGACGTCCTCGAGGTGCTGGCGGTGGATCCCGAAGCGGCCGAGACGCCCATCCTGTTCCAGGGGGAGACGACCTTCTATCCGGCCGTCGACACCTTCTACTTCATCGAGGTGCACGGTTCGGCGACGATGGGCTACGTGTGGTCCGGGGCCCACGCCTACGCACTGACCAACCCGATCTTCGTCGACGTGCCCTGAGCGGCCGGGCGCTCAGCGGGGGGTGCCTTCGGGCCGGCCGCGCAGCCCGTATACTGGCGATCCGCGGCCCCACCCGGCACGCAGAGGAACCGGAGGAGACGATGTCCGCCGACGCCCTGGCCCAGGCCTTCACCCGCTTGATCAGCTCCAAGGAGTTCGTATCCCAGGTCCGCGAGGACGAGGACGCGGCCCTCGGAACGTTCGACCTGACGGACGCCGAGGCCAATCTGCTGGCGGACGCCGCCCACGAGGGTGTCGAACTGATGGGCGACGGCGAGGGCAAGGCGATGAAGCGGATCGGCGCCGAGCTGCAGGGTGTCCACGGTCAGATCACCGAGGCGACCCAGGCCGCGCTGATCGAGGCGGTCCAGGAGCGGATGCGAGCGCAACTGGAGCGAATCAAGATCGACCCGCAGTTGTTGAAGTAGACCCCGGCCCGGATCAGGGCCACGCGCCGCTGGCGTACTCGATCCAGCCCCATCCCTCGGTCCCGTTGGGCGCCCAGTGCAGCTCGCCCGGGGCGTCCGGATCCATCACGACCCAGGAGTAGCTGAACGGGTCGTACACCGAGACCTCGTACACGGTCCAGTTGCCGCTGACGTCCTGGATCCGGTACTCGACGTAGACGTCGTTGCCGTTCCCGCAGGTGTCGTTGATCACGTACAGATCCAGACCCATGACATAGGTCGAGGCGGCCGGGTCGACCGCCGTCGACCAGCCCTCCACCTCCCACAGGATGCCGCAGTCCAGCATGCCGAGCTGGGCGACTTCGTACATGGCCTGGCAGCCCATCCAGTGCCAGCCATCGGCATAGGCCCCGCTCACTTCGGTATCCGACGAGCCCGTGATCACGGCGAATGGGGGGGTGCCGGCCGACAGATCAGGAACGGGGCCGCAGGCCAGGGCCGGGTCGATCCAGCCCGTACAGTCGGGATCGTCCAGGTCGACGAGCCCGTCACACTCGTTGTCCACGTTGTCCGCGCACTGCTCGACCATGTTGGGGTGGACCGTGAAGTCACCGTCGTCGCAGTCCCCCTCGCAGACCAGCCAGTTGTCGCCGTCGTCGTCGAGTTCGTCGGCGCCCAGCAGACCGTCGCAGTCGTCGTCCTGCTCGTTGCACAGCTCGGGCGCGCCGGGGTGGACCGCCGCCGCGGTGTCGTTGCAATCGTCGGCGCAGGCCATGAACCCGTCGCCGTCCAGGTCGGACTCGGCGGGGGGCAGCTGGCCGTCGCAGTTGTCGTCGAGTCCGTCGCAGATCTCGGGCCGGCCGGGCCGGACATCCGGGTTGCCGTCGTCGCAGTCCCCGTCACACTCGTCCAGACCGTCGCCGTCGTCGTCGATCTCGTCCGGACTCAGCAGGCCGTCGCAGTCGTTGTCCAGGTGGTCGCAGATCTCCGGAGCACCGGGGTAGATCTCCGGCTGGTGGTCGTTGCAGTCCCCGTTGCAGGGCCAATGGCCGTCCAGGTCCACGTCCTGTTCCTCGACGGGCACGTCGCCATCGCAGTCGTCGTCGTGGCCGTTGCACTGCTCGAGGGCGCCTGGATGGACGGCCGGGTCGCCGTCGTCGCAGTCTCCATCGGCGACGGAGAAGCCGTCCCCGTCCAGATCCTCGGGCTGGGTGTCGTCGTCCCCGGTGGTGTCGTCGTCCCCGGTCTCGTCGTCAGCGGTGTCGTCGTCCCCCGTGTCGTCGTCGCCCGTGTCGTCGTCGCCTGTGTCGTCGTCGGCCGGGGTGTCGTCGTCGGTCACCGAAACGACACAACCGGTCAACGTCCAGACCAGCAAGACCAGCAGCCATCCAGGTCGGTGGTTCATCTCGGACTCTCCCTCCCGTTCGTCCGGCCCAGCGGGCACCCCGGCACGGCAAGGGGGGACACTACTCGATTCTGGCGCCGCGAATCGACCATTCCCGGGGAGGGGAGGCGTCAGGCGTCAGGAGTCAGGCGTCAGGCGTCAGGCAAAGAGCCGGGTTCGGGACGGTCCCTTGTTATACTCGGCCGATGGTCGGGGAACCCCGGATGGACAGGCTCGCCACCCTCTTGCCCTTGCTGGCGCTCCCGCTGGGGCTGGCCTGTGGTCCGCCCGAGGTGCCCGACGAGACCACCTTCAACTCCCTCCCGCAGGTGGACGCCGAACTCAATGACGCCGATCCGCTGTTCGAAGGCGCCAGCGTCATGGTGACCCTGGTGGATGAGGACGGCGAGATCTGCTCGTTGACCGTCGAGGTCTCCTTCGACGGCGGCAACAGCTATGCGCCGGCCGCGGTGGTCTCGTCGGACGAGGCCGACCTGACGGCCATCAACTGCACCCGGGCAGGCCAGCGGTTCACCCTGGTCTGGGCCACCGAACAGGATCTCGAGGGCGCCGAGTCCGACCAGGCCCTGCTCCGCTTCACCCCCACCGATGCCACCGAGCAGGGGCCCTCCCACCACCTGCCCATCGACCTGGATCTGGCTCACGTGACCGTGGGCGGCGTGCTCGAGGAGCGGCCCGGAGCCACGGGCGCGCAGTTCCAGTACCTGCGCCTCGGACTGGCCCAGCTGGCCTTCTACAGCCACAGCGTGGAGGTCGGAGGCGAGTACCTGGCCGGTGACGACAGCTTCGAGCAGGGAGACAGCGGGGTGGAATGGCACTACCAGCTGCCGATCCCGCCGCCGGAGCACCACTTCCACGCCCTGGACCTGGGGGAGGAGTACGACGGCACTGGCGCCTTCTATCTGCCCTTCGTGTGGCGCGACAGCGAGGAGCAGGCACCGGAGCCAGGGCTGGACGACGGTGAGGCGCTGGTCGGCGTGGGTGGGCGGATGCTGCTGGGTTATCTCCGCCCCGATGGCGACTGGGCCCAGGAGGGCTGGTCCGTCATGGAGGTGGATCCCTTCGGCGCGCCCGACGGCCAGCTACGTTTTACGGGCGCGGAGACCGCCATCCGGGTCTACCTCAAGGGCTATCCGGTCAATGGCACCACGAACGAGTTCACGCTGGACGTACCGGTCGACAACGCCACCACCCTGGGCCTGGATCCCGCCCACCGCTGCGGCCTGATGCCGTGGTTCGAGAGCGCCGGAGTGCCCGCGGGGTATCAGGAGCTGACCTCCCTGGAGATCTCTGCCTCGACGACGATCCTCTCGTTCGACGTGGACGACGAGGACATCACCGCCGGGCACTGGCTCGGCACTCCGTGGGGATTCTTCGCCGACGACCTGGCCGTCGAGCGGCTGCTGCTGTACATGGACGATGGACCCGCCGACGAGGCGGCGTCGGTGGGCGAATTGGCGACCCATGTGGGGATCTCCGCGAACGGGGCGACGGACCTGAGCCTGGCCTATCTGGACGGGACGATGGACTGGGAAACCCTGTGGGCCTGGGCCCAGGACGAATGCTGGAATGGCTTCAACCTGATCGAGACCCACGAAACGACACCGGCCGGTATTCCCGGCTGGACCTGTCACCCGCTGGACGGTTCGCCGACGGTCGTCTTCGTGCCCCGTTAGCCGCGGCACAGGTTGTCAGCGGCGACCTCCGAGCACCATGGTAAGGTAAAGATTGAAGTCGTGAAGGAATGAGGTGGGTGATGAGGATTCGAATCGTCACCGGAATGGCGCTGGCGAGCTTGAGCTTGCTGGCGATCGGGACGAGCCAGGCGGACGAGGCCCGGCCGCTCGACCAACGCGTATTGACCGACGCGCCCGCCCAGGCAGCCCTGTTCCATCCGGACAATCCGGCGAGCCTGGCGGTCCTGGACAACATGCGCGATGCGGGCAACCACGACGTGCTCGGGGTCTGTGTGGGCGTCGGCTGCAGTGCCATCGGGGTCGGGGAGCTGGCGGACGAGCGCAGCTGGCCCTTCGCGATGACCTACGACGTCAGCGGCAACGAGGCGGCGAGGCTGCTCGGTTCGGCGAAGGTGCCCGACGTCGTGCGGATCACGGCGCCGGCCCAGCCAGCCGCGGTCCCGGCTCGGACGAGCGCCGCAGCCCAGTCGTCGGCCCCGGCCGGACTGGTGGCGGGACTGTCGGGGATCGGTGGCAGCGGTAACAGACAAGGCCGCGGGCGGCTCTCCGGCGCGCTCACGTCGAAGGGGGCCGGACCGTCACTACTGCAGCTGGTCTTGCTGTCGATTCCGGTCGCCCTGCTCGGTCTGGGCGTGGGCGTGATCTACCTGGGTACGCGACGCCGGGACGGCGACAGCGCCGAGGAGCGGGACGAATCGGCGCTGCTGGCCCAGCACATCCACGAACGCCACGGCCGCAAGTCCGCCCGCCCGACCACCGCCTGAGCCACGGCCCCACACGTCCCGCGATATCCCCGAAATGTCGGGTGGCACGGCGAGCTTGCTCGCCGTGGGTCCTCGCTCGTCTCCATCCCTAAATGCGGGACGGGAACTCGCTCACGAAGCCATCGCCGTCATCTTCTTGTAGTGCCGGTTGAAGTCCCGTAGCCGCCGGACCGTCTTCAACGCCCGCCGGGTCGCCTCCTCGGCCACCCGCACCGGAGGGCTGGAGATCACCGGACCCAGCTTGTTGTCCGCCATCGCGGCCACCAGCCAGCCGGGGACCAGCCCCTTGGACGACAGGGATAGCACCAGGTTCAGGTAGGTGTCGTCGCGGACCTGGTACATGCCGTCGTACAGCTCCCGCTCGGCCGGCGCGATCTTGCCCTCGGTGCAGGCGCGGTCGTACGCGACGGTGGCCGGGTAGAGCACCAGCGAGAACAGCTGCAGCTTGAAGGGTTTGGGCAGCTGCGCGATCAGCTGGAGCGTCTCGCGGCGGGCCTCGTCGTCTTCCCAGGGGATGTTGGTGATGAAGTCGTAGTAGGGGACCTGGGTCTGGTCGGCGTACTTGGCGATGATCTTCGCCGCCTTGAGCACCTTGTCGTTGCCCATCCGCTCCCGCTGGAAGACCTCCTGGATCCGCGGGCTGCCGCTCTCGATGCCCATCTGGATGTGGTGGAGGCCGGCGTCGACCAGGGTCTTGTACTTCTCCTCGGTCAGGGACGTCGGGCTGGCCAGCATGTAGAACGGCAGCCCGATCTTCTCCAGGTACAGGGCGGAGAACCGCTGCAGGTCCTTCAGCGGACGCGCGAAGAACACGTCGTCCGAGAACCACATGTAGTCCACCTGCGGATAACGCCGCAGCACCGCGGTCAGCTCGTCGATGACCGACTCGACCGAGCGGAAGCGGACGTATCGCTGGCCCGGGTACAGGCCGCGGATGGTGGAGTTGACGCAGTAGGCGCAGCGATGGGGGCAGCCGCGGCTGGTCATGGTCTGGTAGCCGACCTTGCCGTACAGGGCGCTGGCCGTCGTGCGGGCCATCATCTGCACGTAGACGTCGTCGCTCACCGGCATCAGCTCGCCGTCGTGGAGCAGCCACTGGTCCTCGGCGACGATGTCGGGCGCGGGCAGCTGGTCCAGCTCGGTCTGCAGGGGCGGGATCGCGGTCTCGACCAGCTCGCTGCCGCGGCGGAAGGCCAGCCCGGGCACGTCGGACCAGTCCTCGCCGGCCTCCACCCGCCTGGCCAGCTCACGCATGGAGTCCTCGGCCTCGCCCACCACCGCGACGTCGCAGTGATCGAGGCACTCGTCGGGCCGGATGGTGGGGTGGATGCCGCCCCAGACGATCAGCTTCTCGGGCAGCTCACGGCGGATCGCGGTGGTGATCTCGACCGCCGTGGCGAAGAAGTTG
Source organism: uncultured Rickettsiales bacterium (assembly GCA_964436045.1). Classification (GTDB taxonomy): domain Bacteria; phylum Myxococcota_A; class UBA796; order UBA9615; family CAYRNR01; genus CAYTBN01. The sequence continues at coordinate 3,143 of CAYTBN010000033.1, read as the reverse complement.
GTCATCAGCGAGACGCCGACGATATCGGAGTCGGCGACCACGTCACACAGCTGGTCCAGGGCGCGGCGAGGGTAGCGGCGGGCGGCGCGCTCGACGGCCACGGTGGCCTCGTCGCCCGTGAAATCGGGCAGGTTCACGAACCGGACCCGGTGGCCGTCCCTCTTGAGCACTGCGCGCAGCACCCGCAGCCCGTAGGCAGACGGGTCGGGATAGGGGTGGATGAGGGTGATATCCATCCTGATCTCCAGGGATTCCGGTGGTCGGGCCAGCACGACAACCTAGCAGCGGCGCCTGTGCTCCGCCACGCAAAAGCCCCGCGAGACCCTCATGGGATCGCGTGTTGGGACGATATCGTCCTCGGGTGCCATCGCGCGCACCTGGAACCACCCCCTATAATGGGGTGTCTATTGACAACGTGGGCTGGCTGCGTCTTCATTCCGGCGCCCGTGGGAGCGGGCCGGATCACGCGCCTGGAGACACCATGGAACCCGAGACTTTCGGGCGGTACAAACTGGTCAGCTTGCTCGGCGAGGGCGGCATGGCCAAGGTGTACCTGGCCGTGCTCTCCGGTCCGATGGGGTTTGAAAAGGAAGTCGCCCTCAAGAAGATCGACTCCCGCCTCACCGCCGACGACCGCTTCGTCAAGGCGCTGATCAACGAGGCCCGCCTCGGCGGCCAGCTGCGCCACAGGAACATCGTCGAGGTCTACGAGTTCAACCAGGTGGGCGAGAACTACTACCTCGCCATGGAGTACGTGAACGGCTGGACCGTGGACTCGGTGGTCCGCAACTGCCGCAACGCCGGCAAGTCGATCCCCCCCGGGGTCGTGCTGCAGATGGCGATCCACATCTGCGCCGGGCTGGACTACGCCCACACCCTGGTGGCCAAGGACGGCGCGCCGATGAACCTGGTCCACCGGGACCTGAAGCCGGCCAACGTCATCGTGTCGCGGTCGGGCGACGCCAAGATCATGGACTTCGGCATCGCCAAGGCCGACTCCAACCTCTACAAGACCACCGCTGCGGACATCACCAAGGGCACGCCGATCTACATGTCGCCCGAGCAGGTGACCGGCAGCTCCAAGCTCAGCGGCCGCTCCGACATCTTCTCGATGGGTTCGATCATCCACGAGCTGGTGTGCCTGGACGTGATCTTCCACGGCGACAACCTGCTGGCCATCATGCACAAGGTGCTGCAGGCCGACATCCGCGACGCGCTGAAGACCATCGGCGAGCGGGTGCCCGGCCTGGAGACCGTGGTCAAGAAGGCCATGGCCAAGAAGCCCGAGGACCGCTACGAGTCCGCGGGCGCGATGGAGCGGGATCTGAACGCAGTGATGGACAGCCTGCCCGCGGGCCCGTCCATCGTCGAGTGGCTGCAGGAGTACCAGACCTGGATCCCCGAGAAGGAGAACCAGGGTGCTCCCGGCAAGGGCCATCCCAAGGGCACTCAATCCCTGGCCGGCATGAGCGAGGCCGAGGATGAGCTGGGCGACTTCACCCAGGCCTTCTTCATCCAGGGCAACGAGCCCACGCCGTCCGCGCCCGCACTCAAGGCCGCCACGCCCACGGGCCGCCCGATGGCCGAGCAGGAGATGGGGGAGCTGACCGAGCAGTTCTTCCAGACCGGCGCCGAGCCCTCCCTGCCCCCGGCACCCGCAGTGGGCCCCGACGCCCTGCGGCCGCCCGTGTCGACGGCCCCCATCCTCTCCGACGAGTACTCCGTCGAGAAGCGCAAGAGCCGGGTCGGACTGCTGATCGCCATGCTGCTGGTGGTGATCGTCTTCCTGCTCGGCGCCGTCGGCGTCGTGGTTGGCTGGCGGATCCTGGGCAACCAGCCCACCTGGTCCGTCGGCGATCTGTCCGACGATCCCGTCGAGCCCCCGACCGAAGCCGTCGAACAGCCGACCCCCGGGGAGGACGCCCTCGTCGATCCAGACAAGGACAAGGACGTCGACGCCGACGCGAACCCCGACGAGGTCGAGCCCGAAACCCCCACTCCGCCGCCCCCCGACAAGGACAAGGACACCGACAAGGACCGCGACAGGGATCGGGATCGGGACAGGGACCGGGACACCGACAAGGACCGCGGCAAGGACAGGGATCGGGACAAGGACAAGGACGCCGACAAGGACGCCGACAAGGACCGCGGCAAGGACAGGGATCGGGACAAGGACAAGGACGCCGACGCCACCACCGACCCCCCGGTGATCGCGGCCCCGGCCCACCTGACCGTCAACTCCAAGCCCTGGTCCACCGTCTACCTGGACGGCAAGTTGCTGCGAAACACCCCGGTCAAGGACTGGGAGATCACCGCCGGCACCCACACCCTGCTCCTGAGCTGCGGCAACTGCGACCCAGCCCGGGAGAAAACCATCCACTTCAGCGTCGACCCGGGCGACACCTACACCTCCGTCCGAAACGAGTTCGCCCAGCAGTAAGATCCCCCCTCGTGGGCCGGTAGCTCAGTTGGTAGAGCAACGGACTTTTAATCCGTTGGTCCCGGGTTCAAGTCCCGGCCGGCTCACCATTCTTTCTCCCCCATCAAGACCCTGTCATTGCTGAAGAAGATGCCGGAAGCACGCCCGGGTCGGCCCGCGCTTTCGCCACGCCAAACACGCGAACCCTCACAGCCCCCTCACATCCACGCTGGATTTCGACAAGGTCCTCGCTGGCCGAGGACACCCGCGCACGAGACCTTCCACGTGATCGAGCTGGACGAGCGCGAGCACCAGCTCGGGGTCCGTCTCCCGGACGGGGGCGTGGTGGTCCTGGATCTACGGGCGAACCGGGGGCGCCTGGTGATCTACGTGCCAGCGATGGTCGTCGTGCAGCAGGTAGAAGGGCTCGATGATGCGCACTGTCCTCGCGCTTCTGGGACCGCCGCAACAGATCACCCCAAGTGATCTACAATCCGATCCGTGCCCCCAGACACCTGCCCGAAGTGCGAACGCCCCGTAGCGCCAGACGCCGCGTACTGCGAGTGCAGTCACCCGCTCAAGCCGTTCCCGGACAAGACCGAGCACGCAGGGCGTCCCCTACATGCCCCTGTCCCCGAGGACGAGGATGGCGCGACCCGCGATGCCCACGCTGACCAGCTTGGCCCTGGCCACGGAGGTGTGAGCCCTGGCGATCTGCTGTTCG